>JAJCXY010000053.1 GCA_029263215.1 Acidimicrobiales bacterium
CACCACCGGACCCTCGGCACCGCCCGAAGCGGCCATCCCCACCGCCATCCCGATGCTGCTCCCCATGGCCACGCAGGTGTCCATGGCGGCGAGTGGCTCGAGGGAGGCGAGGGTGTAGCAGCCGATGTCGCCGGTGACCACGGCTCCGAGCCGCTTGAGGGCGAGGAAGGGCGGTGTGTGGGGACATCCGGGGCACATCAAGGGGGGCCGGGCGACGGTGGGTGGCGCGGGGTTCGGAGCGGGTGGTTCGGGGAGGATGCCGGCCGATGCGAATCCTCTGCGCACGATGTCGGGATCGAGTTCGCCGATCTGGCTGAAGAAGGCCTTCCCCTCGGCGGCGATACCGGCGGCCTTGATGTCGTGTTCGACGATCGGATCCAGCTCCTCCACCACGAACAGCCGGTCGACCGACTCGGCGAACTCTCGGATCCGCTCCATGGGCAGGGGGTAGCTGACACCGAGTTTCAACACCCGGGCGTCGGGGAGCACCTCACGCACGTACTGGTGGGCGATTCCCGACGTGACCACGCCGAAGTCGGAGCCGGTTCCCGACTCGGTGGTGAGGTCGCTGGCATCGGCATAGGCGGCGAGCTCTCGGAGGCGATCGAGCAGCACCGGTCGGCGGCCTCGGGCGTACCCGGGGATCATCACGTATTTCGAGGGGTCGGGGGTGAAGCCGGCCGACGTCGGCACGACTCGTTCTCCGAGTTCCACCAGGCCTCTGTTGTGGGAGGTTCGGGTGGTGGTGCGCACCAGGACGGGGGTGTCGAATTTCTCGGAGATGGTGAAGGCCAGAAGGGTGAACTCCTTGGCTTCGGCGCTGTTGCTGGGCTCGAGGAGGGGAACCCCGGCCATGCGGGCGTAGGCCCGGCTGTCCTGCTCGTTCTGGGAGCTGTGCATGCCGGGATCGTCGGCGGTGAGGATCACGAGGCCACCGCCCACTCCGGTGTAGGCCGCGGTCATGAAAGTGTCGGCGGCGACGTTGAGGCCGACGTGTTTCATGGTGGCGAGGGTTCGCACCCCGCCGAGGGATGCGCCGAGGGCCACGTCGAGCGCGACCTTTTCGTTGGGTGACCAGCGGACGTCGATGTCGTCGCGATTGGCGATCGATTCGAGGATCTCGGTGCTCGGCGTGCCGGGATACCCGACCGCCACCAGTGCGCCGGCTTCAACGGCGCCGCGAGCCACGGCTTCATTGCCCGACAGCAGCACTGCGGTGCTGGGCGAAATGTCGATTGTGGAGTCGATCGTCACTGGGCGGACTCGGAGCTCAGCAGGCCGTAGATCTCTTCGTCGGCGAGGATGTGGTCGGAAGCCTTGGCCGCATCGAGTATCAACTCGACGGTGGCCTCATCGGTGGGCCTGCCCCTCTTGGTGAGCCAGGCCACCGCGTTGGCTTTGCCACTCATCGGACCCACCATGATCTCCTGTTCGCGGCCGAGTTCATCGGCGGGAACCCCGCTGTAGATGCGATTGGCGAGCCAGGTGTCGCCGGTGCGAATTGCCTTGAGCACCGCGGCAGCGTGGACTCCCGTGCCGGTCTCGAATGCGTCCTTGCCCACGCCCGGTGTGTTGTTGGCCACCGGGGTGTCGGTGGCCGAGGAGACCGCCTCGCAGTAGGCGGGCAGGCTGTGCAGGTCGACATCGAGCCAACCCAGCAGCTTCAGGTTGACGAGGAGGGTGTCCATCGGCGTGTTGCCGACCCGCTCTCCGATCCCAAGTCCGCAGGCATGCACACGGGTTGCACCGGCAGAGAGGGCGGCGAGGGAGTTGATCACCCCGAGGTTGCGGTCGCGGTGGCCGTGCCAGTCGATCTTCACGTCTTCGCCACTGTCGGCCACGACCTTGCATGCGAACGACACGAGGGCCTTGACGCCCCAGGGGGTGGCGTGGCCGACGGTGTCGGCGAGACAGATACGGCGGGCCCCGGCCTCGATCGCGGTGGTGTAGATCTTGTCGAGAACGTCGGCGGGGGCTCGGGTGGTGTCTTCGGTGACGAACATGACCTCGACGCCCTCCTTGCGGGCGAGGGTGACGGCGTCGTGGGTGGTTCGGATGAGGAAGTCGATGTCCCAGCCCTCGACGAACTGGCGGATCGGGCTCGAACCGAGGAACAGGGCGGCTTCGATCGCTATGCCCGAGCGTTGCTGGGCCTCGACGATCGGCAGGATGTCGGACTCGTGGGAGCGGCCGGCGCAGTTGGGGGAGATGCCGAGGCCTTCGGTGCGGATCTCCTCGGCGAGGGCCACGACATGGTCGAGCACCGCGGGTCCCGCTCCGGCGTAGCCGATGTTGGCGGCGTGCATTCCGAGATCCTTCATGCGGTGGAGGATCCCGATCTTCTCATCGAGGGTGGGTTGGCGAACCGAAGGACCCTGCAGGCCGTCTCGTAGCGTTTCGTCGTCGAGTTCGACCAGCTTGGGCGGCTCGACCTCGGTCTCGCCGACCAGATTCCAGTCGTAGAGGAACTCTTGTTCCCTGGTTTGTACCGAATCCGTGTGATCCATGTGCCCTCCCCGAGGCTCCGAGAAGCCAACCGTCCGGCCGGTCGGTTGGCTTCTTCAAAGCGTCCCAGCGGGTTCCCCGGCTGACAATGCGCCCGCTGCTTCATTTTCGTGATGCAAATGCATCACCCAAATGGAGCGCGCCGCTCATTGACGTGCTTCGACCACCACGAAACACTCGATCTAGCGACCTACCGACCGGACGGACGGTTGCCTTTCTTGTTGAAGGAGAAGGATATTTTGGCTGGATCAGCGCTTGGCACGTCCTTTCGTCCCGGCGAGCTCGAGGTTCGCGACGACGGCACGGGAAACCTGCTCGGAAGTCGTTGCCGCTCGTGCGGCGCCCACTTCTTCCCTGTGAGGGAGGCCTGCTCAGGTTGCCTGAGCGGCGACCTCGAAACGGTGAAGTTCGCCACCGAGGGCACCCTCTACACCTACTCCGTCGTGCGCCAGTCGACGCCGGACTTCGAGGTCCCCTACGTCCTGGGATACGTCGACTTCCCTGAAAACGTCCGCATCATGGGCCAGATCGGTGGTTGTGAGATCGACGACATCAAGATCGGGATGCCGATGGTCCTGGCCCTCGAGCCGTTCGGAGAAGACGACGACGGCAACCCACTCACGGGGTACCGATTCAAGCCAATGGAGCCGAACAATGACTGATGTACACGTTGTAGGAGTGGGCATGACCCGGTTCGGGAAGCACCCCGACCGCGACGCCACCGACCTCGGAGCCGAGGCCCTGCTGGGAGCGGTCGCCGATGCCGGCATCGACGCCCGAGTCATCGAGGCGGCCTACTGCGGTCATGTCTTCCAGGGGATGGTGATGGGCCAGCGGATTCTGGCCCAGGTGGGCCTGGCCGGACTACCGCTCTCCAACGTTGAAAACGCGTGCAGCAGCGGCGCCACCGCTATCCGTGAAGCATCGCTCGCGGTTCGGGCCGGCGAGCATGATGTTGTGGTGGCGGTCGGTGCCGAGCACCTAACCAGCCAGTTCCGCGGCGCCCTCACCCCTGATCCGAGCGATCCCGAGGCGGCCGTTGGAGCAACCATGCCAGGCGTCTACGCCATGCGGGCACGGCGATACATGGAGGAGTTCGGAATGACCCGCGAGCAGCTCGCGCTGATCCCGGTCAAGAACAAGATGAACGCCACGCTCAACCCCCTGGCGCACTTCCACAGCAGCATCACCGTCGAGGATGTTCTGGAATCGCGCGCCATCGCCGATCCTCTCCGGCTCCACGACTGCTCACCCGTCACCGATGGTGCGGCCGCGGTGATCGTGATGAGCGACTCGGCAGCCAAGAAGTACGCCAACGGGCGCGCGGTAAGGCTCGCCGCCTCGACCCTGCGTTCGGGGTCGGTCGACGTCGAGCCCACCTCGATGACGTTCGAGCCCCTCACCCGCGACACGGCCCAGGACGCCTACGAGAAGGCCGGCATCGGCCCCGAAGATGTCGACTTCTGCGAAGTCCACGACTGCTTCAGCATCGCTGAGGTGCTCAGAGTCGAGGGACTCGGCCTCTTCCCCCAGGGCGAATATCCGGGAGCGGTCGAGCGGGGCGAGGCCAATATCGGCGGTCGACTACCGGTGAACCCCAGCGGGGGGCTGCTCGGGAAAGGCCATCCCCTCGGTGGCACCGGTGTGGCCCAGGTGGTCGAACTGGTCAGGCAGCTGAGAGGTGAATCAGGAGACCGCCAGATCGAAGGCGCTCGGGTCGGGCTCGCCCACTGCCGCGGCGGCAAGGCCGTCGGCATCGAAGGTGCGGCGTGCACCGTCCAGGTGCTGATCCGCTGAGTGCCGCGATGACCGAACAGGTCGCCCTGCCGTTCGTCCTCATGCGGGGCGGCACCTCCAAGGGGGTGTTTCTGCGCGGGAGCGCGCTGCCGCCGCCGGGAGCGGCTCGGGATTCGGTGATCCTGTCGCTGTTCGGCAGCCCCGACCCCCGCCAGATCGACGGCCTCGGCGGAGCCGACCTCCTCACCAGCAAGCTGGCCATCATCGACCCACCGAGCCGGTCCGACGCCGATCTCGACTACACCTTCGCCCAGGTGAGCATCTCCGAGCCGGTCGTCGACTACGACATCAACTGCGGCAACCTCTCGGCTGCGGTGGGCGCCTACGCCGTCGACGAGGCCATGATCACCGTCGACGCACCCTCGGTCCAGGTGAGGATCCACAACACCAACACGGGTCGGATCCTCATCGCCGATGTGCCGATCACAGATGGGAAGGCCGCGATCGAGGGCACCGAGGTCATACACGGTGTTCCCGGAACCGGGGCACCCATCGGCCTCGACTTCAGCCAGACCGGAGGAGGAATCACCGGCGCCCTACTGCCCACCGGCAACGAACTCGACATCCTCGACACGTCGATCGGGCCGGTGGAGGCGAGCATTGTCGACCTCGCCAACCTCACCGTGTTCTTCTCGGCCACAGCCGTCGGGATGAGCGGCGGCGAGGGACCAGGTGAGTTCACCGACGAACACCTTGCTCGCGTTATAGCGGTGAAGGACGCCGCGGCTAGGTTGCTGGGCATGGCGTCAGACGGCCTCACACCCGTACCGGCGGTCGTCTCGCCCCCGGCTCGCTTCACCAGCTTCGCCACCGGCGAGCCCGTGGAGCCCCATGACGTCGATCTGCTGGCCCGGGTCATCGGCGGCCGGCCCCTTGTACTGCACAAGGCCTACCCGGGCACGCTCGCCGCCACCACCGGTGTGGCGGCGCGCATCGTGGGCACGACCGTCCACGCCGTCACCCGCGCCGATCAGCCCCAGATTCGTATCGGTCACACCAGTGGCGTCATGGCGGTGAAGGCCAGCGCGGTTCACGACCACGACGGATGGCATGCACAGCACGCCGTCTACCCGCGCACGGCTCGTCGCCTGGCCGAGGGCACCGCCTTCGTACGCCGCAGCGAGCTGCCGGCCGAGTCAAGCGACTGATGGCGGAACGCGTTCTGGCCCTCCGGGTGAACGGAGAGACTCATCGCGTGCTCACCAGCGACCACCGCACCCTGCTCGAAGTTCTACGGGAAGATCTCGCCCTCACCGGCACAAAGCACGGCTGCGACGTGGGCGAGTGCGGAGCCTGCACCGTACTCCTCGACGGTCGGCCGGTACTCGCCTGTCTGGTGCTGGTGAGCCAGGTGGCCACCGGCTCGGTCACCACCATCGAGGGACTCGTCGAGGGCGGGAAACCCCACGAGCTTCAGAGCGCATTTGCCGAGCTGGGAGCAGCCCAGTGCGGCTACTGCACTCCCGGCATGATCCTGTCGGCCAGCGCCCTGCTCGACGAGGTGGCCCAGCCCGACACCGATGAGATCAAGGCGGCCTTGACCGGCAACCTCTGCCGGTGCACCGGCTACAACAAGATCATCGAGGCGGTCGAACTGGCGGCCGATCGGGGCCAGTTGTGAGCGCCGGGAATCACACCGTGGTGGGCCGCCGTCTACCTCGCGTCGATGCTCTCCAGCAGACGACGGGCCAGACCCAATTCGCCGACGACCTGAATCCGCCCGGCGCCCTGGTGGGCCGCCAACTCCGCAGCACCCACGCCCATGCCGCCATCACCTCGATCGACACTGTGGAGGCCGCCGCCTTGCCCGGCGTGAAGGCGGTGATCACCGGCGCCGATCTCCCCATCACCTACGGCATCCTGCCGGTGAGCCAGGATGAACACGCCCTGGCCCTCCACCGGGTCCGCCACGTCGGTGAGCCGGTGGCGGCGGTGGCGGCCATCGACGCCGAGACCGCCGAACGTGCACTTGCGCTCATCCACGTGAAGTACGAGCCCCTCACCGAGGTGGTCACCCTCGACCAGGCCCTCGACCCCGACCGGCCCCTCATCCACGGCGAAGGCGACGGCCAGAACGTGCACCGCACCGCCGCCCTCGAATTCGGCGATGTGGCCGAGGGATTCGCGGCCGCCGGTCATGTGCGCGAAGACGTCTACTTCTTCGGCGGCAACACCCACGCGGCTCTCGAGACCCATGCCGCGGTGGCATCGTGCAGCCCTGAGGGGAAGGTGACCCTGTGGTCGGCCACCCAGGTGCCCCACTATGTGCATCGCGCTCTGGCGAAGGTGCTCGATATCCCCGCGGGCCGGATTCGGGTGATCGCCACTCCCAACGGGGGTGGATTCGGGGGCAAGACCGATCCGTTCTCCCACGAGTTGGTGGCCGCCAAGCTGGCCATGATCACCGGGCGTCCGGTGAAGTTCAATCTCAGCCGCGAAGATGTGTTCTACGCCCACAGGGGCCGCCACCCGGTGCTCATGTGGGTCAAGACGGGATTCGAGAGCGATGGCCGGATAACGGCCATGCACTTTAAGTCGTTCCTCGACGGCGGTGCGTTCGGGAGCTACGGAACGGCTTCGCTCTATTACACCGGCGCACTCCAGACGTCGACCTATCGCATCCCCAACTACTGCTTCGAAGGCATGCGGGTGTTCACCAACAAGCCGGCCTGCGGACCCAAGCGGGGCCACGGCACCCCCCAGGCGCGGTTTGCCATCGAAAGCCAACTCGACAAGGCCGCGGCTGACCTTGGAATCGACCCGGTTGCCATTCGGGTGCGAAACGCCGTTGAGCCGTTCTCCACCACCGTCAACCATCTCAGGATCACCAGCTGTGCGCTGAACGAATGCATCGACGCGGTGGTCGAGCAATCGGGGTTTCATCAGAAGCACGGCCAACTCCCCGAGGGTCGCGGTGTCGGATTGGCCCTCGGTTGCTACATGTCCGGAGCCGGACTCCCCATCTACTTCAACAAGATGCCCCAATCCGAGGTGCAGCTGAAGGTGGACCGGGGTGGTGGCGTCACCGTCTACTCCGGCGCCACCGACATCGGCCAGGGCTCCACTTCGATGCTGGCCACCGTCGTGGCGGAATGTCTCGGTCTGGAGCCCGCCGAACTCACCATGATCACCGCCGACACCGACCTCACCCCGGTGGATCTGGGCAGCTATTCGAGTCGGGTCACGTTCATGGCGGGCAACGCCGCCCTCGAGGCGGCCACCAAGGTCCGTACCCGCCTCGTCGAAGCCGTAGCCGCCAAGCTCGAGGCCGCGGTCGAGGATCTGGAGGTGGCCAACGGTCGGGTCGGTGTGCTCGGCGATCCCGAGAGCGGGGTGTCGTGGACCGAAGCGGTGGTGCTGGCCACCGCCGCCACCGGTCCCCTGGTCGAGTCGGGCAGCTACACCGCCCCCAAGCTGGCCGGCCCCTACAAGGGTGCGGGAGTGGGGATCTCACCGGCCTACAGCTACTCGGCCTGCGTGGTGGAACTCGAAGTCGACGCCGACACCGGCATGGTCGATGTCGACCGCGTGTGGATCGCCCACGACATCGGCAAGGCCTTGAATCCCCTGCTGTGTGAGGGCCAGGTTGAGGGCGGCGTCTACATGGGGCTCGGTGAGGTCCTGTTCGAGGAGCAGGCATTTCGCGACGGCCTGCACCGTGGCCCCTCCCTGCTGGACTACAAGATCCCCACATCGCTCGAGACCCCCACGGTGCACACCACCCTCATCGAGTCCGACGACCCCGAAGGCCCCTACGGAGCCAAGGAGGTCGGCCAGGGGCCTCTGCTTCCGGTGATTCCGGCGGTCGCCAACGCGATCCACGATGCCCTCGGCGTTCACATCGACGAGGTGCCGATAACCCCCGACAAGATTGTCGCCGCCATGAGAGACGCGGCTCGCGGCGGCTCTGGTCGAGTCGGACCCAAAGGGGTACCCGACTTCGATTTCGGTGAGCTGATCAGGGTCGAGCCCCCCGAAGGGTTCGTCGCACCATGACCATGCGGCTCCCTCCCTTCGATCTCGTCACGCCCACCACGCTCCAGGAGGCGGCCGGCCTGATCTCGGACCCGACGGCCAGCATCGTGGGTGGCGGCACCGATCTGTTCCCCAAGATGAAACGCAGGCAGACCACCCCGGTCACCCTGGTGTCCCTCGCCGAGATCGACGCACTCAAGGGCATTCGCATCGACGACGAGGGGCGTTGCGTCATCGGCGCCGGTGTAACCCTGGCCGAACTGGCGGACTCACCCCTTGTGCCGGCCGTGGTGGCATCGGCGGCGGATGCAATCGCCTCGCCGCAGATCCGCAACACCGCCACGGTGGGAGGCAACCTCTGCCTCGACACCCGCTGCAACTACATCGACATGCCCGAGCTGTGGCGCGAGGCCAGCGGGCATTGCCTCAAAGACGGAGGCGATACCTGTTGGGTTGCACCCCGCAGCGACCACTGCTGGGCGATCAGCTCAACCGACCTGGCCCCCGTCGCCATTGCGCTGGGAGGATCACTGAGGCTGGTCGCGGCCGATGGTGAACGAATCATCGACGTCGACGACTTCTTCCAAAACGACGGGATCGACTACCACACCAAATCGCCCGGTGAGATCGTCGTCGAACTCCTTCTACCGGCCTTCACGGGGCGGGCCACCTATCTCAAGCACCGCCGGCGGGGTTCGATCGATTTCCCCCTTCTCGGAGTGGCGGCCGCCGCCACCTTCGATGACGCGGCCAGGTGTACAGGTATCCGGCTGGTGGTGGGAGCGGTTGCGTCAGCCCCGTTGCGGGCCATCGCCGCCGAGGAGTTCCTGATCGGCCGAGAATTCACCGACGATGTCATTGAGGAGGCCACTCGCCTGGCCTCAAATCCGGTCCGGCCCCAGGACAACACCGACACCGGTTCGCGCTACCGGAAGTGGATGACACCAGTGTTCATAACCAGGGCCCTACAGGAGATCGCTTCCGACGACACGACCAACCAAGAAGAGGAACCGTGATGGAACCACGCACCGATCGATACTCCTGGCGCATGGTGGGCCCCGACCAGCCCCTCGAGCGGGCTGAGGGCGCGGCGCGTCCCCCCGAGGATGGAGAGGTACTCGTCGAGATCGCCGGATGCGGGGTGTGTCACACCGACATCGGGTTCCTCGATGGAGATGTGAAGACCGTGGCCCCCCTGCCCCTCGTTCTCGGCCACGAGATCAGCGGCCATGTCGTCGAAGCCGGCGCCGGCGCCGAGTCCTGGATGGGCCGCGACGTACTGATTCCCGCAGTAATTCCCTGCGGCAACTGCGACCTCTGTTCGGCGGGCCGCTCGAACGTATGCCAAGAAGCACTGATGCCCGGAAACGACTTCGATGGCGGTTTCGCCAGCCATGTGACCGTTCCCGCCGCGGGCCTCTCGGTCATCGACGAACTGCCGCCCGGACTCGAACTGGCCGACCTGTGTGTAATCGCCGACGCGGTCACCACCCCCCTACAGGCGATGAAACGTGCGGAGGTGGCTGCTGGAGACTTCGTGGTGGTGGTCGGAGCGGGAGGGGTGGGCACCTACGCCGTGCAGATCGCCGCGGCCTACGGAGCGAATGTGGTGGCGATCGACATCGACGACTCGCGCCTCGAACCTCTACTCCAGCACGGCGCAAGCGCAACCGTGAACGCCAGAGGGCTGTCGCCCCGAGAAGTGCGCGACCAGGTTCGTGCCCACGCGTCAGCGCTCGGTGCGCCGCGAACCGGTTGGAAGATCATGGAGTGTTCGGGAAGCTCGTCGGGCCAGGAGACCGCTTACGGCCTACTGGTTCCCGCCGCCATCCTCGGCGTGGTCGGCTTCACCCGCGACAAGGTGTCGATAAGGCTCTCCAACCTCATGGCCTTCGACGCCACCGCCATCGGCAACTGGGGTTGCCCGATCGAGCTCTACCCCGAAGCCGTCGAACTGGTCACCTCCGGCAAGATCGAAGTACTTCCTTTCACCCGCAAGGTCGCCATGAGCGAGATCAACACCGTGATGGCCGATGTGCACGAGGGCAACGATCCTCGGCGAACAATTCTCATCCCCTAAAGGAGCAATGCAATGGAGTTTGTCAACCACGATCTCGACCCGAACAAGGAGTTCAACGAGATCCTCTACGAGGAGCGACCGGTGTTCGATTCTGCCGGTGCGCCGGTGGAAGGTCTCCACTCGGTCTGGATCACCCTCGACAACCCCGAACAGCTCAACTCGTACACCACCGGTGCCACCAAGGAAGTCATTTTTGCCTTCGGTAGGGCATCGGTGGATCGCGCCGCGGTGGCGGTGGTGTTCACCGGTAGCGGCGACCGCTCCTTCTGCACCGGCGGCAATACCGAGGAGTACTCCGAGTACTACGCGGGCCGGCCCGGCGAGTACCGCCAGTACATGCGCCTGTTCAACGACATGGTGTCGGCGATCCTGGCCTGCGACAAGCCGGTGATCAACCGCGTCAACGGGATGCGGATCGGGGGTGGCCAGGAGATCGGAATGGCCTGCGACTTCACCCTGGCTGCCGACACCGCCCGGTTCGGCCAGGCCGGACCCAAGCACGGATCGGCTCCCGACGGAGGGTCCACCGACTTCCTGCATCTCTACGTTGGCTGGAGTGAGGCGATGGCCAGCTGTGTTCTCTGCGATCCGTGGAGCGCCCACGAGGCCATGCGCCTGGGTCTGGTCAACGACATCTTCCCGGTGCTGAAGGTCGATGGGGAGTTCGTGCCCAACCCCCTCGTGGTTACCGATCGTTACCTCGATGATTGGGGCAAGATCGTGCACGGCAAGTCGAAGGAGGGCGAGGCGCTGGCCGAGGGCAAGACAACGCTCAGGTCGGGAACAGTCGACTTCGAACTGCTCGACGCGGGGGTCGACGCAATGATCACCAAGATCCTCTACACCATGCCCGACTGCACCATCAAGACCGTCGAGTCGTTGCGCAAGAAGAAGCTCGAACACTGGGATCAGAACCGCGAAACCAACCGGGCCTGGCTCTCGCTCAACATGATGACGGAGGCCAAGGCGGGGTTCCAGGCCTTCCACCGCGGCTCTCGCGAGGTGGGAAGGGAGGTCGACTACATCGACCTTCGCCGTCGCCTCGCCAACGGAGAGGTGTGGGGCGACGACCTCATCGCGGCCGTCTCGCCCCAAGACTCGTGAGCGGCGATCTGGTCGGTCACGACGTCTCCGACGACGGATCGGTCCACACGATCACGCTCACCAGTCCCCCCGGCAATGTGATCGACATTGCCATGTGTGAGCGACTCGCGCCGGCCATCGCCAGTGCTGCGGAATCGACCGACGCCAAGGTTCTGGTGTTGCGCGCCGAAGGCAAGCACTTCTCCTTCGGCGCCAGCGTGGAGGAGCATCTGCCCGACAAGGCGCCTGCGATGCTCGCCGCCCTCGGTGGGGTGATACGGCAGCTGATCGGCTTTCCCTACCCCACCATTGCCGTGGTGCAGGGCAGCTGCTTGGGTGGTGGACTCGAACTGGTCCTCGCCTGCGGCATTGTGATCGCCCACGAGGAAGCCACCCTGGCCAGCCCCGAGATCCAACTCGGGGTGATTGCCCCTGCAGCCACGGCCCTGATGGTGGGTCGGGCGGCGGAGGACCTGCTCCTTACCGGCAGGAGCGTCGGGGCCTCAGAGGCCCAGTTGATGGGGATCGTCAACATTGTGGTCGGCGACGACCTCGATGAAGCGATCGACACCTTCGTCGGTCGCCACTTCGTGAAGCGATCGCCTTTCTCGCTCAGGATGGCCACCAAGGCGGTGAGGGCCGGTCGTGTCGCCGAGGTCGAAGCCCGACTCGATGCGGCCGAGCGTCTCTATCTCGAGCAGCTCCTTCCCAGCCACGACGGAGTCGAAGGGATCAGAGCCTTCATCGACAAGCGTCCTGCCGAGTGGACCAACAGCTGAGACCCGCGGCTCACTCAACGAAGAAGCGGCGGGCCTTCAGCTCGAACCGGGGGAGAGCTGAGCGCGGTACCCGAGTGACGGTGGGACGTAGGCCGAGAGCGGAGGCGAAGGCCTCGGCAACCTCGCGCTCGGCATCGGCCCCGTCGGTGCCGTCGCGACATTCGATCTCGATGAGCACCTCGCCCATCTCGCTACGGCTGGTGATCGTCACCCTGAACTCGTCGATGAACTGGTGGCGGCGCAGAAGGTTCTCCACCGCGGCGGGAAAGAGGTTGACCCCTCGAACCACCACCATGTCGTCGGCTCTGGCGATGATGCCCCCGGCGAATCGGGTGAACGTGCGGCCACAGGGGCACGGTGAATCGTCGATGCGCACGATGTCGCCGGTGCGGTAGCGAACCACCGGAAACCCGATGCGGCCCAGATTGGTGAGCACGAGCTCTCCCTGGCGCCCGGCATCCACCGGTCGACCAGAGTCGGGATCGATCACCTCGACGATGAACTCACTGTCGATGGCGTGGGTGGCTCCGGTGCGCGCCTGGCAACCGAAGCTGTGAGCTCCGACCTCCGACGCGCCCGCATGGTCGTAGCAGTGGGCCTGCCAGCCGGTCTCCAGTCGATCCCTGGTGGCGGGAATGCTCGCTCCGGTTTCGCCCGCGTGCACCATGGTGGCGATCGGAATGCTCGACAGGTCGAACCCCTCTTCGCGGGCGATTTCGATGAGGCGCAGGGCATAGGTGGGGGTGCAGCACATAGCCGTGACGCCGAGGTCGGCCATCAACTCGAGACGCTGGGTGGAGGTGCGACCTCCTCCAGGGATCATCATTGCTCCGACCCGTCGGGCACCGCCCAAGGCCGCCCAGAACCCGATGAAGGGTCCGAACGAGAAAGGAACGAACAGTCGATCCTTGGCGGTGACACCGGCTCCCGCCAGCACGAACCCCCAGCAGTGCCCCCACCAGTCCCAGCTTTCCACCGTGTCGAACACTCTGAGGGGCTCGCCGGTGGTGCCCGAGGTCTGGTGGATACGTGCGTAGGCATCTTCTTCGAAGGTGCAGTTGGCGCTCGAGACCCCGTCGGACTGGGCCGCGAGCAGGTCGGCCTTGGTGGTGAACGGCAACTCGGCCAGATCATCGAAGGTGCGCACATCATCGGGGGTGGCCCCCGCGAGTTGGAGCTTCTGAGTGACGATCGGGTTCGCGCCGAAGGTCTTGGTCAACAGGGTGGCGAGCTTGGCTTCCTGGAGATCGCGCAGTCGCTCACGGGGCAGGGTCTCAATTCCCTGGTCGAAGAAGTTCGTTTCCATCCTTCGTGTCCCGTGGGTCGGTGTTTGGTCAGCCCTGCTCGGCCTTGCGGGTGAACAGGGCCAGATAGGTGGAGCAGGCAGTCTCGGCGCAGCTGGTGCAGGCATCGCTGAAGCTCGCGGGATCGAGGCCGGTGGTGGTGGTCTCGAAGCCCATCGTGGAATAGAGCTCCTCCAGTTCGCCGATCCGTGATTCGTCGGAGACAGTTCGCTGTTCCCAGCCCTCGTCGGTGAGGGCGCGCGATTTCAGGACGACGATTCCCTCAGAGCAGTAGACCGGCTCGGAACCGTCCGGTTCACTCACGCGTCGGTGCCAACCAGTTCTTCGGTGCGGAGCTTCTCGAGGCGTCGGTGAGCGAGGATCGCGCAGCCGAGGGCCGATACGAACTGCACCATCTCTCCTTCGGGCACGTTGACTTCGGCATCGAGGAGCTTGCTGACCGAGGTGCCCATGGTCTCGAAGCGCAGAATCCCACCGATGAGGGTGTATTCGGGTTCGGCCCGAACCCTTTTCATGAGCTGAACTGAGCGGCCGGTGAGCGATTCGATCGCCCCCTGCATGATGTCGGCCGGCGGGGTGCCCAACGACAGGTGGTTGATCACCTCAGATTCGGCGAACACGGCGCATACCCCCGAGATCGGCACCGGCTCCTTCGAGGTGGTCATCAGGGCACTGATCTCCTCGGTGCCGAATCCCATGTAGCGAGCGGTTTTCTCGAGGAAGGCTCCGGTGCCGGCGGCGCACTTGTCGTTGAGCCGGAACGACACCACCTTCGCGACCTCATCGACGCGACTGGCCTTCATGGTCTGGCCGCCCACGTCGAGAATCGTGCGGGTGCCGGGAAACAGGTGGCAGGCGCCGCGGGCGCTGGCGGTGAGATCGGTGACGTGCAGGTCCTTGAAGTCGACCTGGTGGCGACCCGAGCCGGTGGCGATCACGTAGGCGATGTCGGCCCGATCGACACCTGCGTCGTCAAGAGCTCGTTGGTATACGTCGTGGGCTACCTCTCGGAGCTTGAACCCGGTGGGAGACAGGGCCTTTCCGACGATCTGCTGGTCGTCGGTGAGGATCACCGCCTTGGCATAGGTGGAGCCGATGTCGAGCCCGGCTGTGATGGTCATGAGTTGGCTCCGGTTTCTGCGGGCGTACGAGCCGCCAGGATGTTGTCGAGGGCAAACATGGCGGCACCGAGTGCGCCCATGTAATGGCAGTCCTCGCTGATGTTGAGCTTCTTCTCCAGGCGATCCTCGAGGGCCTTGACCATGCCCTGGTTGCGCGAAACCCCTCCGGTGAACGTGATCTCGTCCTCGATCCCCACCCTGCGCATCAGGCCGGCCGAGCGAGAAGCGATCGACTTGTGCACCCCCCACAGGATGTCTTCGATCTTCTTGCCCTTACCGATCCAGGCGAGTACTTCTGATTCGGCGAAGACGGTGCAGGTGGTGCTGATCTTGATCGGCTTGGTGCTCTGGAGGGAGACGGGGCCGAGGTCGTCGAGGGGAATGTCGAGGGCGGCCGAGGCCGCTCCCAGGAAGCGCCCGGTACCCGCCGCACACTTGTCGTTCATGCAGAAGTCGGTAATCTCGCCGTCGGCGGTGACCGAGATCGCTTTCGTGTCCTGGCCCCCCATGTCGACCACGGTGCGGGTGTTGGGAAACAGGTGCACCGCGCCACGGCCGTGGCAGCTGATCTCGGTGACCTGGCTGTCGCCGAAGGTGACCCGGTAGCGGCCGTAGCCGGTACCGATGACGTACTTGACGTCGTCGCGGTTGATGTCGCCCTCCGTGAGCGCCTCGGCGAAGGCATCCTCGGCGGCCTGGATGACGTTGGCGCCGGTGTCGAGGAGCGCTCGACCCACGATCTTGGCGTCTTCGTCGATGATGATTGCCTTGGTCTGGGTCGAACCGACGTCGACGCCTGCTGCGTATGCCATGAGCTTCAGTCCTTCGGGCCGGCTTGGGCCATTTGTCGACGGGATGCCAATCCTTCGAAGAAGGCATCGATTCGGTTCTTCATCTGGGCTTCGGAGACGACACGTCGGTCCATCATGTCGGACTCGATGAACAGGCTCGGTGTGCCGGTCTTCTCGGTGAGGCTGCGGCGGCCGTCGGCGAGGCCGGTGGACACGGTGCGACAGCTCTTGATGGGGTGGTAGATGACTCCGTCGGCGTGATGATCGGCGATCATCTGCTCGAGCACGGTGTCTTGGTGGAACATCGAATCCATGGCGTCACGCACGGAGACGAGCATCCCTTCGGCGAGGCTGGCCAGCGGATCGTTGAGGTCGTACTCGAACCCCCGGTTGGTGCCTCCCGATGCGAACCACAGGTAGGTGGAGTTCACGAAGGTGCCGCCCCATTCGCTGAACAGTTCGTTGAATCGGCGGAAGATCGGGTAGCAGGGAACGCCCACGAACAGGAGGCGGTATTGCTCGTCCATGTCCTGGCCGAGCCCATTGGCCACCTTGTATTCCATTTCCTCGACGAGGCGCTCGAAGTAGCGAGCACCCTCTTCGGTGCCCCGGAATCCGTTGGCGACTCCGAGGTAGATCGTGCCGTCGGTGAGGGCGTTGAACACCGAGGGCCGTGCCGAGTTGAGCTCGAGCATCCGGCTCCAGCAGCGGGTCATGGTGTTGGCGTGGCCGAGGATGTCGCGGAACTTGTCGATGTCGAAGCTCTTGCCGGTGACCTGCTCACAAACGGTGATCAGCTCTCGGAGCTGGACCTCGACGTACTTCCGGTCGGCTTCGAAGTCGGCGTTGCCGGCCCAGGTCTGGCCGCCGGCCTGGCGGGTGCCGGGAACGTCGATGGTGTACATGGGAGTGCCGTACATGCGCTCCCAGATCTCGGCCCATTTGATGTAGGTGTTGCAGGCGTTGGTGAGTACCGAGATGGTGGGCTTGGGGAGTCGGCCCATGGGGTGATCGCCGCCCCGGAGCTGCACTGCGACGTCGGCCTTGACGTAGCCGCAGATATCGGGCGAGTAGCCGTAGTCCTCGGCTTCTTCGAGAAGCTCGTGGGCGACGTGGCGTACCGCGGTTTGTAGCGAGGTGATCTCGGGAAACACCACCGGTAGGTCGAATGTCTTCAAGATCTCGTTACAGCTGCCCATGACGAATACGTAGGCGGCCTCGCCGCCGGTCTTCGCGGTTTCGCCGAGTTCGGCGAACCAGTCGCGAAACAGGGCGGCGCCTTCGATATTTCCTCGCCCCACCAGTTCGTGGGTGTCTTCAAGAGTGCTCATAGTCCCCTCCTCGAGGTTGGGATCGTGCTCATGCGAACAGCAGATTCTCGACGAAGGTCTCGACCTGCATCTCGAGCTGGCTGAACGACGTCATGTTCTCTTCGAATTCGCTCACGAAGTAGGCGATGCCTTCATCGTCGAGAGCGTGGGTGTAGGTGACCTGCTCCTCGAGCCCGGGTTCGCACATCTTGGCGGCCGCGAGGATGGCGGCATCGGCTCGGGCCTCGTTGATGCGGGCGATGAGCATCTTCTCCTTGGGTTTGCGGTCGTCGTGTTGCACCGGGCTGTAGGACGACTGCTCGATGTAGGCCTCGGCCAGGTTGCGCAGGGGGTCGCCTTGGGTGTCGACGTCGCTAGTGATCCAGCGCATTCCGATGTGGAAGTCGTCGTCGACCACATAGCAGGTGCGCCCGAGCATGCGGATGAGATCGAAGGGGGGTTGCTCGCAGAATCCGCCCTCGAACACCACCCGAATCCGGTCTTCCTGCTTGGTGGAGCGCTCCCGGATTTGGGGGAGAAGGGTGGCGAGGAGCTCATTGTGCTCTTCGCGGGGGATCATCCCGGCCAACGACACCAGGGCATAGGCGTCCTCGGCGGCGATCAGCCAGGGTTGCTCGCGTTTGATGTCGTAGAGCTCACGCATCAGGCGTCGGTTTTCGTTGAAGACGGCGACGGAATGGGCGAGATCGTCGTCGCTGATCTCGCGGCCGGCTACCTCCTCGACGACACGGCGGATTCGGTCGTACTCGTGGCGCAGGTAATCGACGCTCCCCGCCGAATTGGGGTTTTGGGGGAGGTAGAGAATCTGGCACGGGTAGTCGAAGTTGCGGCCCCAGATCGCAGCCAGGTTGCGGGCGGCATCGCAGATGGGATGGGAGACGAACATGTCGAACTGCACCCGGTCGCTGAGCGCCAACTCGAGGGAGGTCTTCAGGATCGAGCAGAGGTAGGAACCGAAGTGGGAGTCGGCGAGGTCGGGCTCGGTGGGAGCTCCGCGCACCTTGAAGGGGAGCATGCCGGCGGCGTGGATGATCTCTTCGGGGAACGACACCTGGAAGTGGCCGGCCACCTTGCCGCCTGCATCGCGCCAGCGGTTCACGGTCTCGAAATCGGGGGACTCGACCTGGTCGCGGCATTCGAGAAGGGCATCGTCGAGTGATTTGCCGCGCCATTCGGGGAAGGTGACAGTGGTGGTGGGGGTCATCGCGATTCTCCGTTTGTGTCGGCCGCGGCTCCGTGGAAGAAGAGTCCGAGGACATGGTCGAGGGAGGCGTCGGTGTTGCCGAACACGTTCCCGGCGTAGTCGCTGATCGATACCTCTACGAGGGCGACGAAGGACCAGGCGAGGACCCTGGCATCGCCTGGCGCCAGTTCGCCCTCTCGGATGCCGTCTTCGACGATGGTCTGGACCTGGTCGGGAAGGGCTCTTTGGTAGGCGATGACCAGAAGGCTGCGTTCTTCGCCGGCGAACGTGTTGATGTCTCGCCTGACGAGGCGGGTGAGTTCACGCTCCTCGTCGGGGAGTTCGAGGAAGGCCCGGGTGAGCTTCGCGAGCCGGTATTCGCACGAACCGGAGGCGGCGACGGCTTCGGCGAACAGGAGGCGCTTTCGCTCGAGGTCGGCGAGCATCATGGTGACGTAGAGCTTTTCCTTGCTCGCGAAGTGGTGGTAGAGGCCACCCTTGGTGACCTCCGCGGCCTGGGCGATCATGTCGGTGGTGACATCCGCGTAGTTCTTGGCGAGGAACAGGCGTTGGGCGGCGGCGACGATTCGCGCCGCCGTGGCCTCGGACTTGGTGGGTGGACTCTTGACTTGCAGTGTCATCTCGTCATTGACCTCTGATACCGACCGACTGACCGGTCGGTAGTCACCATAAGGCGCGTTCCCGAATGTGTCAATGATGTTCAGGCCGAGTATTTTCACCCCATGACAGACGCCCAGGCGACCCCCACCGCGCTACTCCGACAGGAGCACGAGCTGATCCTCGAGATTGCCGGTGCGCTCGCGGCGGTGCTCGACGAGCCTGGCGATGTCGACTACGACGAGATCGAACGCTGTGTCACCTTCTTTCGACTCTTCGCCGATGCCTGCCACCACGGCAAGGAAGAAGACCTGCTTTTCCCGGCCCTCGAAGCGAACGGGATGCCTCAAGAGGGGGGTCCTGTTGCCGTGATGCTCTTCGAGCACGATGAAGGCCGTGAGCTGGTGCGAGAAATGAGCGATTCGCTGACGCCGGCCCGAGCAGGAGACGAGGGGGCCGCAGAAAACCTCAGAACTGCCGCGTTCGGATTCGTGGAGTTGATCACCGCCCACATCTCCAAGGAAAACAACATCTTGTTCGAGATGGCAGACCGGCTCATCGAGGGTGCCGACAAGGTCGAGTTGCTCTCTGCCTACGGTGCCACCGCCGATTCTCGCTACGAGGGCCACTCCAAACCAGAGCTCGAACAGATCGCCGCCGGAATCCTCCAGCGCCGGTCGCCTAGAGGCTGACCCACCCGTCGGGCGGTGGGCCCTTCCCGGGGTGTACCTCAGCGCAGTCGGGGCAGGTGCGCGCCTCGATGTCGTCGTGGAACGAGTCGTAGACCACCGGCAACACCTTCACGATGTTGGCCGGCTCGCCCAAGGGAAGCTCAACGCGGTGAACCATCGTGCCGCAGTTGAAGCAGTACCACTGGAAGGCTTCCTTCATGCCGTACATGCGTGGCGACTCGACCACAATCCCAACCGATCCCTCCTGAGGCCTCTGGGGAGCGTGGACGGTGTGGGCTTCCATCATGAACACTTCGCCCTCGCGGATGGGGACGTCGTAGATTTCTCCGTCCTCCGCGATCTTCAGCATCATGTCGCCCTTGACCTGAAAGAACCACTCCTCGACGGGGTCGTCGTGGAAATCCACGCGGGTGTTGGGCCCGCCGACCACCATCACGATCATCCCCGAGTCGTGGTGCAGCAACTGATTGTTGACCGGAGGCTTCAGCCGATCCTGGTTGTCTTCGACCCACTTCTGGAAGTTGAAGGGAGTGAGGGTTGGATGGAGTTTGCCCATGGCGATGTGCCCTCTCTTGTCTCGGTGAACGGATGAATTGTTGCCGCACCGACCGCTGAGCGCAATGCGTCCGACCGCTGACGTTCACACTGTTCCTGCTTGGTAGGGTCGGCGCCAGTGTCTCCTACCTTCCGCGCCGGGCCCTGTCGATGAGCGATACCACACTCACGGTTGTCGCGATCGGTGGCAATTCGCTGCTCGACCCCGACCTCGAGCCGACGGTGGCCAACCAGTTCGCGGTCACCGCCGAGGCCATGGAGCCGGTCGCCGACCTTCTCGAGCGGGGCGAGCATCTGGTGCTCACCCACGGAAACGGGCCCCAGGTCGGGTTCCTCCAGCTTCGTTCGGAATTGGCTCGCGACTCCGTACATGAGGTGCCTCTCGATTCTCTGGTTGCCGATACCCAGGGGGCGATGGGCTACATGATCGAGCGTGCCCTGCGCACCGCACTTCGGGAGCGGGGTCTCGACCTGCCGGTGGTCACGATCGTCACCGAGGTGGAGGTCGACTCCGCCGACCCTGGCTTCGCCCAGCCCGACAAGCCGATCGGGCGTTTCTACGAAAAGGCCGAGGCCGAGGCTCTCGCCGCCGATCACGGCTGGACTCTGATGGAAGATCCCCGGCGCGGTCATCGCCGGGTTGTGGCGTCGCCCTCACCAAAACGAATAATGCAGTTGTCCACCATCGAGCAGCTGGTCGACATGGGTGTCACCGTCATCTGCTGCGGCGGCGGCGGAGTGCCGGTGGCTCGCGGCGTCGACGGCACCCTCCGGGGGGCTGAGGCAGTCATCGACAAGGACCGGGTCAGCGCCATGCTCGCGTCCCAACTCGGCGCCGATCGACTGGTGATAACCACCGGCGTCGAATACGTCTTCGAGGACTACTACTCCGACGACCCGATCCCCCGCCCCTTGCTGTCGATCGACGAGGCCCAAGAGATGGCGACGGCCGGCCAATTCGCGGCGGGCAGCATGGCCCCCAAGATGGAGGCAGCCGTCAGCTATCTCGAGGCGGTCGATGGTGTGGCCCTGGTGTGTCTTCCCCGCGATCTCGTGTCTGCCATCGACGGGCAGACCGGCACTCGAATTCATCGATGATAGGAGAGTAAGTGAACCCCATGAGCCTTCTGGAGGCGCTCGATCAGAGCGATCTCGACGCGGTCTACAAGCGCAGCCTTCTCACCACCCAGGGGTGGTCCGACGCCGATCTGGCGTCGATCCGATCGCTGGCCCGCACTCTTGCCGGCTTCGATCGCGCTGGTCTGTCGACGAGCCTGTGCCCGTCGGAATTGGCGTGGGCCGTTTTCTTCGACCAGTCGACTCGCACGAAGAGCGCGTGGGCCGGGGCTGCTTCGCGTCTCGGCATGCAGCCCGTGATCGTCGACGGCTCGTCCACCCAGGTCTCCCACGGTGAAACCGCGGTGGAGACCGGCGCGATGCTGGGGATGAATGCCCACGCGATGGGGATCAGGCACGACCTGATCCTCGGCGAGGGCAACACCTTCATCCGCGACATCACCCAAGGGATCGACGACTACCTCGCGGCCACCGACGACCCTCGGGCCGTGCCGGTGGTCAACCTCCAGTGCGATGTCGATCACCCCACCCAGTCCATGGCCGACTTGATGTGGCTCGAAGAGAAGTTCGGTGATCTCGCCGGAAAGAAGATCGCGGTGAGTTGGGCCTACTCGCCGTCGTACGCCAAGCCCTTGTCGGTGCCCCAGGGTCTAGCCACCCTGCTCACCCGTTTCGGGGCCGATGTGACCCTGGCCCATCCCCCCGGCTATCAGCTCATCGACGAGTGTATGGATGCTGCCCACGCCAATGCGGCCAACGGTGGATCGTTCCGGGTGGTCGACGACATGGACGAAGCCTTTGCCGATGCCGACATCGTCTACCCCAAGAGTTGGGGGGCCTACGACCTGATGCTCGAACGGGTCGACGCCAACGCCACCGGCGACACAGAGGGGTTGGCCGCAGTCGAACAGAAGGCGCTGGCCCGCAATGCCGAGCACACCGACTGGATCTGCGATGAACGGCGGATGGGCCTCACTGCGGCGGGCGAGGCCCTCTACATGCACTGCCTGCCCGCCGACATCGGTGCGGAGGTGAGCCCGGGAGTGATGGACAAGTACAAGGTCGATGTGGCCCGGGAGGCCAACTACAAGGTTTATGTGGTGATGGCCCTGCTGGCCGCGGCCAAGGTGCCCGACATCGCCGCCCGACTGACAGAAATAGCCGAGGAGGCTTCCCAGTGACCAGTCTTGATACCCGCGTTGCCGAGCTCAGTGCCCAGTACCTGCCGCTGGCCGCCGAGATCCTGAAGGAGTGCATCCGCATCCCCGCCGACTATGTCGACCGCCCGGTCGATGAGGGAGGCGACCCCGACTGTGGCCTCAGCAATCATGAGGGACCCCGGCTTGAGTATCTGCACGACAAGATCATCGAGATCGGCGCGGTGCGTTCGCCTGCCGATGTGGGATTCGACCCCTACGGCAACCTGGTCTGGTCGGTCGAGGATCCCGACGACGGCATCCCCCGCAGCGAGAAGCGTGTCGTCTACTTCGACGGCCACTCCGACACCGTCAAGGCGTTGAGGAGTACCTGGGCCGACAAGCTCGGAGGGATCGACGCCTACGACGGCATGGTCGACCCTTCCGCGATCGATCGCGACTATCTGCGCAGCGAGCTCGGTCATCTTCCTCCCGACGACGAATGGGATCAGCTGATCTTCGGGCGGGGATCCGCCGACCAGTTGGGTGGAGTGGTGTCGGAGGTGCTGGCCACCAAGATCGCGTTGGAATTGGCCGATGAGGGTGCCCTGCGCGGCGTGATCGTGAGGGCCTACGCCACCGCCTGCGAAGAGGACAACGACGGCGGCGGCCCCATGTATCTCATGCGTGAGGTCCTGCCGGGCGCCGGGCCCGAACTCGTCCCCGACGTGGTGATCCTCACCGAAGGCACCGGCGATGCCCACAAGGGCGCGCTCGGTATCTATCGAGGCCAGCGCGGGCGCATGCAGATCGAGGTCACGGTCACGGGCCGTTCGTGTCATGGTTCGATGCCGTGGGAGGGTCTCAACCCACTTGAGCATGGTGGCGCGATGGTGGCGGAGGCGGCTCGCCGCTACGGAGAGGGTGAAGGTTTCCTCGATGATCCGTTCCTGGGGGCGGGAAGTCGCACCGCTTCGTGGGCCACCTTGGAGTCGCCGAGCGATTGCGCGGTGCCCGATCGGTTCACCTTCCGCTTCGACCGGCGCCTGACGGTGGGCGAGACGCCCGAGCAGGCTCTGGCCGACATCGAGGCCCTAGATGCGGTTCGAGTGGCTCGGGAGGCCGGGCTCACCGTCGACATCGCCGTTCCGGTCTACGACCAGGCCACGTGGAAGGGCTACACGCTCGGGAATCCTCAGGTCTACATGGGCTGGGCTACTCCGGAAGACCATTCCTCGCTTCGGGTTGCGGCGTCGGTCTACGAGGATGTCGTTTCGCCCAACCTCACGCCGAGCCCGGTCGATGATGGGGGGTTGAGGTCCGAGGCCCGCGTCGATCGATGGATTTTCTCCACCGACGGTGTGGGTTTCCCGGTCCCGTCCGACGACACATCGATCGATGTCCCTTCTTCGAAGGCGTGGGTGGATGCCGGCAAGTATCGCCACCCCGCGATGTTCGGGTTCGGTCCCGGCATCGAGCACAACACCCACAAGATCGGTGAGTGCGTCGACCAGCGTGAGCTCAGGCTCGTAATCGCGTTCCTGGCCCGATATCCGAGCGCCTATGCGGAAGGTGTTTGAGTCTTGCTCTAGAGTAAGCCTCTATGGAGAGCACCAGGGACAGAATTCTCAACCGCGCACTGGAGATACTGAGCGGCGCCGAGTCGGCGTCGTTCACTATGCAGGCTCTGGCCGAGGATCTGGATCTGTCGAGTGGCAGCGTCTTTCACGCCTTCCCCACCCGGAGATCCCTGGTGGCGTCAGCCTTCGCGGCGGGAATCGCCCGCTACCACGAGGCGGTCATCGAAGCGATCGGGGGCTCCGACGACCCCCGTGACTCCGTGCGTTCGTTCGTGGCCGCCCATCTCGATTGGGTGGAGGCCAACGCCGGCCTGGCCCGTTTCCTGTTCACATCGCAGCCCGACGACGTGGCGGGTGAGGCATCGGAGCTGGCCGGCGCCAGCAACGACAGGTTCGCCTTGGTACAGGCCGAACTGTTCGGTGTCCTCGCCCACGGTGGAGCCATGGCCGACATCGATCCGCGTCTGGCTCACTCGCTCGCAATCGGTCCCAGCCAGGAGTACTGCCGCAAGTGGCTTCGAGGCACAGCTTCGATCCCTCCGAGCCAGGTCGCCTCCACCCTGCAGGTCGGTGCGCTGGCGGCGTTGGCAGCGACACTCGCCGCCGGCCCCGAAGCCTCGGCCGAGCCGGCGTTCACTCCACCCACGAAAGCTCCCGGGCCCGGTGAGTTGACGTATCAGGGGGCGGTCTATCCGTGGCATCTCGACCACATGGGCCACATGAACGTCATGTGGTACGACTCGAAGTTCGATGAGGCGACGTGGCATTTCTTCGCTGCCCTCGGCCTCACCCCGCCCCGGCTACGAGACGAGCACCGCGGGATGGCCGCCATCGAACAGCACATCAAGTACCTCTCCGAACTCCACGCCGGCGACCTGGTGGAGATCAGGACCCGAATGCTCGAACAACACGACAAGGTGCTGATCTTCGAGCACGAGATGATCGACACGGTCACCCGAGAGGTCGCGGCCACTAGCAAGCTGACCGGGATCCATCTCGACACTGAGGCGCGCCGCTCTCAGTCGCTCCCAGAGGATGTGAAGCAAGCGGCCTCGGACCTGATCGGCTAGTCACTGTGCCTTTGGGCCGGATGTCGTGAAAGTATGACCGTCGGGTCGATCCGGCCCGACTCCCGCACCGAGGACCCGAGATGCACGATCAGTTCAATGCGAGCGAATGGATGCTCGACCGCCACGTCGCTGCCGGCGATGGCCAGCGGGTGGCAGTTCGTTGCGAGGGTGAGAGCCTCACCTATGAGGAGCTTCAGGGTCTGGTGAGCCGCACGGCCGGGGCTCTTCGGGCCATCGGGGTGAGGTCGGAGGAGAGGGTCGCGATGGCGATGCTCGACTCCGTCGAGTTCATCTCCGTCTTCCTCGGAGCAATGCGTATCGGTGCGGTGCCGGTGCCGATGAATCCCCTGCTCCCGGGGCGTGATCTCGGCGTAATTGTGGCCGACTCGCGGGCTCGGGTCGTGGTGGTCTCCGATGAGAAGAGCGCAGCCATAGGTGAGCTGAAGTCTGGAGCGCCGGAGCTCGAGCATGTCGTCACTACCGGCAACCGCGGTGACAGCGGGGCGACCATGTCGTGGGCGGCGTTCCAGGAAGGGGAAGGCGACCAGTCGCTCTATCCCACATCCGCGGAGTCGCCCGGGTTCTGGCTGTGCACGTCGGGCTCGACGGGCCACCCCAAGCTGGCGATGCATCGGCACGGAGATCTGCGAGTCACCTACGACACCTACGCGCGAAATGTTCTCGAAGTGAATAGCGACGACCGCTTCTTCTCGGTCGGGCCGATGTTTCACGCCTATGGCCTCGGCAACTCGATCAGTTTCCCGTTCGCGGTCGGCGCCACGTCGATCATCGAATCCACCCGTCCGCCCACGCCCCAGCTCGTGGCCGACATCGTCACCACGGAGAAACCCACCCTGTTCTTCTGCATCCCCACCTTCTATGCCGCCCTCAACGCCGCATCGCTTCCCGCCGACACTTTCGCCTCGGTCCGGTGGGGGGCCTCCGCTGCCGAGCAGCTTCCGGCGGAGACCTTCCTGCGCTTCGAGGAGAACTACGGGGTCACCATCCTCGACGGAATCGGCTCCACCGAGATGCTTCACATCTATATGTCGAACTCAGCCGAGCACCGTTTGCCCGGCACCAGCGGCGTGCCGGTGCCCGGGTACGAGGTGAGAGTGGCCGACGAGGCCGGCAGCGACGTGGCTGCGGGTGAGCCGGGCCAGTTGCTCGTACGCGGCGACTCGACCGCCACCGGTTACTGGTGCCGCAGCGAAACCTCCCGCTCCACCTTCGTGGGCGAATGGCTACATACCGGCGACCTCTACACCCGTACCGACGACGGCTTCCACACCTATCTCGGCCGTATCGACGACATGCTCCGCGTCGGTGGTGAATGGGTGTCGCCGGCGGAGGTGGAGGGGGTCCTCATCTCTCATCCAGGGGTGCTCGAAGCGGCGGTCGTCGGCGAACGCGACGAGTCCGACATTCTCAGGCCCATCGCCTACCTGATTCCTGCCGGCGAGAGCCAACTCGATCCCGAGGAGCTCACCCAGTTCTGCCGTGAGCGTCTGGCCGGATACAAACGCCCAAAGCGCTTCGAGATAGTTGCCGAGTTGCCCAAGACGGCCACGGGCAAGATCCAGCGCTACAAGCTGCGCGCCTGAGCAGCGGGGTCAGGCCCGAGGCAGGAGCCCGAGGCCGACGACGTCGTTGAGGATGTCGAGCCACGACTCGAGCTGGCCGGTGTCGGTGGCGGTGAGGCCGCTGCGGACGATGGCCCAACCGATTTCGAACAACACAGCCGCAGTGGGTGCGGGGTCGATGTCGGCTCGCACACTGCCCTCCGACTTGCCGACGGTGAGCATGTCCTCGAGTACCGCGCGGATTCGCTGCCGCTGACGTTCGGCGGCCATGCGGGCCACGTCGCCCCCGACGAGGTCGGTCTCGCCGAAGAGGGAGGAATGGAGCAACTCGTCGTGGCCATAGTGGTCGGCGGTGAGCTCAACCAGGGCGCGGAGGCGCTCCGGTGCGGTGCCCGGCCTGGCGACAACCTGCTCGGCACTGTCGATGAACCGATCGAGTGACCGCTCGACGACGGCCATGTAGACGTCTTGCTTGGACTCGAAGTGGAGGTAGACGCTGCCCTTGCCGGTGCTTGCCTCGGTGGCGATGTCTTCGATGGTGGTGCGCTTGTAGCCGAAGCGTCGGAAGCGGGTCTCGGCCGCGGCGAGGAGCCGGCCCCGTGGGTTTTCTTCGATCATCGTGGACGTCACGGGAAGATCCTAGCGCGGTTGACGTTGACTGACCAGATTACTAGTTTGGTCAGTTGATACCGAAGTGTGAGGTTCAAATGGGGTACCCCCGCCAACCGTCGATCTTTCTCTCCGAGGAACACGACGCGTTCCGAACCACGGTGGCGTCCTTCGTGCAACGTGAGATCCGGCCCCACGCCGACGAGTGGGAGGCAGCAGGCGAATGCTCTCGCGAGCTCTACCGCAAGGCGGGCGCCGCAGGGTTGCTGGGGTTGCGCTACTCCGAGGAGTTGGGCGGTAGCGGCCTCGACTTCATGGCCACCGCGGTCCTCGCCGAGGAGTTGGCCAAGAGCGACTCGATCGGCACCGCGGTTTCGCTCATGGCCCAGTCCGAATTTGCCCTCGCCATCCTGGCCGACGAAGCCAGCGACGAGATCAAAGCTCGGTGGATGGCTCCCGCCATCGCCGGAGAACTGATCGGCGCGATCGGCGTATCGGAACCGGGCGCAGGGTCCGATGTGGCCGCCATCACCACGCGGGCCGTTCGCGACGGAGGCGACTACGTCATCTCCGGACAGAAGACCTTCATCTCCAACGGCACCCGGGCCGACTTCATCACCCTCGCGGTACGCACCGGCGAGCCCGGCCCAAAGGGCATCTCGCTGGTGGTGTTCCCCACCGATACCCCCGGCTTCGAAGTGGGTCGACGACTCGACAAGCTCGGCGCCCGAGCATCAGACACGGGTGAGCTCTACTTCGACGAGTGCCGGGTGCCGGTAGCGAATCTCGTCGGCGAAGAAGGCCAGGGATTGCGCTACATCCTCTCCCACTTCGGTGGAGAACGGCTGGTGATCGCCTCGTTCGCGGTCGGCATCATGGAGCGCCTCATCGAACTCGGCCTCGACTATGCAGCCGAACGCCAGACGTTCGGCTCACCGATCCTC
Source organism: Acidimicrobiales bacterium (assembly GCA_029263215.1). Taxonomy (GTDB): domain Bacteria; phylum Actinomycetota; class Acidimicrobiia; order Acidimicrobiales; family Aldehydirespiratoraceae; genus OFTM10. The sequence continues at coordinate 27,814 of JAJCXY010000053.1, forward strand.
GGGTTCCAGACCTGGCGCCACCGGTTCGCGGAGATGGCCACGAGCTGCGAAGCCACCCGCCTGCTCGCCTACCAGGCCGCCCGCTTGCTCAGCGACCGGGATCCCGCCGGCGACCTCGCTGTCTCGATGGCCAAGCTGCGCGCGGCAGAGGCCGTCCAGTCGGTTGCCGCCGAGGTTCTCCAACTCCATGGAGGCTTCGGTCAGATGGAGGAGTCGCCGATTCCCCGCTACTACCGCGACGTGGCCGGCTTCTCGATCGGAGCCGGCACATCGGAGATCATGCGCGAACTCATCTCGCGCTCGCTCATATCAACCATCAACACCAACCCGACCAACAAGGAGACCGCCCGATGACTGCAGAACGGGTGGGCGCAATCGATGCCTGGATGTCGATCATGTCGCCCGAGACCGCCGAACGATGGCCCGACTCGTTCTGGCACATCTTCAACAAGTACGGAGTGGCCGATCGTTTCCGCAAGGGATTCACCCTCGATGAGATCATCGCCGAGATGGACGAGGGGGGAGTCGACATCGGAGTCGCGTCGTCGTTCAAGTTTCTCGACACCTGGGTGGTGAGCAACGACGAGAACGCGGCCTATGTGCGCCAAGCTCCCGATCGTTTCATCGGCGCCTTCACCGTCGACATCCGCGACCCCATGCCGGCCATCCGCGAGTTCCGCCGCTGTGTGGAAGAGCTCGACTACAAGGCCTTCCGGCTCGAACCCTTCCAATGCGGCGACGGCCGCACCACGGCACCTCCGCCCACCCACCGCATGTACTGGCCCTTCTACGTGGCCTGCTGCGAGTACGACATCCCCCTCTGCATCCAGGTGGGTCACACCGGTCCTCTGCTCCCCTCGGAATGCGGTCGGCCGATCTATCTCGACGAGGTGGCGCTCACCTTCCCAGAGCTCAAGATCCTCGGCACCCATGTGGGCGATCCCTGGCAGGACGAGATGATCACGCTCGCGTGGAAGCACCCCAACGTGTATGTGGAGGCATCGGCCCGCCCGGCCCGCTACTGGTCCGACGAGGTCAAGAAGTTCTCGGGAGGGCGAGGCAAGGACAAGATGATCTGGGCCACCGACTACCCCCTGTTGCCGTTCAAACAGACCGTCGACGATGTGTACGACTGCGGGTTCTCCGACGAGGCCAACCGCATGATCCTGCGCGACAACGCGGCCCGGGTGTTCAAGATCGATGTCTGAGCTGCTCTCCCTCGAACGCGATGAGCGAGGCATCTACACCCTCACGTTTCGCCGTCCCGATGTGCGTAACGCCCTCAACGACCAGTCGTTCACCCAGCTCATCGAAGCGTGCGCCGAAGTAGCTGCCGACCCTGCGGCTCGGGCCCTGGTGGTTACCGGAGAAGGGCTGGCCTTCTCCGCCGGCGGCGATTTCGACGCGTTGCAGGCCCTGCTCGACGGCGACCGGGAATTCGTCGAGGCCGGGCTCCGGAACGCCAACGCCGGTGTCATGGCGCTGGCAAGGCTCGAGATCCCCACTGTGGCCGCAGTCAACGGCGACGCGTTCGGCGGCGGTGCATCGGTGGCCCTCAGCACCGATTTCCGCATCATGAGCGACGGGGCCAGACTCGGATTCGTCTTCGCCAGGCTCGGACTCGCCGGAGCCGACACGGGCGCCACCTGGTGGCTCACCCGACTCCTCGGGCCGGTTCGGGCCATGGAGATCGTCACCCTCGGGGCTGTCTTCGGTGCCGAAGAAGCTCTCGCGGAGGGGCTGGTCATCGAGGTGGCCGCGGCGGATGAATTCGAGCGGGCGGTCGCTGCCTTCACCGGTCGCCTGGCTGCCCTCGCGCCGCTGGCTGCCCGGGGAAACAAGCGAGCCTTCCTCGGCATCGAGGATCGCACGATGGCTGAACAACTCGACCACGAGGCGGTGCTGCAGGCCAGCGCCATCGGGTCGACCGACTTCCGAGAGGGCCTGGCCGCCACCATGGAGAAGCGTGAACCGAAGTTCAAGGGGAACTGATGGACGTCTACCTGTCACCAGACCAACTCGCGATGCGGGCTGAGGTGAGGGCCTTTCTCGACGAGCACTACCCGCCGGAACGGATCCTCCAGATCGAGCGAGACGAGGAGTATCCCGACGACTTCTACCGGGAGTGCGCCGACCGGGGCTGGACCGGGTTGCCGGTGCCGGTCGAATACGGCGGCTCCGACGGCTCGGTGCTCGACCTGTGCGTGTTTGTGGAAGAGGTGGGCAAGACCTCGATCTCCATGGCCACTCTCTACATCACGGGCACCATTTTCGGCTCCCACGCCTTGCACATCTGCGGATCGAAGGCCCAGACCGACCGCTATCTCCCGGCCATCGTCTCAGGGGAGAAACGGTTCGCGCTCGCCATGTCCGAGCCGGGGGCAGGCTCCGACTTCGCGGCGATGACTACCACCGCCGAGAAGGTCGAGGGCGGGTGGCGGATCAGGGGCGCCAAGGGGCCGATATCGGGCGCTGAACGGGCCGAGGTCGTCATCACCGCGGCCCGCACCGCCACCTATCCGGGAGAGTCCCGGCAGAAGGGCATCTCCTTGTTCCTGGTCGACAACCCCACTCCGGGAGTGAGCTTCGAGCGTCGCGATTATCTGGCCATGAAGGCACTCATGGTCAACGACATCACCTACGACGACGTGTTCGTGGGTGACGACGCGGTGCTCGGCGAGATCGACGACGGCTGGTTGAACCTGGCCCGACTCATGGACCCGGAGCGGTTGGCCAACGCCGCCCAGGCGATCGGCGTGGCCCAGGCTGCCATCGACGACGCCGTGGTGTACGCCCGCAACCGGGAGCAGTACGGCAAACCCATCGCCCGCTTCCAGGCGGTGTCGCATCCATTGGCCGAAGCCCAGGCCGAGGTCGCCGCCGCCCGCCTGCTGATCTACGCCGCGGCCCACAAGCGTGATGTAGAAGGGCCTTGCCCGATGGAGGCATCGATGGCGAAGATGCTGGCCAACAATGTGGCCGGCCGGGCCACGAGCGCCGCCATGCAGGTGGCCGGAGCGCGGGGCTGGGAGGCCGAGTCGCACTTCCTGCGGCGCAACCTCGAGGTGCGCGGTTGTGAACTCGGCGGCGGCACCAGCCAGATCCAACGCAACATCATCGCCCGACATATGGGGCTCCGATGAAGGCCCTCGTCTACCAGGGACCCGGTGAGATCGAGCTCGCCGACATCGACGAGCCGATCCTGGCCGACGACGAGGTGCTCCTGCGGGTCGACGCAGCCGGGGTCTGTGGCACCGACCGCCACATCGTGGCCGGCGAACTCGGCGTGGCTCCGGGGGTCGTGCCCGGTCATGAGATAGCCGGCACCATCACCGAGGTCGGCTCAGCGGTGGAGGGCTGGAGTCCCGGCGACAAGGTGGCATCGTTCGGGCAGGTCTCGTGCGGGCTGTGTGCGCCGTGTCGGACCGGTCGACCCAACCGCTGCCGTCAGCCCGCGGTGCTGGGAATGGCTCGCCAGGGAGGCTTCGCCGAGCGGGTGGCCCTGCCCACGTCGTGCCTGATTTCTCTACCCGAGTCGATCTCCGATGCCGTCGGTGCGATCGCCTCCGATGCCATCGCGACCCCCTTCCATGCCCTCACCACCGTCGGACGTCTTCAGGTGGGAGAGACAGTGGTGGTGATCGGGGCCGGTGGCCTGGGGCTCCACGCCGTGCAGCTCGCGAAACTCAGCGGCGCGGCCAGTGTCGTCGCCGTCGACCCTGCTCCCGAGGCACGCGACGCCGCGCTCGCCGCAGGAGCCGATGCCGTGCTCGACCCAAGCGGGGAACAGGAGCCCGATCGGGCCCTCCGCCGCCTCGCCCGTGGCGCCACCCTCGTGCTCGAATGTGTGGGGCGGGCCGAGACCGTAGAGCTCGGCCTGTCGGCCCTTGCTGCCGGCGGACGCCTGGTGGTGGTGGGCGTAGGCGGGGGACGCCCGAGACTGCCACCCCTCGCCATGTTCATAGGGTCGGAGCTGTCGGTGCTCGGATCGTTCGGGTCGACCCCGGCCGAGATCGAAACCGTGTTGGGCCTCATCGCCGCGGGGCGCATCGACGTTTCGGCGTCGGTCCAACGCGAAGTCGAACTCAGCAGATCGGCTGCCATCTTCTCCGAACCGTTCGGCGCGGCCCGAACCGTCATCGTTCCCGACTCCAAGGACACCCCATGACCGCCCCCAGTGACGACATCCTCACCGACATCTCCGATGGGATCGGCACGGTGACGCTCAACCGACCCGACCGGCTCAACACCCTCACCAACGTCAACGTCGGCGAGCTCACCGATGCGCTCGACATGATGGGCGAATCCTCGGAAGTGAGGGTCGTGGTACTGGCGGGCAACGGGAAGACCTTCTGTGCCGGTGCGGATCAGGGCGAGATGATCGAGCGACCACCCCAGGAGTGGGAACCGATCGTGCGCAGCTATCTCGACCCGGTCCGGGCCATCGTCGGTATGGACAAGCCGGTCGTGGCCGCCCTACACGGAAACACCGTCGGTGGCGGGTTTGGGCTCGCCCTGGCATCCGACTTTCGGATCGCGGCGGAAGGGATCCGTCTGGGAGCGCCGTTCACCAAGATCGGTCTGGCCGGCTGCGACATGTCGGCCGGTTGGTTCCTGCCCCGGATGGTCGGGCTCGGCACGGCCCAAGACCTCATGTTCTCGGGCCGGCTGGTGAAGGCCGACGAGGCGCTCAAGATCGGATTGGTGCACCGGGTGGTGGCCGCCGAAGATCACCCTGCGGAGGTGGCGGCCTTCGCGGCCAAGCTCGCAGCCGGCCCTCCGATCGCCCACGCCTGGACCAAGCGGGCCATCCACCGCTCGCTCGGAGTCGACATGAACGCCGAGTTCGAGTTCGAAATATTCGCCCAGGTGCAATGCATCCAGACCGACGACCACCGTGAAGGCGTGAAGGCCTTCCAGGAGAAGCGGCCGCCGGAGTTCCGAGGTGTCTGAGCTGTCGGCCACCCAGGAAGAGTTCCGAGCTCAGGTGGCTCGGTTCGTGGAAGCCGAAATCTCGCCCCACGCCACGGCGTGGGACCGCGATGAATCCCAACACACCTATCCGATGCACCTGTTCAAGACGCTCGGCGATCTCGGCTGGCTCGGAGTCGGGTTCAGCGAATCGCTCGGCGGATCGGGTGGGGGACCGGTGGAGCGCTGTGTGATGTTCGAGGAACTCGCCCGAGGCTCGGCGGGCGCGGCCCTCGGAATCTATGTCCACACATCTCTGGCCGCGGCCGGGCTGGCCCGTGTCGCCGATCCTGAGCTGATCGAGCGATTCGTGCCCGGCCTTCTCGCCGGCGACATCACGGGTGCGTGGGCCTACGCCGAACCCGACTCCGGTGCCGATGTCACCCAGGTGAGGCTCGCTGCGAAACGCGACGGCGACAACTTCGTGCTCAACGGTTCGAAGATGTACATCACCAACGCCACCTTCGCCGACCTGATCCTGGTGGTTGCCCGCACCTCCGAAGAGCCCGGCAAGCTGAGGGGCCTCTCGGTCTTCGCGATCGACGGCGACAGTGAGGGTCTCACCCGCACCAAGATGGCGAAGCTGGGTATGCGCCCGTCGGAGCTGGCCGAGCTCCACTTCGACGACTGCGTTGTCGGTGCCGACCGCCTCGTCGGCGAACTCGATGGCGGATTTCGCCAATGCCTCGCCGTTCTCTCCGAAGGCCGTGTGTTCGCCGGCGCACTGGCCCTCGGACTGGGGCGAGCTGCGCTCGACGCGGCCGTCGCCCATGTCGGCACGCGCGAGCAGTTCGGTGCTCCGCTGGCGGCGAAGCAGGCGGTGAGACTCACGATCGGCGAAATGACCGCCCGGCTGCGGGCGGTGCGCCACCTCGTGTACTCCGCGGCCGACAAACTCGATCGGGGCGAGGCCTACGACACCGACGCGTCGATCGCCAAACTCGTCTCCTCGGAGACCGCCACCTGGGTGAGCGAGCGCTGCCTGCACCTCCACGGGGCCAACGGGTACATGCTTGACAGTCCGGCCCAGCGCTTCTACCGCGACTGCAAGATCAACGAATGGGGAGAAGGGGCCAACGAGTTGCAGCGGGAAATGATCTTCGAGGCTGTCGCCCGGGGCTATCAGCCGTGAGCAACAGGAGATTCCAGTGAGTTCAACCGACCAGCCGAGCCCGGCGGAAATCGTCACCGCGTTCATCGCGGCGATCGAACGTAAGGACATCAGAGCGGCCACCGCCATGGTCACCGCCGACGTGTCCTACGAGAACATGCCTTTCGACGCCATCGTTGGCCCTGAGGCGATGGCCCACACGTTGGCGGGCTTCTTGGCCCCCGCCAGCGAGGTCGATTGGCGGATCCTCCGCCAGTTCGAGCAGGGCAACGTCGTGTTCAACGAGCGCCTCGATCGGTTCAAGATCGGTGATGGCTGGCTCGAGTTGCCCCTCGCCGGCGTGTTCGAGATCACCGACGGCAAGATCAGTTTGTGGCGCGACTACTTCGACATGGCCACCTACATGACCCAGATGAAGGAACTCACGGCCACCGACTAGTTTTCGCAGTGGCGACCCACCGGAGGTTTCATGACTACCCGACAGCCGATCATCCCCGAAGGTGAGGAGGTGGCGTACGAGCGCTTCCATTTCGCCCCGGCGTTTCGAGTCGACAACACCGTCTATGTGTCGGGCATCATCGGCCGAGGCGACGACGGCCGGATCCCCGACACCGCAGCTGAAGAGTTCGCGGCCGCCTTTGCCCAGTTGGCAGCAACGCTGGAGGCCGCCGGGGCCACGGTCGCCGACATCGTCGAACTCACCTCGTTCCATGTCGACATGGCCGAGATCGTCGACTTCATCGCGGCCAAGGACGCGGTGATCACCGAGCCCTACCCCGCGTGGACCGCGGTGGGAACCACGGCCCTCGTCGAGAGAAGAGCGCGGGCCGAGGTGAAGGCCACGGCGGTCATCGGGAGCGATGATGCCTGACGACGGGTCCTATGTCTGGTTCGACGACATTGCCGGAAGCATCGAGATCCCTGAGGAAGGAACCCTGTCGAAGGTCCTGTTCAGAGACGACCAATGCCGGGTGGTCCTCTTTGCGTTCGATCGTGACCAGGTGCTCACCGAACACACCGCTTCGGTGCCCGCGGTGGTCCAGGTGATCTCGGGGCGCATGGAGATCGGTCTCGACGGCGACACGCTCGAGGCGGGGCCGGGATCGTGGCTGCACATGCCCCCTCACATGCCTCATTCCGTCACCGCGCTCGAGCCCAGTGTGATGATCCTCTCCATGCTGCGCTGACCCGCCGACCTCGAATCCCCGCTCCTGGGAGGGGTACGGTCGAGGGGCCGGAGGATCACATGTCCGAGATCGAATACGCCGATTGGATGAGCGAGACCGACGCGCTCATGTGGCACATGGAGCGAGATCCGATCCTGCGATCAACGATCACCACGGTGTGGGTCCTCGACAAGATGCCCGACGAGGAACGCCTGAATGCCTCGCTCGACAAGGCGGTGGCCACGATTCCCCGCCTCAACCAGAGGGTGGTGGCCGACCCGGCCGGAATAGCACCTCCGAGATGGGAGGCCGACCCTCTCTTCGATCCCGACTACCACATCCGGCGGGGACGACTGGGTGGTTCAGGCGACCTCAGGGATCTCTTCGATCACACAGCGCCGATCGCGGCCCAGGCTTTCGACAAGGATCGCCCCCTGTGGGAGTTTCACGTCCTCGATGCCATGGCCGAGGGCCGGGTCGGTGTGGTCATGAAGCTGCACCACGCGATCGGCGATGGGGTGGGGCTGGTCAACATGGCCGGCGCGCTTATGGATCTCGATCGTGAGCCCTCCGGCGATCCTGCTGATCACGACGCAGGCTCGACGCGGGAGGCGTCACCAGGCCGGCGATCCTCCGACGGCAGCCACATTAGCAAGGCGATCCAGCACCAGGCCGAGGCCGGGATCCGTCGCACCATCGGAGGTGCCGCCGCGCTCGGTCGTGGAGTGGTCGACTACGCCCGCGATCCGATCGGAACCTCCAAGGCGATGGCCGACACCGCCAGTTCCATCGCCCGGGCTCTTCGGCCGGTGAGCACCCCGATGAGTCCAATCATGGGTGAGCGCTCGATGTCGGCCCACTTCGACGCGTTCACCACCGAAATCGACCGACTCAAGGCGGCGGCGAAGGTCGCCGACGGCACGCTCAACGACGCCTATGTGGCCGCCATGTTGGGCGGGTTGGCCCGCTACCACCGCCACCACGACGCCATGGTCGACGAGTTGAGGATGACGATGCCGATCAATGTGCGGGCCGCGGGCGATCTCGGCGACGCAGCGGGCAACAGTTTCGCTCCCGCGCGGTTCCCGGTGCCCCTGGGAATCGACGACCCGGTGGTGAGGATGCGGGCTGTCGGAGTGCTGGTCAAAGAGCAGAGGGCCGAGCCCGCCTACGCCCGGGTCGGTCAGATCTCGACTGCCTTGTTCAGCCTCGGCCCCGCGGTGTTCACCCCTCTCACCGGTGCCATGCTCAAGGCCATCGACTTCGTCACGTCGAATGTGCCCGGGCCCCCGTGCCCGGTGTTTGTTTCGGGCGCCAGGATCGAGCGCCTCATCGGATTCGGCCCGCTCAGTGGTTCGGGCATGAACGCAACTCTCTACGGTTACGACGGCATTGCCGAGATCGGTATCGCCACAGACGCGGCAGCGGTGCCCGACCCCGATGTGTTGCTCGATTGTGTGCAGGCAGGACTCGAAGAGGTTTTGGCGGTTGCCTAGACCGCCTCGAGGACTGGTCGCAGATTCGTGGCGACACGCCGCTGAGGCTTAACATCCCTGGCGCGACGCCGAAAGGGAACGCTGTGATGCTTCAGCCCGACGCGACCGAGTTGGCCGAGATGGTGCGACGCGGCGACGCGTCTCCCCTCGAACTGGTCGAGGAGGCGATCAGCCGCGTAGAGGCTGTGAACCCTCAGCTCAACGCAGTCATCCATTCCCGGTTCGATGCGGCGCGTGCTGAGGCAACGGACGGACCGGCCGACGGCCCGTTCAGCGGTGTGCCGTTCCTGGTGAAAGACCTGGGGTGCACGATTTCCGGTGAGCCCCATCATCAGGGATGTGTGGCCCTCAGAGACGCGGGCTACACCTCGCCCCACGACTCCTATCTGTATCAACGATTCAAGGCGCTCGGACTCGTCGCCCTCGGCCGCACCAACACCCCTGAGTTCGGATCGACGATCACCACCGAATCGATCGCCTACGGCCCTGCCCGCAATCCCTGGAACCTCAACCATTCCACGGGTGGCTCGAGCGGCGGTTCGGCCGCCGCGGTGGCTGCGGGCCTCGTGCCCATAGCGCACGCAAACGACGGCGGCGGTTCGATACGAATCCCAGCCAGCGAATGTGGCCTCGTCGGCCTGAAACCCACGAGGGGCCGTGTTTCGCAGGGCCCTGATCTGGGTGAGGGCTGGGCCGGAGCCACCATCGACGGTGTGGTCACCCGTTCGGTTCGCGATACCGCCACCGCTCTCGATGGCATCAGTGGCCCCGAGCCAGGCGACCCCTACTACGCGCCGCCACCGGTGCGTCCCTACGCGAGCGAGGTCGGCGCCGCCCCCGGCCATCTCCGTATCGGGCTGGCCCCCACCGTTCCCGATGGTGTGTCCCACGCCGACTGCGTCGCCGCGGTTGAGTCTGCAGGCCGCCTTCTCGAAGGGCTCGGCCACCATGTCGAACTCGCCCAACCGGCTGCGATACGAGACCCCGGCTTTCCCGATCACTTCGTACAGATCCTCGCCGCGTCGACCGCGGCAGACTTTGAGATCCTGGCCGAGGCACTGGAGCGGCCCGTCACCAGCGACGACGTCGAGCCCGACAATTGGCTCTTCTACGAGATCGGCATGGCCTTGTCGGCCCAGGACTATCTCGGCGGTGTCGCCTGGACCCATGCATGGCAGCGTCGGATGGCGAGTTGGTGGGCCGACGACGGATTCGACATCCTTGTCACCCCCACCCTCGCGGTACCTCCGCCCGAGATCGGCTGGCTGAGTGATCCGCAGCTGGGAGGTCACCGGGTGACCGAGATCATGCTTTTCACGGCCCAGTTCAACATCACTGGTCAGCCCGCGATTTCTCTTCCCCTCCACGAGTCGGGTGAGGGCTTGCCGGTCGGCGTGCAGTTCGTGGGACCCTACGCGGGCGAGGACATCCTGATTCGGCTCGCATCGCAGATCGAGTCGGCGGCACCGTGGGCGGATCGAATCCCGTCGGTGTGGGCGGGTAAGCAGATCGCCGACTCCGCCGCGAGCAGCGTCAGCCCCTGAATCCGGCGAAATCAGCCAGTAGCCAGCGGAGGACAGCATTCGTCGGATCCAGCCGTCGGCACGGGCTGGTGGTCGATGATCGCGCCCCGACGATCGAGTTCGACCCGACAGCATCTGGTGAGTTCGGCACGAAGTCGGTGACGACCTCGTTGCACCCTTGATTTCATACCCGAAACCGACACCCCTTCCGCGCTAGCCGCCTCAACCTGGCTGAGCTCGCCCAGGTCGGTCAGCTCGAGAGCCGTTCGTTGGTCCCCTGGCAGAGCCGACAGCATCGGGCGGATGCAGGCGGCGAGCTCGCGCCGTGATGCCGTCTCGTCCTCGATGCTCGACTCAGACGCGGCACCGGAGGGACCTGGCGCCTGATCGTCCGCGGTAGCAAAAGGAGTCTCGTGCTTCGAGCGAGGCGAGCGCCCGTGGTCGATGAGTACATTGCGGGCGATCCGGTACAGCCAGGCATCGATCTGGTCGACCTCGTCGAGTCGATCGGCGGCCTGATACATCTTGATGAAGGTTTCTTGGAGGAGATCGTCGACGTCGGCCGAAACCGGCGCGAGGCGGGCCAGGAACGCTCGGAGCTGGGCCTGGGTCTGGCCCCACACCTCGCTCACCTGGTCGTCAGCAGCTGGATCCACAGCCACAGTCTGGCTCGCTTGCCGCGTTCGATGCTCCTCCGTCGAAGAACCGCTCGAGGTTCTCGGGGAGACCCGGATAGGGCTCGGTCTCCGCCGTGATGCCGGCGGCGGCGGTCGGAATCGCCTCGACGATGAGTCCGGTCGGGGCCGCGGAGAATTCCTCTCCGTGATAGGTCCATACTCGGCACTGGGTGTTGTCGCCACAAGCACTCAGCGCGCCACAGTCAGAACATGTGCTCTCGACGAGTTCGCCGGCAATGTCGGCATCACCGATCCGGATGGTGGGTGAGCTGAGCAGTCGATGTTCGACAGCCTGGGTCGAACTCTCTATGAGCCGTTGGGTAAGCGTGATCCCGATACCGGCGGTGGCGAGTGCAGGGCGGGTCAGTTCGATCGCCTCGTGGAGGTTGACATCTGTGCCTCCGCAGCGACGGCAGGTATCGAGATCGATGTACAGGAAGTCGATCTCCAGTGTCGTGGTCGACGAATCAGCCGCTTCGACTCCGGTTCTCGCGTCGGTCATGGTCATTGTTCTGGTCCTCTCATGTGGTCGTCACCCCTATGACGGAGCCCGATGCGAATGGACGCAGGTTTCTTAACCGGCACCGGGGCTAATGTGCTCACTTGGCTGACTCGCTACCTGTCATCGACGTCTCGCCCCTCCTTGCCGGAGCCACGGGCGCGGCAGCCGTTGCGGAGCAGATCGACCGGGAGTGCCGCGACACTGGGTTCTTCCGCATTGCCGGCCATGGATTGGATCTCAGCCTGCTCGACGCCATGCAACGCCACGCCGGCGACTTCTTCAGCCGTCCGGCCGAGGAGAAGGCCCTGGTTGCGATGGCCAGCGGTGGTTCGGCCTGGCGGGGCTGGTTCCCTTTGGGCGGCGAACTCACTTCAGGCCGACCCGACGGCAAGGAAGGCCTCTACGTCGGACTCGAACACGGTGTCGATCATTCTCAGGTCGTGGCCGGTACGCCTCTTCACGGCGCGAACCGCTTCCCTGACGATCCCGCAGAACTCGGCCCCGTCATCTTGGCCTGGCTCGACCCGCTCGCTCATGCCCTGATGCGGGCGATCGCCGTGGGGCTCGGTCTGACACCTGGCTGGTTCGAGGAGCACATCACCGCCGATCCCACCATCCTGTTTCGGATATTCCGCTATCCGCCCACCGAACCCGATTCCAACTCGTGGGGAGTAGGTGAGCACACCGACTACGGCCTACTCACCCTTCTCGCCCAGGACGACAACCCTGGCTTGCAGGTGAGATCGGGCGACCGCTGGATCGACGTTCCGGCCGACCCCGGCGTGATCGTCTGCAACATCGGCGACATGATCGATCGTCTCACCGAGGGCCGCTACCGCTCCACGGCTCATCGGGTTCGCAACACAGCGAGCACGGGCCGACTTTCTTTCCCCTTCTTCTTCGATCCGTCGTGGGATGCGGTGGTCACGCCGATGCCCCTCGAAGGCTCGCCCCAGTCCGACGATGCGGCCATGCGGTGGGACGGCGCCAGCGTGCACGCCTGGGATGGCCGTTACGGCGATTATCTCACCGCCAAGGTGGCGAAGGTGTTCCCCGAACTCTTCGCCGCGGTCGATCGTTCGGCGCCGGCCAACTGAATACACTCGCGAGGCGACCAGCCCGAGGTGACGATCATGACCAAAGCGGAGAAGTACGTACCGAGCGCCCGCGAGCAGGCCTTCCTCGACACCGTCGAGAACCCCAAGTACGACCGCCAGATCATCAAGGGTCTCAACGTCTTCACCGAGGGCCGGGAACCCGACTACATCAAGGGCTTCTATTCGCCGACCGAACTCGAGGCCTTCGTTGCGATCGAGGGAACCGAACGCGACGTCGAGTCGCGCATGCCGGTGAAGATCACCCGTCACTACGGTGAGCTGGCCAAGACGAGCGCTCCGCTCCAACGCCTGGTGAAAGCCAGCCCCGACGAGACCGTCGACCTCGCCGGATCGGAGGATCCCGGCCACCAGATGGACTTCAGCCCGGTGGAGGGCCTACTCCACAAGTACGAGATGGGCCTCATGTACGTCGTGTCCACCTGCTCCTCGCACTGCCGCTTCTGCTACCGCGAGGAACTCATCGCTCGCAAGGACATCGAACGCGCCGATGGCACCGTTGCCCCGAAAGGCCTCGCCCAGATCGGTGAAGTCACCCACTATGTGACGACCCACAATCGTGAGGTCAGCGACAACGGTGGCCGTCACCCCGAGTCGGGGCGAGAAAAGCTGCGCGAGATCCTGCTGTCGGGCGGCGATCCGATGGTGTTGCCCAACACCAAGATAGCGGCCTGGTTCGCGGCCCTCGCCGAGGCCGGTATCGAGTCCATCCGCGTCGGCACCAAAGAGATGGCGTTTCACCCCGACCGTTTCGACGCCGCGTTCTTGTCGATGCTCGACCGATTCCACGAGACCTACCCCCACGTGGGATTGAGGATCCTCGTGCACTTCAATCACCCCGACGAGTTCCTCGAGCGCGCCACCGACGGGTCCTACACCGAGAACCCCAATGGTTCGATGAAGTGGATCGAAGCCACCAGGCTCGCGATGGACGGTCTCGTCTCCCGCGGCTGGATCAGCGTCGAGAACCAGGCCCCGATCATCAAGGGCATCAACGACGACCCCGGCGCCCTGCGCATCATGCAGAGGGCGCTCAAGCGGGTGGGTGTGGAAAACCACTACTTCTTCTGTGGTCGCGACATTGTCGCCCACAAGGCGTTCAACGTGCCGATCGAGACCGCTTGGCACATCCTCAACGAGTCTCAGAAGGGGCTCTCCGGGGTGGAGGCTCACGCGCGGTTGTCGATCACCCACTACAAGGGCAAGACCGAGGTCGCCGCGGTCACCAGCGAACCCATCCCGGGGGTCGCCGGCACCGAGAACGGCGTGTTGATCTTCAAGATCCTGCGCAACTTCCACGGAGCGCCGGATCGGGGCAAGGTATGCATCGTGGGCCGCAACCCCGATGCAATCTGGTTCGACGACTACGCCGACCGGGTCATCTACGACGAGGCCGGTCTCTTCGAGTACGACCGCACTGTCGAAACGGCCGATCCCGTCCTGTCGGTTGCCGGCGGGGCCTGAACCCATCAGTCTCGCCGCCCGATCATGATCGACAAGCAGGTCCCGACACCGGCCGAGGCCGTCGCCGATATCGGCGACGGAGCGGCCGTGATGATCGGTGGGTTCGGAGAGGCGGGGAGCCCGATCGAATTGATCCATGCCCTCATCGACCAGGGCGCGTCGGGCCTCACAGTGGTCAACAACAACGCCGGCAGCGGCGAAGTGGGCCTGGCGGCCTTGTTGAAGTCCGGCCAGGTCTCGAAGCTCATCTGCTCGTTCCCCAAGAGCGCCGGGTCGAGTGTGTTCCCTGAGCTCTACCGCGACGGTCGCATCGAGCTGGAGCTGGTTCCGCAGGGAACCCTGGCCGAACGCATCCGGGCCGGCGGCGCGGGAATCCCAGCCTTCTTCACGCCCACCACCGTCGGCACCTCTCTCGAGGAAGGGAAGGAGCGCCGCACATTCGATGGTCGCGACTATGTGATGGAACTCGGCCTCACCGCCGACTTCGCTCTCATCAGGTGCAGCCACGCCGATTGCCACGGCAACCTCGTCTACAACAAGACCGCCCGCAACTTCGGCCCGATAATGGCCACCGCAGCTTCCACCACGGTGGCCCAGGCGGCCAATATCGTTGTGGTCGGGGAGTTGGATCCCGAGGTGGTGGTGACGCCGGGAATCTTCGTCGACCGTGTCGTGCAGGTCGAGAACCCGGCCCACGAATCGGATCTGGTGGCCCGAGGAGAGGTCTACCCATGACCAGCCCGGAGGAGTCGGTCGGATGGAGCCGCGAGGAGATGGCCCAACGCGCCGCACGCGATATCGAAAACGGCTCCTACGTCAATCTCGGTATCGGCATCCCCGAGCGGGTGGCGAAGTACGTGCCCGAGGGGCGAGAGGTGATCTACCACACCGAAAATGGCCTGCTCGGAATGGGGCCCGCCCCAGAGTCAGATGAGGGCGACCCCGAACTCATCAACGCCGGGAAGCGTCGGGTCACCGCAGTGCCCGGGGCGTCGTATTTCCATCACGCCGACAGCTTCGTAATGATCAGAGGGGGTCACATCGATGTCTGTGTTCTAGGGGCCATGCAGGTGTCGGAGTCGGGCGACTTGGCCAACTGGTCCACCGGTGAACCCGATGCGGTGCCCGCAGTGGGTGGAGCGATGGACCTCGTGGCCGGCGTCGGCTCGGTGCGGGTGATCACCCAGCACTGCACGAAGAACGGCGACCCGAAGCTGGTGGAGGCATGTTCGTTCCCGCTCACCGGCCCGGCTGTGGTCAACCGGATCTACACCGACCTGGCGGTGATCGACATCGGCCCCGAAGGGTTCCAGCTGGTCGAACTCGCGCCCGGAGTCGACTTCGAGTACGTCCGTGAGCGCACCGGCGCTTCACTGGCGATCATCGACGGGCACTGGCGATGAATCCACAGGAAGTGCCGGCGTCGAAGAGTGAGGCACTCTACGAGAGAGCCAAGAGGGTGCTGCCGGGCGGTGTCAGCCGCAACACGATCCTGAGAAAGCCCCACCCCGCCTATGTGGAGAGCGCGGCCGGTTGTCGCATCACCGACATCGAGGGGGTCACCCGGATCGACTTCGCCAACAACATGGCATCGCTCATCCACGGCCACGCCCATCCCGCGATCGTGGAAGCGGTCGCCGATCAGGTCGGGAAGGGCACTGCCTTCACGCTCGCCACCGAAGCCGAAGTCGCCTTCGCCGAGCACATATGCAGCCGCAACGACACCTTCGAGCTCATCCGCTTCGTCAACTCCGGCACCGAAGCGGTGATGGGTTGTCTGAAGGCAGCGAGAGCGTTCACCGGGAAGGCGAAGATCGCCAAGGCCGAGGGTGCCTACCACGGGGCCTACGACTATGCGGAGGTCAGCCAGACGTCCACTCCCGACACCTGGGGTGACCATGACAGCCCGTCGAGTGTGCCCGTGGCTCACGGCACCCCCGCCAAGGCGCTCGAAGATGTGGTGGTGCTGCCCTTCAACGACCCGGCCACCTCACTTGCCATCCTGGATCGCCACGCCGCCGATCTGGCCTGTGTGCTGCTGGATCCGATGCCTCACCGCGTAGGCCTCGTTCCCGCCACCACCGAATTCGTGGAAGCCCTTCGCGACTGGACCGCGCGCCACGGAGTGCTGCTCGTGTTCGACGAGGTGATCTCCCTACGGTCGAGCTACGGCGGTGCCCAGGAGTGGTACGACATCTCGCCCGATCTCACCGCCATGGGCAAGATCATCGGCGGCGGGTTCCCGGTCGGAGCGCTCGCCGGGCGTCGCGAAGTGATGAGCGTGATGGATCCTCTGGCCGACAGCGTGCGCTTCCCTCACTCGGGCACGTTCTCGGCCAACCCGGTCACGATGCGAGCCGGCCTGACGGCCATGGAACTTTTCGATCACGACGCGGCGCGCCACGTCAACCGGCTCGGTGCCCGGGCCCGGGCTGGCGTCGAGGAGGTGATAGGGGCGGTAGGAATTCCAGCCTGTGTCACCGGGGGCGGCTCGATGCTGAGAGTTCACCTCAAGGCGACGGCTCCCCACGACTACCGATCGGCCTTCTCCACGGCCCAGGAGTCTCAGGCGCTGACGGTGCTACTGGACCACCTTTTCGACGAGGGGTTCATCATGATCAACACCTGTTCAGCGGCGATGTCCACGGCGATGGGGGATTCCGAGATCGATGCCCTTGTCGCTGCCCTCGCGGATGGTCTCAATCTGGTGAAAGAGCGGCTCTAGCCGGTTCGGTTCGACGAAAGGTCATGTTCATGTCACACGCCACGGTTCTCGATGCGGTGGGCCTCGGCCCATCTGAGTTGGGTGAAGGCACCCTCTCGGTCACGACCCCGATCGACGGGAGCGAGATCGCCCTCCTGGGTGAGCACAGTGCAGACGACGTAGAGGAGATCATCACGAGGGCGGCGACCGCCTTCGAGGCTTGGCGTCAGGTGCCGGGCCCCCGCCGGGGTGAGCTGGTGCGCCTGATTGGCGAAGAACTCAGAACCCACAAGGAAGCACTGGGTGCGCTCGTGGCCCTGGAGTGCGGCAAGATCCTGCAGGAGGGGCTCGGTGAGGTTCAGGAGATGATCGACATCTGCGACTTCGCGGTCGGCGTGTCGCGTCAGCTCTACGGCCTCACCATCGCATCGGAGCGGCCCGGCCACGCCATGCGCGAGACCTGGCACCCGCTTGGTGCGTGCGCGATCATCACCGCGTTCAACTTCCCGGTGGCGCCGTGGTGTTGGAACGCTGCGCTGGCCTTGGTGTGTGGTGATCCGGTGGTCTGGAAGCCTTCGGAGAAGACCCCTCTCACCGCCCTCGCCACCCAGAAGATCGTGGAGCGGGCCATGGCCCGGTTCGGCGATGCGCCCGAGGGCCTGTCCCAGGTGGTAATCGGCGGCGTCGAAGCGGGTAAGGCACTCACGGCGAGCCCGGATGTCGCCATCGTGTCGGCCACCGGGTCGGTGCGGATGGGGCGCGCCGTCGGACCGGTCGTGGCGGCCCGCTTTGGCCGTTGCATTCTCGAGCTCGGTGGCAACAACGCCATGGTGGTGGCGCCGTCGGCAGATCTCGAGCTGGCCGTGCGGGCCATCGTGTTCTCCGCGGTCGGCACCGCCGGGCAACGTTGTACCTCCCTGCGGCGCCTGATCGTGCACGAAGACATCTACGACGAGCTCGTGCCCCGACTTCGCTCGGTCTATGCAGGGCTTCCCATCGGCGACCCGCTAGCCGACGAAATACTCGTGGGCCCCTTGATCGATGCTCAAGCTCACCACAACATGCAGGATGCGCTCGACCGGGCCCGAGCCGACGGCGGAATAGTGCATGGAGGCGAACGGATTCTGGCCTCCGAGCATCCCGACGCCTTCTACGTCAACCCGGCGATCGTGGAGATGCCCTCACAAACCGAGATCGTCCGAGAGGAAACCTTCGCCCCGATCCTCTATGTGATGCGCTACCGCGAACTCGACGAGGCGATCGCCCAACACAACGACGTTCCTCAGGGCTTGTCGTCGTGCATCTTCTCCACCGACGTGCGCGAGACCGAGCAGTTCCTATCCGCGGTGGGCTCCGACTGTGGCATAGCGAATGTCAACATCGGCCCCTCGGGTGCCGAGATCGGTGGTGCGTTTGGAGGCGAGAAGGACACCGGCGGCGGCCGCGAGTCGGGCTCTGATGCGTGGAGGGGCTACATGCGCCGCCAGACCAATACCGTCAACTATTCCCGCGAGCTTCCCCTGGCTCAGGGCATCACTTTCGAGATTTGAGCGAGGCGAGCGATGAGCAAGGCTGACGAGTCCATGATCGAAAGCGTCGCCGTGCTCGGCCTCGGAAAGGTGGGGATGCTCGCCGCCGAGCTCTTGAAGAGCGCCGGCTTCGCGGTCATCGGGCACGACCAGAGGACGGTGAGAGCGGCGCCCGGCATCGATGTGAGAGCCACCGACGTGTCCGATGCCGCAGCCCTGCGTTCGGAGTTGAAGTCGGTCGACGCGGTGCTGTCGTGTCTGCCGTATCACCTCAATGTGGGGGTCGCCGAAGTTGCGAGCGAGCTGGGCATCCACTATTTCGATCTCACAGAAGACGTGCCCACCACCCAGCGGATACGCGAACTGGCCGCCGATTCACGAGGACTCATGGCCCCTCAGTGTGGGCTTGCGCCGGGGTTCGTGGGCATCGTCGCGGCATCGCAGATCGAGATGTTCGACCACTGCCGGTCGCTTCGAATGCGGGTGGGTGCCCTTCCCCAGCACCCCACCGGCCTCATGGGCTACGCCTTCAACTGGTCGCCCGAGGGCGTGGTCAACGAGTACCTCAACGACTGCGAGGTGATCGAGGAAGGCGTGCGCAAGTGGGTGTCGCCGATGGAGTGGCGCGAAACGATCTATGTCGACGGGATACAGCTGGAAGCGTTCACCACCTCGGGCGGGCTGGGCACGATGTGTGAGACCTATCTCGGCCGGGTCGACAACATCGACTACAAGACCATGCGCTACCCGGGCCACATGCGCCTCATGAACTTCTTCTTCCATGAGCTGTTGATGAGAGAGCGACGCGAGTTGGCCGGTGAGATCCTCACCAACGCCAAGCCACCGGTCGACGACGATGTCGTCTACATCCATGTGGCGGCCGAGGGCCGTATCGACGGTCAGCTCACCCGCCACGAGTACGTGCGGGCCTTCACTTCCCGGGTGATCGCGGGGGAGAGCCGCACCGCCATTGCCTGGACCACGGCGGGATCTGTGGCCGCGATCATCGAGATGGTGAATCACGGCCGACTTCCCCGTCAGGGCTTCCTGAAGCAGGAAGATGTTCCCTTCGATGCCTTCCTGGCCACTACCACCGGAAAGCTCTTCGAAGCCACGGCCTGATCGCCGGATCAGCCGAGGAGATCGGGGCAAGCCTTCTGAAGGCCGGCCCAGACGCCGGCGGGTGCCAGCCACTCAGGGTCGGACCGATAGATTTCGGCGATGGCCTCGGCATGGTCGAGTTGCTCAGCCGCCCGCACCAGCACGCTGGTAGAGATGGGCGCGGTCACTCCGCCCGATCGAGCATGTCGGAGATTCTCGGGATCGAGAATCTGGTGGCTGAGACTGGATTCGATCTGGCGACTGCAGCGGCACGGATTGGTCTCGCTGACCAGGCCGCACCGACCGGAGATGATCTGACGCATGGTCTTGCGGGCCCGGGCCAGCCGCTGACGAAAAGCGGCGGGGCTGATATCGAGGATCTCGGCCCCTTCACGGTCGGGCATCCCCAGAAGGTCGCCGAGGAGGTATGCGATCCGCAGATCACGCGAGAGGCACAGCAGCATCCCGTAAGTACACGAAATCCGGACGTCGCCGCACAGCAGCTTGTATTCCGCCTCGCCGGAGGCGTCGTAGTCGTGGGTGGCGAGGTTGCGGTCGAGCCATCCCCCGAATGCCTCGCTTCCCTGCACCGACGACTCGATGGCGCGACGCCGCGACCGCACCAGGTGGCGCGATGCAATGGTGTACACCCAGGTGGTGAGCTTGGAGCGGCCTTCGAATGAGCCGAGATTGGTGACCACCTTCACCAGGATCTCCTGGGTGGCGTCTTCGGCATCTTCAGGCGTCGAAAAGAAGCGCAGAGCCAGGCGGTAGACCATGTGCTGGAGCTCGCGGCAGAGCGACTCCAGGGCGTCGCGATCGCCCCGGGTCGCCTGCTCGGCCAGCTGTTCGAGTGTCGGCTCAGCCAACGGGCACTACCCGGTCGGCCACTTCACCGTGGTCCATCCCGATCACTTCCTCGATCAAGCCGAACATCTTCTGGCAGCCGGGATGCTCGGGCACGATGGTGAGAGCCCGGTCGGCGTCTTCTCGCGTTTCCCACTCGACCACATCGAGCCAGGTCTTCTCGTCGAGTCGCAGGAGCCAGAGCTGGATGAACCCGGGGCAGTGTTCCTTCAGTTCCGCGGCCATGGCGGGACGGGCGGCCAACAGTTCGTCGGTGCGGGTCGGATCGACGGTGAAGCGGGCAAGTTCGAATGTGGTCATGATTCTCCTCTACAGACCGGATTGTTCCGGCTGATAGATGAGAGGCACTTCACCCATCGAGTGTGACACGAAGATGCCAGATTTCTTCGGGGTAGGGGGGCTAACCCCACCACAGATTGACGGGACTGCTCCATTTCGTCGACACCGACGCTGCTCAACGATTGGGGTATGACGACCGAAACTCTGATCCCTCCGACAAACCCACTCGTAATCCCTGGAGCACCGACCGCTGCGTTCGCTCCCGAGGTGATGCTGGAAGCACGCGATCTCACCCGGGTCTGGGGAAAGGGTGATGCGGCCCAGACCGCCGTCGACGGGGTCGACCTGGCCCTCGGCCGGGGCGAAGTGGTCGCCCTGGTGGGCCCTTCGGGCTCGGGGAAGTCAACCCTCGGCGGACTCCTCGCCGGAATCGATCGGCCCACCGCGGGCTCGATCGTGGCCGCCGGCACTCGCATCGATCAGCTCGACGATGATGAGCTCGCCCACTGGAGAGGTCGTCATGTGGGAATCGTGTTTCAGGACTATCACCTCCTGCCCACCCTCACGGCATCTGAAAACGTCGAGCTGGCGCTGAAGCTCAACGGTCAGCGGCGCGGTCGCCGAGCCGCCGCCAAGGCCGCCCTGTACGAGGTGGGTCTGGCCGAGAAGACCCATCGGCTCCCGAGCCAGCTCTCGGGCGGAGAGCAACAGAGGGTTGCCATTGCCCGAGCCGTTGCGGTGCAGCCCGACCTGTTGGTGGCCGACGAGCCCACCGGCAGCCTCGACCGAGCCACCGGTGAGGCCGTATTCGGCCAGCTACTCGAGCTGAGGGCGACCGGCACCACAATCGTGTTCATCACCCATGATGACGAGCTGGCCAGAGTGGCCGACCGTGTCGTGCGAATGGTCGATGGACGGATCCTCCCCGAGGCGGTGGCGTCGTGACATGGCTCACCCGCTCGTTGCGCCGAGCGCCGGCACGGATAGTCGCCAGCGTCTTGGCAATCGCCCTCGCTGTCGGGGCGATCGGCGTGTTCGCGGTGCCAGGGGTCGCCGCCGGCACCCTGAGAGATCTGGCGGCTGAGGACCACCTCGCCCATGTGGCAGCCGACGTCACCCTCATCGATGACATCGAAGCGATCGTGATCCCCGGGGCCGAGCTGATCGAAGGACGGATCTCCAGGACCGTTGCCACCGATGATGGAAGCATCCGCATGATCGGCGTCGACTTCGCCGATCAGAGCATCAACATCGTCGAGCCCGATCTGGGCCGACTCCCTGGTTCCGGGGAGGTGCTGGTGAGCGAGGGTGTGGCCGAGATCGGCGAAAGCCTGACCCTTGGCGACGCATCGTTGGAAGTCGTGGGTATCGGTACCACCACCTGGTGGACGGCGGACGACGTCGCCTACACCGAACTCTCGACGGCCCGGTCGATCTCCGGGTTCGACGGAGCAAACCGGATCCTGGTCCGTATGACAGACTCCGGCGCCGACAATCTCGACCTCGCGGTGAAAGACCTTCGCTCCTCGCTGAACGATCAGGACGCGAACTATCTCTCGTTCCCAACCACCGTTCCCGACGGCCGGCATCCGATCGAGGGGGATCTTGTCCAGATCTCAACCATGATCGGTCTGCTCGGTGTGGTGGCCGGCGTGGTGGCCTTGACCCTTCTCGCATCCACGACGAACACCCTGATCACCGAACGCACCCGTGAGGTGGCGGTGATGCGGGCCCTCGGCGGTGCCCGACGTCCGCTGCGACGCCGGCTACGCCGGATGGCGCTCGGCATTGCCGCAGTCGGGGCGCTGATCGGTATCCCCCTGGGGATCGTGGTCGCCAATGTCGTGGCCCGCATGATCCTCACCCAGTTCGTGGGGATCACGCCCGGCGTCGCGGTGAGCGGCACGGTGATTGCAGCCAGCTTGGCCTTCGCCATGGTCGGCGCTCGTCTGGTGGCGGGAAGAGCAGCCCGTCGGGTCACCAAGCTCCCCCTCGCCGATGCCCTTCGGGATCGGGAAGGGTCTCCCTTTGGGGGCCGTTGGACCAATCGCCTTCTCGCCCGAATCCCCACCGGTGGTCTGTTCGAGCGGATGGCTCTACGGGCCGGCGCTCACCGTCGAGCCCGCACCACCGCGGTGGTGGTGCAGCTCGCGTCCGGTGTGGCCGCGGTGGTAGCGGTCGCCAGTCTGGGCTCTTCGATTGCGGTCTTCAACACGGCCCAACTAGATCCGTGGACATGGCAGAGCGGTGCCCAGGCGGTTGATGCAGGATTGCCCTTCGATGCCTCGCTCGCTGATGGTGACGCCACCATCGAACCGGTGATCGTCGAGTTCGGTGACGTCGGCGACTGGGAGGTGTCGATCTATGGACTCGCGGCCGACACGGTCATGATCGATCGTGCCGTCAGAGATGGAGAGTGGTTGGACGGGAGTCGAGGCGCGGTCGTGTCGGCCGGCTTTGCCGCCGCCGAGGGCATTGAGGTCGGCAGCACCCTGGAGGTGGTGCTGGCTTCCGGGGTGAGCGAATACGAGGTACAGGGCCTGCATCCGAGCCGGGGCCGCGACGTCTACATTCCGACCGATGTTCTGGCGGCTGACCTTGGCGCAGAGGGCCGGGCCAACGCTTTCTGGTCGACCGGCACCGCAGACCAGCTCGATCTGGCCTTGCCCGTGACAGTCGATGTGTTCACGCTCGACGGTCTGTTCGCTGAGGACGCCGCCGCCCGTGATCTCATCGCTCAGGTGTTCTGGGTGATCGGCCTGATCGTGGTGAGTGTGGCCGTCCTCGGTGTGAGTTCGGCCATGGCTGTCAACCTCTATGAACGACGCCATGAACTCGCTACCTTCCAGGCCATCGGTGGACAGAAGCATCAACTGCGACGGATTCTGATCACAGAGTTGGTGCCTCTGGCCCTTGTCGCCTCCGCGTTGGGTGTGGTTGCGGGCTGGTACGGAGCGGTCGGGATAATCGGCTTCTTCGAGTCGGTGAATGCGGTGGAGATCGGAACGGTCTTCGCGACCGGCAGCGTGCCGCTGGCAGTGGCGGGAGCCGTCGCGGCGGTGAGCCTCATCGGAGTGGCCGCGGCCCGCCAGGCCTCCAGGCGACCGGTGGGCCTTACGTTGAGGGGTGCAGCATGACGATCACAGCCCCGGTAGGCGAGACTGTCGAGGTGACCGTGTCGCCCGCCCTACCGCCTGCTTCGACGCAGCCCGATTGGGGCGACTGGCGATCGGTGGTCGGCTGGTGGTTCGGCCCACTGGTACGCCCGGCCACCTGGGCTGCCGCTGGCTATCTGACGGCCGGTTTCTTCGCCTCGATGTTGTGGCTTGCCGTTGTGATCGTCTTGCTGGCGATATCGATCCCACTCGTGATCGTGCTGATCGGTCTGCCTCTGAGTTGGTTGGCGTTCGCGGCGATTGATGCCATCGCCAGGGTCGAGAGGCGCCGGGCGCGTTGGCTCAGTGTGGAAATCGGCCCCCGCCGCAGACTGGTCGCCGAGGGTAGGTGGCCGAGGTTGACGGTGAGGCTTCGTGATCCGGCCCGGTGGCGTCAGGCCGGCTTCCTCTTCTCGGGGTTCTTCGTTGCCATGATCTTCTTCAGTCTCGCCCTGGCGGCCTGGGTCCTCTCGGTCGCGGTGATCGGGGCGTACTTCGCGGGCGTAGGGGTCAGCACTCTCGGGCTGCAAGTCATCCTCAGTGTGATCATGCTCGGCGTGGCGCCCCGCCTCACCGTGGGGCTCGCCCACGGCTACGCCCGCGTCACCGCCTGGTTCCTCGGTCCCGATCAGATGATGGTGATGCGACAGCGGGTCGACACCCTGGCGGGCCATCGCCAGGAGATCCTCGATGCGGTGGCCGATGAGCGGCGTCGGATCGAGCGCAACCTCCACGACGGCGTGCAGCAGCGGTTGGTGGCTCTGGGAATCGATCTGGGCCTGGCCTCGTCGAAGCTCCCCGAAGACGCTGCCGCGGCAAAGGTGCTGGTCGACGCGGCGCGTGAGAAGGCCCGCACGTCGATCGGTGAGCTGAGGGTCATCGGCCGAGGCCTGCACCCGGCGATCCTCGAAGATCGTGGTCTCGATGCCGCTCTGTCTGCGGTGGTTTCCGACTCCGTGGTGCCGATAGCTCTCAACATTCCGGCTGGCCTACGCGTGCCGGTGGATGTGGAGGAGACGGCGTACTTCGTGGCGTCGGAGGCCATCAGCAACATCATGAAGCACAGCCGGGCCCGGGCGGCATCGATCCTGGTGAGCGACGATGGCCACAGTCTCATCATGTCGATCCACGACGACGGCACGGGTGGAGCCGATATGGCGCACGGCTCCGGACTGGTCGGCCTGGCGGCGCGGGTGCATGGCATCGACGGACGATTCGACGTGGTCTCGCCCTCCGGCGGACCCACCACGATCAGTGTGGAGCTTCCCTATGGCTGACCGCCCTCTGAGCGTGGTGATCGCCGATGATTCGGTGCTGCTGCGCGATGGCTTGGTTCGCCTGGTCGAGGACGCAGGTATCGAGGTGCTGGCTGCAGTCGGCGATGCCGAGAAGCTGCTTGCGGCGTTGGACGAGCAGCTGCCCGATCTCGTTGTGGTCGACGTCAGAATGCCCCCGACCCACACCGACGAAGGTTTGAGGGCGGCCCTGCAGATCCGCCGAAATCACCCTGGCGTGGCCGTGCTGGTGCTGAGCCAGTACGTCGAGGAGCGCTACGCATCCGAGCTCTTGGCCGGGGATGCGGGCGGTGTCGGGTACCTCCTGAAGGACCGAGTGGTCGATGTGGAGGACTTCGTCGCATCGCTGTATCGGCTAGCGGCCGGTGGCAGCGCAGTCGATGCCGAGGTTGTACGCCAGATGTTGGCCCGGAGTCAGCGCAAGGCGGAGCTCGAGCGGCTCACGCTCCGAGAAAGGGAGGTTCTCGAGGCGATGGCCGAGGGCCTGTCCAACGCCGGGATCGGCAAGAAACTGGTGATCAGCGGGGGAGCGGTCGAGAAACACATCAGCAATGTGTTCCAGAAGTTGGATCTTGAACCGACGGATGCTGCTCACCGCCGGGTGCTGGCCGTCCTCGCCCATCTCGGACGCGTCGACTGAACGGCGACGCCGTGATCAGAGCGCGATGTCGGTGATCACTATGGCCCGCTCGGGATTGACCCGTCCCGCCGGGATGCTGTGATCGCCGGCCACCAGCCTTCGCAGCATGTCGCGCTTGTGTTCACCGCTGACGACCCACACGATTTCCGCGGCCTTATCGAGGGTGGTGTAGGTGAGCGTCATCCGCACTCGACCGAGGTAGGCGTCGGTGAGCGAGACCGAGCAGTCGTGTTCTTCGAGGACAGGGTCGTCGGGGGCCAGCGAAGCAGTGTGTCCGTCGTCGCCGAGCCCGAGGTGAACGAGGTCGAGAACCTCGGGCAGTTGATCGCCATAGCGGTAGGCGCCGGCCCAGATGTCGTCGTCGTCGACCGGCATCGGGTGAAGCTCGGCCGGCACTCGAGAAGTGAGTGCCTCGTGGAGGTGGGTGAGGTTGCGGTCGGTGTGGCCTCGGGGGGCCACCCGCTCGTCGACCTGGAAGATGTCGACGCGGTCCCAGGCGAGATCGGCCCGGGACAGCTCCTCGAATACGGCCCACGGCGTGCGGCCACCACTCAGGGCCATCGAGAAGCGGCGGCCGTCGGTCGTGCCCCGCCTCACCCGGTCGATGAGGAACTCGGCTGCCGCGCCGCCCACATCGGAGACGGTTCTGACCTTCATCAGGCGAGCGCCCCGATGTCGTGCCACCCTCCCGGGGGATCGACGAGTCCGTCGGCGGACGGGCCCCATTCATCCCGCCGGTGGATCTCGACGGGTGGTCGATCCTCGAGCACGGGATCGACGATGCGCCAGGCCGACTCGACCCCGTCTTGGCGAGCGAACAGGCGCTGGTCGCCTTCGAGAGCGTCTTCGAGCAGCCTCTCGTAGGGATCGGCACTGGCTGCGTCGCTGTCGTCGGCCACGACCTTCAAGGGCACCGATCGGCTGAGCAGGGCGTCGCCGGGCCGCTTGGCCTGCATCACCATCGTGATGCAGTCGTCGGGCTTCATCCGCATGCGGAGATGGTTGGGGTGCGGCGCGCACTCGGGGTCGGCGAACAAGAGTTGGGGTGGCCGCTTGAACTCGATGATCGCCTCGGTGACCGTGCCGGGCATCGACTTTCCGGCGCGGATGTACCAGGGCACACCGGACCAGCGCCACGAGTCGATCTCGGTGCGCAGCGCCACGTAGGTCTCGGTGTCGCTGTCGGCGGCCACGCCCTCCTCGTCGCGATAACCGTCGTATTGGCCGCGCACCATGGCCTCCGGGCTGAACGGCCGCATGGCGGTGAGCACCTTCGCCCGCTCGTCGCGCAGGGCATCGGCGCCCTCAGAAACCGGTGGCTCCATGGCGAGCAGGGCCACCATCTGAAGTAGGTGATTCTGCACTACGTCCTTCAGAGCACCGACGCGGTCATAGAACGACCCCCGGCCCTCGACCCCGAACGATTCGGCCATGGTGATCTGCACGTTGTCGATGTAGTGCCGGTTCCAGATGGGTTCGAGGATGCTGTTGGCGAAGCGATACACCATCAGGTTCTGAACCGGATCCTTACCGAGGAAGTGGTCGATGCGGAAGATCGCCGACTCGGGAAAGTGTCGGAGAAGGGTTCGGTTGAGTTCCTGGGCGCTGGCCAGATCACGTCCGAACGGCTTCTCCAGCACCACTCGGCCGTTGCGGTTGAGCCCGGAAGCGGCCAGCCCCTCCACCACATCGCCGAACAGCGAAGGAGGAATGGCGAGATAGGAAACCGGCAGAGAGGCCGCGCCGACATCGACCGCCAGGCGACTGAAGGTGTCGGGGTCGCGATAGTCGCCGGCCACATAGCGAAGCGACTTCGAGAGCTTGTCGAATGCAACCGGGTCGATGTCGACCCCGCGCCCGACGAGGGTGGAGCGAATGTGGTCGCCCAGCGCGTCAATCTCCCAGAGCGTGGACGCGACACCCACCACCACCGGTGGCAGCAGATCACGGGCCGCCAGGTTGTAGAGCGACGTGTAGAGCTTCTTGGTGGCGAGGTCGCCGGTGATTCCGAACAGCACCAGAGCATCGCCGTGTCCGCCTGGCATCACGAGTGCTTCTCGTCGTGGCCACCGAACTGCTTTCGCATCGCCGACAGGACACGGTCGGCGTAGTCGGATTCACCTCGCGAACTGAACCTCTCGTAGAGGGCGGCGGTGAGCACATGGGCGGGTACACCGGTGTCGACCGCGGCCTGAATGGTCCACCGCCCCTCTCCTGAATCGGAAACCCGACCCTCGAAGCCATCGAGATGGGGATCCTCGTTGAGTGCGGCAGCCGTGAGATCGAGAAGCCACGATGCAACGACGCTCCCGCGCCGCCACACTTCGGTGACCTCCGGAATGTCGATGTCGTACTGATAGTGAGCGGGGTTGCGCAAGGGTGTGGTCTCCGCATCGTGCTTGCGTGACTCCGAGCCGATCCCAGCGTGGCGCAGGATGTTGAGCCCCTCCGCGTACGCGGCCATTGCCCCGTATTCGATGCCGTTGTGCACCATCTTCACCATGTGCCCGGCACCGGCGGGTCCGCAGTGCAGATAGCCGTTCTCGGAAGGCGTGGGAGCGCCCTCGCGGCCGGGAGTACGTTCGGCGGCCGCTACACCGGGGGCCAAGGCCAAGAAGATCGGATCGAGATGGGCAACGACGGGATCCTCCCCGCCGATCATCAGACAGAAACCCCTCTCGAGTCCGAAGACCCCTCCGCTCGTGCCCACGTCGACATGATGGATGCCCACCTCGCTGAGATTCGCGGCCCGCTCGATGTCGTCGTGGTAGTGACTGTTGCCGCCGTCGATCACGATGTCGTCGGGTTGCAGAACATCCACCACATCGGTGATGACCCGGCCCGTGAGCCCGGCCGGAACCATGATCCACACCGCTCTGGGCGCATCCAGCTTGTCGGCAAGATCCTGCAGCGAGGTGGCACCGACCGCTCCTTCGGCCGCGAGTTCTTCCACTGCCTCGGAGTGGATGTCGTACACGACACACTCGTGTCCGGCGGCCATCAGCCGACGTACCAGGTTCGCTCCCATCCTTCCCAGGCCGACCATTCCCAGTTGCATTGTTCGAGACCTCTCAGAGAGCGTTCTTGCGACGATTGTTTAGCGCCCAGAAGGGCAGGGCGACCAGGAAGAAGGCGCCGAGGATGTTGCCGACAGCGGCGGGGGCGATACTCCAACCGATTGCTGCGCCCCATCCCGGGCCGAGCCCGTCGGGTTGGGCGAGCGAGAAGAAGGCCATGTTGGCGGGGCTGTGGAGAAAGCCGGCGGCGACGAATGCCGACACCATCAACAGCACCGGGATGTACTTGCCGATGATGGTGCGACCCATGACCGAAAGGAAGGCGGCCATGCCGACGAGCCAGTTGCCCAGCACCCCGGACAGAACCGCTTGACTCCAGCCCTTGGTGCCACCCACCTCGCGGTAACGCATCTTGGCATCGGCAATCTCGCCGAGGAGATGGCGGAACTCGTCGGAGTAGTCCTGGGAGGCATTCACAGCGATCCCCACGAGGATTGCCCCGATGAAATTGCCGATCGCGGCGAGCACCCAGAGTCGGGCCACGCGTGACGCGATCGTGCGGGCACCGCCCGACAGCAGGGTGGCGGGCATTTCCACGTTGACCTCGGTGAACAGCAGGGTGCCACTCAGGACAACCGCGAAGAAGCCGGCCGAGAAGCCGAATCCTTCGAGGAGGCGCTGCACGCCTTCGTTGCCGGTGCCGGTGGCGATGAGGGTGCTGAACAGGGCGCCGATGGTGATGAACCCTCCGGCGAGAACACTGAGGACCACGACTTCGCCGGGGCTGCGGTTGACCGCCCGGCGGGCTCCGACCTCGGCCATCTCGGTGATGACGAGCTCGGGGGCGAGGAACTGATTGGATGGCAGCTCGTCGCCGAGGGCGTCGTTCATGGCGTTTCGGACTCGTCTCGCAGGCTGACCGGCGCGTACTCGGGGCGCCACCAGCGGGCGTCGACCCGGCGGTCGACTTCGGCGTCGTCCATCGGCTCTGCAACACCCTCATCGACAGCGGCGCGGCCTACCGCCTTGGCGATACGTCGACTCACCGCATGAATGGTCTCCAACGGAGGGAGGATCCCCCCGGTGGAGCTGGGCCGTTGTTTGTCGTCGGCAACCGCCCATGCCGCAGCGAGCAGCATCGCGTCGGTGACCGAGGTGGCCCCGACGGCTATCGTGCCCAGCCCGAGCCCGGGGAAGACGTAGACGTTGTTGGCCTGGGAGATGCGGTGAACAGTGCCGTCGTGAACAACGTCGTCGAAGGGGCTGCCCGTGGCGATGAGTGCCCTTCCATCGGTCCAGGCGATGAGATCCTGCGGTGTTGCCTCGGTGTGGTCGGTGGGGTTCGACAGCGGCATGATGATCGGCCGATCGTGGGCGGCCGCCATCGACCGAATGATCGGTTCGGTGAAGATCCCGGCCTGGCCCGATACGCCGACGAGGATGCTTGGTCTGGCGTGTTCCACCACGGTGGCCAGAGATGTCGGACCATCCGGATCGGCCCATCCGCCGACGTGTTCCCACGGCTGAGCGAACGGGACCTTGTAGTCGGCCAGGTCGTCGCGACCGTCGTGCACGAGTCCCTTGGTATCGGTGAGATAGAGGTTTGCTGTCGGGTCGGGGATTCCTTCCGCGGCGAGGGCATCTCGCAACAACCCTGCGATCCCGCTTCCCGCTGAGCCTGCCCCGACGATGCAGATGCACTCGTCGCTGAGGGTGGATCCCTTGGCGACGATGGCGGCATGAATGGCCGCCAGAGCCACCGCGGCGGTGCCCTGGATATCGTCGTTGAAGCTGAGAATCCGATCCCGGTACTTATTCAGAAGCCGGGTGGCGTGATGGCTGGCAAAGTCCTCCCATTGCAACAAGACCCCCGGGAAGCGATTGCCGAGCTCTTCGACGAACGTGGCGACGAACTGGCTGTACTGGTAATCGGTGATGCGTTCGTGGCGCCAGCCGAGGTAGAGCGGGTCGGCCCGCAGCTCCTCGTTGTTGGTGCCGACATCGAGGAAGATCGGTAGACACCGGCGGGGATCGATCCCGCCGGCGGCGGTGTAGAGCGACAGTTTGCCTATCGGGATTCCCATCCCACCGACGCCGAGATCGCCCAGTCCGAGGATCCGTTCGCCGTCGGTGACGACCACCACGTGGACGTCGCCTTCGACCTCGGCAAGCTGCTCGGCGATGCGGTGGCGATCCGGATAGCTGAGGAACAGGCCGTGGGGCCGGCGGTAGATGTGGCTGAACTCCTGGCAGGCGAGACCGACCGTCGGCGTGTAGAGCACCGGCAGCATCTCGGGCAGGTAGTCCTCCACCAGGGCGTAGAACAACACGGTGTTGGTGTCGTGCAGCGCACGAAGGAAGATGTGGCGCTCCAGATCGTCGTGGAGCCGGTCGAATTTGTCGCGGTCGCGTACGCACTGTTCGACGATGGTTTCGACGCGGGAGGGCAAGAGACCGTCGATGCCGAGAAGGCGTCTTTCGTCGATGGTGAAGGCGGTGCCTTTGTTGAGGCCCGGCTCGTTGAGCAGGGCACGTCCTCGCGGGGGTTTCGAGTTCGATGATGTGGTCATGGCGGTGCTTGCTTAACCCCTTTCGGTGTTGGCGTCTTCCCTCGATCATCGCGCATGGGTGTCGGGGTTCATGCAGTGCGCAGTCAGATGCCGCGCTCTCGAACCTTTGCGGCCAAATCGAGACGGAAGAGGCTTCGTAGTCCTGGCATCTGAGCCATCACCGCGGCGACCACGATCAGGGCGACGCTCAGCAGCAGCGACATCGTGGTGATGCCGGGATCGAAGCGGAACTGGGCGGTGGAGAACTGGGCCAGAAACGCCGCCCCCAGTATCCGTCCGATGATCAGGCCGGGGATGATTCCACCGAACGCGGTGACCAGATTCTCGAGAGTGATCGTGCGCCGAATCCAGGACCTTCCGACACCGTTGGCCTGAAGATTCGCCACCTCGCTCTCGCGCTCGCCGATGGTGACCGTCATGGCGTTGAA
This sequence comes from Acidimicrobiales bacterium, assembly GCA_029263215.1. Lineage (GTDB taxonomy): Bacteria > Actinomycetota > Acidimicrobiia > Acidimicrobiales > Aldehydirespiratoraceae > OFTM10. The sequence goes on from JAJCXY010000053.1 coordinate 59,424, forward strand.
GATGAGGGCGACGGCCATGACCATTGCGAAGGCGAGCATCAGGCCCACGAAGAATCGACTTGCGGCCAGCAGCGATTCGGCCTGGTTGGCGATGGCGACGTGATCCTCCAGCGCGACCACAGCCGGATGTTCCACCAATAGGGTTCGGACCGAGCTGTGGTCGTCGTCGCTGTCGAGGGTGAGCACTACCATCGGAGGGGGCGCACCAGTCAGTTCGGCCCAGGTCTGCACCGGGAGATAGCTGAATCCCGAGATCGGCTCATCAACGAAACCGGCCACCACGACCGCTGTCTCCACCGCAAATCCCGGAAGGGCCATCTCGACGACGTCGCCAACCTCGACCGCGAGATCATCGCGGGCCGCGGTGCCGAGAACGATCCCATCGGTGGTGATCGTCGACGCGAACTCGTGGGCCTGCGAACCCTGTTCGTAGACCTGAAGTTGCTGGGCCGCGAAGCCGGCCTCGCTCTGGAACAACACCGGAGCCTGCATGTAACCCTCGGCCGCGGCCACTCCGTCGACGAGAGCAAGGGCGCCAAGAGTGTCTTCATCGGCGTTGCCGTCGAGGGCCACCACGAGGTCGCGCTGGTCGACCTCGTGGAACTGGCGGGTGAACACCTCGTTGATCGAGTCGTTCATCACGAACGCGGAGACGATCAAGATGAGGGCAAGCACCACCCCGAACATCGTGGCGGCCGAGCGGCGGCGCTGACGACCGATGTTGCGTACCGCCACGAGGGCCCAGCTGGGAGTCCGGCGCGGGAGAAGTTTCTCGAGCCAGCTGTGGCGGCCGATGGCAATATCGCCGAGAGGCCGCATCGCGGTGGCGGGAGCGATGCGAGCCGCCGCTCGAGCCGGGAGGTAGCCGGCGACCAGGCCCATGAGTGCGCTCACTGCGAGCGCGATGATCCATGTGGATGGGTTGAGGTCGCGGCTGGTGAAAGGAATCGAGAGGAAGGAGGTGTAGGCGCCGGTGGCATACCAGCCGCCCACCGCACCGAGCGCCACCGCAGGAATACCACCGATCATCGCGGTGACGAGGCCATACGCGGCGAAGTGGCGGACTATCTCGCGCTGGCCGAACCCGAATGCCCGCAGCATGCCGATCTCGGCTCGCTGGCTCTGGATCAGGCGGCTGAGCAGCACCGAAGTTGCCAGCGCGGCGACTCCGAGGAAGAGAACCGGGAACAGCACCGCCATCTGGCGAAAGCCCTCCACGTCGCTCTGCAGGGCTTGATCGCTCGGATGATGGGCCCGGTCGTAGGCGTCGGTGGCGCCGAACCCGAAGGCCGCGGCCGTGACCTCGGCTGCGGCATCGGCATCGTGGTCGGTCACGGTGGCCAGTACCTGATTCGACCCGGGCGGAGCCAACGGTTCGGCCAGTTCGTGTGAGGTGAACACCACACCGAATCCCAGTGGGTCGGCCAGCAGTTCTTCTGAGCTGGGCGCCATCCACAGCCACTCCGGCGAGGCGACGATCCCGACGACCTCGCCTTCGATCCAACCCGATGGTCCGAACAACTCGACGTGTGAGCCCACGGTGAGATCGAAGTTGTCGGCGGTGTTCGACTCCATCAGGATGCCGTTGTCGATTGCCGGGTCGAGGTAGCTGCCTTCGACGATGACGAGCTGGTTGAGTTCGGGCTGCCCTCCCGCGGGCACGCTCTGGAGTCTTCCGATGATGGCACCCTGGCCGAGATCCATCGAGATGTCGGTGCTCACCCTCTGCTCGATGGTGTCGACGGACGCGAGAGAAGCGATCGCCGACGCGACGGAGTCGTCGCCGTGGGCCCAGACGTCGGCGAAGGCGGTCTGCTCGTAGGTCTCGTCGTAGGACCGCTGAAGGTTGCGGTACATGTCCCAAGAGACCACGAATAGGCCAACGCCGATGAGAACAGTGGCGGCGACGGCGATCACCTGACGCCGCTTCTGGCGGAGATCGCGTCTGAGCTTGGGACGGAGTACCGATGTGCTCATCGGTTCGTGTCCGAGACGATGCGGCCATCGACCATCCGGATGACGCGGCTCGCGTGTTCGGTGATCGATTCGTCGTGGGTGACGAGCACAACCGTGCGCATCTCGCCGTTGAGCTCGTCGAGGAGGTCGAGTACGTGCTTGCCTGCAGCCTGGTCGAGCGCACCGGTCGGTTCATCACACAAGAGCAGGGGGCTGTTTTTGGCCAGGGCCCTGGCCACGGCCACTCGCTGCTGCTGGCCACCCGACAGAGCCGACGGGAATCGATCGAGATGGTCGGCGAGACCGACCGAACCGAGGGTGCGCTCGGCATCGCTGCGATCTCCTCCGTTGAGGGCGGCGATCAGCTCCACGTTTTCGACCGCGGTGAGGGTGGGGACCAGGTTGTAGAACTGGAAGATGAAAGCGACGTGGTCGCGGCGAAAGGCAGTGAGAGCTCGGTCGTCGAGCCCGGCCAGCGACTGGTCGTCCACCACAACCTCGCCCGACGTAGCGGCATCGATGCCTCCGATCACGTTGAGGAGGGTGGTCTTGCCCGAGCCCGACGGCCCGAGGAGCACCACGAACTCGCCGCGGTCGATCGTCAGGGCGAGACCATCGAGCGCTCGGACCTCCGTTTCCCCTTCGCCGTAGGTGCGGGTGACGTTGTCGAGTGCGACGAGTGGTGGATCGACGGTTGCCGGCATCAGGGTGTCTCTTCTGTGGGGGGAGGGGTGAACAGTCCGGAGCCGAGCACATCCATGCCGGTACGAGCCCATCGTCGGAGTCCCTCGGGACTCATGAGGTCGATGCCGAGATGTCGTTGGGCGTGTCCGCGTAGGAGCATCGCGCCGAGATCCGCCGCCAACAGGTAGATCGCCAACATGGGACTGTCGTCGATATCGGATCGAACGAGACCACTGGCCTGCATGTCGTCCATTTCGGAGAGGGTGAGCTCGAAGAGACGGTCGAACAGGGATTCACCGGCCGTGCCGCCCTCGACGATCGATCGCGACATGTAATCGATCATCGCCGGCTGTTCGGCGAACCGGGTGAACAGGGCGACACTGTCGTCGCCTGCCCCGTGCTCGGCAAACCCGTCGAGCACCGTGGCAACGAACTCCACCACGAAGTCGTCGACTGCTTCCCGAAGCCCGTCCTTGGAGCCGAAGTGGTGGACGATCAGGGCAGGGGACACGTCGGCATCGGCTGCGATTGCCCGTAGCGACGAGCCGGCCACGCCTTGGGAGGCAAATCGTTCGAGGGCCGCGTGGCGGATTTTGGCTTGCGCAGTCAGATCGATTGAACGCATGTTTAGTATACTAACCAGACGTTCAGCCTCTTGCTACGCGGAGAAATCGGAATAATGACGTCGAGCGACGTCGGGGTGTGATCGCAGCCTGATCTTCAGGTTGTTCTCTCCGAAGAGGGTGTGAACGGGATCGTCGGGGTTTGTGTTGTCGCCACCGCGTGCCTGCTCGCGGAGCAGAGGGGGAAGCTCCACTGATCCGAATCGCGCTTCGAACCGTGGGTTGAAGAAGAAGGCCACAGAGATCCGATCGTCGACGCCACTCGGGCTCACCACCCGATGGGGAGTGGCTCTCAGGTAGCCATCGGTCGCCCGTTGCAGCATCTCGCCGAGGTTCATGATGTAAGCCCCGTCGATAGCCGGAACATCGACGAACTCGCCGTCGATCTCGACCTGTAGACCACCGACCGCGTCTTGGAGGATGAAGGTGAGCAAGCCCGAATCGTGATGGCGACCCACCCCCTGGCTTGGCCGGCCCGGAGCGCGAGCGGGGTACCGGATGATCTTCAGGTGTACGTCCGACTCGGGCAGGAAGCCGGCGTCGAAATGGTCGATCGCCTGTCCGAGCCCCAAGGCGAGGGCCCGCAGCGCATCGAGGCCCAGCGATTCAAGACCCGCCATCCAATCGAGCACGGTGGGCTGCATGGTGGGAAGGCTCGCCGGCCACTGGTTGGGTCCCCTCAGGCGCCGCCAAAGCGGTAGCGAGTCGGCCGCTGGCGCCGCTTGCTCGGGCCCCACGTCGAGCTGGTCACGCCAATCGGCCGCGCCGGCCGTTCGCTCGTCGCCGAGCACGGTGTAGCCACGAAAGGCGGCGCTGTTCACGATGGCCAGCAATTCGCGCTCTTCGGCGGGGAGAGCAAAGAACGACCGGGCTGCGGCGAGAAGCTCCAGATCCCGCGACCGATCGACCCCGTGGCCGGTGATATAGGCGAAGCCGGGCCCGTGGCAGGCCTCGCGTAGATCGTTGGCGAAGGCACGACCCTCAGCGCTGGTCGGGTCGGCCCTGAACGCGCTGATGTCGAGGACGGGGATTCTGGTCATCGGCGGGCCTCCAGAATGTCGGCCCAATGACCGCGGTCCGTCTGGCGCAGGCGTTGGAGATAGGCAGCGAGATGGCCCCGCACGTGATAGGGCCCGCCTTCGTCGAGCACCACCTCGATCGGGTCGCGCTGATCGCCGAGAGCCCGACTCAGCTGGTTGCTGGTCCATTCCTGCAGCATCGTGGCCGCCTGGGTGGTGAGGTCGGCGTTCACCGCGGCCAGATCGTTCAGCTCGTGGGGGTCATCGACCACATCGAACAGCATCTCGTCGGCCCAATGAGGGTGATAGCCGTTGTGGAAGGTGCGGAGGTAGAGGTGGTCGCCCCACCGCACTCCTCGCTGGCACGACCAGGCCCCCTGGGACAGGAACAGCGCGTCGCGGCCGGCTTCGGTTCCCGCCCGCAAGGCGTCGGCCGCGCTCTCACCGCTCCACCATTCGGCCGGTATCGAGACATCGGCAAGATCGGCGACCGTCGCCGCGATGTCGAGGTGGTAGTGAAGGCCTGAATAGGTGCGAGATGCGAGCCCCGGCCAACGCAGGATCGACGGGATGTGGCAGGTGGCCTCGTCGGCTGCCTGATGGTCGGCGTACACCCCCAGTTCACCGAAAGCCTCGCCATGGTCAGATGAAACGAGCACTGCCGTGTCGTCGAGGATCCCGAGTTCGTCGAGCTTGTTCATCACCGTGCCGATCGCATCATCGGCATAGCGGATGCCAACGTCGTAGCCATCGAAGACTGCCTTCACGTCGTGCATCGAGGCGATGTTCCATGGCTGGCGAGCAGGGGGAGCGCCCCATTCATCGGGGTGAAATCCCCACGGTTCCTGGGCCGAATGAGGGCCGGCGAGGCCCCAGTTGTGGTCCCTGACCTCCGCGGTGTGCCACGACGGCGGCGGATCGCCCTCGAAGGGGTTCCCGTAATGGCTGGGCGTGTTGTACGGCGTGTGGGGGTCCCAGAGATGCAGATGCAGAAACCATTGGTCGGCGCGTCCCCTTCGATCCAACCAGTCGAGAGCGCCCGGCAGCACTTCGTCGGCTCGCTCACCGCCCATGCCCCGCATCAGGTTCATCGCCTCCATTACCCCGTGGTTCCACCAGGTGGCCGAATGGCGAAACGGAAAGCTCGAGATCGACGCGGTATGCCAGCCCGAAGCGTAGAAGCGCGATGCCCACGAGTTCGCCGCCACGGCGCCGATGAACTCTCGCCCCGGTCCCTCGCTACGCAGGTCGGCCGCGGCGCCCCCGTGGTTGACGACGCCGTTGCGAATCCCGAACATCCCGGTGGCCAGAGCCGTGCGGGAGGGCAGGCACGGCACATCGGATGCGTAGACATTGTCGAAGCGGATGCCCTCCGCCGCGATCGCGTCGATGTTGGGCGACGTGTTGCGGTGGTACCCCGCACAGCCGAGATGATCGGCCCGCAGGGTGTCGATGTCTATGTAGAGAAAGCGCACGTGCTGATCACCTCACCGTGTCGTCGACGACGGTAGTTGGAGCTCATAGATCTGTTCCCCACCGGATGAGTCTGGCGTTGGTTGAAATCCGTTCTTGATCAGGACCCGAGAGGAGGCGGGATTGTCTTCGCCGACGCCAGCGGAGATCGAGGTGATGCCCGCCTGGCCGCGGGCCCACTCGACGAGCCCCTCCACGAGTTCGCTGGCCAGCCCCTTGCCCCATGCCTTCTCGGTGATGATGTAGCCGACCCTCAGCTCGATTCCGGAGGAACCCTCCTGTGGTGTCTCGAACAGGATCACGACGCCGAAGGGATCGCCGGAATCTCTCCCGACCGCGAGCAGCACCACCGACTCCGCATCTCTGCCTTCGATCCATCGCCGCGCTCGCGCGGGGTTGAAGTCGCCCTGCCAATCCGGGGGCAGTGCACGGGTGACGGCGGGGGTCAGAGCGGCGACCACGAATCTCGCGAGATCGAGCGCGTGCTGGTCGGCCATGAAGTGCCACTCGCCGACACTCATGCGAAGGGTTTCGAAACCGTGCCTGGGGATCTCGCCGGGTGTCTCCACCGGCCAAGCCTGACACGTTCAAGTGCTCGGGTCCCGGCTGACCCGTCTGGCGGTGAGCGACGTATCCTGACCTCGCGAATCGAACAACCACGGGAGCCACGAGTCATGAACCCAGACCAGCTCGACAAGATCAACAACGAGGACGGCTTCATCGCCGCCCTCGATCAGAGCGGGGGCAGCACGCCCAAGGCTCTGAAGCTCTACGGCGTGCAGGAAGATGCCTACGACGGCGATGAGGAGATGTACGGCGTCATCCACGCCATGCGCACCCGGATCATTGTGAGTCCGAGCTTCAACGGCGACCGCATCATGGGTGCGATCCTGTTCGAAAACACGATGGACCGCGAGATCGCGGGCCAGGGCACGGCCTCCTATCTGTGGAACGAGAAGCGGGTCATCCCCTTCCTGAAGGTCGACAAGGGTCTTGCCGACGAAGCCGATGCCGCCCAGTTGATGAAGCCGATGCCCGAACTCGACGCCCTGCTGGCCCGCGCCCGCGACAAGGGCGTGTTCGGCACGAAGATGCGATCAGTCATCAAGGAAGCCAATGCGGCCGGTGTCGACGCAGTCGTCGATCAGCAATTCGACGTCGGCAAGCAGATCCTCGCCGCGGGTCTCGTACCGATCATCGAGCCCGAGGTCGACATCCACAGCCCGAGCAAGGCCGAAGCCGAGGTCCTCCTCAAGACCGCGATCCTCACCCAACTCGACCAACTCGGCGACGACCAGGCCGTGATGCTGAAGCTAACCCTGCCCGAGATCGACAACTTCTACCGCGACCTCGTCGACCACCCGAAGATTCTGAAGGTCGTGGCCTTGTCGGGCGGCTACTCGCGTGAGGAGTCCAACGAGCGCCTGTCGCGCCAGAACGGCGTGATCGCGAGCTTCTCCCGGGCCCTCACCGAAGGCCTATCGGCTCAGCAGAGCGAAGCCGAGTTCGACGCCGCGCTCGATCAGTCGATCGGCAGCATCTTCGCCGCATCGAAGAGCTGATCGCCCAACAGTGTCCATGCTCGGACTTGCCGTCTTCATCTTGATCCTGTCGCTGGCAGGTGGCTTCGCGCCGCGAAGTCTCGCCGGTCGGCTCACCGAACAGAGGATGCACGACATCACGGCTGTGTCGTCGGGCCTCCTTTTGGCGTCGGCGCTGCTGGTGGTGATCCCTGAAGGATTCCATCTGGCCGCCGAGGCGTCGGGTCCCGCTGAGGCGTTCACCGACGAGCCCGTGGTCCTTGGCGCGGCGGTGCTCGCCGGGTTTGTATTGATGCTGCTCCTCGAGGGATTCGGCGTCGGCCACGATGTTCATGAAGAGCACCACGACCACGAGGCTGGCCACGGCCACGGTCATGTCCACCACCCCGGCTCTTCGGCGGTTCTCGCGGCCGGGTTGTCGGTGCATGCCCTGGCCGACGGGTTGGCCATTGGTTCCGCGGCGGTTGCCGGCGACTCCGCCTTCTCGGCCCTTGTGGCACTGGCTGTTTTGCTCCACCGCGTTCCGGCCGCGTTCAGCCTCGGCCTGTTCACCCTGCACGAGACGAGCGATCAGCGCCGGGCCACCGCAGGGTTGGCGGCATTCGCGGCGGCAACTCCTGTGACCATCATGTTGTCCTACCTCTTGCTCGACGGTGCCAGCGACCGCTTGATCGCACTGATCCTGATGTTCTCTGCGGGCACGTTCGTCTATGTGGCCACCGTCGACACCTTGCCGGCGATCCACAACCCCGAAACCGGTCGTCGGTCAGTGATCAACGTCCTCATCGGTGCCGTCTTGTTTGCCGCGATCTTCCTTGTTGTCGACACCGCCGGCCTGCTGGATCACTCCCACTGAGCGCGGCTCGCCGCTGGGTTCAGGCAGAGGCGGTGGCGGTGACTTCGTAGCCGGCTGCCTCGATGGCGGCGGAGATGTCGTCGGCAGTTCCCCCGCTCACGGTGACGAGCTTGGTGTCGACGTCGGCGGTCACCGAGACGACATCGTCGAGGGCAGCGACTCGTTCTTCGATCGTGGCAGTGCAGTGGCCGCAGCTGATCGAGGGGACGGTGTAGACGGTGGACATGGGGGATCTCCGTGGGTGGGCTCGACTTGATCCTAGACGTTGCCGTCGACTGGAAGGTCAAGAGCGTGGCGGTCGATTTACGGAGACGGCGCAGTGTTTCCTACAATCACCGCCATGGAGACAAGCCCGGCCTGGCTGGCCCCGAGTTGGTTCATCGACAGCGATCACGATGTGGTCGAGGATTATGCGGTCGCCGCGGTTGGCGATGCCACCGATCCGCGGGAAATGGCGGTTCGCCTGTTCCATGCCGTGCGCGACGGGCTTCGCTACGACCCCTACGCGATGAGCCGCGAGCCCCGCCACTATCGGGCCAGCGCGATTGCCGCCATGGACACCGGATGGTGTGTGCCGAAGTCTGTACTGCTCACCGCTGCCGCTCGGAATCGGGGAATCCCGGCCCGGCTCGGATTCGCTGATGTCCGCAACCATCTCACCAGCGAGAAACTCCTCGAGTACATGGGCAGCGACATGTTCATCTGGCATGGCTACAGCGAGCTGCTCGTGGATGGTCGCTGGTTCAAGCTCAGCGCCGCGTTCAACATCGATCTGTGCGAACGCTTCGGCGTGAAGGTGCTCGAGTTCGACGGCACCGACGACGCGCTCATGCATCCCTTCGACGTGGCGGGCAACCGACACATGGAGTACGTCAAGCAGAGGGGGAGTTTCGATGATCTCCCCTTCGACGAGATGTTCGCCGATTTCGATGAGTTCTACCCGAGCGGCATGGGTGCCAACGATGAGGTGTCGAGCGCGGCACAGGCAGGCGACAGAGTGTTCGAGTAGGCGCATGTGTCGACCGCTGGTACCACCGCTGCTACGTTAGCCAGGTAGCTACACACGAACGGTTTGGGGACCGTCAGCAGCTGCCCGCCGCAGCCCGCGCTCTGGTGGAGGCAGCTAAGACGATGCTCGCGCGGCGCGCTCCCTCGGCCATTACCGGTCGTGCCCTCGCCGCGGCCGCCGATGTCAACTACGGGCTGGTCCACCGCCACTTCGGGGGAAAGGCCGCAGTGCTCGAAGCGGCCTTCGACGAGCTCTCGGCCGATTTCGCGGCAGACGTGTTGGGTGGGCCCGATATTTCGATTCCCCTTCGCCTCGAGAAGCATCCCACCTTCCTCAACGCCGCCACTCGGGTGGCTCTCGACCACGGTGGTGTAGCCGAGTTCCGGCACCGAAGCCCTGTGGTCGCCGGCTATCTAGATCGGATGCAGCAGCACCGGCCCGAGCTCGACCCCACCGAAGCCCGCACCTCGGTCGCCCTCGGTTCGTCGGTCTCGCTCGGGATGGCCATCCATGGTCCCGGCCTTGCCGAGTCGGTCGGATTGGCACCCGAGGATCCGGCCATCGAGCATTTCGCCGGTCGCTGGTTGGTCGGCTTGCAGGAGGGCCATGGCCCGCTCGGCGAGGTTCCCCGGGCCGACGCTCGCCATCAGACCCGCTCGGAACGACCGTCTCCCGACGGATTCACCGGGCGAGAGGCGATCGAACTGAAGCTGGTCGAGGCCGGGGCGGAGCTGCTCTCGGACCGTGAGCCGTCGGCGATCTCAGGCCGGGCCCTGGCGCAGATGGCCGATGTCAACTACGGCCTGATCCACCACTACTTCGGCACCAAGGACGAGGTGCTACGAAGATCCATGCAGCTTCATCGCGATCGCTTTTTCGCCGCCACTACCACCCAGGGGCGAGTGCCCGCGTTCTTCTCTCCATCAGGCCACCCCGGGTATGTGAGGGCGATCACCCGGGCCACTCTCGATGGCGAATTGAGCACCGATGAGGCCCGCTATCCGGTGATCACCACGATGGTCGACTCGCTGGTCGACGCCGACAGCGGGGATGAAGAGCAATCAGCGATTCGTGTCGCGATCATCACCGCTGTGGCGGCCCAGCTGGCCTGGGCGCTCTTCACGCCGGCGCTGGAGCAGGGACTCGGCGTATCGGTCGCCGAGCTCGAACCGAGGGCGGCGCCGATGTTGCGCCGCCTGCTCAGAGCCCCCCTTTCGTGAGCTGCCCCACAAGCAACCAAGACCAGGAGAGACGATGACCGACACGTTCCAGGGCAAGATCGCCCGAACCGTCGAGGAGTCCGAACCGTGGTGGCCCGACGTAGAGGTGCCCCCGGAGGGCACGCCCAACGTCGTGATGATCCTGCTCGACGACACCGGTTTCGCCCATCTGGGTTGTTTCGGCGGGCCGATCGACACCCCCAACTTCGACCGACTGTCCGAGCGAGGCCTGAGGTACTCCAACTTCCACACCACCGCCTTGTGCTCGCCCACCCGAGCCTGCCTGCTCACCGGCCGCAACCACCACTCGGTGGGGATGCGGGCCCTGTCCAACTTCGACACCGGGTTTCCCAACATGCGAGGCCGCATCGCTCCATCGGCGGCCACCCTCGCCGAGATGCTCCAGCCTCGCGGCTGGTCGACGTTCTGTGTGGGCAAATGGCACCTGGCTCCGATGCGGGAGGCATCCGCGGCCGGACCCTTCACCGACTGGCCGCTGCAGCGTGGCTTCGATCGCTTCTACGGGTTCATGCAGGGAGAGACGGATCAGTTCCATCCCGAGCTGTACGTCGACAATCACCTCATCGAAGCACCGGCCGACCCCGACGACGGCTACCACGTATCGGAGGACCTGGTGGATCAGGCCGTCACCATGGTTCGCAACTCCAAGTCGCTCGTGCCCGAGAAGCCCTTCTACCTCTACCTGCCGTTCGGGGCGACCCATGCCCCCCACCAGGCCCCCGACGAATACCTCGCCAAGTACAGGGGCCACTTCGACGAAGGCTGGGATGTATGGCGCGAGCGCGTGCACGAACGCCAACTGGAGATGGGCGTCATACCTCCCGGCACCGAGTTGGCCCCCCGCAACCCCGGCGTTCGGCCCTGGATCGAGCTGAGTGAGACGGAGCGGGCATTCGCCTGCCGGCTCCAGGAAGCCTTCGCCGCCTTCCTCGACCACACCGATGCCCAGGTGGGGCGACTACTCGACGCCCTCGAGGCGATGGGGGTGGGAGACGACACCCTGGTCCTCGCGCTCAGCGACAACGGTGCATCCCAGGAGGGCCATGAGACGGGCCTGCTCGACGAGTTCCGCCACTTCAACGGGCTCCGCGAGAACATGGACCAGGTGCCCGATCGACTTGTCGACATCGGCACCCGCCGAAGCTTCACCAACTATCCGTGGGGTTGGGCCCAGGTGGGCAACACCCCGGGCAAGCGCTACAAGCAGAACACCCACGGAGGCGGAGTGCGCGACCCCCTGATCGTGTCGTGGCCCAACGGCACACACCCGAGTGTGCGGGGCGGCTTACGCAACCAGTTCCATCATGTGATCGATCTCGTTCCCACCGTGCTCGAACTCTGCGGCTACCAAGCCCCCGATTCGGTTAAGGGGGTCGACCAGCAGCCGGTGGAGGGAGTGAGCCTCGCCTACACGCTCAGCGCAGAGGCGGCCGACACAGCGGCGGTGCCCACTCGAAAGGACCGCCAGTACTTCGAGATGTTCGGCCATCGGGGAATCTGGGCCGATGGCTGGAAGGCGGTCACCTATCAACCCCCCGGCACCGAGCTCGACGAGGATGCATGGGAGCTCTATCACCTCGACGAAGACTTCTCGGAGTGTCACGACCTCGCCGAGTCGATGCCCGAGAAACTGGCGGAGATGGTGCAGCTCTTCTGGGAGGAGGCCGGCCGCTACGGCGTGTTGCCCATCGAGACGAGTCCCGGCCGCGCACTGTTCGCGGGGCGGCCGATCCCCGGCACTCCCCGCAGCCGCGACCACTTTGTCTACCACCCGCCCCTCCAACGCATTCCGGCCGACAGCACTCCCGCCATGGGTTCAAGGTCGTGGCGGTTCCGAGCCTGGATCGATCGTGGCCTCGATGGCGCCGATGGTGTCCTCCTTGCCCAGGGCACAGTGAACAACGGACTGGTCATCTACATCCAGGACGGACACCTCGTCTACGACCACAACTACTTCACCTCCCACACGGTGCTGCGAAGTGAAGCTCCGTTGCCGGCCGAAAAGGTGCTGGTGGGAGTCGATCAGCGGAGAGTGAAGCGGGGACCGGCCGCAACGCGTCTCTGGCTGGCCGACGAAATCGTGGCCGAGGGGGCGATCCCCGAGGTGGCGGCGATGATCAGCTCGGTGGGCATGGACATCGGGACCAACCCCACCGGGGTGGCCGAGAACTACCGCCGACCTTTCACGTTCGGCGGCACCATCCACCGCGTCGAGATCGACACCGAACGGGCTCTGTCGGCCCACCACGAGCTGGCTCTGGAGATTCGCACCGCCCTCGGTACCCAGTAGCGGCTAGAGGGCGGAGTCGCGGACCGAGCCCCGCTTCTGGAACCAGTCGCCCACCTGGTTGAGCGACAACACCGTGAGCGACAGGGCCAGGGAGGGCCACAGAACCTGGTAGATGTCGACCTTGATGTCGCGGCGGGCCTGATTGATCATGTTGCCCCATGTGCTCTGGGGTAGCTGCACGCTGAGCCCCAGGAACGATAGGGAACCCTCGACGACCACCACGAACGCCGAGGCCACCATCGCGTACGACAACAAGGTGGGCAGCACGTTGGGGATGATCTCGCGGAACAAGATGCTGTTTGGCCTGGTGCCGATGGCGCGGGCCGCGGTGACGAACTCGCGATTGGAGATCGCCAAGCTGTTGGCGCGCGCGACGCGGGTGTAGGCGGGGATCGAGAGGACACCGATGACCAACGAGATCACGAAGAGATCCCGTACCTCGAAGATCGACACCAGCGCGAGAAGGAGAACCAGAGCGGGGAAGGCCAAGATCACATCAACCATCGACATGATCACCGTCTCGGTGCGTCCCCGCACGTAACCCACGAGGGCGCCCAGGAACCCGCCGACAACAATGCCGAACGCGGCGGAAATGGTGGCCACGATGAGGCTCACCCAGGCCCCGTGGATGATTCGGGCGAAGGTGTCGCGGGCGATGGCGTCGGTGCCGAGCCAGTGGGAACCGGAGATGCCTTCGATCGGGTCGCCGGTGCCGAATTCACCGGTGTCGGCATTGAAACCGTTGGTAAGGAGGTTGGGGTTCTGGAGGGGCAGGGAGCCGTCGAACACCGCGACGTCGAGCTTGGCGTAGATCGCCCCGAAGACGATCAGGATCAGCCATACCGCGCTGATCTTGACCAGGAGGGGCATCTCCTTGAACACCTCGCGTGGCGAGGCCCGTTTCGGTTTGGCCCGGCTGCCGGCGTCGGTCTGGACTGCGGTGGAGATCCGGCCTACGCGGTCGGACGGAAATTCTGGTTGGGCTTGACCGATACCAGTCATGGCGTCAGCTCCTCCGGATCCGGGGATCGATGACGGTGTAGAGAAGATCGACGATGGTGTTGATCACCACATAGACGGTGGCCACGAATACCGTGATGCCCTGGATCACCAGGATGTCTCTTCGGCTGATGGCGTTGATGAGGCCGAAGCCCAATCCGGGAATGGCGAAGAGGGTCTCGATGATCACGGTGCCGCCGAGCAGGGCACCGAAGTTGATCCCGATGATGGTCATGAGACTCAGCGAGCTGGGGCGCAGCGCATGGCGCATCAGGATGTAGCGATCGCTCAATCCCTTTGCCCGGGCCGCGAGCACGTAGTTCTCCTGCAGGGTGGCGATCATGTCGGCGCGAACGAGCCGGGAGAAGATCGCCATCTGGGTGAGGGCCAGTGCGGTGGCTGGCATTATTGCCCGCTTGAAATTCTCGAAAAGTCCATCGCTCGGGCGCACCCAATTGGAGTTGGGCAACCAGCCGAGTTTCACCGAGAAGATCCACACGAAGAAGATGGCGGTGATGAAGTTGGGTATGGAGAGAGCCACTTGGACCGCGGCGGAACTCACCGTGTCTTGCCATTTGCCTTGCTTGTAGGCGCCCAAGATTCCTATTGGCACGGCCATCACCACGGCCATGATGATGGCCATGAACGCCAGCTGGGCGGTGACCGGGACGCGGTCCTTGATGAGCTGGCTGACCTCCTGCCCGGTGATGTAGGACTCACCCAGATCGCCTTGCAGGGAATTGCCGAGCCAACTGCCGTAGCGCTCGAGGAAAGGGCGGTCGAGGCCGAGATCGCTGCGCACCCGCTCCTCGAGCTCGGGGGTGCGGTCGGCTTGGCCGAGGATCACGTCGACCGGATCGCCGGGTAGGAGAGAGACCATGGAGAACGTGAGGAACGTCACCGCGAACAATGTGGCCAGCAGCCGCATCAGTCGATGGAGAATTACCCTACGCATGTCTCTTGCTCCTACCCGGAAACCCGGTGGTTCGGTTTAGTGGTTACTCAGCCTGCGGCCAGCCAGACTTCACTCCAGTGGCCTTCCGCATTGGGCAGCCCCGAACCGAGGTCGCCGCTCGGCACGTGCCAGCTGGCGAGACCGAGAAGGGCCGGATCGGTGGCGATCATCGTGGCGGTGTAGCCCGAGTACCAGACAGGTGCCTCTTCGGCCATGAGCAGGCCGATCTGCTCGTAGAGCGCCTTGCGCTCTGCGAAGTCGTCGGTCTGGATGGCGGCCTGCGAAGCGGTGAAGGCGTCGGCGTTGAACCAGTTGGCCCAGTTGACCGGCGACACGACTCCGGGAACTCCAGCGGCGGCCGCGATCTCCTCGTTGGGAGGTGCGAAGCCGGCGTTGAAGGTGATCGACGGGTCGTTGTCGTCGCTGAAGCGCCAGCAGTGGGCCTGATGAGCGTCGTTGAAGGCCATACCGATATGGGTGGCCTGATCGAAGCTCGTGAGAGTCACGTTGACCAGCTCTGATGCTGTCCAGACCGACTCGATCACCTGCATTGCGGCGGTGAGGGTCGGGTCGGGCGGGCAGGAGAGTTCGACATCGATCTTCTCGCCGACGGCCTTGCCATCGGACCGGGCCGGATCGTCGACGTACTCCTGGAGCAGAGCGGTTCCGCCGTTGAAGTCGAACGCGGGCCATGCGGCCGCCACGGCTTCGGAGTACCAGGGGCTGTCGGGCGAGAAGAACTGGGTGCCCGGGAACGAGATTCCGGTGCCTCCCAGTGCTTCGAGCACGGTTCCCTGATCGTTGAGGCGGTTGAGACCCTGGCGCACACGAACATCATCGAGGGGAGCGACGAGGGTATTGAAGTGGCCTCCACCGACGGTGCTTCCCTGGTATTCGTACAGAGTGATCGCATCACCCTCGGCACGTGCGTCGCGAATCGTTCCCTGGCGCAGAGAACCGATCGCGGTGACGGTGCCCGAGAGCAGGGCATCGAGGCGGTTGCCCTCGTCGGGGATCGGCCGGAAGGTGATCGAGTCGAGGAAGGGCAACTGGTTTCCGTCGGGGTCGGTGCCCCAGTAGCTGTCGTTGCGGACCACGACTGTTTCGTTGTCGATATCACGCTTCTCGATCATGAACGGGCCGGTACCCACCGGTGCGTCGCTGAATGCGACGGGATCAGCGGCAGCAGCGCCCGGCTCGAAGACCAGGCCCAACGCCGCCCTGCTCAAGAAGGCGGGGAACGCGGAGTTGGTTGTGCTCAGGGTGTAGGTGACCTCGAGATCGCCGGTGGCTTCGACACCGGTGAGGTTGGAGGAAGCTGCGCTGGAGGCACCCTGGCCACCGGTGAGCTGAACCGGGAACATGTCGGCGACCGACTGGGCGTTGAAATCGGAGCCGTCGTGGAAGGTGACACCGCTGCGCAGCACCATCGTCCAGGTCGTGAAGTCGTCGTTGGGGACGATTGACTCGGCCAACCAGCCCTGGTAGTTGCCGTCGACGTCTTGTTCCATCAGCTTGTCGAAGATGGTGACCGCGATGTTGTAGCAGGGCGATGAGCAGGTGTCGTCCCACGGTCGGAGGCTCGTGGCCTCGGCTTCGAGGCCCACGGAGATGTCGCCTCCGTAGACGCGCTCGATGGCGGGGTCTTCTTCCTCGACTTCGGTGTCGACGTCGCCTTCGGCCTCGTCGCCGGCGGCTGCGTCGTCGCCTTCATCGGCTGCGTCGTCGCCTTCGTCGCCCTCGTCGGCTGCGTCGTCGCCTTCGTCGTCGGAGCCGGTGTCGTCGCCGGCGGTGGTGTCGTCGCCGTTGCTGGAATCGTCGTCGTCGCTACCGCAAGCTGCGGCGCCCAACGCGAAGACCAACAACAGGGCGAGCAGTTTGAACAACTGTCGCTTTCTCATGGGGTGGTTCCCTCCTGGGTTTTGGGGCTGTTTGCCCCGCTATTGCTGCCACCGATCGGTCGATCGACAGCGGAATTCATTTCGGATCGGTCGGCACTAGCTGATGTCGACTGTCACCTCCTCGACGGGGACGAGGGGATGATGGCAGGCGACATAGTGATCGTCGCTGACCCGGCGCATCATCGGCTCGTCGGTCGAGCAGATGTCGTCGGCCCGATCGCAGCGGGTGCGAAAGCGGCAGCCCGAAGGGGGGTTGATGGGCGAGGGGAGCTCGCCGCCGGCGATCATCTCGCTGTCGATCTCGACGGTGGGATCCGGGATGGGGCTCGACTCGAGGAGAAGCTCGGTGTAGGGGTGAGCGGGATGAGCGTAGAGCTCATCGGACTCCGACATCTCGCACATCTTGCCCAGATACATCACCACCACTCGGTCGCTGATGTTTTTCACCACCGCGAGGTCGTGGGCGATGAAGACCAGGGTGAGCCCGTACTCCTCCTTCAGATCCTCGAGCAGGTTGAGGATCTGGGCCTGCACCGACACATCGAGGGCCGAGACGGGCTCGTCGCAGATGATCAACTCCGGCTCGAGCACGAGGGCTCGGGCGATCGAGATGCGTTGGCACTGGCCACCGGAGAACTCGTGGGGGTACTTGTGGCGGGCGACGTCGGGGTCGATGCCCACCGCGTCGAGCATCCTGGCCACCAGCTTCCACTGCTGGTCCTTGTCCTTGGGGCCCCACACGTGGAGCGGCTCGGCGACGACATCGCCGACGGATCGCCGGGGGTTGAGCGAGGAGATCGGATCCTGGAAGATCATCTGGATGTCGGTGCGGTGCGAACGCATCGATGCAGGGTCGAGGGCGGTGAGGTCCTCGCCGTTGAGCACAACGCTCCCGCTGGTGGGACTCGGCAGCTGGAGAATCGCTCGCCCGGTGGTGGATTTGCCGCAACCCGACTCGCCCACGAGTCCGAGCGTCTCTCCCTTGGCGATGTCGAAGCTGATGCCGCTCACGGCATGGACGATCCGGTCGCCGCCCAGGGGGAACTCGACGGTGAGATCGTCGACCTGCAGCAGGGTGTCGTTGACGCCCCTCATGTGGGCGTTTCCCGATCCGGCCATTACTGCCAGCTCTCGTCGGGTAGGTCTTCGGTGGCGCCGATGCGTCCGGCTGCGGCCAGGGTCTGGGGGAGTCCTGCCTCGAGGTTGCGGTCGAAGGCCTCCTGGCTCGCCGGGCTTCCCACCGGGAAGTGACAAGCGAAGGTGTGGTCGGGGCCGACTCCCTTGGCGAGGATGGGTTCCTCTTCGTGGCAGCGATTCTGGGCGTAGGGACAGCGAGGCGAAAACTTGCATCCCGAGGGCGGGTTGATCAGATCGGGGGGTCGGCCGGAAATGGCGCTGAGGCGGGTGTGTTTGGGATTACTGGTCTTGGGGATCGACCACAACAGGGCCTGGGTGTAGGGATGGTGCATCTCCGCGAACAGGGTTTCGGTGGGCGCCTTCTCGACCACCTTGCCCGCATACATCACCGCGATCTCGTCGGCTCGACCGGCGACCACTCCCAGGTCGTGGGTGACGAGGATCATCGTCATCCCCCGCTCCTGTTGTTGCTGGCCGAGAAGGTTGAGGATCTGGTGTTGGACGGTGACGTCGAGTGCAGTGGTGGGCTCGTCGGCGAAGAGGAGCTTCGGGCTGCAGGCGAGGGCGATGGCGATGCTCACCCTCTGACGCATGCCTCCCGACAGCTGGTGCGGGTAGTTGCCGAAACGTTCGTCGGGTTCGGGGATGCGAACAGAACGTAGCAGCTCGACTGCGAGCTCTCTGGCCTCCGACTTGCTGATCTGGAGATGGTGGCGCATGTGCTCGGTGAGCTGGCGCCCGACCTTCACCACCGGGTTGAGGGAGGTCATGGGATCCTGGAATACCATCGCCATCTCGACGCCCCAGAGGTCCTTCATCTGCTTGATGGGCCGGCCGATGAGCTCCTGTCCGTCGTAGAGCACCGAGCCCGTGCTGTGGGCGTTGGAGGCCACGTTGAGTCCCATGACCGACCGTGAAAGGACCGTCTTGCCCGAGCCCGACTCGCCGACCACGCCGAGGGTGCGCCCGCGGGCGAGCGAGAACGACACGCCATCGACCGCCTTCACCGAACCGGCCGGCACTTCGAAGTGGGTGCGGAGGTCGTCGACGACGAGGAGGGCCTCGTTGTCGTCATCGGTGCGCTGATCCAGCGCGTCGGACACAGTCGTCATCGAGTTCTGTTCCCCCAGTTGGCCAGTTGGCTGCCCACAGTGTGACCGCTGGCACACGGCGCAGCAAATCACGGGCGACGATACTGCGATCGGCCCCGGAAGGGGCGGCACCTAGTCTTGGCTTGCCTCGCCATTGACGTCGCGGACGATGTCGAGGAGGAGTCCGAGAGTGGCGAGTTGCTCGTCGAAGGTGTCGCCCACGGGATTGATGCGCAGGGTGTTCACACCGCAGTCGTGGTAGTTGCGGAGGCGGCGTCGGATCTCGTCGGGCGGTCCGATCAGGTTGGTGCCGAGGCCGATCTCGATCGGTACCCGCTCGCGTGCTTCGTCTCGCCGCCCTTCGCGCCACAGGCTCTGCACGTCGGCCACGTCGTCACCGAACCCCTGGCGTGTGAATGCCTCGTTGTAGAAGTTGGTGGAACTCGACCCCATCGCACCGAACGTGAAGGCATATCCCGCGGCGTGGCGACGACCCGCCTCCTCGACATCGTCGGTGAACTCGCAACTGGCCGACACGGTGAGGTCGATGTCGGTCAGGGACCGCCCCGCTGCTGTCGCCCCCGCGGCGATCGCGTCGAAGAACACCGGAGCCGTCTCGGGGAAGAACGAGTTGCCGATCCAGCCGTCGGCCAACTCGCCGGTGAGAGCGAGGTTGGCCGGCCCGAGCGAGGCGATGTAGATCGGGATTTCGGCGGGGGGTGCGGCCGCCCTCAGTGCCTTGCCCTCGCCTCCCGGGAGAGGGAGCCGATACGTGGAGCCATCGTGGATGAGGCGCTCGCCGGAGGCCACCTTGCGCACGATCTCGATGGTTTCTCGGGTGCGTTGGATCGGGCGCCTGAACTCGACCCCGTGCCACCCCTCCATCACCTGGGGTCCGCTGGTGCCGATCCCGAGGTGGAAGCGGCCGCCGGAAAGGGCCTGTAGCGACAGGGCCGACATTGCCAGCATCGCCGGCGTGCGGGCGCCCAACTGGACGATCCCGGTGCCGAGCCTGATCCGGTCGGTGACCATCGCGAGCGCCCCGATCGGCGTCAGGGCGTCGTAGCCCCAGAATTCCGGCACCCACACGGAGTCGGCCCCCAAGCGTTCTGCCTCCCGCACGAAATCGATCGCCTCAGGGGTGCTCGGCACCGTCTGGATGCCGATGGCGAGGGCCACTAGGAGGCGCTCTCCGCGAGGCCCTTGATTCCATCCACCGTGGCCTGCATGTTGGTCCGGTGCTCGGCCAGGCGCCGCTCGATGATCTCGTCTTCCCTGTCGGGCATGGCCTCGATGACGGTGCTGAGCCCGGACGGCCCTGGCCCGAGGCGGGCCGACTGGCGGAGGGTGACACCGTTACCGGAGGGTTGGGCGCGGAACTGCCAACTAGCGGCCGCGGCGGCTGGATCGCCGACCGCCCATCCGAAAGTGTGGGGGGCATCGTGGTGGGTGACCACGCAGCTGACCGACCACTCACCGGCCCGGTCGTGGCGGTTGTGGCCCGCGAATCGAGAACCCACAGCTACAGCGGCGCCGGGGTCGTCCCATTCCACCTGCTGAACCTCGCCGGAGAACTGGACAGGGACTTCGATGTTGCTGATCAGCCGCCACACTGTCTCCAACGGAGCCTCGATGCGGGCCTCGACCTCGACTGTGGGTCCATCGGCGTACTTCATGGCGTGCCTCCCGGCGGTGTGTCCGGTCCGAACTTACCGTCATCGGCCGTCTAGCCTGAATTGCATGTCCGAACAGCCGGACCGATCGGTGCTGGACGCGCAGCGTTCCCACTGGGACTCCACCCTCGACGCCAACACCGACATGTTCGGACTTGAGCCGAGTGAGGCGGCACAGGCGGCCACTGCCCGATTTCGGGCAGAAGGTGTCGGCACCGTTCTCGAACTCGGCGCGGGCCAGGGCCGCGACACCTTCCCGCTCAGCGAGGCCGGCTTCGCCGTCACCGCCGTCGACTACAGCGAGATCGGCTTGGCGCGAATTCAGGGCCGAGCCCGCGAGCTCGATGCTGCGGTGGCCACTTGCAGCTGCGACGTCCGTGAGGCTCTGCCGTTTCCCGACGCGTCATTCGATGCGTGCTACTCCCACATGTTGTTCTGCATGGCGCTCACCACCGCCGAACTCCACCACCTCGGGGCCGAGATCCGGCGGGTGCTGACGCCAGGCGGGCTTGTCTTCTACACCGCCCGCACCACCGATGATGCCCATTCCGGCGCCGGGACCACGCGCGGCGACGACATGTTCGAACAGGGCGGATTCGTGGTGCACTTCTTCTCCCCGACCCTCGTGGAGGAGCTCGCCGAAGGGTTCGAGATCCTCGACCGGTTCGAGTTCGAGGAAGGGGGCCTTCCCCGGCGACTGGTGGCGGTGACTATGCGCCGGCGTCCCGACGACGATTGAGGCCTCCGAACGTGCCGGTGAACTCGACCTCCACGATCGGAGCATCAGCCACCAGTTCGTCGAGTGTGTCGCCCTGCTCGCGATACCACCGGGTGGCAGGAGCGGTCATCAGAGTACGCCTGTCGTCCGGATCGGTGATCACGGTTGCACGAGCGGTGGTCTGGGTAGTGACCGACTCCTTGAAGCAGAAGAGAAATTCGGGATTGACGAGGAGGTTGGCCAGCCAGTCGCGGGGCAGCAGGGGTCCGTTGCGACCGTTGCGGACGGTGCCGGTGATGATCACCCGCCCGTCGACGTTGGTGAACCAGATCTCGGTGGTGCGGGTGAGGCCGGTGCGAGCGCCGGTGGTGACGATGTCGATCGTCATGTCGGTCTGCAGGGCGCGCCGAGTGGCATCGAGGTCGAGGGAATCGCTGGTGGACACCGTGGTGGATCTCAGACGTTCTCGACGGCGAGCTCGCCGTTGGAATAGAGCGCCCTCAGATCCTTCTTGGAGAACTTGCCCACCGACGTCTTCGGGATCTCATCGACAAAGGCCCACCGCTCGGGCAACCACCACTTGGCGACCTTGCCCGTCAGGTACTCCGTGAGTTCGGCAGGGGTGGCCGTGGCATCCTCGCCGAGAACCACACAGGCCAACGGACGCTCGTCCCAGCGGTCGTCGGGAACACCCACCACCGCCGCTTCGCGCACCGCCGGATGCCCCATGAGGGTATTTTCGAGGTCGACCGAACTGATCCATTCACCTCCGGACTTGATCACGTCCTTGGCCCGATCCGAGATCTGGATGTATCCCTTGGAGTTGATCGAACCGACGTCGCCGGTGCGAAGCCAGCCGTCGTGGAACTTCTCTTCGGTGGGTTCGAGGTAGTAGGCGCCGGTGATCCAGGGCCCACGGATCTCGATCTCTCCCTGGGCTTCGTCGTCCCATGGAAGTGGGGCTCCGTCGTCATCGCAGATCCGAACCTCCACACCGGGAAGGATCCGCCCGGTGCGGCTACGCCAACTCATCGGATCATTGGACGAGTCCCTCTTCGGGACCCTCGCGATCGCACCCAGCGGACTGGTCTCGGTCATCCCCCACGCTTGGATCACCTCGACCCCGAACGTCTCGTCGTAGGCCTCCATGAGGCTCCGTGGCACGGCTGAGCCTCCGCACACGATGTATTTGAGTGAGCTCAGATCGGCATCGGGTCGGTTGTGGAGGATATCGGACAAGACGGTGGGGACCGCACCGGAGATGGTGGGTCTGGTCGATTCGATCACGTCGGTGATCGGGCCGGCCTGGAGGTACTGCTGGGGCATCACCAGGTCGGCGCCCACCCACCACCCCGCGTAGGCCATCCCCCAGGCGTTGGCGTGGAATTGGGGGACGATGATCAGCACGCGCTCACTCTCGCTGAGGGCGAGTGTCTGGGCCGAGGTGACGGCCAGGGAATGCAGATAGGTCGAGCGATGGGAGTAGGAGACGCCCTTCGGGTTGCCGGTGGTGCCGCTCGTGTAGCACATCGCGGCGGCGGCCCGTTCGTCGAGGTCGGGGTAGTCGAAGCCGGGTGACTCGGCGGCGAGGAGCTCCTCGTAGTCGATGGTGTCGCCCAGGCCGGATGTGTCGCCCTCACCACACGTGATGATGTGTTCGACCGTGGTGAGCTGGTCGCGCACACGGGCGAGCAGGGGAGCGATCGACGCGTCGACGATGATCACCCGGTCGGCCGCATGGTTCACCACGAAGGCGAGCTGGTCGGGAAACAGGCGGATGTTGAGGGTGTGGAGCACCGCTCCCATGCAGGGGATCGCGAGATAGGCCTCCATGTGACGCTGGTTGTTCCACATGAATGTGCCGACCCGATCGCCGGACTCGACCCCCAGAGCGGTGAGGGCCGACGCCAGGCAGTCGACCCGGTCGCCGATCTCGCCGAAGGTGGCGGTGTGGGCCGGCTCACCCGGACCCTGGTAGGTGATGATCTCGGACTCGGCGTGGATGGTGCGCCCGTGGCGAAAGAGCTGGGTGATGGTGAGCGGGGCGTCCTGCATCGTGCTGGTGATCATGTGGTGATGCTGCCCTGATCTCGCCGATTGCTCAAGTGCTCGCGCCGGTGTGCAGTCAGTCGGCCGCGGTCGCTACCGTTCTCCCTCGTGCCCGACGCCACAACTAACGAGTTTGCCGGCGGACCCCTGGCAGGGGTGCGGGTGGCCGACCTCACCACCGTGGTGATGGGGCCGCTGGCCACCCGGATGCTGGCCGACATGGGTGCCGATGTGATTCGGATCGAGGCACCCGAGGGCGATGTGATGCGCCACTACGAGCCGATGCGCAGCCCGGGGATGAGCGCGTTCGCGATGAATCTCAACCGCAACAAGCGCAGTGTGGTTCTCGATCTGAAGGCCGAAGAGGGCCGCCGTGCGATGCACGACCTGATCGCCACCTGCGATGTGTTCGTCACCAACGTGCGTCGTGGCGCGCTGGCGCGGCTGCGGCTCGATGAGGCATCGGTGCGAGCCACCCGGCCCGACATCATCTACTGCGTCGCCAACGGGTTCGGGAGCGACGGACCCAAGGCTGACCAGGCGGCCTACGACGATGTCATGCAGGCCGCGTCGGGGCTTGCTTCGATGTTCAGCTGGCATGGCGATGAGCCCCGGCTGGTGCCGAGCATCCTCGCCGACAAGATCACCGGCATGCACATAGCGTTCGCGGTGGCCGCAGCCTTGCACGGCCGTGCCCTCACGGGGGTCGGCACCTCGATCGAGGTGCCGATGGCGGAAACCATGGCGGCGTTCAATTTGATCGAGCATCTCGGCGGGCAGACCTTCGAGCCACCGTTCGGCGGGTTCAGCTACGGCCGCGTGCGCACCCCTCACCGGCGACCGCGTCGAACCACCGATGGTTGGATTGTGATCCTGCCCTACAGCACCCAGAATTGGCATCGCTTCTGGGAGTTCGGTGGCCGCCCCGACCTCATCGACGAGACTCGTTTCGCGGCCCCGGCGGCGCGTATCGAGCACGCCGACGAGCTCTACGCCTTGATGGACGACATCGTCAATCAGAAGTCCACCGAGGCGTGGCTCGACTACTGCGAGGCCCACTCGATCCCGGCTTCTGAAGTGGTGGAGCTCGAAGAACTGCGGCACGACCCTCATTTCGAAGCGGTCGGATTGCTGTGCGACGACCAACACCCCACCGAAGGCGCCTACCGCTACGTACGTGATCCGATCGTGTTCGATGGAGTGCCATCGCCGCTCTATCGCCACTCTCCCCGCCTCGGGGCCGACACCGCCGAGGTGCTGGTCGAGCTCGGCTGGTCGACCGACCGGATCGAGGCCATTCTCGCCGAACCACCCGAGGCCTGATCAGCCGGCGGCCTCGACAGCGGCCCTGATGCCCTCGACGGTCGCCTGCATGTTGGTCTTCAGCTGCTTGCGGCGTCCGTTGATGATCGCCGCCTCACGGGCCGGCTCATCGTTCACCATCGACACGGTGCGGTTGTTGCTGGTGCCGATCCGCATCGAGAACCTGAGTCGGGTGTCGAGCCCCAGCTCAGAGGTCTCGAACCGCCACACCGCACCCGGGTCGGCAGGGTCGGTGGTCGACCACTCGAACACTCGACCGTCCGCGAAGTCGGTGATGTGGCATTCAACATCCCACTCGAAGTCGCCGGCCTTGTTGTGTCCGGTAAAGGTGGCACCGAGCTCTCGGCCGGCGCCGCCCCATTCGGCGCCCTGAAACTCGCTCGAGAAGCGGGCCGCCATGTTGATGTCGCTGATGAGGGGCCAGACTTCGCGCGGCCGGGCGCCGATGTCGACTTCGACAACCACACCCTGGCCGTCGGCGATTCGCGCCGACCCCTGCTCTGAAGCCCGAGCGCGGGTGTAGCCCCACCGGTCGAAGTAGGTGATCTGCTCAGCCGGACGTCGCCCGACCGGTTTGAAGTCGGTGCCCACCGTGTAGGCGACCGGAAACGTCACGATTGTGGTGACTCCGGGCGGAATCGCGAGAACCTCGGCGAGTTGATCGACGTTGGCATTGAGCAGTGTCGTCCAGGTGGTGCCGAGGCCGCGGGCCCGCAGGGCGAGGTTGAAGCTCCAGGCCGATTGGATCACCGAGTCGAACAGGCCGGGACGGCCGGAATTGTCGTGGACTCCCCAGATCGCGACGATCACCAGGGCGGGCGCCTTGGCGAAGTTGTCGACGAGATAGGCGCTGGAGTCGTAGACCTTCTCCTTGGGATGGCCGCTTCCTTCCAGCCGGTTGGCGACGCGCTCCATGAACTGGCCGCTCTCGCGGTAGATCTCGCCGAGCCGTTCTTTGGTGGCGGTATCTCGCACGATCATCCAGCGACGGCTAGCGTCGTTGCCGCCGCTCGGGGCCTGCTCGGCCAGATCGATGCAGTCGAACAGCACCTGATCGGTGACGTCACGTTCGAAGTCGAGACGCTTACGCACCGACCGGGTGGTGCTGAGGAGTCGGTCGGTTTCGGCGACGTCGAAGGGTCTGGGGCTCATGGTGTCACTTCTCCGACGCGTGAACTCGGGCCGCCTTCGCCAGGACACGGAGTTCGGCTCGTTCGTCGTCGGTGAGCAGTTCGAGATCGGCGGCGTGAAGTTGGTCGGTGGCTGCCTCGACCGCCTCGCGCTGCTCGGCGAGGTGCGATACGTCCGGGAAGGGGCGGGGCCAGCCGAACAGTTCGGCGTTCCATTCGGCGGCGGGTCCGGTGAGCACCGATTCGAGGGGGGTCATGGTCGACGCCTGCACGGCGACGGTATGGCGGCCGAACCGGAGCTCGCGCATCACCTGGGCCAACTGAAACGTGCGGCCCGGGCCGGCCTCCGCCGGTAGGGGCATGTCGCGCCAGCCGGCGAACACAGCGGCGCCATCGGGGCTGGCGTTGGTGACGACGACCTCGAGCAGTTCGCCCAGCCGCTCGACACCGGTCATGCCGGTCAGACGGTCGACCCCCCACTCCCGGCAGATGCCTGCATAGATCGTGGCCCCCTCGGCCGGTGTCATGATCGCCCGACCGGCAGTGACCACGCGGCTCATCGTGTCGGGTTCCCAGAAGTAGGCGGCGGCTACGACATCGTCCACCGGGCAGTCGCCGAGCACCCCGAGTCGACCCAGGGCATAGGCCTCCAGGCCCTCACCCGCGAGACCTCGAGCGGCTGCCTTCTCGGTGGTGGAGTCGGTGATCAGCCACTCCATCGCCAGCATGCCGATCGAGCCCCTCATGCTTCGGGCCGCTGTGACACTGTCCATATTCGCCTCCTCGGCGCGTAAGTCGATGGGTCCATAAGATCACCCTCGTGATCTTCGAACCACTTCGTACCACTCGGCTCTTACTCCGGCCCGTGCGTCTCGATGATGCTGCGCCCTCGGTTGAGAGGCGAAACGACCCCGCAGACCCATGGTTGATGCTCACCATCGCCGACCTCGACGACACGCTCGTCCTCGGAGATCTCGCCCTTCGTCTCAGCTGTGAGGGACGCTCCGCTGAGATCGGCTACAGCTTGGCCACCGAGCACTGGAACCACGGCTACGCCACCGAGGCGGTCGAGGGGCTAGCGGCGTGGCTCCTCGAGGTGCAGGGCGTTTCGCGAGTGCAGGCCACGGTCGATCCCGACAATCTGGCCTCGGCGCTGGTGCTCGAACGGGCGGGATTCATCTTCGAGAGCACGAGTCGACTCGCCTCGTGGGTCGGCGACACGAACTCCGACGACCAGGTGTACGCGCTGGTGCGAACCGACTGGGAGGCTTGGCGTTCGCGACCGAGTTCCCCTCCGGAGACGGTCACGCTCGTCGAACTCACCGAGGCCAACTTCACCAAGTCTCGTCATCTGGCAACCCACAAGAGCCAGGAGCGCTTCGTCTCTCCTATGTACGGGTCGTTCGCCAACGCCCTGTTCCCGGAGGTGATCGACGGCGCGCCGGTGGTCCCGTGGCTGCGAGGAGTCGTTGCCGACGATGAGTGGGTGGGCTTCGTGATGCTCGCGCTCGTCACCGACAGCCATCCAGAGCCCTACCTATGGCGCCTGCTCGTCGACCGACTGCATCAACGGCGGGGGATCGGAAGACGGATCCTCGACCTCGTCGTGGAGGAGGTTCGATCATCGGGTGCCGACACCCTGCTCACGTCGTGGACCGAGGGTCGCGGCTCCCCCCGTCCCTTTTACGAACGCTACGGGTTCGTACCGACCGGGCAGATCATCGACGATGAAACCGAAGCCCGGTTCCCGCTTGGCTGAGGAGGCGCTGGCTCAGAAGTCGCTCGGTCGGGCCACGATCACGGGGCGCGGGCACGCCTGTACCGCAGCCATGCAGATGGTCCCGAATCGGGGTCGGACCAGTGCGAACATGTCGGGTGAGGAGATGGCTAGGAAGGCGGCGTCGTGGCGGTCGACGTATGCGGCCAGGGTCGAGGCGGCATCATCTGTGTAGACGACGTGCCAGCTGACGTCGCGGAGGTCGATCGGCTGGGTGAGATCGAGAGCGTAGGCGGAGTCGGGAGTCCACTTCCGCCGCGCGCCGAGTCGTCGGGTGCCGGCCAGCGAGCCCGAACCGACCACCCGTATCAGCCGAAGATGAGATCCGAGTGCGGCGGCGAGTAGGGCCCCAGTCTGTGTCTCGCGGGCCGCGCTGCCCGAACCATCAGTGGCGGCAACGACGTCGCCCTCGAGGGATGCGTCGAGTCTCGCGTTCGGGCCGACCATCACGATGGGGCCGTCCCACTCGTGCGTCATGGCCTGGGCGAACGACATCGTGGGCTGATCGGCCACCGGTTGGTCGGTGCCCATCACCACCAGATCCCCGGGCCGAAGCTGAGCCGCGAACTCGGCCACCGAGTCTGGCTGATTGCCGGTCAGATCGATGGCGTCGGGGTCGAGTCGGGTGAGCGGTGCGAAATGAATTGGCAGATCCCACCGCTCGGCCAACCGGGTGGCGATCGCCGCCCCTCGGTCGTCGCTACGGTCGAGAACGAGCGGAACGACGAGTCGGCTCAAAGGCGCGCCACCGCCGAGATCCACCTGCCTAGGGGACTCTGTGGGTTTCATCGGAGCCATACCGGCACCCTTGCCAAGTACACCACCTTTTCGGTGGCAAAGAAAGGGCGCCCCCGACCTCTGTTCTAGAGGGAGTCGGCGGTGATGTGCTCGATCACGATTGGCAGGCTCGGCAGGGGTTCGTCGCCGATCTGAACCGCACCGTCGAGGGTCGGGATGACCTGCTCGAGCAGGGCGGGAGTGTCGGCGTGCAGTTCGAGTACGGGTTGGCCGGATTCGACTTCATCTCCCGGCGCCACCAGACAGATCACACCCGCGGTGGCGCTCACGGGGTCTTCCTTGCGAGCGCGACCTGCACCGAGGCGCCACGCGGCATTGCCGATCGGCCGGGACCGAACTGCGGAAACGAGCCCGCTCGATGTGGCCTTGATCTGGGTCGTGTGTTCGGCAACCGGGAGTCCCGCGCCCAGGTCGCCACCCTGGGCTTCGACCATTTCCTCGAAGATGGTCAGAGCCGCTCCGGACGCGAGGAGAGAGGCGGGGTCGGCGTCGAGGCCGGCAAGACGCACCATGTCCTCGGCGAGAGCGACGGTGAGCTCGATCACGTCGGCCGGACCCCGCCCGGCGAGTACCTCGAGAGACTCGGTCACCTCGACGGCGTTGCCCACCGCCCTTCCGAGCACGTCGTCCATGCGAGTGACCAGAGCCGATGTGGCCACGCCGTGATCGGTGCCGAGCCGCACCATCGTGCGGGCCAGCGTGGTGGCCGACTCGACGTCGGACATGAAGGCACCGGCGCCGGCTTTGACGTCGAGGGTGAGGGCATCGGTTCCCTCGGCGATCTTCTTCGACATTATGGAGCTGGCGATCAGGGGGATCGATTCGACCGTGCCGGTCACGTCGCGGAGGGCATAGAGCTTGCGATCGGCGGGGGCCAGGTCGCCGGTGGCCCCGGCGATGACGCCGCCGATCGTGGCGAGTTGGTTGCGGAGCTCGGTGAGGGTGAGGTCGGCGCGCCAGCCGGATATGGATTCCATCTTGTCGAGGGTGCCTCCGGTGTGGCCGAGTCCTCGGCCCGAAAGCTGGGGCACCGCCGCGCCACACGCCGCCAGCAGGGGTACGAGTATGAGCGAGATCTTGTCGCCGACTCCGCCGGTGGAGTGCTTGTCGACAGTGGGGCGCCCCACGTCGGACAGGTCGAGCGTGGCCCCCGAATCGATCATGGCCTGGGTCCACCGCGACAGCTCTTGGGGCACCATCCCGTGGAGGAATATTGCCATGGCGAGAGACGCGGCTTGCTCATCGGCGATCTCCTCCCCGGCGGCATAGGTGGAGATGAACCAGTCGATCTGTTGGGGCGTGAGTTCTCCGCCGTCCCGTTTGGCCATGATTACATCGAGGACGTTCATTTCGGATGGGCCTCCTGCCGCGGCGATCAGTAGCCACAATCATGCACGATCAGGGTGCTGGAACCAGCGTGGGCCGCCGGTTTGCCGTCGCGTTATCCCGCGAGCGACTCGGCCCCCGCTTCGGCTGCCTTGATGCCGAGCATGCGGCACACTGCCACCGAGAGCTCGGGCTGGTTCATGGTGTAGAAGTGGAAGTGACGCACGCCGTGCTCCACCAACAGGCGACATTGCTCGGCCGCAACGGTGGCGGCAACCATGCGGCGGATTTCGGGCGAGTCGTCGAGGCCGCCGAAGAGGTCGTACATCCACGATGGAATGTCGGTGCCGCAGCGTTCGGCGAAGCCGACGAGCTTCGTGAAGTTGGTGACCGGCATGATACCGGCCACGATCGGGGCGCTGATCCCGGCCATTCTCACCGTCTCGAACCAGCGCACGAATACATCGGTATCGAAGAAGAACTGGGTGATCGCCCGATCGGCGCCCGCCTCGAACTTTCGTTCGAGATTCTCGAGATCAGCCGTGGCGCTCGCGGCCTTGGGGTGGATCTCGGGGTAGGCCGCGACCGAGATGTCGAACTGATCACCGTCGGGTCGTCGCCGCAGACCGGTGACGAGGTCGGCTGCGGTGTGGTAGCCGCCATCGACCGTGCCGTCGCCCTCTCCGGGAGGCGCGTCGCCTCGCAGGGCGACGATTCGGCGCACCCCGGCGGCGACATAGGAATCGACAACGGTGTCGACTTCCTCGGCGGTGCTTCCGACGCAGGTGAGGTGGCCCGCAACTTCGAGGTCGGTGCTGGCGGCCAGCGACTCGATGGTGGTGACCGTGCGCTCCTGGGTGGTGCCGCCGGCTCCGTAGGTGACCGAAACGAAACTTGGCTCGAGAGGCGCGAGTTCGGCGATGCATGAATCGAGTTGGTTGTTGGCGGCACTCGACCCGGGAGGGAAGAACTCAAAGGAAACTTCGAGCTCGGGCCGTATCGGAGTGGTGAGCCAGGGGCGGCGTGCGAGTCGGGCCGCTGTCTCCCGATCGGAGGTCTGGATGGTCATGATGCGGCCTCGAGGGGATAGACGGCGGGTGCGTCGGGTCGTTGGCTGGCGACCCAGATCGACACGGTGAGCGGGTCGCCATGGGTTTCGATCGGTTTCATGTGGCGAACGTTGAGATCGGTGAGTCCGGCCCCTTCGCACCACGCGGTGATCTCTTCAGTGGTGAAACCGAGGCGGCGGTGGGAGAACTCGGTGCGGAGTGACTCGAGCTGATGAGGTCCGAAGTCGACGATGACCAGACGACCGAAGGGGCGAAGCGTGCGCCCCGCCTGGGCGATTGCCTCGGCGGGATCGTCGAGGAAGTGCAGGACGTGGTGCAGCACGGCTGTGTCGACCGATCCCGGCCGGCGTTCGATGTCGTAGGCGCTTCCGTGTTGCACCGAACAGTGACGGAGCTGGGCCTGGTCGAGTCGACTACGAGCGATGTTGAGCATCTTGGAGCTGAGATCGAGGCCGACCCCGCGGCGAATCGAAGGGGCGAAGATCTCCAGGACGCGGCCGGTGCCGGTGCCGATGTCGAGGAGTTCGTCGATGTCGAGGTCGGCGACGGCTTCGAGCATCGCGGCTTCGACGGCGTCGTCGGCGACATGGAGTTGGCGCATGTCGTCCCAGCTGGTGGCGATCGATTCGAAGTAGCGCTCCGCGGCTTCGGCCCGTTCGGTGCGCACCACGGCGAGCCGATGAGCATCGCGTTCGAAGATCGGGTCGGTCTGGTCGACGAGGGCAAGTACCGCGGTGGTCAGCTCGTGGCCCGTGCCGGTGACCGCTGGGCGGTAGAAGGCGCTGGTGCCTTCCGCGTGGCGGACCAGAAGCTCGGCATCGCACAGGAGCTTGAGGTGGCGACTGACGCGGGGTTGGGACTGGTCGAGCACCCGACACAGTTCGCCGACGGTGAGTTCGGTGCGATCGAGGGCGGCCAGGATGCGTAGTCGGGTGGATTCGGCGGTGGCCCTGAGTGCCTCGAG
Organism: Acidimicrobiales bacterium; assembly: GCA_029263215.1. Classification (GTDB taxonomy): domain Bacteria; phylum Actinomycetota; class Acidimicrobiia; order Acidimicrobiales; family Aldehydirespiratoraceae; genus OFTM10. The sequence goes on from JAJCXY010000053.1 coordinate 91,027, forward strand.
TAGTTCCTGCATGTTCCAGAAGGGTACTCGGTTTCGAGATATTCATCAAGATATCTTTATGAATCTATACTGAGAGCTCAGATGGTGGGGCTGGTCTGGAAGTAGACCGTGTTTCAGGGGGTTTCGAAGGGGTGCCGTCGACACCTCTAGTGGGCGCGTCCCCGAGCCTCACCCTGGAGCCCCTGCTTCATCGCCTCTTCACCGCCCATGTGGACTCAGTGTTCAACGTCGCCTATCGAGTCACCTGGAATCGCGCCGATGCCGAGGATGTGGTGCAGTCGAGCTTCTTGAAGGTCATCGTCAACCACGGCCAACTCGATGATCCGTCTCGCGAGCGGGCCTGGGTGCTTCAGGTTGCCTACCGCGAGGCAATCGCCGTGTTGCGCAGGCGACGCGAGCAACCGATCGATCCCTCCGTGCTTCCCGACTCGCCCTCCGCTGATCCATCGCCCGACGAGGCCGTCGTGCTCTCCGACCTGGCCCGGATGATCAGCGGAGCATTCGAGCGCATGACTGCTCCCGAACGTATGGCCGTGGTCTTGCGCGACGTCGAGGGGCTGGCCATGAAGGAGGTCGCGTCGGTGATGGGCCTCGGGCTGTCGGCGGCCAAGATGAGGGTGCATCGGGGCCGCCAAACTCTCCGCATCCTGCTCGAATCGGAAGGACTGCGAGGAACGCACTCGCCTCTACGCGGCGATGGTGGCGGATCTCACCGGGCCGCGCTGACCGCGTCGATGAGTTTATCGACGCTCGGCCGGTCGTCGGGGCCTTCGCCCCAGTAACCCCACACCAGTGTGCCATCAGGGCCGATCACGAAATCACCTCCGAGTTGGAGGGTGTCCTCGGTGGGTCGACCAAGGCCCCTGAGCCCGTTCTTGCGGAAGAGCTCGACGTAGCGGCGAAGTGAACGCAGCCCCCACACCCGACGAACCGAGCCCCTTCCCAGGCCGAACGCCCGATAGGCGCGGCGGTCGTCGTCTATGAGGATCGTGTAAGGGAGTTCGTTCACGGTGAGGTAGTCGACCAGGTGGGCGCGCTGGGTGAACGTGATCAGGACCACATCGGTGGCCTCACCCAGCTCGTCGAGGCGATCGCGCACGGCGATCGCATGTGCGACACACGGGAGTCAATGGATATGACGGTGAAAGATGAGCACCACCGTTTGGCCCAGATGGCCGTCCAGGCGCCAGTCGTTACCGGCCTCGTCGCGGAGGTGCACCTCGGGCGCGGTGGCACCTATTGGCGGCCTGGTCGGTGATGTTGGCATGGCTGTCTCCTGACTCTGCGGTGCATGTCGCGCTAGGGCGCGAACACGCGAACCTCGACCGCCCCGACATTGCCGCCGGTGGAGGTCTCTACATCGAATCGGATCTCCTGGCCGGTGAATACCGCATCAGCGAAACCCGGATTGGCCGGATTGCCGGCCGGGAACGGACCGAACGTCTCGGCGCCGTCGACGGTGATGGTGAACTGCTCGGTGATGGCCGATCCGTTGAGCATCGAACGGGTGACGAACTCGACGCCCACGACATCTCGGACCGAACCGAGATCGATCACAATGAAACCGCCGTCGCCATCGCCGGCGGTGGCCCATTCGGTGGTGAGGTCGTCGTCGAGTGCGTTCTCGGCCTCCCAGCCCGCACTGAAGATGGAACTCGCCTCCACCAGAGTGGCACCGAGGGCGAGATTGTCGCCGTGCACGACCATCTCCGTCATCGAGTCGCCGCTGGCGGCCGCATCTTCGATCTCCGAGATCACGAACGTGCCGGTTTCGGATCGGTACTGCTTGCCGTCGGCGGTGGAGCCCTGAACCCTGAAGAAGTAGGTCTTGCCCGCCTCAGCTCCGGGGAGGACGACGTCGTGGTCGATGATTCCAGTGCCGGTCATCGCCAGGCTGTTGTTGAAGTGGCCGAACTCCTCGGTCTCGCCCCAGACGATCGTGCAGATCATGGCCTCGGTGGTGCGAACGCGAAAGATCCCCCGATCGGGGTTGGTGGGGTCGCCCTCGAACGCAAATTCGTTCTCCTGCACCAGAGAGAAGTCGAGAAGTTCTCCGGCGGTGGCGGTGTCACTGGAATCGTCACCTCCACAAGACGAGGCGATGATTGCGACCGCCAGCAGGGCGGCGCTGAAGCGTTGGAAGCGGCGACGAGACATTGGGGCTCCGGGTGATAGGGGGCGTCAGCGGTATGACGCGTCGACCATCGGATCGGTCACAACTTCATTTTCCGTGGCGCGTGACTCCTGCTGCTCGCGGTGCGGGGGAGGCTCCCGATTTCAGCTGGTGGTGGGAAGACCAGCACTGATCCAGGCATCGATTCCGCCGTCGATCTCGGTGACGTCGGTGAACCCGAGGCTGCGCATCAGAGCGAGGGTCTGGCCGCTGCGGTTTCCCGACCGGCAGTAGAGGAGGTAGGGCTCGTCGGGGTCGAGTTCGGCCAACCGATCGGCGAAGTCGTCGCGGTAGAAGTCGAGCATGGTTGCGTCTTCGAGATGGCCTGCGTCGAACTCCTCCTGGGTGCGCACGTCGAGCACGACCAGGTTGTCGGGGGGGTTGGAGTGGAGTTCGGCGGCGACGCTGGCCGACACCGTCTCGAGGCTCTGGGTGTCGGCGGGGGCTGCGTCTTCTGAGGGGGAGTCGCCGACGGTTGCTGCGGCTGCATCGACGAAGGCGCCGAACTGATCGATGGAGATCTCACCGGCCCAGCGCGTGAGGACCGACCCGTCGGCGCCTACCGCCACCCCGAACGGGAAGCTACCCAGTCCGTAACCCTGGGCGAGTGCGCCGTCGTCGCTGTCGACGATGATGGTGCCGGTGAAGCCCTCTTCTTCAAACCACGCAGACGGGGGGTAGTTGGTGGCCGTCGTCTCGACGCTGGTGCTCACCGCCAAGATCTCGACCCCATTGGGGACGTCGTTGGCCGCCATCCAGTCGACGACCTTAGGGAGCTCGACCTGGCAATGGGGACACCAGTGGGCGAGGAACAGGATCACCCGCGCCACCCCGTCGTCGGGACGGATCTGCACCCGGTCGCCGTCGAGGGTCTGGGCGATGAGCTGAGGGGCCGCCAGTCCGGCGGCGTCGTTGGGACTCGCGAACCGGGGAAGCGGGTCGCCGATCGTCTCCGCGAAAGCGGTCTCCTCCACGTTGGAGGCAGGAGCGCTGTCGCCTCCCGATGACAGGGCGATGGCCACGATAGCTGCCAGCAGGATTATGGCTCCGACCCACAACACCGGCGATTGCAGGATGGTGCGGTTGGGGGAGTCCTCCGCGGCGGCGACCCGTGGTGGGATGCGGCCGTGTTTTGAGGTGTTGGGACGATTGCTCACGTTTGCTCCTGGGGGGAAGAACGGATGGAGAGGCTGGTGAGGGCGATGATCAGCCCGAAGGAGATGGCGGCCATTTGGGGAATGGTCATCCAGCCGAATGCCTCGACCCAACGACCCGTGCAAGGGTTGGTTATGTCACATGCTGAGCTCTGCTCGGGGAACCACTGGAGTTGGACGTGGTAGAGCGAGATCACCAGTCCGATCGAGGCGATGATCCGCACATAGGGCATGGGGCTGAGATCGCGGCGCAGGGCCGCTATCGGCAGGATCACAGCCAGTGGGTACATGGCGATGCGCTGGTACCAGCAGAACTCACAAGGCAGGAAGTCGGCGAACTCCGAGAAGTAGAGACTTCCGAGGGTGGCGCCGACAGCCACCAGGGCCGCGATCTCGTGGGCGGACGGGGAGACCCGGGCCCGGAGGTCTGGAACCGAGAGCGCTGCGATCGTGCCGGCCGCGCCTCCCAGCAGGAGTAGCCCGAAGAATGTCGCCATCGTCGCGGAGGACATTCCGCTATTGTACGTACAAACGGAGATAAAACAGGTAGCGGCGCAACAAGAGGGTCAGAGGAGGAATCGATGTCACTCACGCCCTTGGATCGTGGTAGCCCGATGCCCTTGTGGGCCCAGCTCGAAGTCGAGCTCCGCAAGCGTCTCGAGGCCGGAGAGTTCGACCTGGGCTTTCCCACCGACCTCCAGCTCACGACCAGCTACGAGGTGAGTCGCCACACCGCTCGCGAAGCGGTCCGCCAGTTGAGCGCCAGCGGCCTACTCACGCGTGAGCGGGGGCGGGGCACGGTGGTGAACCGCTCAGAATTCGAGCAGTCCCTGGGCGCTCTCTACAGCCTGTTCGAGTCGGTCGAGGCGGCGGGTGTCGAACAGGCCAGCGAGGTACTCAGGCTCGAAGTCGTCACCGACCCGGCGGCGGCCGCGAACCTCGGCGTGTCGGTGTCAGCCAAGCTGGTACTCCTCGAGCGACTTCGGCTCGCGGGAGGGGCGCCGCTGGCGGTCGACAGGGCCTGGCTGCCCCAGAAACTCGCCAAACCGCTGCTGAAGGTCGATTGGAGCCGTACCGCTCTCTACGCGGAGCTCGCCGACATGGGTGCACCGGTGCCCAACCAGGGCTGGGAGCGGCTGACTCCGGTCATGCCGGGGGCGGTGGATCGAGAGCTGCTCGAACTCGACGAGAACGAAGCGGCATTCTTCCTCGAACGGCAAGGCAATCGCGACGGTACTCCGGTCGAGTGGCGCACCACGGTGATCAGGGGTGATCGGTACCGCTTCGTCACCGATTGGACCACGGGAGAGCAAAGCCAGCTGAGGCCCACGGCTGTTTGATCAGCCGAGCCGGTGGGTGGTTCAACTCAACTTCAAGAAGAGTTTCTCGAGTTCGGCGGGGTCGGACTCGGAGTCGCGGTCGGCGAGGGCCGCGGCCATGAGTCGGAAGCCCACTCGATCGAGGGCCCCCTTGGCCGCAGCCAGTTGGGTGACGATGTCGCGACATTCTTCACCTTCGGCCACGAGCCGTTGGATGCCTCGGATCTGACCTTCGAGTCGACGGAGGCGCTTGATCACGTCGGCGTTGGTTTCCTCGGGGAACTGCATGGCGAGAGCATACCTCCGGGGGTATTCGGAGCATACCTCGGGGGGTATGTTGACTAATCCTCTTAATGTCCGTATATTCGTACATATGTCCTTCGCCTCCCGGTACCTCCCCATCCTGTCCTGGGCACCGGGATACCAGCGCTCCGATCTACGCAGCGATCTCGGCGCCGGGCTAACCGTCGGCGCGATGCTGGTCCCCCAGGCGATGGCCTACGCACTGCTCGCCGGACTTCCCCCCGAAGTAGGCCTTTACGCCGCAACCGTCCCGGTGATCATCTACGCCTTCTTCGGAACCTCCCGCCAACTCGCGGTCGGGCCGGTGGCGATCGTCTCCCTTCTCACCGCATCGGCCCTTGCCCCCCTGGTGGAGGAAGGCACCGCGGGCTACATCGGGGCCGCGGCCCTGCTCGCCCTGATGGTTGGCATCATCCACATCGTGCTCGGTGTGGGCCGCCTCGGATTCCTCGTCAACTTCCTGTCGCATTCAGTGCTGGTGGGGTTCACCGCCGCCGCGGCGCTGATAATCGGCTTCTCCCAGGTGAAGCACCTCCTGGGGATCTCACTCGAACGAAAGGATCACTTCTACGAGACCGTGATCGCGGTGGGAGAGAATCTCGCCGATGCCCACGCAGTCACCGTGATCATCGGGTTGGGCTCGCTGGCCGTCCTGTTCACCCTGAAGCGACTGGTGCCTCAAATACCTGCCGCTCTGGTGGTGGTGGTGGGGTCGATCCTGGCCGTCGAACTCCTCCGTCTCGAACGTGAAGGGGTGTCGGTGGTTGGCGACATCCCCGACTCCTTGCCGGCCTTCGGCCTCCCCGACTTCGATGGCTCGATGATCAGCAACCTCGCCACCACCGCCCTGGTGATCACCCTGGTGGGGTTCATGGAGTCCATCGCGGTGGCCAAGGTGTATGCCCGCCGTCATCGCTACGACATCGATGCCAACCGTGAACTCATCGGGTTGGGAGCAGCCAACGTGGCCGCCGGCCTGTTCGGCGGCTACCCGGTGACCGGTGGGTTCTCTCGCACCGCGGTGAACGACACCGCCGGCGCTCGAACCCCAATGGCGTCACTCATCACCGCCGCCATCGTCTTGATGACGATCGCCTTCTTCACCCCGCTTCTCAGTTCCCTTCCCAACGCCGCACTCGGCGCGATCATCATCATGGCGGTGATCGGACTCATCGACGTGAAGGAGATGCGCCACATCATCGCGGTGAAGAAGTCGGACCTGATCGGTCTGGGAGTGGCCTTCGGAGCCACCCTCGTGCTCGGCATCGAGTTGGGTATAGGGGTGGCGGTGGTGGCATCGATGCTCGTCGTGTTCGCCCGCATGTCGAGCCCCCATGTGGCCACACTCGGCCACGTCAAGGGCACGACGAGCTACCGAAACGTCGAACGCTTCCCGGAAGTACAGATGGTCGAGGGAATGACCATCGTCCGAATCGACGCGGCCCTGTCATTCGCCAATGCCGCTTCGACAAAGCGCATCCTCCTCGCCTACGCCGACGCGATCGAATCGACCCCGCGAACCCTGCTGCTCGACGCGTCGGGTATCAACGATCTCGATGCCACCGGCGCCGAGATGCTGAGTGAGGTGATGCCCGACCTGGAAGACCGCGGTGTTGCCCTGCACCTGACCGACATAAAGGGTCCGGTGCGTGATGTCCTCCACCGGGCAGGGATCTGGGAGCAACTCGAAGGCCGTATTCATGCATCCACCCACGACGCCGTAAAAGCGATCATCGAGTTGAGATCCGCCCCCGGTGATCAGCGCCGATCGGGCATCGACGAAGGCCTCGGCGAGGCCTGGGCCGAGAACGGTCTGCTCGATGCCTGAGTCGACGTGGCAGTCCCTGCTCGCAGCCCACGAGACGGCCCGCCGGCCAAACGTCGGCGAGGTTCCCGACCACCGGCCCGGCGCCGCGGTCCTTTGTTGTTCCGATGCACGAGTGCCGCCCTCAGCGGTGTTCGGCCAGTCCCACGGTGATCTTTTTGTGGTCCGCAACGCCGGCAACCTCGCCACTCCGGTTGCTGTAGCGAGTCTGGATTACGCGGTGTCGGACCTCGGCGTCGATCTGGCCATCGTGATGGGACACACCCAATGTGGAGCAGTCAACGCGGCTCTGAACGACACCTCTGAACCTCACCTCGAGCCCGTTGTCGGACCCATCCTGGAATTGCTGGCCGACGAACCCGATCTCGACGCGGGTCAGTTGATCGAGAAGAACATCCTCAGCGCGCTCGACACGCTGGCCGCTTCCGGCGGACCCGTCGGCGAGGGCATTCGGGTAGGCGACGTACAGATCGTCGGCGCCCTCTACGACCTTGCGACCGATTCGGTCGTTGAAATCTCGGCCCCCACCGACACCCGAGAACCCAGACACCTTTCGGAGGCACAATGACCACAACCTCATTTCCCGCGGCCGACACGATCGGAGCAGCAGAACTCGCACAGCTCATCGCCGCCCACCCTGAGCTCCGGGTACTCGATGTGCGCACCGGCGCAGAGTTCGAGGCCGTGCACATCCCCGGTTCCTACAATGTGCCGCTCGACACCCTCGGTGAGCACCTGAACGACCTGGCCGACGTGGATCATCCGGTCGTGTTGGTGTGCCAGTCTGGCGGTCGAGCCACCAATGCTCACAAGAGCCTGCTCGGAGCCGGCAAGGAGACTCTGCACATCCTCGATGGCGGGATGGGGGCATGGCAGACGATGGGCGGCGACGTGGTACGGACGTCGAGCGAGCGGTGGGCGCTCGACCGGCAGGTCCGATTGTTGGCCGGTGGTCTGATTGCTCTAGCGGTGGCCGCGAGCGTGCTGGCAACGTGGACGAGGTGGGTCGCGCTCTTCGTGGGCGGAGGCCTGTTTGTCTCCGCGGTGACCAATAGTTGCGCGATGGCTGCCGTTCTCGGCAAGCTCCCCTACAACCGGGGGAAGGGCTGCAACATCGCTGAAGTACTCGAAGGGCTGAACGGGGGAGTGGCGTCATGAATCAGCATCAGGATCATCCCGTCACCAACTACGCCGACCTGATGGTGGGCGACGCCCAGCTGGTCGACGTTCGCGAGCCTCATGAGGTGGCCCAGGGCACCCTCCCCGATGCGGTCAACATTCCTCTCGGCGACCTCGCCAATCGCGTGGGGGAGCTCGATACCGATCGCCGGGTTGTGTTGCTCTGTCGCAGTGGTGGTCGCAGCGCCAACGCGGCCCAGTTCCTCACCAGGTCGGGGTTCGGTGATGTTTTCAACCTTGCTGGCGGAATGTTGGTGTTCGCCGCCCAGGGTTGACGCAATACCCCTAGGGGTATAATGTCCGTACATATAGTTTCGAAAGGGAATCTCGACGATGAAGTTCACCCAGTACTACCTCGACTGCCTCTCGCAGGCGTCCTACCTGATCGGCGATGAGACCACCGGTCGCGCGGTGGTGGTCGATCCACGCCGCGATATCGACGAATACGTCCGTGATGCCGCGGCCGAGGGACTCCAGATCGAGCTGATCCTCGAGACCCACTTCCACGCCGACTTCCTGTCCGGACATCTCGAGCTCGCGGCCGCAACCGGAGCGGCGATCGGCGTTTCGTCCATCGCCGAAGCCGAGTTCGAAGTGCGCGGTTTCGCCGATGGCGAGCGTTACTCCCTCGGTGAGGTCGAACTGGAGATACTCCACACCCCCGGCCATACCCCCGAGTCGATCAGCATCGTGGTGCGCGAGAACGCAGCCGACGAGACCCCGTGGGGTGTACTCACCGGCGACACCCTCTTCATCGGCGATGTCGGCCGGCCCGACCTGTTGGCGTCGATCGGATTCACCCGCGACGAACTCGCCGACAAGCTGTACGACAGTCTCCACAACAAGCTCATGCCACTGCCCGACGACACCAGGGTGTTTCCCGCTCACGGCGCCGGATCAGCCTGCGGGAAAAACCTCTCCACCGAGACCTCCTCCACCATGGGCGAACAGCGCGAAACCAACTACGCCCTGCTCGCTCCAGACAAGCAGTCGTTCATCGACTTGGTCACCGAGGGCCAGCCTCCCGCACCGGGGTACTTCGTCTACGACGCCATCCTCAATCGCAAGGATCGGCCCCTGCTCGATGAGAAGACGCCGCCGGCGGCCCTCGACCTCGAAACCGTCGAGCGGATGATCGCCGATGGCGCAATGCTGATCGACGGGCGAGATCCCGAACACTTCGCCCCCGGTCATCTGGTGGGCGCCGTCAACGTCGGCCTCGAAGGCCGCTACGCCGAATTCGCCGGATCGGTGGTTCCGAGCGACGTCGACATTGTTCTCATGGTCGACCCCGGACGCGAAACCGAGGCCCGCAATCGGCTCGCTCGCATCGGCTTCGACCGGGTACTCGGGTTCCTGGAGGACCCCCTGCAGGTAATGGTCGACCATCCCGACAAGGTCGCTCACGGCTCGCGCCTCACGGTGCCCGAACTCGTCGAGCGGATCTCGTCGGTCGAGGGACTCCAACTGGTCGATATTCGAAACCCCGGCGAAGTTGCGTTGGGAATACTCGATGGAGCGCTCACCGTGCCGGTTGGTCAACTCCCGGCTCGTATCGACGAACTCGATCCTAAGGCCCCCACGGTTGTCTACTGCGCGGGGGGTTACCGCTCATCGGTGGCGGCCAGCTACATGCGAAGGGCCGGATTCTCCGATGTGTCTGACCTCGTGGGCGGCTATGGCGCCTGGCTCGAGATGGTCCCGGTCTGAACAGTTGCGGTCTCGCTAATACCGGCGCAGCGTCGGCCGATCTAGCTTGGGTACGCTTGTTCGGCTCGGAATCCTTGAATCCCCAACCAGGAGCACCCCCATGTTCCCCAAGAAGATCTCACTGTCCTCCCTCGTTCTCGCTGTCGCTCTTGTCGCAGCCGCTTGCGGCAGCGACGATCCGGTCGCCACCGACGACTCAGGCACCGACATGGAGTTGGTCGACGATGCCTCGATGGACGGCGACGAGATGGACGACCATGACGCGGACGCCATGGACGACCACGACATGGACGACCAGGACATGGAGGAGGGTGACAGTCACGAGCACGATCACGAGGACGGCGTCACATCGGAGTGGCCCAGCGAGTTCGATGTCCCCACGGTCAACGTCGATGCGGTCGCCGAAGAGGGCGGCGTGGTGGAGCTATCGATCGGGATCACAGGCTTCAGCATCGTGAGTGGTGACACCAGCGACGCTGGGGCCACCGAAGGCCATGTCCATGTGTATGTCGACGGCGTCGACTTGGGGATGTTCTTCGAAAGCGACGTTCGCCTCACCGGCGTTTCGCCCGGGCCCCATCAGCTGATGGTTGAGCTCGCAGCGGTCGACCATTCGGTGCTCGCAGTCGACGGCTCCCCCTTGCGGTACATGTCCGAGATCGTTGTGCCCGGAGAGGTCGTTGAGGCCGACGTGGTGATCGATGTGGTGATCGATGAATCCGGCGCTGTCGATGAGTTGATCGAAGCTGAAGCCTCAATCGGTGATCTGGTGGAGATCCGGGTCGAATCCGCAGTGTCGGAGGAACTCCACGTGCACGCCTACGACCACGTCCTTGATGTGGGGGGCGACGGCGTGGCCGTCTTGAGGTTCGAGGCGGAGATTCCCGGCGTGTTCGAGGTGGAACTCGAGGGTTCAGGTCGTCAGGTGATCCAGCTCACCGTCTCGTAGCCGCTCTGCATACAGTGATGGGGTGCCCCGGCCGTCGATGCGTTTCGCCCCACCCAGCACCGGCGACCTGATCGCCGGCGTCTCGGTGGCCCTCGTGGCCATTCCCCAGTCCCTGGCCTACGCGGAACTTGCCGGGCTCCCTGCCCAGTACGGCCTGTTCGCCTCCGCCCTGCCTTCGCTCATTGCCGCCGCGTTCGTGTCGTCCAGGTATCTGCAGACCGGCCCGGTGGCGCTCACCGCGCTGCTCACCTTCGGCGCGCTTGAGAGCCTCGCTGAGCCCGCGTCCACCAGCTACATCGAACTGGCCGCGCTCCTAGCCCTGATGGTTGGGCTCATGCGGGTCGGCCTCGGTCTGCTGCGCCTCGGCAGGGTGGCCTACCTGCTGTCTGAGCCGGTCCTGCTCGGCTTCACCAGCGGCGCGGCGGTGTTGATCCTTTCGTCTCAGCTCCCCAAGGTCTTCGACGTGGCGCCCGCCGGCGACGGTGTGTTGCAGGACGCGTTTCAGGCGCTCGTCCACCCCGGCGATTGGCACTGGGAGGCACTCGCGTTCTCCGCCCTCACCCTGATAGCGGTGTTCGGCGGCCGTCGCGTCCACCGACTGTTCCCCGGGGTCCTGCTGGCAGTCGTTGCCGGCGTGCTCATCAGTGGTGGCACCGGCTACGACGGTTCAACCGTGGGCGAACTCGATGGGGGATTCGTTTCCCTCGGGTTTGATTTCCCGTGGGATTCAGCGGGCGACCTCGCTATCCCTGCACTCGCCATCGCGCTTGTCGGGTTTGCCGAGCCGTCGTCGATTGCCCGCACCTTTGCGGCCGAGGATCGTCTTCCCTGGAACGCCAACCGAGAGATGTTCAGCCAGGGTGTGGCCAACCTCGCCGCCGGGATCTCAGGTGCGTTCCCCGTAGGAGGCTCGTTCTCGAGGAGCTCCCTCAACCGCCTGGCCGGCGCCACCAGCCCCTGGGCCGGCGCGATCACGGGGGGATTCGTGCTTCTCGCTCTCCCGCTGACGCCGATCTTGGAGGATCTGCCTCGGGCGATCCTCGGTGCCATCGTGGTCGGCGCCGTTCTCAAGCTCATCAAGCTTCGTGAGCTCTACGACCTGATCGCCCAATCGGGCCTCCAGGCAGTCGTCGGTATCGGCACGTTCGTCGCGACGCTGGCCTCAGCCCCCCGAGTGGAGCGCGGTGTGCTCATAGGCATCGGTCTGGCGCTGGCCGCTCATCTCTACCGCGAGATGTCGGTGTCCACCGAAAGCAAGAGGAGTGGCGACACGCTCACCGTGTCACCCCAGGGTGTGCTCTGGTTCGCGGCCGTGCCCCAGATCGAACGGCTCATTCGCAACGAACTCGCCAATGCGCCCGACCTCGACCGGGTCGTGATCGACCTCGGTGCGGTCGGGCGACTCGACTACTCGGGGGCCGCAGCGCTCGGCCGGATCATCGAGGAACTGCGCCAGGCGGGTGTGGAGGTGAATGTCACAAACGTCAAGCCGGGATCAGAGCGCAGCGTGCGCGCGCACCTCGACGGTAACCCAGACCCGCCACCCGACTGATCCCGTCGGGAAGTAGCAGCGGAGCCAGTGGGTTTCTGCCCACATGGCGACCAGCATCACTCGATTGGGGACCCAACTCTCTCGCTACGGCACTTGGCTCGCCTGTTGCTTGAGCCGTGGCCCCAAGGCCCCGCTCACCAAGGGCGATGTGGAAGACCTGGCGGCGGAGATGGGTGAGGACTGCTACGCGGGTGGAACCCTCGTCTTCCAGAGGGGCGACCCCGCCGCGCGCGTGCACGTGGTGCGTTCCGGCACGATCGAACTGTCGCGCACCATGAATGGTCGTCGGGTGATGCTCCAGCTGCTGCACCCCGGCGATGTTTTCGGCGATGTGCCCGCCCTGCTCGGCGACGTCGAACCCTTCGATGCCCGCGCGGTCAACGACGCTACGGTTCTGTCGATCGAGTCCGGCGCCCTCATGGATCTACTCCAGACGAGACCCCACGTGGCCCATCGCTGGTTCGTGTCGCTTGCAGAGCGTATGGCGGGGCTCCAGTCCCGTCTGGTCGACCTCCTGGCGGGCGGACTCGAGTCGCAGGTCGCTTCGATCCTGTTGCGTGAAGCCGGTGATGGGGTGGAGGTTCGGCTCACCCACGGCCAACTCGGCGAGATGCTCGGTACACCGAGGGCCAGCGTTCAGCGGGTGCTCAAGTCGCTCGAGGCGGCCGGCCTGATCGCATTGCACTATCGCCGAATCGAACTCACCGACCCGACGGGCCTTCTCTCACTGGTGGTCGAGGAAGAAGTGTGACCGTCGCCCATGCGCATGTGCATCACGGGAATTGATTGCCACATATGTCGCAATAGAGGCAATTGGGAGACCGAAGTGCTGTTTTCTAACTCGTAGGTCCTCGTTGGGGGACATCGACATGAGAACAAGGAGAAAGTTATGACAGCAGCGCTGCGACTTGCCTCCCGGCCCGGACCGGCCGTGGACGGCTCGCAACCATCGAAATACCGAACCGTCGGTATCGCTCTGGCCTTTGTAGGGCTAATGGGTGCCACGGCATCGGTGATCGGCAACTTCGTCGCCGCCGGCGGGATCGACGCCGAGAACTCTTACGCCGAGACACTGGCGTGGACGTTCGGACTCTCGATCTTCTCGTTTGGCGTCATCAAGATCGCGATTGCGATCATCTTGATGGGGATCATCGTGCGCCTCTGGCACAGGGTGGATGCCATCAAGGAGTCGATGGCTCTTCTGCACGGCCACAGCGAAGAGGCCCCCCGGGTCGTTTCCGGCGATGTCGATACCGACTGGGGGGCGGCGACGGTGAGCGAGAAGTCACCGGAGCTCCTTCCCATCCACAAGATGGCCCGCCTCATGTGGAGGCCGATGCTCGCCATGGGTGCCATGGCCCTCACCGCCGGGCTCATCAGCTCGTTCGTGTGGGCCGGCGAAACGCCCGGTAGCGAATCGGCTCGTGAGGCGCTGGCATTCACCCAGGGCATCGAATTCCTCGGAGAGGCTCTGCTCCTGTCGGGGATCGCCTTCCTCCTCGGAACGATCATGGCCGGACTCCGCGAGGGCGGCGGTGAGGTTCAGTCGAGCCTCGGTATCCCCGTCACCACCCTCAAGATGCCGGCAACCGCAAAGGCATTCGTTGCCCTCATGATGATGGGCCTGATGGTGGGCATCGCCCAGTTCATCGGCTATCTGATCATGATCGGCAAGTCCGACGATCCCGCCAGCTTCCAGGCCTGGGGCAACTTCATGGGTCCGTTCCGTGAGCTCGCCCTCGGGCTGATCCTCGCCGGGATCGTCCTCGCCCTCGTCACCATCGGCAATGTGCTGGCTTTCCAGTTCAGCCGCATCAAGTCCATCGTTCGCACCGGCTACTGAGCCGGGCCCAGATCAGGAGAATCATCATGGCAACTCAAACCACAACCGCCAAGAGGCCCGCAGCTCCCAAGACCGAGCGGCCCGACGGCTTCCAGATTGCAACCACCGAAGAATCCCCCGGCTACAACGCCCCCCAGCGAATGGGCCGCAAGCTGTGGCTCCCCATGTTTGCCATGGCGCTGATGGGCTGGACCGTCGGGATCATCCTGGCTGCCGTCGAGGCGGGCACCGATCGCAGCGACGTCAACGCCCTCCAGGACCTCGGCCATCTCGTGCCGGCGTTCATGTTCATCGGGTTCCTAAGCGTGTTCGCGTCGATCAGTTTCGCTGTGGCCCGCATCCTCGGCGCCTTCCGTAAGGGCGGCGGCGAGGTCCAGAACACCGCCGGGTCGCCCGTTCAGACCCTCACGATGCCCCCCACCGCCAAGGCGATGCTGGGCTTCATGATGATGGGGATGATGGTGATGGCCGCAGGCATCGTGGTGAACTTCATCGGAGCCGGCTCCTACGACGGCAGCACTGCGGCCGACATCATCGACTCGGCGTCGCTCGGAGCGCTGGGCGGTGGCCTGCGTCGGATGGGCGTAGCCCTCTACCTCACCGGCATCGCCTTGGGTCTCGGCACCATCATCGAGGTGTTGCGGTTCCAGTCGATCCGGATCCGTGAGGTGGCCACCCACTACGGACACCAGCACAACTGAGTGCTGCTCCTAACCTGATCATTGATCAGGAGCTCGACGCGGAGGCCCGACTGCAATAGCGGTTGGGCCTCTCGGCGCGTCTCGGCTCAGGTGCTCTCCACCACGAAGCACGCGGTGGTGGCGGTGCTCCCTCCGATATTGAGGGTGGCGCCACGGCGGGCACCATCGACCTGATAGTCGCCGGCGGTGGCCGAGACCTGCTTCGCCGCATCCACCAGCATCCGGGCGCCGGTGGCCCCGACCGGGTGACCTCCACCGATCAGGCCGCCGCTCGGGTTTACGGGAATGCTCCCGTCGCGTTCGAGCGAACCGTCCTCGACCGCCTTCCAACTCTCACCCGGCGCGGTGATCCCGAAATGGTCGATCGCCATGTACTCCGACGGCGTCATGCAATCGTGGGTCTCGATTAGGTCGAGTTCTGCGGCCCCTTCGATACCGGCCCTCGCGAACGCGTCGGTGATGGCCCGGCGCACATGGGGCATCACGTATGCGTTGCCGGCGGAGCGTTCGAGCTTCTGGTCGATCGGTAGGCCAACGGTGCTGTGGCCCCAGCCCGTGATCCGGGCCTGCCCCGTACTGCCGCGGTTGGCATCGAGCCAGCTGTCAGAGACCAGGACCAAGCCGGCGGCACCGTCGGTGATCTGGGTGACGTCGTTGCGGCGGAGTCGGCCGTGAACAACTGGGTTGACGTGATCGTCGGTACCGAAGGAGTCGGATGTGAAGTGCCAGTCGCGGGTCTGGGCGTTGGGGTTGTCCTTGGCATTTCGAAGGTTGAGTTCGCCGATCGCTCGGAGGTGTGCATCATCGATACCGAAACGCGCGTCGTACTCCTCGGCCACCCGGTCGAATGCGTAGGGCCAGAAGAAGTCGATGCCTTCGGTTTCGCGACCCACCCATGCGGCCGCGGTCTGAACGCTGGCGGCCTGCGCCCCGGGCATGTTCTTCTCCTGCTCCACGCCGAGTACGAGGACGCAGTCGTAGCGGCCTGCTTCGATCTCGGCCATGGCCGACAGCACCGCCATCGAAGACGATGCGCAGGCTGCTTCGTGGCGCATGCTCGGTACGCCCCACAGCTCGGGGACGACGGTGGCCGGCATTGCGCCGAGGTGGCCCTGGCCGTTGTAGAGCTGTCCGAAGGCGTTGCCCACGTGGATGCTCTCGAGCTGTTGGGGTTCGATACCCGACGCGGCGAGGGTGGCGGTGACCGCCTCGCGGACGAGGTCGGCCACGTCGGAGTGGTTCTTGGCTATGTTCACGGCGAAGTCGGTCTGATGCCCGCCCAGGATCGTGATGCTCGTCTTCGTCACGGCTTGGCCCCCGATCGGGTGTGAGCATGCCAGAGTAGTGCCGCTGAGACACTGAGCTGAGGGAGATTCACATGAAAGTGGATGTTCGCGAAACCTTCGAGTCGGGCCTACCGCCCGACGACGGTCACCCCTACCGCACCGGCGTCTGGCGGCCCCAACACACCGAGTACGACGCCTGGGACCTCGACGTCGAGGGCACGATCCCCGACGACCTCAACGGCGTCTACATTCGAAACACCGAGAATCCGGTATTCGAGCCGATCCACCGCTACCACCCCTTCGATGGCGATGGCATGTTGCACTCGATCTCCTTCGACAACGGCGAGGCCCGCTACTCCAACCGTTTCGTACGCACCGAGGCCTTTCTCGCCGAGCAGGAGGCGAAGCGGAGCCTTTGGGCCGGAATCACCGAACGCCCTTCCGACGCCATCGCCGAGCACGGGTGGGGTGCCCGCACGATGATGAAGGACAACGCCAGCACCGACGTGATCGTGCACCGGGGTGAGGCCCTCGCCAGCTTCTACCAGTGCGGTGAGCTCTACCGCCTCGACCCCATCACTCTCGAAACGCTCGGCACCAGTGAGTGGGGAGGCCGCTTCCCGGCCGAAGGGGTGTCGGCGCATCCCCGCGTTGACGAGCACACCGGCGAGCTGCTGTTCTTCAACTATCACGCCCATGCCCCCTACATGCACTACGGGGTTCTGAGCGCGGAGGGTGACCTCGTCACCTATGTCGACATCCCGCTGCCCGGGCCTCGGCTACCCCACGACATGATGTTCACCGAGAACTGGACGATCCTCAACGACCTGCCCCTCTTCTGGGACCCCGATGCTCTCGCCGACGGGCACTACTCCAACACCTTCCGAAGGGACCTGCCGAGTCGTTTCGCGGTGATTCCCCGCCACGGCACCACCGACGACATCAGGTGGTTCGAAGCCGACCCCACCTTCGTCCTGCACTGGACCAATGCCTATGAGGACGGCGACGAGATAGTGCTCGACGGCTTCTTCCAACACAACCCCACTGCGAGGGGGGTTGATCGGCGCAAGTTCGAGCACAAGGGGTTCGAAACGCTCGACATGAATGTGCTCGATGCCCGCGCCCATCGCTGGCGCTTCAATCTCGTCACCGGGGTCACCCGCGAGCAGACAATGAGCGACCGGTGTTGTGAATTCCCGATGGTGAACGGGCGTCACTACGGCCGACGCCACCGCTACTCCTACAACGCTCGTTGTGCCCAGGGCCTGTTCGCTTTCGATGGACTGATCAAGCACGATCTGGATACCGGTGTGGAGGAACTCTGGGAGGCACCGGACGGGGTGTTCGTGAGCGAGACGCCGATGGCGCCGCGCGACAACTCCACCGGAGAAGACGACGGCTATCTCGTGACCTTCGCGTGCGATGTCGTCAACGACCGATCAGACGCCCTCGTGTTCGATGCCGCCAGCGTCGGCGACGGCCCGATCGCGAAGATCCGGCTCCCCGAACGCATCAGCAGCGGAACCCACTCCACCTGGGTACCCCGAGGCGACCTCTGAGGATCCGGGCTACATCAGACAGGTGTCGTAGTACTGCACCTCGGGGCTGAGGCCGCGAGGGTCGGCGCCGATCTCGGCCGACATGTGTATGTGGTAGCGGTCGGCGAGAAGGGTGGTGCCGGCGCCATCCACGATGTCGTGGACATGGCCGCTCTGGATATCCAGATCGTCGGCGACGCCTGAACCGTCGAGCTCCACCAGGCCCATCAGGACGGTGCCGTCACACATCACGCCGTAGAGCTCGATCTCGGCTTCACCGGGCACGTCGGTGGTGACCATCTCGAGTTCCATCAGGATCCGTAGCGGACCCGGTGATGCTGCGTGGTAGTGGTACGCCCCCTGCTGTTGGGGGTGGCCGTCGATCGAGTCGAAGGTGTATTTCTCGTCTTCGATGTCGTCGCCGGGCGCGGCCAGAGGGTTGAAGTAGGCGGCTCCGTCGAGGGCGACGCCTGCGGGCCCCATCGGGTAATCGGTGCTGTCGCCGGGCACGAGATTCACGGTGCGGCCGTCGATGATCGTGCCTGTGACCGTCGGGTCGAGGGGGATGCGGATCGTGAAGGTCTCGCCGGCGATCTCGTTGGGGTTGGGGCGGTATTCGTCGCCGCGGGAGTAGTCGAATTCCTCGTACTGCTCGTGGTCTTCCCCGTAGTAGTAGGACAGATGCGGTGGGAGATTCTCACCGGTTATCACCACCATGTCGCCGTCGAGACTGATGTCTGAGCATCGGAAGTAGGTGGCGTAGAACGCCGGTATGTCATCGTCTATCGAGGTCTCGCAGTTGATCAGCAACTCGGGGGCGGCTGTGATCGGCTCTGTTGTGTCGTCGGCCGGTTCGGGCTCGGCGACAGCGGCCGGTTCGGGCTCGGAGACCTGGTCTCCGTCATCGCCGCAGGCCGAGGCCAGCAGGGCGATGCCGAGGAGGGCGATCAGGGTGCTCTGAAGCTTGGGGATCAACATGATGGGCACGGTAGGCACCGATGTTGAGGATCAAGCAAGAGTCGGGCGACCTTCCCGGATCATGATGCGATGGCGGGCCCCCGACCGCGGGAAGCGTCGGCGATGGTGCTCACCACCCGCTCGAGGTCGCCGTCGAGCGATCCGATGCTGACCCGGATGTGCTGCTCGGTGGTGGGGTCGACGCGAAACGGGGCTCCGGGAGCGACGCCGATGCCGTGGGCCGCGAGCGCGACGACAGCGCGGAGTTCGTCGTCGACTGGAATCCACATATTGAGGCCCACGCCGACCACGACAGGCACCCCACGCTGGGCCAGGAGTCGGCCGAGATCGACTCGACGCTGCCGGTAGGTGTCGGCGGCGACCGCCACCAGTTGCTCGGTGGCGGGATCGGTGAGCATCCCGAGCAGGATCTCCTGGATCAAACGACTGGTCCAGGACGGCCCGAGTTGGCGACGGCGAACGATGTTGCCGATCACTCTGGCGGGTCCGCCGAGAGCGGCAACGCGAAGGTCGGGGCCGTGCGATTTCGAGAAGCTGTGAATGTGGACGGTGTTGTCGGGGACGTGTTCACCCACGCTGTGGATCGGCACGCCGGTGGCGCCCGCTGAGTGGTCGTCTTCCACCACAACGGTGCGCGTCCCCGAAACGAGTTCGGCGATGGCCTTCGCCCGATCGGCGGAAGTGTGCACCCCCGTGGGGTTGTTGGCGCGCGGTTGGGTGAGGATGGCCACAGGGTCGGAGGTCATCGTGGCGCGGATCGACTCGAGATCGGGGCCTTCGCCATCGAGGGGAACACCCACGATTCGCGCCCCTGCGAGCTCCAACATGTCGAGCATCGGCGGGAAGGTGGGGTCCTCGACGATCACCGTGTCTCCGAGACTGACCAGTTCTTTGATGACACGATCGAGCGCGTCCTGAGCGCCATCGACAACGGTGATGGCGCCCTGGTCGAAAGGCCACCGACGACGAAGCTCGTCCTCGAGAGCCACGAGCACCGGCGGGTCGACGTAGGAGGTGACGGCCACATCGGCGTGGAGGCGTTGGAGGACCGGCCCAATAGGCGGCAGGAGGCTCCGGTCGGGGGTGCCCGTGCTGAGATCGAGTTCGATGGTGCCGGGCTCGACCGGAACCTGCCAATAGCGACCCCCGAGCCCGACGCGGGTGGCTCGCACCGTCGTTCCTCGGCGGCGATCGGTGGTGATTGTTCCGTGAGCCTGGAGGATTCGCCAGGCGTCGGACACCGTGTTGGCGCTCACGCCCAGGTGAACGGCGAGGTTCCTGACCGTGGGGAGCTTGTCCCCCGAGCTCAGCCGGCCATCGGTGATCAGGGAGCCGATCGCCAACGCGATGCCCTGAGCCGACCGTTCCTCAAGCCTCGCCGCGATCAGAACTTCCATGAGAAACTTTGTATAGAACAAAGAGAACCTTGTAAAGGGCACCGGAGTTCAAATAACGTCGCAAGCGCAGGGGGCGTCCCCGGCTGCACCCACAGATCCCGAGCCCCGGAGGCAACCATGTCCGATGTCGTGAAGGCTGCGATTCTGCAGACAGCGTGGACCGGCGATATGGAGTCGATGATCGAGTTGCACGAGAAGTATATGGCTGAGGCTGCCGCAGCTGGCACCCAGGTCATGTGCTTCCAGGAACTCTTCTACGGCCCCTATTTCTGCCAGGTCCAAGACGCCGAGTTCTACAGCTACGCCGAAGCCATCCCCGATGGTCCCACCACCAAACGCTTCCAGGAAATCGCCGAGAAGTACGGCATGGTGCTGGTGCTGCCCATGTACGAAGAAGAGCAGCCCGGCGTTCTCTACAACACCGCCGCGGTCATCGACGCCGACGGCAGCTATCTCGGCAAGTACCGCAAGGTCCACATCCCCCAGGTCAAAGGCTTCTGGGAGAAGTTCTACTTCCGTCCCGGCAACCTCGGCTATCCCGTGTTCGAAACCGCCGTTGGCCGAGTAGCGGTAAACATCTGTTACGACCGCCACTTCCCGGAAGGCTGGCGTGCCTTCGGGCTCAACGGTGCCCAGATCGTGTTCAACCCGTCGGCCACCAGCCGCGGCCTGTCTGCCTATCTGTGGCAACTCGAACAGACCGCGTCGGCCGCCGCCAACATGTACTTCGTCGGTGCGATCAACCGGGTCGGCATCGAGGATCTCGGCGACAACGACTTCTACGGCACGTCCTACTTCGCCAACCCACGGGGCCAGTTCGTCGAAGGCACCGCGTCCGACACCGAAGAGGAACTGGTCATCCGCGACCTCGACCTCTCAATGGTCGACGAGGTTCGTAGCCAGTGGGCCTTCTATCGCGATCGTCGGCCCGACATGTACGGCGTCATCACCGAGGCCTGATGACCATCAACGCAGAACTCCTCGAGCGTTACAAGGCCGTTCTCCCGTCGTATGTGAAGCCGCTTTACGCGGATCCCATCTCCATCGATCGCGGCGAAGGCGGATACATCTGGGACCTCGAGGGCGATCGCTACCTCGACTTCTTCGGTGGGGTGCTCACCACCATGATCGGCCACAGCAACCCCGAGGTGGTGGCTGCGGTGCAGACCCAGGCGGCCAAGGTGATGCACACGTCCACCCTCTATCTCTCGGAGCCGATGATCGAACTGGCCGAGGAGATCGCCGCCGCTTCGGGCATTCCCGACGCCCGGGTGTTCTTCACCACCTCGGGCAGTGAAGCCAACGACACCGCCATCCTGCTGGCCACCAGCTACCGCAAATCAAACCAGGTGTTGGCCATGCGCAACAGCTACCACGGGCGCTCCTTCACCGCTCAGGCCATCACGTCTCATTCGTCGTGGTCGTCCACCAGCCTGTCCGGCCTCTCGGTGAACTTTGTGCAGGGTGCGTACCGGCTGCGGAGCCCCTTCCGCAACATGGACGACGCCGAGTTCACCGAAGCCTGCGTCGACGATCTCCAACAGGTGATCGACATGATGACTGCGGGCGACGTCGCCTGCCTGATTGCCGAACCGATCCAGGGCGTCGGTGGGTTCGCCACCCCGCCCGACGGTTTCTTCGGCAGCCTCCAGAAGGTGCTGTCCAACCACGGCATCTTGTTCGTGAGCGACGAGGTGCAAACCGGCTGGGGCCGCACCGGCGAACATTTCTGGGGTTATCAGGCTCACGACATCGTGCCCGACATGCTCACCTTCGCCAAGGGAGTCGGCAACGGGATCACCCTCGCCGGCATCGTGGCGCGGGCCGAGATCACCGACACGATCACAGCCCACTCGTTCAGCACGTTCGGCGGCAACCCCCTGTCGGCCTCCGCAGGCTTGGCCACCCTGCGCTATGTGAAGAACAACGACCTCCAGGGTAACGCGCTCGCGATGGGTGCCCGGCTCGCCGGGGGCCTTCGGCCCGCCGTCGATCGCACCGACTGGATAGCCGAACTCCGCGGCAAGGGCCTGATGCAGGCCATCGAGATGGTGCAACCCGGCACCACCGAACCCGACCCCGACAGGGCCAACGCGATCCTCGAAGGATGCAAGGATCGGGGCCTGCTCGTGGGCAAGGGCGGGCTCTATGGCAATGTCATACGCATCACACCGATGCTCGATGTGAGCGCCGATGAGATCGACGAAGGCATCGCCGCCCTTGTCGAGACGATCGACTCGATCCAATAGGAGGTCATCATGACAACACTCATCAAGAACGGAACGGTCATCACCTCGACCGGTGCCGATCCGGCCGACGTTCTCATCGATGGTGAGCAGATCGCCGCGGTCCTGCAGCCCGGCTCCGAGGTTGCGGCCGCGGCCGAGCGTGGCGCGGAGAAGGTCATCGATGCCAAAGGTCTCTATGTGATCCCCGGCGGGGTCGATGGCCACACCCACATGGAGCTTCCGTTCGGCGGCACCTATGCATCCGACGATTTCGAAAACGGCACCCGCGCCGCGGCGTGGGGTGGCACCACCACCATCGTCGATTTTGCGGTGCAGACCGAAGGCGCCAGCGTGCGCGCCTGTCTCGATGAATGGTTTGCCAAGGCCGAGGGCAACTGTGCCATCGACTACGGCTTCCACCAGATCATCGGTGGAGTCGACGACCAGTCCCTGAAGGACATGGATGCCCTCGTGCAGGAAGGCATCACCAGCTTCAAGCTCTTCATGGCCTACCCCGGAGTGTTCTATTCCGACGACGGCAAGATCCTGCGGGCCATGCAACAAGCTGCCGGCAACGGCTCCTTGATAATGATGCACGCCGAAAACGGTATCGCCATCGATCTGCTGGCCGAGCAGGCCGTGGAGCGGGGCGAGACCGCCCCCATCAACCACGGCCTCGTGCGGCGGGCCGAGCTCGAAGGCGAAGCCACCCACCGCGCCATCCAGCTGGCCAAGGTCGGGGCCTGCCCGCTCTACATCGTGCACCTTTCGGCTTCGGAGGCCCTCGAGCAGGTGATGATGGCGCGCGACAAGGGCGCCAACGTATTCGCCGAGACCTGCCCCCAGTACCTCTACCTCAACGTCGAGGATCATCTGGGTAAGCCCGGCTTCG
The DNA here is from genome assembly GCA_029263215.1 of Acidimicrobiales bacterium. Lineage (GTDB taxonomy): Bacteria > Actinomycetota > Acidimicrobiia > Acidimicrobiales > Aldehydirespiratoraceae > OFTM10. The sequence continues at coordinate 114,054 of JAJCXY010000053.1, forward strand.
ACGGGGCCGGCTACGTCTGCTCCACCCCCCTGCGCACCAAGCATGCCCACCATCACGAGGATCTCTGGAAGGGTCTTCGCACCAACGATCTCAGCGTGGTCGCCACCGACCACTGCCCCTTCTGCATGAAGGACCAAAAGGAGCTCGGGGTCGACGATTTCCGGGCCATTCCCAACGGCATCGGCGGGGTCGAGCATCGTATGGACCTGCTCTACCAGGGTGTGGTCAACGGCGAGATCTCCCTGCCCCGCTGGGTCGAACTGTGTGCCACCACCCCGGCCCGCATGTTCGGTCTCTACCCCCGCAAGGGCACCATCCAGCCCGGCGCCGATGCCGACATCGTGCTCTACGACCCCAACCACACCTGGAGCATCAGCGTCGACAACCACCACATGAACATGGACTACTCGGCCTATGAAGGCATCGAGATCAACGGCCATGTCCACACCGTGATGTCGCGGGGCCGCACCATCATCGAAAACGACACCTACACCGGCTCGACCGGCCACGGCCAATACCTGCGCCGCGGCTTGTCGCAGTACCTCATCTGATCCGGCGATCGCCGGGCCTCAGCACCACCCTCGCAGGAACCACAGGAGTCCTTGTGCACACAATCGGTCATCTAATCGACGGTAAGAGGCTCGACGGCACGTCGGGCCGCACCTCTCCGGTCTTCAATCCGGCTACCGGCGAACAGACCGCCGAACTCGCGCTCGCCAGCATCGACGAGGTCGATGCCGCGGTGGCGTCGGCCCAGGCCGCCTTCGAGGGTTGGGGCCAGGTGAGTGTCGCCCGACGGATCAAGCTGATGCACACGTTTCGCAACCTGGTGGTCGACAACGCAGAGGAAGTCGGCCGCCTCCTCACCGCCGAGCACGGCAAGGTACTCAGCGACTCCGCGGGCGAAGTGGCCCGCTGTATCGAAAACATCGAGTTCGCCTGCGGGCTGGCCGACCATCTCAAGGGCAGCCTCAACGAGTCTGCCTCCACCGGAGTCGATGTCTACACGGTGCGTCGGCCCTTGGGTGTGGTGGCCGGCATCACCCCGTTCAACTTCCCGGTGATGGTGCCCCTGTGGATGGCCCCCAACGCCATCGCCTGCGGCAACACCTTCGTTTTGAAGCCGTCGGAGCGCGATCCTTCGGCGCCGATGTTCTTGGCCGAACTCTTCCAGGAGGCGGGCTTCCCGCCCGGAGTTTTCAATGTCGTCAACGGCGACAAGGTTGCGGTCGACCGACTGCTCGAGCATCCCGATGTGAAGGCTGCGAGTTTCGTGGGCTCCACCCCGATCGCCAGATACGTATACACCACCGGTACGGCTCACGGTAAGCGGATCCAGGCCCTCGGTGGCGCCAAGAACCACATGGTGGTGCTCCCCGACGCCGACATCGACCTTGCCGCCGACTCGGCGGTGTCCGCGGCCTACGGCTCCGCCGGTGAGCGCTGCATGGCCATTTCGGTGGTCGCCGCGGTTGGCGACGTGGCGGATCCTCTCGTCGACGCCATCAGGGTGCGCATGGAGAAGCTCGTGATCGGCGATGGCACCGATCCCGCCTCGGAGATGGGTCCCCTGATCACCCGCGAAGCGCGCGACCGGGTGGCCGGCTACGTCGGCGGGGCCGCCGATGCCGGGGCCGCTGTGGTGGTCGATGGACGCGAAGCGAGATTCGACAACGAAGGCCATTTCATCGGTGTGAGCCTCCTCGATCACGTCACCACCCAGATGGAGGCCTACAAGGACGAGATCTTCGGTCCTGTCCTCTGTGTGGTTCGCTGCGACACCTACGCCGAGGCGGTGCAGCTCATCGCCGACAACCCGTGGGGCAACGGGGCCGCCATCTTCACCCGCGACGGTGGAGCGGCCCGACAGTTCCAACAAGACGCCGATGCCGGCATGTTGGGAATCAACGTGCCGATCCCGGTGCCCGTCGGCTACCACTCCTTCGGGGGTTGGAAAGATTCCTTGTTCGGCGACATCACGATGTATGGCCCCGAGGGCATCAACTTCTACACCCGGCCCAAGGTGATCACATCGCGGTGGCCGGATCCAGCAGGAAGCTCGGTTGATCTCGGCTTCCCAACCAACCAATAGGAGACATGGGGGACATGGGGATGGACTACGGAGTTGTACTTCAGAACGATCCGCCGGCCTGGCGGGTCGTCGACCTGGCCAAGAAGGCCGAGACGCTGGGCTTCAGTTATGGCTGGACCTTCGACAGCCATGTGTTGTGGCAGGAGCCCTACGTCGTCTACAGCCAGATCCTGTCGGCCACCAACCGGATGATCGTCGGCCCGATGGTCACCAACCCAGGCACCCGCAACCCCACCGTCACCGCCAGCACTTTCGCCACCCTCAACGACATGTTCGGCGACCGCACCGTCTGTGGAATCGGGCGAGGCGATTCCGCCATGCGGGTACTTGGTCACAAGCCCAAGAACCTGGCCACTCTGAGCGATTCCATGCGGGTCATCAAGGACCTCGCCGAGGGCCGCGAGACCACCTACAACGGCACGACCCAACAATTCCCATGGGCCAAGGACTCTTCGCTCAAGGTGCTCATGGCCGCTTATGGGCCCCGGGCGCTCAAGATGTGCGGAAGCGAGACCGACGGCTTCATCCTCCAGCTGGCCGATCCCACCATCGCCGAATGGATGATCGCTGCGGTACGCCAGGCTGCCGAAGAGGCCGGGCGCAACCCCGACGACCTCTACATCTGCGTGGCAGCCCCCGCCTATGTCGGCTCCGACATCGAGCACCAGCGCGACCAGTGCCGCTGGTTCGGAGGCATGGTGGGCAACCATGTGGCCGACCTGGTGGAGCGTTACGGCGGTGGGGGTGGCATCCCCCAGGCGCTCACCGACTACATCAAGGGCCGTGAGGGCTACGACTACAGCGGGCACGGCAAAGCCGGCCACGACCACACCGACTTCGTCCCCGACGAGATCATCGATCGTTTCTGCCTCCTCGGCGACGAAGATGCGCACATTGCGAAGCTGAAGCAACTCGAAGCGCTCGGAGTCGACCAGTTCGCCATCTACTTGATGCACGACCAGAAGGACGAAACCCTCAACGCCTACGGCCAACGCATCATCCCCGCCATGGCCGGCTAGCGGCGGGTCTGGATCATCGATTCTTCCCCCGATCCGATCGACGATCCGCTCGTCAAGGAACAACTGATCAGCCAGCGCGCCGCGAGCGAAGACCGCCTCGACATGCTGCAGCGCGTCACCCGTCAGGTGGTGGTGTTCGCGGTCTTCGTGGTGCTGATGGGCTTCGCGTACTCCGGCTACAAGGCATTCGGCCAGTCGATCGACGACAAGCAGCACGACTGGTGGGCGGTCGGGTCGGTGCTGCCCCGCACCGACGATCTCAACATGCCGCCCATCCTCGACATCCTGGCGGAGTTCAATGTGATTCAGGGCGGCACCGACAAGGTGCTCGGTCGTCTCCTGTTCGAGGAGTCACTCTTCACCCTTCGCGAAGCCGCCCTCGGGTTCGCGGTCGGAACCGTCGTAGGAATGGGCATCGCCATGGCGTTGGCCCGCTCGAAGCCCCTCGAACGGGGACTGTTGCCCTATGTGGTGGCCAGCCAGACGATCCCCCTGATCGCCATCGCCCCCATCGTCGTCATATGGGGCCGCAAGAATGTCGACTTCATGCCTTGGGAGTGGCAGGACTGGATGTCGGTGTCGATCATCGCCACCTTCCTCACCTTTTTCCCGGTCGCGGTCAACGGGCTCAGGGGACTCCAGTCGCCCCGGCCCGAGAATTTGGAGCTGATGGAGTCGTACGCCGCGAGCTGGAACCAGACCCTGTGGCGACTACGTCTTCCCGCATCGGTGCCCTACCTGTTCGCGGCCCTGAAGATAGCGGCTACCGCGAGCATCGTGGGTGCCATCGTCGGTGAGATCTCCGCCGGGGTCGGCGGGGGGCTCGGCCGCCGGATATTCCTCGAGGCCCAGCGCTACACCACCGGTCCCGAACGTCTCTACGCGTCGGTGATCGGTTCGGCGATCCTCGGCATTTTCGTATTTCTTGTGATTACCGGCGTCGAGCGACTCGTGCTCGGCCATCAAGGCCGGGAGGCTGTTACATGAGTGCCCACGCAGTAGCGGTGAAGGCTGCATCGAAGGTCTTCAATCAGGGGAAGAGCAACGAGGTCCACGCCCTCGACGAAATCGATCTCACCGTGGAGGACGGCGAATTCATCACCCTCATCGGTCCTTCCGGGTGTGGCAAGAGCACCTTGCTGAGGCTCATAGCCGCCCTCACCGAGCCCACGGGCGGAGAGGTCGAGGTGAAGGGGAAGTCGGCCGAGCAGGCCCGCCTCGATCAGGACTACGGGATGGCATTTCAGCGGGCCGGACTCTTCGACTGGCGCACCGTTTCCAAAAACATCGAACTCCCGTTGGAGTTGATGGGGTGGAGTCGCGGCGACCGGGTTCGTCGAGCAGGAGAGATGCTCGAGTTGGTGAAGCTCCCGGAGTTCGGTGGCCATCACCCTTCTGAGCTCTCAGGCGGCATGCAGCAGCGCGTGGCCATCGCCAGGTCCTTGGCCTTCAGCCCATCGCTGCTGCTCATGGACGAGCCGTTCGGTGCTCTCGACGAGATGACCCGCGAGCACATGCAGGACGAACTCCTTCGCATCTGGTCCGAGACCCACACCACGGTGGTGTTCGTCACCCACTCGATCCCTGAGGCTGCATATCTGTCGTCGAGGGTGGTGGTGATGTCGCCGCGGCCGGGGCGAATCGCCACGATCGTCGACGTCGATCTCGGCGACCGCAGCGACGACACCAGGGAGGATCCCGCCTTCTTCGAGAAGGTCACCGAGGTCCGTGAGGCGCTGAGGGCGGTGGAATCGGCGTGACCCAGATTCTCGGACGGCTCAGACGATCGACGGCACCGGTCATAGCCGGAGTTGTCATCGTGGTCGGCTGGGAGTTGGCCCTGCTCATCCTCAACCCGGGTGGCTTCGTTCTCCCACCACCGAGTGACATCATCGGAGCGGTGTTCGAAAATTGGAGCGAGGTCTTCGATGCGGCACGAAACACCGGCTTCATCATCGTCACCGGGCTCGTGGTGGGCGTTCTCGTCGGCGTCGCGGCGGCCCTTCTCGTCACCCGGTTCCGGCTGGCCAACGAGGTCATCACCCCGCTCGCGGTCTCGCTGAACGCGGTGCCGATCATCGCTCTGGCCCCGATTTTCAATGCCTGGTTCGGGCTGCTGAGTCCACGGTCGAATCAGGCGATCGTGGTGGTGCTGGTGTTCTTTCCCATCTTCATCAACACGGCCAAGGGACTGACCCAGGTCGAGCCGAGTCAGATAGAGCTGATGGAGTCGTATGCCGCCGGCAAGTGGACGATCACTCGTGAGGTCCGTATCCCCAACGCCATGCCGTTCTTCTTCACCGCTCTGAAGCTCTCGACTTCGCTGGCGGTGATCGCGGCCATCGTGGCGGAGTACTTCGGCGGCCGACAAGACGCTCTCGGTCCGCTCATCACCCAGTCGGCGGGGCTCACGCGATACGCGGATGCTTGGGCCGCGGTGTTGGCCGGCACCGTCATCGGCGGCATGCTCTACGTCTTGACGGGCGCCCTCGAAAGGGTGGCCATGCCGTGGCACACTTCGATGCGTGCCGATCAACAATCGAACTAGGAAAAGGTCCCAATAGGAGGGGTAGTTATGAAGAAGAGTCTGTTATGGCGACTACTGGCAGTACTGCTGGTGTTCGGCCTGTTCGCGGCTGCTTGCGGCGACGATGACGACGACGGAGCGGCGGCTGGCGATGATGCCGCCGACGACACCGGCGACGATGAGCCCGCGGAGCTCACCGAAGTCGCTCTGCAGCTTCAGTGGGTGCCCCAGTCCCAGTTCGCCGGCTACTTTGCCGCCGTCGAGCTCGGCTTCTATGAAGATGTCGGCCTCGATGTCACCGTCATCGAGGGTGGTGTCGACATCGTTCCGGCCACCGTGCTCGATTCGGGCGGCGCCGACTTCGCGATCTCGTGGGTTCCACGCGGCCTCGTGCCTCGTGAAGAGGGCCTCAACATCACCAACATCGCCCAGGTGTTCCAGCGCAGCGGCACCCTCCAGGTGTCGTTCGCCGATTCGGGGATCAACTCCGTTGATGATCTCGAAGGCAAGAACGTCGGCAACTGGGGCTTCGGTAACGAGTTCGAGCTGTTCGCGGGACTGGTGAGTGCGGGTCTCGATCCCACTGGCGACGTCACCCTGGTTCAACAGGACTTCAACATGACCGCCCTCATCAACGGCGACATCGATGCTGCTCAGGCGATGATCTACAACGAGTACGCACAGCTACTCGAGACGATAAATCCCGACACTGGTGAACTGTTCCAGCCCGAGGATCTCACCATCATCGACTGGAACGATGTGGGCACCGCCATGCTCAATGATGCGATCTGGGCTGATGCCGATCGCCTCGAGGATGATGCCGACTACCGGGCCACCGCAGTGGCCTTCGTCGAGGCTTCGCTAAAGGGTTGGGCCCATTGCCGCGACAACCCCCAGGAGTGCACCGACATTGTGGTCGGGGTTGGCACCCCGTTCGGCGGCCCTGCCCATCAGGCCTGGATGATGAACGAGGTCAATGCTCTGATCTGGCCGTCACCGGGTGGTGTGGGCGTCATGGACGATGCCCTCTACGCCCAGACGGTCGACATCGCCACCAGTCAAGGGATCCTGGCCTCGGCTCCCGACGACGGAGCCTTCCGCACCGACATCGCCGAGGAGGCGGTGGCCAACCTCGAAGCCCAGGGCATCGACGTGACCGGTACAGGATTCACCAAGGGAGTGGTCGAGATCGCGGAGGGCGGCGAGTAGCCCAAGACCTGAAGAGATGCGGCGGGGTATTCCCCCGCCGCATCTTTCTAGGGAAGCCAGGCGGCTAGAGCTTCACCGATCTCGTTCGGGCTGTCTTCCTGGATGAAGTGATTGCCGGCCACCGTTACCTCGGTCTGGTTGGGCCAGGTGCGGCAATAGTCGCGTTGGGGACCGGTGAGGATCGCTCCCGGCTCGGCGTTGATGAAGAGCTTCGGCATTTCCGACGACGACAGCCATTCGCCATAGGCGGCAACGATCTCGACGACGTCGGCCGGTTCGCCCTCGATCGGAATCTCCCGCGGCCAGGTGAGGGTGGGGCGGCGGTGTTTCGGCTCGACGAAGGGCCGGCGGTACTCGTCGTGTTCCTCGGGCGCCAGGTCACGCAGGATCGACCCCGGCAGCACGGCCTCTACGAAGAGGTTCTTGTCGATCACCATGTCCTCACCGGCCTCTGAGCGGAAGGCCTCGAAGATCGGGCGGGCAGCCTCGGGCCAGGTGTCCCAGGTGACCGGGCACACGATGGACTCCATGTAGCAGATGCCGGCCACCCGGTCGCGGTAGCGGTTGGCCCAGTCGAAGCCGAGTGCAGACCCCCAGTCGTGGATCACGAAGGTGACACCGTCGCCGAGGTCGAGTTGATCGAGGAGACCGTCGAGGTACTCGCGGTGTTCGACGAAGCGGTAGGAGCCGGGACCGGTGTCGTCGAGCTTGTCGGAGTCGCCCTGGCCGATCAGGTCGGGCACGATGCAGCGAGCCCGGTCGGCGACGTGGGGCACGATGTTGCGCCACAGGTACGACGAGGTCGGGTTGCCGTGCAAGAAGACGACGGCATTGCCTTCACCCCGTTCGTGATAGGCCATCTGCTTGCCGTTGACGGTCTTGTAGGACTTGCTGAGCGGGGTGGTGCCGAACGGTGATGTGGACATGACGAGGTCCTCTCGATCTGGTCTTCGGAGTCAGAGCCTTGCACACTGGGATCATGTTCGACCTCGACTCGACCCTGGCCGTACTCCTCGATGTAGAGGTGCTGGATTCGAGTCTCTTGAGCGGAGGCGATGTGGCCGACTCGTTCAGGGTCGTTCTCGGCGATGGGCGGGTGGTGTTCGCCAAGACGAAGCGAGACGCTCCCACCGACTTCTTCAGCACCGAAGCCGCCGGTCTGCATTGGTTGCAAGATGCCGACGCCGTACCGGTGCCGACGGTTGTGCTGGTGAGCGATGATCCACCCCTTCTTGTCCTCGAATGGATCGATGAGGGGTCACCCGGGTCGAACACCGAGGCCGAGTTCGGGAGGGCCTTGGCCGAACTGCACAGGGCCGGGGCCCACACCTTCGGTCGTGAAGATCGACGCAGTACGGGGAGTCGTGGTCTGCCCAACGAGCCCTGCGACACGTGGGTCGAGTTCTATGCCACCCAACGCCTCCTACCCTTGGCCCGTCTCGCTGTCGACGGTGCCTCCCTGCCTGTCACTGTGATCGCAGATATCAAGCATGTGGCCGACCGGCTCGAGGAGTTCGGTGGCCCGCCGGAGGCCCCGGCTCGACTTCATGGCGACCTCTGGGCCGGCAACCGTCTGGTCGACACGGTCGGCGACAGCTGGTTGATCGACCCCGCGACCCACGGCGGTCATCGAGAGTTCGATCTCGCGATGATGCGGTTGTTCGGTGGGTTCGGGGCAGCCTGTTTCACCGCCTACGACGAGGTGGAGCCTCTGGCCGATGGGTGGGAGGACCGCGTTGCGCTGCATCAGCTCGCTCCCCTGATCGTGCACGCCGTCAAGTTCGGTGGAGGCTATGTGCCCGCCACCGAGCGGGCCCTGCGGGCCGTGCTAGACCGAACTTCATGAGAACTCTCAGACAGCAATGGCGTGATGGCGATTCCACCCTCGGCGGGTGGATCTCGGTCGCCAATCCGGTGGTGGCAGAGGCGATGGCACGGTCGGGCTTCGACTATGTGTGTATCGACACCCAGCACGGAGCGATCGACTACCCGGCAGCGGTCGACATGATTCGGTGGTGTGTCGCCGCCGACACCAGCACCATCGTGAGGGTGCCATGGAACGAGCCGGGGATAATCGGCAAAATGCTCGATGCCGGAGCCCATGGAGTGATCATTCCCATGGTGAACAGCCCCGAAGAGGCGGAGGCCGCGGTGCATGCGTGTCGCTACGCGCCTCGCGGCTCGCGGAGCTTCGGGCCGACGGTGGCGAAGCAGAGGATCGCCGACTACCCCGCTTGGGCCGGCGAGAACGTGGCCGTGATCCCCATGATCGAAACCCGCCAGGCGGTCGAGCAGCTCGACGACATCCTCGCCGTCGAGGGAATCGACGCGGTCTATGTGGGCCCGGCCGATCTCTCGCTGACCCTCGGGCTGCCCCCCGGCAACAACGACGGCGAGCCTGCGTTCGACGACGCCTACGCCACAATTCTCGACGCGTGCGTCCGCACCGGTGTAGTGGCCGGCTGTCATGGCACCGGGAGCCTCACTCCAGCTCGGCTCGCCGCGGGATTCAGGATGGTCACCGTCACCGCCGACCTGCTCGCCATGGGTTTTGGCATCGCGGCCGAACTCGACCGGGCCCGTGGGTTAGTCGGGGCCGGCGATGGCGACGGGGATCTCTACTGATCTTGGTGGGGGAGATCACCGTCTTCACCGCCCGGCGGGTGATCACCATGGATCCTTCGCGCCCCGATGGCACGGCGGTGGCGGTGAGCGAGGGCAGGATCGTTGAGGTGGGCGATCTCGGGTCGCTCCAACCCTGGCTGAGCCGTCACCCCCACACCATCGACGACCGCTTCGCCGATGCCGTCCTCATGCCGGGGCTCATCGATCCTCATCTTCACCCCGCTCTCGCCGCCCTCCTGCTCGCCTGCCACTGGATACCTCCCGAGCCGTGGGATCTGCCCCACGGTCGGGTCGAGGCCGCGGAAGGCAAGGATGGATTTCTCGCCCGGGTTCGCGAACTCCACGACTCGATCGACGACCCGAACGAACCACTTGTCAGCTTCGGTTACCACGCTCAATACCACGGTGAGGTGCTGCGACCCGACCTCGATGCGATCTCCACCACCCGCCCGATCGTGTGCTGGCAAAGATCGTTCCACGAGATCCGCTGCAACCAGGCCGCGCTCGAGTGGGTCAACGCCGAGGAGGGCGCGGCATGGGATCCCTACATCGAGCTCGACTCCGGCCGCCTGTTCGAGACGGGGATGGTGTGGTCCTTGCAGGTCCTCGCATCAAACCTGATGGGCGACGGCCAGTTCGACGAGGGTCTGAGAGGGGTGAGGGAGCTGGTCCACCGGGGTGGGGTCACCACCATCTGCGACGCCGGCTTCGGTCTGTTCGACATGGATGTCGAGTGGGAGTCGTTGGTGGCCGTCATGGGCGACGCATCCACGCCGTACCGCACCTACCTCATGCCCCAGGTTCCGTCGGCCCGGTCGAAGTGGAAGGACAACACGCTTCAGTACCTGGAGCAGTTCACCGAGCGGTCCACCGATCGCATCTCATTTGTGAAGGCGGCCAAGGTGCTGGCCGACGGCGCTTTCATCGCCCAGCTGATGATGCTCGGCCCTCCTGGCTATATCGATGGTCATTCCGGTGCCTGGCTGGCCGAGCCCGACCGGCTCTTGGCGATGATGCGGCCTTTTTGGGAAGCCGACTACGACCTTCACATTCATTGCAACGGTGATGTGGGGGCCGCGGCCGCGATCGACGCGATCCAAGTCTTGTTGCACGAGCATCCGCGCTTCGATCACCGCAGCACCCTTCATCACTTCGGGGTGTCCACCCAGGCTCAGATCCGTCGGATGGCCGGTCTCGGTGTCGAGGTGCAGGCCAACGGCTACTACCTGTACCAGTTCGGCGAGCGCTTCCGAGAGGCCTGGTTGGGCGACGAAAGGGCGTCGTTGATGACCCGGCTCGGGTCGGCTCGCCGCCATGGTGTGAGCGTGGCGGTGCATTCGGATCTGCCGATGGCGCCGGTGCGGCCCCTGCTCGCGGCCCAGGCCATCGCCACCCGTCGCACTCGAGAGGGCACTGTGATGGGACTCGAGGAGGCGGTCTCACTCGACGACGCTCTGGCTTCAATCACCATCGAGGCCGCCTACCAGATGCGTATGGACTACGAGATAGGAAGTCTGGCTTCGGGCAAGCTGGCCGACATGGTTGCCCTCGATGCCGATCCGTACGAGGTCGGTGCGGAAGGGCTCGGCTCGATCGGGATCCTCGCCACCGTGGTGGGTGGTGAGGTCTTCGACCTCCCGTGAGGCGGTCGGCATGAGCACTGTGCCCTACCCGGACTTGATCCCCATGACGGTGATCGGGGGTTGGCTCGGCTCGGGCAAGACCACCCTTCTCAATCGCCTGCTGACCGAAGCCGACGAACGCATCGCGGTGGTGGTCAACGATGTGGGCGACATCAATATCGATGCCGGCCTCATCGACAGTCACCACGACACGATCATCGAACTGACCAACGGCTGCATCTGCTGCTCGATCGGGGGAAGTTTGGCGATCACTTTGCGCGACCTCACGGTCCGGGATCCGCCTCCCGAGCGCATCGTGGTGGAGGCGAGCGGGGTGGCCCGGCCCGGGCAGGTGGCCCGCTACGGCGATCGCATGGTGGTGCCGATCGACTCGATCGTGGTGGTGGCCGACGCTGTCGACATCAGGCGTCGTGTCGGCGACCACACCTACGGAGGCCTGGCCCGTGACCAGCTCGCCGACGCCGACCTGATAGTGATCTCGAAGACTGATTTGCTGGAACCGACGGCCGCGGCCGATGTGGCGGACTGGATTCGCTCGGAGTGGCCCGAGGTGCCGACGGTGCGTGTTGATGCCGACTCGGGTTGGGCGGTGGCGGTGCTCGCTGGAGGCATCCAGCATCGCGATGGAGGGTCGGTGGCGACATCCACGCCCGCTATTCACACGGCCACCGTCGGCCTGGCGGCCGGTCTCGATCCGAGGGTGCTCCGAACTGTGCTCGAGGAGGCGCCACCCGAGATCCTGAGAGTGAAGGGCTTCGTCGCCGACCCCGGATCAGCGGGAGGAATGATCGCCGTCCATCTCGCTGGGCGTCGGGTGAGCTTCGATCCGATCGAGCCGAGCGGAGCGGTCGAGCTGGGTCGATTGGTGATGATCGCCAGCGATTTGCGGGCTATCGATGAGTTGGCTGCCCGGCTCCGCACTTCAGGGCTCTGAGCGGCCTTTGGTAGCGTCGTGGCCATGGCTGAATACGAACGGATCAGGGTCGAGCGAGACGGGTCGGTCATCACCCTCACGTTGGCCAATCCCCAACGGCGCAACACGCTGGCTCATCCCGCCCTCCTCGAGATCACCGCCGCGCTCGAAGAGGCCGCCACCAGCGACGCTCTGGCGGTGGTGATCGCGGCCGAGGGGCCCGTCTTCTCATCGGGTCACGACTTCGTCGACCTGCTCGGGGCCGACGAGGAGACCGCGCGTGAGATCTTCGACGACTGCAGCCACATGATGAACCTCGTCCAGCAGATCCCCCAGGTGGTTGTGGCGAAGGTCCACGCCCTGGCCACGGCGGCGGGTTGCCAGCTGGTAGCGACCTGTGATCTGGCCGTGGCGGCGGAGTCCGCTTCGTTCCAGGCTCCCGGTGGAAAGGGTGGACTGTTCTGCCATACCCCGATGGTCGCCATCGCCCGTGCGGTTGGCACGAAGAAGGGGTTGGAGATGGCTCTCACCGGCGACCCGATCTCGGCTCAGACGGCTTGCGACTGGGGTCTCGTCAATCGGGTGGTCGCCGACGACGACCTGGATGCCGCTACTGCCGATCTCGTGGCCCGGGCCACCCGGGGTAGCGCAGGTTCCAAGGCGATCGGGAAGAGCGCCTACTACGCCCAGGTCGACATGAACCAGCCTGATGCCTACGACTATGCGACCGACGTGATGGCCCGAGGGGTGGTAGCACCCGACGGTCAGGAGGGCATCGCCAGCTTCGTCGAGAAACGTCGTCCTGTTTGGCCCTCCGGGGCGTGAGCGAAGCGCCATTGAGGGTCGGGGTGAGCACCTCGCTCGCCCTCTGGACCAAGCCCCTCGAGGATCGCCGTGCGGTTCTCTCGATGGTGGCCGACGCCGGTCTCGACCACATCTTCGTCGCCGACCATGTGAGTTTTCGCGATGGCAGCGGCAAGGACGGACTGATCCAGGCCACGGGGCTGGCCAACCTACATCCCACCCTCGGGATCTATGCCGGGGTCTACCTGCTCGCCCTGCGCCATCCGATGCTGGTGGCCCGCCAACTCAGCGACCTCGCGCTCATGGCACCGGGTCGGGTGTCGTTCGGTGTCGGAGTTGGGGGCGACGACCGCCATGAGATCGAGCTGTGCGGGGTTGATCCGACATCGAGAGGTCGCCGTACCGATGAGGCGTTGGAGGTACTTTCGCGCCTGCTGGCCGGGGAGACGGTCGAGCACCACGGAGAATTTTTCGACCTGAGTGACGCACGGATCGTGCCTACCCCGAGCGAACCCATACCGATCTATGTCGGTGGCCGAGCTGATGCCGCCATCGAGCGGGCGGCGCGCCGGGGAGATGGTTGGCTGGCTGCGTGGACCTCGCCTCACCGCTATGGCGAAGCGGTCGCCCAGTTCGCCGATCTAGCCGGATCGTTTGGGCGTCCGGACGCACGGGATCATGGTCTTCAGTGCTGGCTCGGCATCGGAGCCGACCGGGCCGAGGCCCGTGCCCTGGTGGCCAATGCAATGTTCGATTTCTACCGGGTGCCCTTCGAGGCCTTCGAGCGCTATACGCCTCACGGCTCGATCGACGGCATCGTCGAGCAGCTCGCGGCCTATCTCGGGGCAGGTTGTCGCCACTTCAACCTCACGCCGTGCGCGGCGACCGAGGCCGATGGCATCGAGGCGGTAGCGGAGATCAAACGCCGACTTGTAGCAATCGACACGTCTTGATGGGCGACTCGATCCGGTTGTGGGTGCGGGTGAAGCCAGGATCCTCGCGCTCCGGTGTCGGCGGTGAGTGGGGCGACGATCCACCCCGGCTGGTTGTGGCGGTGCAGGCCAGGGCGGTTGACGGCGAAGCCAACAAGGCCGTTGTCGAGGCGGTGGCCAAGGCACTCGGGGTTTCGCGTCGTAGTGTGCGGATCGTTACCGGCTCCAAGAGTCGGTCGAAGGTGTTGGAGATAGACGCGGTGACCGCCGAAACTGTCGCCCTGATAGGGGAGCTTCAGAAATCATGACCGGATGGCACCTCGCCCAGCTCAACCTTGCCCGGATGCGTCACGATCTCGACGACCCGCGTATGGCCGGATTCGTCGACAACCTCGAGCGGATAAATCAGCTCGGCGATGAATCGCCGGGTTTCGTCTGGAGATATCAGGATGAGAGTGGCGCGGCCACCGACACACGCGCCTTCGACGACGATGATGTACTGCTCAACCTCACTGTGTGGGAGTCGGTGGAGGATTTGCGGGCCTATGTGGTGGATAGCGAGCACGTCAACTTCATCCGTCGTCGACTCGAGTGGTTCGACCGGGTCGGCACCCTTCCGGGACTCACCATGTGGTGGATCCCGGCCGACACCCTGCCGTCGATCGCCGATGCGGTCGAACGGTGCCAGCATCTGCATGATCACGGCCCCAGCGAGCACGCGTTCACGTTCAGGGATTCGTTCGACGCTCCGGAGTCGGTGACCTGACCGCTTCCGCGATGTGGAAGTCATTGTCAACGGCTTCCACATCGTGACACAATCGACGCATGGATCTGGCGCCGGAAGTGAACGAGTTCATCCACGAGCTGCGCATCGGCGATCTACCCGACTCCGTGGCGGCCATGGGGCGGCGCTGCCTGCTCGACCTCCTGGGGGTAGGGGCCGCGGGCACCCGTACCCCGCTGGGGGTGATGATCTCCGACCATGCCGCGGGCCATTTCGGGGCCGGGTCGCACTCTGCGCCGATCTTGTTCGACGGTCGGATGGTGAGCCCTGCCGGCGCCGCGCTCGCGGGCGGAATGACCATCGACTCCATCGATGCCCACGACGGCCACCGACTCACGAAAGGCCACGCGGGGTGTGGCGTGCTGCCGGCCCTTCTCGCGTTCACCAGCGCCGAAGGCATCACTGACGGCGACGACTTTCTCGCCGGCCTCGTGGTCGGCTATGAGATCGCCATTCGGGCCGGGATAGCCCTGCACCGCACCGCCTGCGACTACCACACGTCCGGAGCATGGGTTGCGGTGGGTGCGGCCGCTCTCGGCAGCCGAATCCTCGGACTCGACCCCGGGCAAACCGCGGAGGCCATCGGTATCGCCGAATACCACGGCCCTCGCAGCCAGATGATGCGCTGCATCGATCACCCCACCATGCTGAAGGACGGTTCGGGTTGGGGGGCGATGGCGGGCGTCTCGGCCGCCTACCTGGCCGCCGACGGCTTCACGGGGGCACCGGCGATCACCGTCACCGCCCCCGAGGTGGCCGACCTGTGGGCCGACCTCGGCTCGGAGTGGCTGATCACCGACCAGTACTTCAAGCCCCACCCCGTGTGTCGTTGGGCTCAGCCGGCCGTCGAGGCCACGCTGGAGCTGTGCCGCGCTCACGACCTCGGCGAGTCCGATGTCGCCCGGATCGAGGTGGCCACCTTCCATGAAGCGGCCCGGCTGGCGATGCGTCACCCCGCCAACACCGAGCAAGCCCAATACAGCCTGCCTTTCCCGGTTGCGGCAGCTCTGGCGAGGGGCCGCCTCGGTGCCGAGGAGATCGCGGCCGATGCGCTCCACGACCCGATCATCGCCCGTATCGCCGACTCGGTGGTGATCACCGAGGACCAGGCCCACAACGACGCCTTCCCGGCCGAACGGTTCGCACGGGTGGCACTGGTGCTCAGCGACGGCTCTCGTGTCGAGTCGCTCGACACCGAAGCACGCGGTGATCATCACATCCCGTTGTCCGATGCCGAGATCCACCGCAAGTTCCACGAACTCACCACTCCGGTCTTGGGGGAGGAGCGGGCGGCGGCGATCGATGCCCTGGTCGAGGGGATCGGCGCGGGTGGCAGGCTGACCGACCTGCTCGACCTGATTCTCACTCCGGTCGAAGGCGGGGTCTGACCATGGTTCAGAGTGTCGAGCGGGCCCTGACCCTGCTGAGCGAGGCGTCGCGAAACCCTGGCGGACTGGCTGATCTGGCCGAGAGGTCGGGCCTGGCCATGTCTACTGCATCGCGCCTGCTCTCCACGTTGGAGGCAGGTGGAGCGGTGAGCCGCGATGAGCGAGGCATCTATGGCGTCGGCCCCGCGATAGAGGCGATGAATCCTTCCCTTGCCGGTGCCAGCCTGCAGGCCCTTGCCCACCCCCATCTCGGGGCCCTGGCCACCGCGCTCGACGAAGCGGTGTGCCTTTCGGTGCCCCTCAACCACGAGACCCTCACGCTCGTTCAGGTGGATGTGCCTCGCCCGGTTCAAGCCGAGGACTGGACCGGCAACCGCTGGCCCCTCACCGCGGGAGGGAGCGGGCTGGTGATGATGGCCACCTGGTCTGATGAGCGTGTCGCCGCTGCCCTTGATGGGGCTCAGCGGCCCACCGATCTCCGTGGAGTTCGTGAAGCCGGCGTTGCCTGGACGAGCGGAGGCTATGTGGAAGGACTCACGAGTGTCGCGGCTGCGGTGGTGAGCCCCGACGATGTGGGCCGGGCGGCCGTGGTCGCCTACGGGCCGTCGTATCGGTTCCCCGCCAAAGGTGCCCGAGCCGAGATCGAGGAGCAGGTGCGGGCATGCGCCGATGTGATCTCCGCTGAGCTGGCCGAGAGTTGGGCCACCCGAGGAGCACGATCATGACCAGGCGAGGCCGTCGCCCCCGCGCCACTTTGCCGACGGGTGTACCCCAGCTGCCATGGCGCCAGGTCACCAACTCCCACGGCACCCTCGACGTGTTGCGCCCCGAACAGGTCGACCAGATCCACGAAGGGTCGCTGCGAGTGCTCGAGGAGTACGGCATCCGGCTCCTGTCGGCTCCGGCTCGCAAACTCTTCGAGCAGGCGGGGGCGATCGTCGATCACGACACAGGCCTGGTGCGGGTGGGTCGCGACGTGATCGAAGCCACCCTCGCCACCACCATTCCCGAGTTCACCCTCACCCCCCGCAACCCCGAGCGGGCCATCAGGTTCGGCGGCAACAATCTCATCTTCGGACTGGTATCGGGCCCACCCGCCGTGCACGACCGGATCAACGGCCGTCGCCCGAGCAATCTCGCCGACTACAAGAACTTCGTGCGACTGGCCCACTACTTCAACGCCATTCACGTGCTGGGCAACCAGGTGTCGGCTCCGATCGAACTGGCCGCCAACAATCGCCACCTCGACTGCTACCTGGCCAACATCACCCACTGCGACCTCAGCTACAACTGCACGGCCATCGGTCGGGGCCGCGCCCTCGACGGCATCGAGATGATGGCCATCTCACGTGGTGTCTCCCTCGACGAGATGGTCGAGAGTCCCGGTGTTCTCACCGTGATCAATGTCAACAGCCCCCGGCTCGTCGACGATGCCATGGCCGAAGGACTCATGACCATGGCCGAGTTCGGTCAACCGGTGGCAGTCACTCCCTTCACCCTGATGGGGGCGATGACACCAACGACACTCGCGGCGGCGCTGGTGCAGCAGAACGCCGAGGCCCTCTTCGGAATCGCGCTCGTCCAGCTCACCCGACCGGGCGCACCGGTGCTGTACGGATCATTCACCTCCAACGTCGATATGCGGTCGGGGTCGCCCGCGTTCGGCACGCCGGAGAACGCCAAAGCCAACGTGGCTGCCGGCCAGCTCGCCCGCCGCTACCGCCTGCCGTATCGGAGCAGCAACGCCAACGCCTCCAATGCCGTGGATGCCCAGGCCACCTACGAGACCCAGATGGCTTTGTGGGGCGCGGTACTCGGTGGGGCCAACCTCATACATCACGCCGCGGGGTGGATGGAAGGTGGACTCCAGGCTTCCTACGAGAAGCTGGTGCTCGATGTCGAGATGCTCCAGCACATGATGGAGTTCCTCGCTCCGATCGACACGAGCGATGATCAACTGGGTATCGACGCGATCGGCCGGGTGCCCGCGGGCGGTCACTTCTTCGGCGACGAGCACACCATGGCCCGTTACGACTCGGCCTTCTACGCGCCCTTCCTGTCCGACTGGCGCAACTGGGAGCAGTGGAACGAAGACGGCGCCCGCACCGCCACGGAGAGAGCCACCGATGTGTGGCAGAAGGCGCTCGCCGACTACGAAGAGCCCCCGCTTTGTGTAGGCGTAGCCGAGGAACTCGAGGCCTACGTCGCCCGCCGGAAGGCGGAGATCGGTGACGACGAACCCTGAGTTGATCTAGAGGTAGCTGCGCTTGGCGACTTCCTCGAGCATGACCTCGGTGGCGCCACCGCCGATGGGCAGGATTCGGGCGTCGCGCGACATTCGTTCGATGGCCGACTCGCGCATGTAGCCCATTCCTCCGTGGAACTGCACACAGTCGTACATCACCTGGTTGACGACCTCGGCGCCCCACGCCTTCACACCCGACATCTCCTTCACGTTGTCGGCCCCACTGTCGTGGATCCAGGCCGCGTGATACATCGATGCCCTGACGGCATCGATCTTGGCCTGGTTCATCGCCATCCGCTGGCGGATGGCGCCGAGATCGTAGAGGTGGCCTCCGAAGGCAGGGCGTTCCTGGCAGTAGCGGTTGGTGAGATCGATCGCAGCCTGGGCCGCCCCAACTCCCATCCCCACGAGCACCATGCGCTCGTTCTGGAAGTTCTTCATCGTCTCGTAGAAACCTCGATGGGTGGTGCCGAGGAGTTGCTCATCAGCCACCCACACGTCGTCGAGCACGAGTTCGGCGGTATCGGAGGAGCGCCATCCGTGCTTGTCGAGCTTGGTGGCCACCTCGAACCCCTTGGTGCCGGCAGGAACCAGGAACATCGAGATCCCGTACTTGTTGCCCGGGTCGGTGCGGGCGGCCACGATGGTCATGTCGCCGTAGACGGCGTTGGTGATGAACATCTTGGTGCCGTTGATCCGCCAGCCGTCGCCGTCCTTCACCGCGGTGGAGCGGATGCCGGCCACATCGGAACCGGCGTCGGGTTCGGTGACACCGATCGACAGGATCGCCTCGCCCGACATGGCCTTCGGTAGCCACTCGGCGAGCTGTTCGGGAGAGCCGGAGTTGACCAGGTGGGGTCCGGCCATGTCGGTGTGCACGAGCACGGTGACGTCGAACCCGGCAAAGGTCGAGGAGCCCAACGCTTCGGAGAAGGTGGCGGAGGCGAGCATTCCCATACCCAGGCCTCCGTGCTCCTCGGGTATGCGCAGGCTGAACATCCCGAGTTGGCCCATCTGACGCAGGACGTCGCGGGGTACCTTGCCCGCTTCCTCCCATTCATCACCATGGGGCAACACCTCATTGGCGACGAACTCGACGGTCTGGTCGTAGATCGCCTGGAGCTCGTCGGTCATGTAGATATTTCGATTGGTCATTGGGATGCCTCGTCGGAAGGATGGGTGGGTTCGAATGTGATGAGAATCTGGTTGGTCTCGACCTGATCGCCGCTTGTCACTCTCACTTCTTCGACGACGCCGGGGCCACCGGCGGAGAGGGTGTGAAGCATCTTCATTGCTTCGATGACAACGAGCGCCTGGCCACCAACGACGGCATCGCCGGGGGCTACGTGCACCTCGGTGACGAGAGCAGGGAAAGGAGCGGTGATTGCGCCGGCGTGGCCATGGCCGGTGTCGGCCGATGGAGCCCAGTGTTCGCTGCGGCTGACCACCCTGAAGGTGTGGGACTGGCCGGCAACGTTGACCACCACCGTCCGTCGCTCGAGATCAACGCCGGCCACGCCGACGTTCGAGACCTTGGTGGGCACCGGCACCTCGTGGACCTCCCCGTCGACATCCTCCAGCGCGATGATGCGCTGGGGCCGATGGGTGGTGACCCGAGCATCGCCGAGAGCCGACCACGGGCCCGCCGCCGCGATGGCCCGGCGCGAGCGAGTCCAGGCCGCGGCCGCTTCGATGGCGGCGACGCCGAGGTCGTATTCACCCGGCAGTTGGGTCTCATCCAGGTAACGGGTGGTTATCCGGCCCACCACGAGGGGTTCCTGCTCGATGAGCCAGCGATGGAACCCGGAGTTGGTGACGAGCCCGCCGATGAGAAGCTGGTCGAGGGCCGCGCCCAGACGGCGGCGGGCAGTGTCGCGGTCGGGCCCGTCGACGATCAGCTTGGCAATCATCGGGTCGTAGTGGGGAGTGATGGTGGACCCGGCCTCGATCGCGGAATCCCAGCGCACCCCTGCTGGTGTGGCGAGGTGGCTGATCGTGCCTATCTGGGGTGCGAAGTCGTTGGCGGCGTCCTCGGCGTTGATCCGAGCTTCGAAGGCATGGCCGGTGAAAGTGACCTCGTCTTGAGAGAGGGGGAGGGCAGCGCCTGCGGCAGAGCCGATCTGGAGCTCCACGAGATCGAGCCCGGTGATGAACTCGGTGACCGGATGCTCCACCTGGAGCCGGGTGTTCATCTCGAGGAAGTAATAGTCGCCGCTCTCGTCGTCGACCACGAACTCGACGGTGCCGGTGGAGTCGTAGCCCATGGCTCGCGCCAGGTCGGTTGCAGCGGTGCGGAGGCCTGCTGTGGTGGCCTCGGGCAGGTTCGGCGCCGGAGCCTCCTCCAGCAACTTCTGGTAGCGGCGCTGCACGGAGCACTCGCGGGTGCCGAGGTCGATCACGTTGCCGTGATGGTCGCCCACCACCTGCACCTCGACGTGACGTGGTCGGGTGATGAAGCGTTCGACGATTACCCGGCCATCGCCGAAGGAGCGCTCGGCCTCGGCCACGGCCTCGTCGAGAGCGCGGTCGAAGTCGGCTGGGGCATTGGCTATGCGGATGCCCTTTCCTCCGCCACCGGCCGCCGCTTTCACCAGGATCGGGTAGCCGATCCGGTCGGCCGCGGCGGTGAGCTCGGCGTGGTCCTGGCTGTGATCGAAGCCCGGGATGATCTGCACGCCGGCCGCGGCTGCGATTCTCCGTGCCTCGATCTTCGAACCCATCGAGTCTATGACGTCGGGGTTGGGGCCGATCCAGAC
The DNA here is from genome assembly GCA_029263215.1 of Acidimicrobiales bacterium. Taxonomy (GTDB): domain Bacteria; phylum Actinomycetota; class Acidimicrobiia; order Acidimicrobiales; family Aldehydirespiratoraceae; genus OFTM10. The sequence continues at coordinate 134,991 of JAJCXY010000053.1, forward strand.
GAGGCCGGCCGCGATCACGGCGCGGGCGAAGTCGGCGTTTTCGGAGAGGAAGCCATAGCCGGGATGGATTGCGTCGGCTCCGGCCTCGGCTGCGGCGGCGAGGATGCGATCGACCGACAGGTAGGAATCGGCGAGGGTCGCGGGGCCGATGGCCATCGCTTCGTCGGCATCGGCGACGAAGGGCGAGGCCGCATCGGGTTCGGCGAAGACCGCGACGGTGCGGTGACCGAGGCGGCGTGCAGTGCGGATGACTCGGCGGGCGATCTCGCCCCGGTTGGCGATGAGGATCTTCATCGGTGTCTCCTCACATCCTGTAGACGAGTCCGGGCCCGGGGGCCGGTTCGTCTTGTCGGGCCGCGAGGGCAAGGCAGAGCCCGAGGGCGTCGCGGGTGTGGACGGGATCGATCAGGCCGTCGTCCCAGAGCCTCGAGGTGGCGTAGTAGGGGTCGGACTGGGTTTCGTATTGGTCGCGTACTTCGGCCCGCATGGCCGCGATCTCCTCGTCGGTGGTTTCGGCGCCTTTCAGGCCTCCGAGGCGGATGTCGACGAGAACGGTTTCCGCGGTATCGGCGGCCATCGTGGCGATCCGGCTGTTGGGCCACGCGAACAGGAACCGGGGATTGAACCCCCGACCGCACATGCCGTAGTTGCCGGCTCCGTACGACCCGCCGATGAGCACGGTGTATCTGGGCACGGTGGCGTTGGCTACAGCAGCGACCATCTTGGCGCCGTTCTTGGCAATTCCTCCCGCCTCGGAATCGCGCCCCACCATGTAGCCCGAAGTGTTCTGGAGGAACAGCAGGGGGATGCGCCTCTGCTCGCACAGCTCGATGAAATGGGTGGCCTTGAGAGCCGACTCGCTGAAGATGATGCCGTTGTTGGCCACGATGCCGACGAGGTGACCCCAGACGCGGGCGAAGCCACAGACGATCGACTCGCCCCATTCGGGTTTGAACGGTGCAAACTTCGACCCGTCGACCATGCGGGCGATGATCTCGGTTGCATCGAAGGGGATGCGGTGGTCGGCGCTGACGATCCCGTAGAGCTCCGATGGGTCGTGGGCGGGGGACTCGGGTTCGACCCAGTCGGCCCACGGCTGGTGCTCGTCGACCGATCGCTGGTTGGTGGTGAGGCAGATCTCCCGCAGGCGGCCGTAGGCCTCACGTTCGGTGTCGGCCATGTAGTCGCTCACGCCCGAGACGCGGGTGTGGAGTTCGGCTCCACCGAGGTCGTCAGGGTCGATGATCTCGCCGAGTGCGGCCTTCACGATCGGCGGCCCTCCCAAGAAGATCCGGCCGATGCCCTCGACCATGATCGCCTCGTCGCTGAGGGCCGGCACGTAGGCGCCTCCGGCGGTGCAGCCACCGAGCACCACAGACAGTTGGGGGAGGCCCTGCGCCGAGAGGCGGGCCTGGCGATAGAAGGAGCCGCCGAAGTGGTCCTTGTCGGGGAAGATCTCGTCTTGCAGGGGCAGGAATGCTCCGCCGGAATCGACCAGATAGATCACTCCGAGGCCGTTCTCCTCGGCGATCTGTTGGGCCCTGACGTGTTTCTTGATCGCTATCGGCACGAGCGAGCCACCCTTGACAGTGGCATCGTTGGCGACGAACACGTAGGGCACTCCGTGCACGATCCCGATGCCGGTGACGATGCCCCCGCCGGGGACCTCATCGTCGTATTGGCCGTAGCCCGAGAGGGTGGAGAGTTCGAGGAACGCGGTGTCGATGTCGGTGATGAGGTCGATCCGGTCGCGGGCCATCTCCTTGCCGCGGGCGAGGTGTCGCTCGATCGAGCGCTGCCGGTGGGGTCCTCCGTCGATCGCCCATTGCTGGCGCTCGCCGAGGGTGGTGATCGTCTCTTCGTAGGCGGCCCGGTTGGTTTTGAACTGGGCACTGCCGGTGTCGATCTTGGAATTGATCGGCCTCACGCCGCCTCCTGAGGGTTGAGGGCCAGGCCCGACCAGAACTGTTGGGTGATGGCTCGAGCGAGGGCATCGAGGGTGCCCCGCTCCAAATCGAACCATTCCACCGACGTGTTCATCGCTCCGAAGAGCAGGAGTCGGTGGACTCCGTCGGTGGCTTCGGCATCGAGAGCATCGGCGGCCACCAGCTCGGCTATCAGCGTTGTCCACATCGCCTCGTAGCGGTCGCGCGACGGAACCACGGCTTCACGAACGGCGGGTGGGGCGGTACGAAACGCGGTGACGTGAGCTGCTGTGTAAGGGCCGTTTTCGTAGAGAGCTCCGAGGTGGGCGCGCACATGAGCCGCGAGGCGTTGGTGAGCGGAGAGTTCGGCGCCGGTGGCGGTGGCCTCATCGAAGGCGTCGACCATCACCGCTATTCCTCGTTCGAAGATGGCCACGAGCAGATCGTTCTTCGATGCGAAGTGGTAGTAGATCGAGCCTGCCTTCATACCTGCGAGTTCGGCGATCTGGCGCAGTGAGCCACCGTCGACTCCACGCTCGAGGAAGAGTTCGGCAGCCACATCCATGATGCGACGTCGGCTGTCGGCTTCCTGATGATCGGGCACGATCGAAGTGATCATCGGAATAACCTACCTAACGACCGTTAGGCATGCAAGTAGGGAGCGATGGAGCGAGTAGGCCCTTCGCCCCTACTCGCTTCGGGGCGTTTGTCCGTACTGTTCAATCAGGAGGTGGACGTCATGTATCAACGGATAATCGTCCCGGTAGATGGGTCGGCGCGGTCGTGGAACGTAGCGGACGCCGCCGCTGAACTCGCGGTGCGGTGGGACTGCCCCGTGGAGGTCGTCTCGGTCGTGAGATTCGAATCGGCGCGAGAGGAGACCGAAGCCGAGATCCACGGCCGGATCTCCGGATCGTCGTGGGCCGATCGGGCCCTTCCCCTGGTGTTGGCCGGCATCGACGAGAGTGTGGGCGAATACATCGCCGACATCGCCAATGAGCAGCCGGGCAGCCTCGTTGTCATGAGCACCACAGGGCACGGACGCAGCGCCGCGATTCTCGGCAGCACGGCCGAAGAGATCCTGCGTCACACCACCACCCCGATCCTGCTCTACGGGCCCGTCGCTGAGGCCGCGGCCCCATCGGGCACTTCCCTCGTGGTGGCCGTCGACGGGTCGGAGCTCTCCGAGCAGGCTCTGGGACTGGCAGGCGCGTGGGTTGTCGGTCTTGACCTCGTCCCCTGGGTGGTCACGGTTGGAGCGGTCGGCGTCAAGCTCCCCGCCGATGCCGCCGAATCGGCCGGCCCCCACTCCGTGGCCGGCGAACTCCACGATCTCATCGGGCGAACCGTCCAGTTCGAGACCCTTCACGGGAATCGGCCGGCGACCTCGCTCACCGAGTTCGCGGAGAGCATGGACGCGGCGCTGTTGGTCGAAACAACTCACGCTCGACGCGGCTTCGATCGCCTCGTTTCGGGAAGCGTGACCATGTCGACGGTTCGCCACTCCCACATCCCCGTACTCGTGGTGCGAGGCGTCGAGTCGAGCGAGGAAGCCCACTCCGACCACTGATCCGATCTGTTGATCAGAGTCCGGCTCGTCTACAGTTCCGCGCGTGTCGTTGAAGAGTGCGATCACGTGCGGGGAGGCCACGATGCGGCTTCTCGCCCGCTACGGAGTCGACACCGTCTTCGGTATCCCTGGCGTGCACACCCTCGACTTCTGCCGTGGTCTGCTCGACGGTCCGATCCACCATGTGCAGGCCCGCAACGAGCAGGGTGCAGGCTTCATGGCCGACGGCTACGCCCGAGTCAGCGGCCGGCCGGGCGTCGCTCTGGTGATCTCAGGACCGGGCGTCACCAATGCGCTCACTGCGGTCGGTCAGGCCTGGGCCGATTCGGTGCCGATGCTCATGTTGTCGTCGGAGACCGACAGCGCCACCCACGGCAAAGGTTGGGGGTGCCTCCACGAGATCCCCGACCAGAGGGCCGTCACCGAACCCCTCACCGCTCTCTCCGCTCGCGCCTCGTGTCCCGACGATGTGCCCGAGCTGGTGGCCCAGGCGTTCGCCATCTTCGCTGGGCAGCGCCCGCGCCCGGTCCACCTCTCGATCCCGATCGATGTTCTCGCGATGCCGGTCGACGAGGAGTGGGAACCGCTGGTGATGCCGGCCCGAGCTCACCCCGACGCCGATCAGATCGAGGCCGCGGCCGCACTACTGCGAAGTGCGGCCCGCCCCGTGCTGATGGTCGGAGGTGGCGCGGTGGATGCGTTCACCGAGATCCGCACCCTGGTGGAGCAGCTCGGATGCCCGGTGCTCGCGAGCGCGGCCGGCAAGGGAATCGTGGCCGACGACCACCCCTTGAGTCTCAGCGCCCGCGGTTCTCGTCCCGAAGCGCAGGAGTGGTTGGGTGAGGCCGACGTGGTGCTGGCGGTGGGCACCGAGTTGGCCGAAACCGACAGCTTCATCGACCAGCTCCCCCTCAACGGCAAACTCATCCGGATCGATCTCGACCCTCGCAAGATCAACGACCAGTATGCGGCCACGATCGGCATCGTCGCCGACGCAGCTGCGAGCATCGCGGCCCTGCTCGCAACGGGACCGTTCACTGCCGCCCGCGACCGGGCCGAGATCGAAGCCGAACTGGCAGCAGTGCGCCAAAGCGTCGACGACAACCTGGGTGTGAGCGAGCGCCGTCACCAGCGTCTTCTCGAGATCCTCAATGCGGGCCTCCCCGCCGACACCATCCTCATGGGCGACATCTGCCAACTCGTTTATACGGGGGCATTCGCCTCGGTGTCGCGAACCCCTCGCAGCTGGCACTATCCGGCTGGCTACTGCACCCTCGGATGCGCGCTACCCAACGCGATAGGGGCCAAGTTCGCCCTGCCCGATCGTCCCGTGGTGTGTCTGGTCGGTGACGGGGGGCTGATGTTCACCGTGCAGGAGCTGATCGTCGCCGTCGATGAGGGGCTCGGAATTCCCGTGATCATCTGGGACAACGAGGGGCTCAAGCAGATCCAGAAGGGCATGTTGGAGCAATCGATCCCGTTCGTTGGCGTCACCGGATCGAATCCCGATTTCATCGCTCTCGGCAAGGCCCTGCACTGCAACGCGGTGATGGCCGAGAGCCTCGATCATGTGGTCGAGGCCGCGGAGGAATGCTTGGCGGGGGATCGCCCGACCGTCATCGTCGTGCGCGAAGACGCCCCCTGGCTGAACTGATCTACCAGTACTCCTCGTAGTGGATGTTGCCGGGGTGCCTGCGACGATCGAGGGTGAATCCCCGCTCGGCGAGGAGCTGCACCACGCCGACAGTTTCGGGAAACTCGAGCTTGCCGTCGAACTCTTCGGGTAGCCCGATCATCGCGGGATTGCCGCATAGGTACACGTGGGTCGACGTGGGGTCGAGATCGATGCCGAGCGCCTCGAAGTCTCCGTCTCTGATCAGGTCCTGGATGTATCGTTTGGGCACGTCGGGCTCGCGCGTGGGCAGGGCGAGATAGCGGTAGTTCGGGTAGCGGGCCTCCAGGGCGCGATGGGTCTCGAGATAACCGAGGTCGTGCCACTGGCGCACCGACACCGCCGACACCACCGGCCCGTAGTGGCCCTTGCGCAACAGCTCGACCACCATCGCGTTGTGGGGTGCCTCGCCGGTGCCGGTCGACAACAACACCACCGCGGCGCCCGGGTCGGTGACCGCGGCGAGTGTGTATCGGCCCGCAACCTTGGGGCCCAGATAGATCCGGTCGCCGGGCCGCTTCAGCGCGAGCCGGGGCGTGAGCTCGGGGATGTTGGCGTCGGTGGGTGGCACCAGCACGATGTAGAACTCGAGTTCGTCGACACCGCCGGCGTCGGTGAGGTAGCCGACCTCGTCGAAGATGCGCGATGAGATCGAGTAGGAGCGGCGAATCAGGCGGTCCCAACGGGTATCGAGGCCCGGGTCCTCGGCGTCGTCCACTCTCGCTTCCCAGAAGCCGAGGCCGAGGGTGGCGTACTGGCCGGGAACGTAGGACGTGCTGCCGTGGTCGGGGCGGACGCGCAGCACCCAGAGGTCGGAATGAGTGGGCTCGAAGTGGGTGATGACCGCGTTGTAGTGCTCATCACACAGCTCCTCCAGCACCGCCTTGTTGCGCCGTCTGCGCTCATGGCCGTGGGGCTTGAGATCCACGTCGAGGTCGGGGAAGCAGGCCGCGGCCACATCGATCCCGGCCCGCCAACCTGGGGTTGTGGTGGGCACACTCGTTTCGTCGGGCTCACCCACGAACCAGACGTGACCGCTCGCCAAGGCGGCATCGGTCACCCCGAGATCCGCCGGCTTCAGGGTTTCGCGGCGCGATGCGAACACCACGTGGTCGACCTGGAGATCGGGCGTGCGGCGGTCGCCGAAGTAGGCCATCGGGTAGCCGTCGATCTCGCCGATCTGGTCGGGGACGGAGCGGTAGAGCACGGTGGCTCTCCGCTCACGTTCCAGGCGGCGCAGCAGGTTCTCTCCGGCGGGCGAAAGGAGGTTGGGGTCCATGCCGCCGGCCGCGAGCACCACCCTGGCCCCCGCGGCGGCGATGGTGGCGGTGAGCTCCACCGCATGGTCGGTGTAGCCGACGACCAAGATGTCGTCGTCGCCGACGAGGTGCGGGATCGTGTCGATGTGGATTCGCGGGATGGTGTCCGGCACGGGCAGGGGCGGCTGCCACGCCGGCGACCGACGGCGGTTGGCCACGAGGCAGGCCCGCGTTCGGTAGGTCTGCTTGTTGGTGCTCACCTGAATCATGTCGCCGTGGGCATCGACGCGGGAAACCTTCTCGCCGTAGCCGATGTCGAGCTCGTTTTCCCCGACCAACTCGGGGAATTTGATGCAGTTCTCCTCTTCGAGGATGCGAACCAGGGGCAGTCCCGATCGCAGTGACGAGACGGCCACCGAGAGACCGCCGGCGGTGCCACCGATGATTACGAGGTCGTAGTGGCGATTCATGCCCGCGCTATCACTTCGCCATGGGGGCACATGAACCAGCCATCAGGATGCTGGAGCCAGGTGTGCCACGACTCGGCGATCTTTCGGAGTTCTCCCTCGTTGCTCAAGCCCAGCTCCAGGGCATGAGAGGCGAAGCTCGACTCGCGGACTCGGTCGGCCCACACGGTTCCCCACCAGGCTCTCGTCTCAGGGGTGGCGAACGTCCATGTGGATGACCCAGGGTCAGGATCGGTGAAGCCGGCGGCCTGGACCCAACCGAGCAGATGGCGGCCGGCATCGGGCTGGGAGCCCTGATGATCGGCGATCGCATGGTAAAGGTCCATCCAGCGGTCGAGCCCTGGCAGAGATGGGGTCCAGGCCATCGCTCCGTAGTCGGCGTCGCGCACGGCGAGCACGCCGCCGGGTT
>JAJCXY010000054.1 GCA_029263215.1 Acidimicrobiales bacterium
GGTTCACGACAGCCCGAGCCACAGCGCGATACCACTTGTCAGCGCGACGGCGATCAGGGCGAGGAGAACAGGGCCCCGTTTGGCAGGTGAGATGGTCGGGAGCAGCTTGGTCAGCGCGGCCATAGCCGCCATCGGCGGAGCGCTTCGCCACAGGTCTCGTCTTGCCTGGGGACCGGCGCGATCGAGAACTTCGTCGATGTAGCCGAGAGAGCGCACCAGGTTAGGCGCGGTGTGAGCGAGGTTCTCTCTTCGCATGGCATTGCCGGTGACCATGGCTTCGAGCGCCTCGGCGAGTCCGCGGGTGTCGTTGGCCCACTGTGCTCGGAATCGAATCGTTCCCGTCTGGTCAATCAGGTAGGCGGAGTTCGGCTTGGGGCTCATGGCCCGGTGAAGCGTGCCGTCGAGGTCGTCGACAGCCACGTCGAACTCGAACCGATGATGGTCCCGGAAAGCTCGTGCTTGGGCGAACTTCTCGGTGGCGGTGTGGGGCTGGGGAATGTTCTCTCCGGGATGTGCTTCCCGGACGTTGACCGCGACGAATCGGACCTGGTCGCCGAATCGACGGTGGAGCTGATTCAGCCCGGGCCCAGATGCTTCGGTGAGAGGGCAGGTCAACGAGCCGAAGACCATCAGTACCGGCTTGTCGAGTCCGGTGCTGCGAAACCTGTCACCGTCGGTCGTGGGCAGATCGAACGGCGGGACCGGGTCGCCTGCACGAGGGTCTCCCCGGTGGAACCGCATGTCGGCCAGGATCAGCGGCAGGGAGAGACGGTCGAAGCCGTAGTCGTTGGTTTCTGCGTCATGAGCTGCGATGGTGGCGTCTTCGTCAACTGGTGTGCCGTTGATTGTCATTGTTCTGCACCTTTCTCGTGCGTTGAAGTATTGGGATGAGCTTCGAGTTGTGCTTCCAGTTCACGGATGCGCTGCCGGAGCGGCCCGGTGAGTGCCTCGACGTGTTCGAGCGTGAAGCGAGGGGTGATGAACTTGGGGCAGTTCCAGTCGAAAGAGACAACGTCGACTGTGGTCGCCCCATCACGACGGGTGTCATCGCCGCCGAGCCTGTCGACCAGATCGGGTGGAGGCTCGAGGTGATGCGTGGCAAGCCCGTACAGTTTGAGCCGGGTCCGGCTCGGGTAGTCCACCATGATGATCGCCACTTTGTTGTTAGCGGCAATATTTCCAGCGCTGACGTACTGACGGTTTCCCAGACGTTCCACCCACCCGATGGTGTGGTCGTCGATCACGGTCACGAAGCCTTTCGGCCCGCCTCGATGTTGGACATAGGGCCATCCGGTGTCGGAGACCGACGCCATGTAGAAGCTGTCAGCGGCCTGGATGTGGGCGAGTTCGCGTGCTGTGAGTCCAGTCGGGTTCGGCCATGTGGCGGCTTGGGCGTAGTGATCGCTCGCTCCCTTTCGAGATTGGAGCTCGGTGACCGACGCTGTGAACGCGATGTCGAAGTAGCTTTCCATGTTGGTCCTCGGTACCGATCGATCGGTACAATGATGGTGCAGAAAAGAAGGGGCAGTGAGTATGTGGGTCCAGAGTCCTCGAGTCTCTAGAGGAGGCGCTCGGGGAGGGCGGTGATCGCGCGTTCGAACGCGGAGCGGTCACCGGTGATTCGAGCCAGCACCAGGGCGCCCTGAATGGCCACAACCGCGTCGGTGGCCCGGATCTGGGCCTCGCGTCGGCTGTGCCCGGCTTCCCGGGAGAGCCCGGCCAACGCGTTGATCCAGGCGGTCGTCGCCTGGTCCAATAGCTCAGCCACGTCCTTGGCCGGCCGTCCTATCGACATGGTGTCGAGCAGGCACGGCAGGTGGCCGTCGTCGTAGAAGCCCACAAGATTTCGTCCGATGTCTCCGACGCGGTGTTCGAGTGGTGAGTCGGAGTCGGCAGCGGCGAGAATCCTGGTGCCGAACCTGTTCGTGACCTCTGCGACAACGGCACACGCCATATCGTTCTTTCCGTCGGGAAAGCGGTGATACAGGCTCGAACGCTTAAGGCCGGATGCGTCTTGGAGTCGGGCCAGGCTGGCGCCTTCGAATCCCTCTTGGCGGAAGACATCGATCAACCGGTCCATCAGGAGGGAGTCAGAGACAAGTTTCGGAGGCACTTCTCGAGTGTATACCGAACGATCGGTATACACAAGGTTCTTTCAAACCTGTGGGTGCCCCATACTCGGTCGTGAGCCTGTGACCAGGCGTTTCGCGCTACGCCGCCACCAGTTCGGCCCACCAGGTTGTGAGTGCACCTTGGGTTAAACTCGCTCATCTGACCTGAACCCTTACGCGATCACACTGCGGTGATCGGTGTTACCGGTGTTCGCCAGGTCGATGATCACCGAGGCTTCGTCTGGAATCGAGCGGTGCCGTCCACGGCGTTGTGACTCCCTCCGTCATGTGCGAGGTGAAGACTGCGGACCGCAATGTCGAAACGGGCCGCGATTCCCGTGGCGATCGAAATGGCCGCGCTGGCCCATTCCGCTTGATCGAGGTTGATGAGCACAGATCCGGGTGTGGCGTGGGTCGGAGTCATTGGCGGTCCTCCGATGGTGGGAGGCTGATCGCCGGGGCCTGATCGGCTGTCGCGAGTTGGCGAAGCTGCGTTTCCACCAGGGCGAGGGTGGCGTCGAGTCGGTCGAGTCGGTTCAAGAGTTCGGTGGAGTTCGGCTCTCGGCCGTCATCGACGAAGTGGGCCGCGATGTGGGCGGTCAGAACGGCGAGCAGAGCCACGCCGAGGAACATGAGCAGCACCGCCATGGCCCGCCCCTGGCCGGTGATGGGGACCTCGTCGCCGTAGCCGACCGTGGTCGTGGTCACTGTTGCCCACCAGAACGCATCGCCCACCGACTGAATCGATGCACCATCTCGGTCGTGCTCGCTGGCGTAGACCACGAGAGCGCATCCGACGATGACGGCAAGCCCGAAGGTTGTGAAGCGTGCGATGCCGGGCCGACTGAGAATCGAGCGGAGGGTCACGACTTCGCGGACGGCACGGAGGGGAGGGACTATTGCGGCGAGCAGGTCGAGCTTGTGGGTGGCGAGGTAGCTGGCCCGGCGGGGTGCCAGATAGGTGCGGATCGAGACGTCAATCCCCATGGCGATCTGGATGCAGAGGCGGGCGATCGAGAGAGACCGGGTGACCCAGACATCGGCGTCGTCCGCCAGCGCCTGGGCCACATAGACGGGGATCACTGCGAGGGAGAGCGCCACCATCGCCTGGCTGGTCGCCGACTCGAATCGGGCCAGCCGGGCTTGCTCCGATGGTGCTTCCTGCATCTCAGTGGTGCGCGGTCTCGAGGGAGGTGGTGCGACTGTGCGGGTCGTAGTGGTCTGTTCTGACCGCGTCGAGCAGTGCTTGGCGCTCTTCACTGTGTCGTGATGGCGTCACGAGCAGGAGGAGGCTGGGGAGCACCATGAGCGAGACGATCAGGGAGAAGAGGATCATCACAGCGGTGAGCAGGCCGAAATCGGCGAAGATCGGCATTGGGGCCAGCGCCATGACGAGGAAGCCCCCCATCGATGTGAGTGCGGAGAGCACAAGTGCGCCCCCGGTGCCCTCACCGGCTCGGCGCAGGGCCGGGAACCGGCTTGGCTCGCCGATGAACTCCTCTCGGAACCGCACCGTGAAGTGCATGGCGAAGTCGACGCCGACGCCGACCGCGATGGCCGCGATTGTGGCCGTCACCGGGTTGATGGCGTAGTCGAAGAGGTACATGAAGCCGTATACCCACCCGACCACCAGCAGGATCGGGGTCACCGACACTGCCGCGTATTTCAGCGAGCGCATGAATGCCCACGCAATGGCCAGGCACAGTACGAAGGCAATGATCAGCGACAGCACCATCGAGGCAGTGAATGCGCCGAGGCCATCTTCTTCGGTAACCGCGGGTCCGGTGACACCCAGCCGGTCGAGGTCGGG
>JAJCXY010000055.1 GCA_029263215.1 Acidimicrobiales bacterium
GCGTTATTCCTGGCTCAATAGTGTCTTCGCCGTGGGCATCGGCGCCCCTGCTGGCGATGGAGTGAGCTACGAGATCTACGCCTTGTAGCTCGGTCAGCGTGCCTGACTGATGATCTGAGGAGAGTTGCGGGTGGTCGTGGGGCCCTCGACGTGTGAACTCGATGGCGTCGGATGCCTTGGTCGATGCAGCATGGGGTTGTGCACGATGACCAGATCGACATCAGCCGCGATCAGGTTGTCGCACTCGTTGCGGACCAGCTCCCGGACCTGGCCGGGATCGAGGTCGTCGCTGTCAACGGAGCCGGCACTGACCACACCATCTACCGGATCGGTGGCGCTGTCGCTGTGAGATTCCCGCTTCGTCGCGCTGAACCCGACCGCGTGTTGGAGCGACTCCGTCGCGAGACAGCGGCGGCAATCGAGTTTCGGCGGGCCTGCCAAGTGTCGGCGCCCAAACCGCTCCACCTGGGCAACCCGGGCCACGGCTACCCACTGCCATGGACCGTTCAAACCTGGCTGCCTGGATCGACCGCCACGCCCACATCATGCGAGCGTTCCGTCACGTTCGCCGACCACCTGAGCGCGATGATTCAGAACCTGCGGGACTGGGACACCTGCGGACGCCGCTTTGAGGGCACGGGGCGCGGTGGTGCGCTCTCGGACCACGACGGCTGGGTGGACGAGTGCATCCGACGAAACGTGGGGCAGTTCGACACCGAGGCGATGCGAGCGATGTGGGCCGGCTTCCGGCGGCTACCGCGTGAGGATCCCGACGTCATGTGTCACACCGATCTGATCCCATCGAATCTTCTCGTGGACGACGGACACCTCATCGGCGTCCTGGACACCGGTGGGTTCCAGCCAGCGGACCCCGCCCTCGACCTCGTCAGTGCCTGGCACCTGCTGTCCGACACGCCACGAGAACAGCTCCGTACGGCACTGGGCTGCAGCGATCTCCAGTGGGAGCGCGGCAAGGCCTGGGCGTTCCAACAGGCCGCCGGGCTGCCCTGGTACTACCGGGACACCAATCCGGCGATGGCAGAGATGGGCAGGACCACGCTCCACCGGTTATTCGCTGATATCTGAGAGGACTCACGGATGTGACGCGGTGGCCATCACAAAGGCTTGGGCGACGCTCGCCCATGTCTGTCGTTATCGAGCGGCTGCGCTGAGGACGCAGAACTCGTTTCCCTCAGGGTCGGCCAACACGACCCAGGAAACGACACCCTGACCGACCTCGACGCGTCGTGCGCCGAGGTCGACGAGTCGCTCAACCTCGAACTCCTGCTCGTCGGGTCGAAAGTCGAGATGAAGCCGGTTCTTGGACGACGGCTTGGCTGTGCCGACCGGCAGGAAGATGATCCCGGGGAGGCGTTCAGGTTCCCGCTGGATCTCGAACGCGCCCGGATCATCGTTGACGACGGTCCATCCGAGCGCAGTGGCCCACCATTGACCGAGCGCCACTGGGTCGACGGCGTCGACGACCACCTGCTCCCATCGAAGGCTCACCTCCGGATGCTACGCGAAGGCCGAACCTTGCGCCGTGGCAGACGTTGGCTGGGGCTAAGGTCGCCCGACCCAGGAGGAGCCCGATGTCTCGCCCCCAACGGATTCAGATCGTTGCCGATGCCGACGCCACCCCGAAGCAGGCGGAGGTGCTCGATCGCCTGCGGCGACCCGATGGCACCGTCCTCAATATCTTCGCCACCCTGGCCAACCATCCGGATCTCACTCGACGCTGGCTCGTGTTCGGCAACCATGTGCTCGCCAAGTCGACCCTCACGCCGCGGGTCCGTGAGATCGCGATCCTCAGGGTGGGCTGGCTGTGTGGCAGCGACTACGAATGGGGCCAACACGTGCTCATTTCCCGAGAACTCGGCATAACCGACACCGAGATCGACCGGCTCAAGGACGATCTCGTCGCCGCCGACTGGAGCGAGTCCGAAGCCTGCGTGATCCGCGCCGCCGACGATCTTCATCACCACCACGAGATCAGCGACTCCACCTGGCAGGCCCTGCGCGAGCACTACGACGAACAGCAGTGCATGGACATCGTGTTCACGGTGGGCCAGTACACCCTCGTGTCGATGGCGCTGAACAGCTTCGGGGTGCCGCGCGATCACGGTGTTCCCGGCTTCGACGACTGAAGCCAGCGCCTTATTGGTGAACGCTTCTTGCAGAGTTCTGGCACAGTGGCACACCATGGCGAACTCCGGACTCCTCACTGCTGCGGAGGTGGAGCTCATGCAGGGTCTCGCCCAACGCGTCAGCGCCACCCACCCGCGCCTGGTGAACAGCGATGCGGCCTTCGGCGAACTGGCGTGGAACTGGGGCAAGGGCCATGTCAGTCACCGCGCCAGCTGGCCGCGTCGTCTTTGGTATGCCGACGGGAATCTGGTGGCCTGGGGCTGGGTCCATCTTCCCCACCGGGCGACCCTCAGCGACGGATCGGCGAAGGATGTCAGCGGTGCGTATCTGGCTCACCAGGTCCACCCCAGCCAGGCCGCGTTGATCGACGAGGTGATCGATTGGTACGACGCCACTGCGGCAGATGTCGAGAAGACGGTCCTGCCGAGTGCCTCCGATGAGTTCGCCCTGAAGCGATGGGCGGCACACGGCTACGAGACCGACCCCTCCTCGCTCGGCGACACCGGAGACTGGACCCAGCTCAACGAGCGGGACCTCGCCGACGTGGAACAGGCGGTCCTGCCGGATGGATACCGGTTCCGTACCGCCGACGAGGTGGGACCGGAGGCAGCTGTTCAGGCCCATCTCGACGCGTGGGCTCCGTCGAGGTATTCGGCCGAGGCCTACGAGGGTGTGCGGCAGACGGCGAGCTATCGCGGCGACCTGCACATCCTGGTGGAGGCACCAGACGCAACGATGGCCTCCTCGACGATCATGTGGCTCGACGAGGCGAACAAGACCGCTCAGTTCGAACCGGTCGGAACCCACCCGAACCACCGGCGTCGGGGATTGGGTAGGGCGATGCTTCTGCACGCCATGAACCTGGCGCGAGCGGCCGGCGCCAGCCGCATGATGGTCGCTTGCTTGGGCGCTCGCGGGTACCCAGAGGCGCGCGGGTTGTACTACAGCGTCGGCTTTCGAGAGCTCTCGCGGGACGCGCCGCTCATCAAAGCCAAGACCGCGAAACCGGTCCGGCGCTAGCGGCCCCAGCGGCCGAGTCGACGAGAGCAGCGGGCGAGAAGGCCCTTGCCTTCGGGACGATCGGTGAAGCTCAGCGCCCGTGGCCAGATGTCGGCCCCCTCGAGCGGCTGGCCGTGGCCGGGCAGCAGGTGACGCACCTCGAGGGAGCGCAGCATCTCCTCGGATTCCGCCGAAAGCTCTGGGTCGACCCACTCCGGGTTGAACCAGGCCCGCCCGTCGAGGGTCACCACCGCGTCGCCCGAGAGGAGGGTGGCGGTGTCTCGGTGGTAGAAGCAGATCGAGTCGTCGGTGTGGCCGGGTGCCTCGATGGTCTCCCATCCCGTCAGGCCTTCCGGCTCGGTGTCCTGGCTCAGGAAACCGGAGGGATCGAAGGGCAAGGTGAGATGCCGGGGCCCACCGAACCCGATCGTGCGCCCGGCCCGGGCGAGCTCTCGCAGCGTTGGGAGGTGGAAGCGCTCCTCCGCCAGCACCGGCAGGAAGCGCACGTTGTGCATGAGTCCGAAGACGCGAGGCTGCTCACCGTCGAGGTAGCTCTCACAGCGACCGGGTAGGTACACCGGCACCGGGGCTGCATCGAGGATGTTCGGTATTCCGCCCACGTGGTCGGAATGGGTGTGGGTACACACCAGGGCGGTGATCGAATCGATGTCGTGGCCGAGTCGGGCCAGGCCGGTGATCGCGTCGTCGGCCACCGACGGCAGGCCGGGATCCACCAGCACCGGCCCGGAGGCTCCCTCCACGGTGAAGCAGTTGAAGATCCAACGGTGGTTGCGGTGTATCGGCAGGTCGAAGACGCGCTCCATCGGGCGATGCTAGGTCGGGGGCTGTCGGCTCCCCTCGCCGGGATGGGCTGGCTATCGTGCCCCGATGTCGCCAGCTCCGGTTCCGCCCACTCTCGGCCTCGGCCCCATCCGACAGAACGGGTACGTGGTGCAAGATATGGATGCGGCTCTGCATCACTGGACCGCTGTGCTCGGCGTGGGTCCGTTCTACTTGGTGGAGAAGGTGGAGCTCGATTGGTTCTCCTGTGGTGAGAGTCGGGTGGTTCCCGACCTCACCATCGCCCTCGGCAACAGCGGTGTGCTCCAGATCGAACTGATCTGCCAACACGACGACGCCCCTTCGATGTACACCGGCATGCTCGCCGGGATGGGGGAGGGCCTGCATCATGTTGCCTACTGGTCGACGGACTACCAGGCCCACCACGACCGCCTCCTCACGGCGGGCTACCGGGTGGGCCAGGAGGGGCAGGTCGGGGGATCGGCCGGTCGTTTCGTCTACTACGACACCGACGGGCCGGCCGGATCACTCCTCGAACTGTCCGACGTCAGCGGTCCCAAGGGTGCCTTCTTCGAGCACATTCGCGAGGCGAACGAAGACTGGGATGGGTCGAGACCGGTGCGCCGGATCAGCTGAGGGGCTGATCACGCCACGAGCTCGAGTTCGCTTCCGGTGGTGACGGAGGGGTCGGCCACCCGGGCCGGTAGGAAGCGGGCAGCGAAGGCTGCGCCGGCAAAGGCCGCGCCAGCGGCAACGAGGCTGGCGGCCGACATGCCCGACATGAATGCATTGCCGACCTCGGCGAGGTAGGCCGGTGCCGCGTCGCCCAACTGGGGAGCGATGAACTGGGCCGCGCCTACTGACTCCTCGGTCGCCTCCCTCGCCTCGTGGGGCAGGGCGGCGATGACCTCGCTGTCGTTGAGCGCACCGATGTAGATCGAGCTGAAGATGCTGCCGATGATGGCGACCCCGAGGGTGCCGCCAAGCTCTCGCGTCGTGTCGTTCACCGCTGAGCCGACGCCGGCTCGATCAGGGGGCAGTGATCCCATGATCGATTCCGTGGCTGGTGCGGTGGTGAAGCCGAGGCCCACACCGAGGATGAGCATCTGGCCGACGATCTCGGGGTAGGGGGTGGAGGCCGACGCCGTCGATACCCATACGAAACCGATGCCCATGAGGCTGAGTCCGCCGGCCACGATTCGAGTGGTGCCGAACCGCTCGACGAGGGCGGGGGCCGTAACCGACGCGACGGCGATCGCGACGGCCACCGGGATCGAGCGAAGCCCCGCTTCGAGGGGGCCGTAGCCCCGGACGAGTTGGAAGTACTGGGTGATCAGGAAGATGAATCCGAAGAGAGCGAAGAAGGACGAGGTGACCGACACACTCGCGGCGCTGAATCGCAGATTGCGGAAGATCTCGACGGGAAGCATCGGGTGGTCGACACGCAGCTCCCAGAGCACGAAGACGGTTAGCAGTGTGGCCGCGGTGAGGAAGCCGACGAGGGTGGTGGTGCTGAGCCAGCCCCATTCGGGGGCTTCGATGATCGTGAACACCATGGCGGCTATGGCCGCGATGGAAAGGGCCAGTCCGCCGATGTCGAGGCGCGGTGCCGAGGTGTCGCGAGACTCGGGAATGAGTATGACCGCGGCGGTTACGGCGATGGCCACTACCGGAAGGTTGATGTAGAAGACCGATCCCCACCAGTAGCTCTCGAGGAGCCAGCCACCGAGGATTGGTCCGGCGGCCACGCCGATGCCGCTGGATGCGCTCCAGATGCCGATGGCCGCGGCCCGCTCCTTCGGGTCGGTGAACACGCCGGCGACGATGGCCAGTGTGGCGGGAAAAATGAGGGCGGCGCCGATACCCATCAGGGCCCGGCCGACGATGAGGTCGCCCGCCGATCCGGCCGAACCGGTGTAGGCGGAGGTGGCCGCGAACAAGACGAGCCCGACTATCAGGACCCGCTTGCGACCGTAGCGGTCGCCCAGGCCTCCGGCAGCCAGCAGGAGACCGGCGAACACGAGCATGTAGGAATCGACGATCCACTGGAGCTGGCGGGTCGATGCCCCCAGGTCGAGCGAGAGCGAGGGGAGGGCGACATTGACGATCGTGCCGTCGAGCACGGTGACGAACACGGCCAGAACGCTGACCGCGAGGATTGCCCATCGCCGCTCGTGGACGGTGTCGGGAGGTGGGGTGGAAAGAGTCTGTGACGAATGCATGTAGACACTGTAAAGATGATAACTTGTCAATGTCAAGATATAATTTTGCCAGCACCTGATCGAGGCAACGAAGCCGGCAAGGATCGACACGATGAGCAGCCCGAAGAGCACCTATCACCACGGAGATCTCCATCGAGCCCTGATCGACGCGGCCGCCGACCTGCTATCCGAACGCGGCGCGGGAGGATTCTCGCTACGCGAGGTCGCCCGCCGAGCCGGGGTGTCACACGCCGCTCCGGCCCATCATTTCGGCGATGCGACCGGGCTCCTCACCGCAGTGGCGGCTGAGGGGTTTCAACACCTCCACACCGCGATGATCGAGTCCATGGAAGGAGTCTCGGACCCCGTCGACCGGCTCGCGGCAATTGCTCGTGCCTATGTCGAGATGGCGATCGCCCATCCCGGCCACAGCTCGCTCATGGGTCGCCACGATCTCGTCTCGCCCGATAGCCAGTTGCTCAGGGAATGGTCGACGAGGGCATATGAGAGCCTCCACGAAGCAGTGGCCGCGGTGGCTGAGGAGGTCAACCCCGAGGTCGACATCGACAACGCCACCCGGCTCTGCTGGGCGATGGTGGAAGGTCTGCTCCAGGTTCACGACAACATGACCGCCATGGCCGAAGCGTCCGGGGCCGACACGCCGCTGCCTACGATCGGAGATGTAGCGGAGGTCTTCTCGAACCTGATCGTTGATGGAATACGGGGTTCGGACTCGGCCTAATCGCGTGCCGGAGCTTCGACATCCACCGGATCGGGGTCGATGTCGATGATCGGGGGCAGGAAGTCGTGGTCGGCGAAGAGTCGGGCTGCGGGACTGGTGCCGTCGATGGCCTCGGCCGCGAGGATCACCGCCGCCGCGCTGTAGGTGGATCGCTCGCCGTCGGGGAACACCACACCCTCGGGGTGCACCATGCCGGTGATGTATTTGCCGTCGGGCTCGCGGAGCTTCTGGGCCGCCGCGAAGAGACGAAGGGCGGTGTGACGGTCGCCCACCCCGAGATAGGCCATTGCACACTCACAGGTCTCGGCCGCGGTGACCCAAGGCCGATCGCTCACACAGCGGATGCCCTCCTCACCGAGCATGAAGGTGGCGAGGCGCTCGTCGAGATGAGCACGGCCCGCCTCGCCGGTGATCACCCCCGACAACACGGGGTAGTACCAATCCATGGCCCACCGATGCTTCGGGGAGAACGCTTCGGCCCGATGATGGCGGATCGTGTGTGCCAGTTGGCCCAGAGACAGCTCCCAGTCGGGGCGTTCCTCGCCCAACTCCTGGGCGATCGCGATCGAGCAGCGCAGGCTGTGGGCGATCGACGAAGAGCCGGTGAGCAGGGCGAACGACCAGGGGGTGCCGTCGGGGTGGCGGGCCCACAGGATCTCCCCGCGTGGCTGCTGGAGGTCGAGCACGAACTCGATGGCGCGGTCGACCACCGGCCACATCGTCTCGAGGAATCCTTGGTCGCGGTACAGCAGGAAGTGGTGCCACACACCGGCCGCCACATAGGCGATCACGTTGGCGTCGAGCTTGTCCTGCTCCACCTCGTGTTCGAGGTAGTACTGGTGCCACGAGCCATCGGGGCGCTGGCGGTCGACGAGCCACTGGTAGCCCGCTTCGGCGTCGGCGCGACGCTCACCGATTGCGAGGGCCATGGTGGCTTCGATGTGGTTCCAGGGATCGGCATGACCGCCGGGGAACCAGGGAATCATCCCCGACGGCAGCTGCCAGTCGGAGATGTGGTCGGAGGTGGCCCGAACCTCGTCGGCGGTGATGAGACCAGCGAGCTCAGGCGGCATCGGCGTGTTCTCGTCGTGCGCTCTTACTCGTGCGAAGGGGCGACTTCGTCGCGTAGACCACGAGGCTCTTGCCCAGCACCGGATTCAGCAGTCTCTCGGCGGTGCGGGTGAGCCACGGCTGCTTCACGATGTCCCATTCGAGCAGGCGGTGGTACTGCTTCACGGTCCAGTTGTCGTCGATCTCGTTGTCTACCCCTACCGCACACCGCAGCCACCAGTAGGGGGAATGCAAGGCGTGGGCGCGGTGCGAACCGATCGGATCAAACCCCGCGCCGGTGAGCTTCGAGCGCACTTCCTTCTCGGTGTAGATGCGCACATGGCCGCCCTCCACCGCAGGCGCGTGATAATCCGAGCTGATCTTCCAACACACGCGCTCGGGAAGGTTGGCGGGCACGGTGACCGCGATGGTGCCGCCCGGCTTGACGATGCGCATGAACTCGTCGTAGGCGGCGAGGTCGTCGGGAACGTGTTCGAGCACCTCTGAGGCAATCACCTTGTCGAAGCTGTGATCCGGGAACGGCAGCCGGGTGCCATCACCCTGCACCTGGGTGTGCATCAACTGGCCATCGAAGAGGCCGTCGTCGATCAGCAACGGCGCCGTGTCGTGAATGTTGACGAGCTCGGCCAGCGCCATGTCGCAACTGACCACGTGGGCGCCGCGCACCAGGGCCTCATAGGTATGGCGTCCGAACCCGCAGCCGAGGTCGAGGAGGCGATCACCGGCGCGGAGCTGGAAGCGGTTGTAGTCGACGGTGAGCATCAGACCACGCCACCGCCACGCAGCGCATTCTCGGCAATTACTTCGCGATACTGCTCGACGGTGCGAACCGCGGTGTGGCGCCACGACCACTGACTGATCACTCGCTCGCGTCCCTGGCGACCGACCTTGGCTCTGAGCTCGGGATTGTCGAGGGCGGCACGGATGGTGGCGGCGAGGGCCTCGCTGTCGCCGGGCTCGGTGAGGAAGCACGTCTCCCCGTCGACACCGGCAACCTCGGGCAGGGCACCGCCGGTAGTGGCCACCAGGGGTGCGCCACACGACATCGCCTCGATGGCGGGCAGGGAGAAGCCTTCGTACAGCGACGGCACCACCGCAAGTTCGGCCTCGCTGTAGAGCTCGACGATCCGCTCGTCGGGCACGCCGGAAACGAAGTTGACGCAGTCGTCGAGACCGAGGGAGGTCATGGTGTGGCTGGCGTGTGAATCGGGGCGGCGCTTACCGATGATGGTGAGCTCCATGTGGCGTTCGGTGCGGAGCTTGGCCACCGCCTCGAGTAAGAACTTGAGCCCCTTCATCGCCACATCCGCGCTGGCGGTGGTGACGAGGTGGCCGGGCCGGCGCTCCACCCCAGGAACGGGCAGGAACAGCTCCGGATCGACACCCACGGGCACCACATGGATGCGGTCGGCGGGGACGCCGTGATCAGCCGCGATGTCGGATTTCGACGACTCAGACACCGACATGATGCGAGGCAGGCGCTGGGCCACCTGGGTCTGCATCTTGGTGAAGGCGTACCAGCGCCGCTTGCCGAAGCGCTCCCAGGGGGTGCGGGCGTGCTCGAGTTCGAGCTTGCGGTCGATGGTGATCGGGTGATGGATCGTCTCGAGGATCGGCCACCCCTCCTGATGGAGCTTCAGGATTCCCCACCCGAGCGTTTGGTTGTCCTGGATGAGGTCGAACTCATGGCGGCGGGTGCGGAGATGACGCCAGGCTCGGAGACTGAAGGCGAGAGGCTCAGAGAAGGTACCGGTGTTGAACGAGGCGTGCTCCACCGCATCGGTCCAGTCCTTCCACTCCCACAGGCGCGGCTTGCGCATTGGGTGGGGATCAGCCCAGATGTCGAGGCTGGGGAGCTCCACCAGGGGCACTCGCGGGTCGAGAATCGGGTAGGGCTGACCGCCGAGAACCTCGACGTGGTGACCCAGATCCACCAAAGCCTTGCTGAGATGGCGAATGTAGACACCCTGGCCACCGACATGGGGTTTGCCCCGGTAGGTGAGCAAGGCGATGCGCAGGGGGAGCTCGGCAGAGCCGGCAGACGCAGACATGAGGGACAAGGCTCTCAACTGGGCGAACGGGACGTCAAATGATGCCCGGATCTCGACCGATCCCCACCGCGGCCGTGACTTGCGTCTCATGGCTAGATTCCTGGTCATGAGAGGATTGGTGCAGAGGGTGAGCCGGGCCAGCGTGAGCGTCGACGGCGAACTCGCCGGCGAGATCGGACCAGGGGTGCTGGTTCTGGTGGGCGTCACCCACGACGACACCGAGGAACAGGCCGCCAAGCTGGCCGACAAGATCTGGAACCTCAGGATCTTCGACGACACCGAAGGGGTGATGAATCTGTCGTTGGCCGACACCCACAGGTCCGCTCTAATAGTGAGCCAGTTCACCCTCTACGGCGACACCCGCAAGGGCCGACGCCCCGGCTACAGCGAAGCGGCGCGGCCGGAGCAGGCCGAGCCTCTCGTCGAGGCGGTAGTCGACACGCTGTCTTCGTTCGGAGCCGATGTGGCGATCGGCCGATTCCGGGCCGAGATGGCGGTGGAGCTCGTGAACGACGGCCCCGTCACCCTCTGGATCGAGGTCTGAACCTCACCCATCAGTGTTCTGGTGTGGCCGGGGTTCGGTTTCCGAACCCCGGCTACACCAGAACGTGAAAATGAGGGTGGACAGGGCCCACAGCAGCACCGGCCAGCCGCCCCAGGCGACCGCGAGAGTGCGTCCCTCGCGGAGCTCGATCGTGTCGTAGAGCACCCGTTGCTCACTCACCCCGGTGCGGTCGCGCACCTCAGAGTCGGGGCTGATCACCGCGGAGAATCCGGTGGGGGCGGCCTGGAGCACCCAGCGGTCGGTTTCGAGGGCTCGCAGACGACTCGAAGCGATCTGCTGCCCCTGCACGATCGTGAGCCAGTAGCTCGACCCGTTGGTGGGGTTGAGCAGAACCTGGCCCCCATTTCCGACGGCGTCGCGAGCCCGGTGATCGAAGAAGACCTCCCACGAGATCGACACGCCGAGGGGGCCGAGATCGGTATCGAGCACGGCATCCTCGGTTCCTCGTCTCACGTCGCGAGCCGGCAACTCGTCGCTGAAACGCTCTATCCACGAACGCAGGGGAACGAACTCGCCGAACGGCACGAGCAGGACCTTGTCGTAACGGTCGGTGACAGTGCCATCGGGCGACTGGGCGATCGAGAAGTTGGTGTTGGCCAACCCGTCCTCGGCAATCTCGAACCAGCCACTCACCACCACCGCGTCGAGATCGGCCGCCAGGTTGGTGAGGCGGGTGGAGGCTTCGGTGCGACCGAGCAGGGGCGACTCGCATCGACTCGGAGTGGTGGCCCCGTCGCGCGACGGATGCACCACGTCTTCGGGCCAGAGCACGAGGTCGACGGGTCGGTCGATCGACTCGCTCGCGTTCATGTGACGCTCGAACACCGCCCTGGTGGTGCATACATCGGCTCTGGTGTTTTGGGGTCCGCCGCCTTGAACGACGGCGACGTCGATCGTGGCGACGGTGTCGACCGCCGAGCCGGCGACATGGCCCCCGATGGTGGACGCCAGCAGCACTCCCACCGCGATTCCGACCACCCGCCAGTTCTGACTCACCGCTTCGGCCAACGCGATACCCGCGGCCACCACCATCACCACGAGCAGGGGTGAGCCGAAAAGGCGGGCCGACATGGCAAACGGTGTGGAGACACCCGCCATGGCGAAGGTGGCGATCGGAGTGCCACCGAAGGGCCAGTTCCAGCGGATCAGTTCGACCAGCACGATCGCCGCCGGGAAGGCAAAGCGGCGCAGAGGGCCTTCGGCGGGGGTGGCCGCGCCCGCGGCGCCCATGAAAACCGAGAAGATGAGGACTGTGACCGGCCAACCGGGGGCAGTGAGATCGAGCATCCAGATGGTGCTCGGTATCGACCAGGCCATTCCTACGAGGAAGGAACGGGTGAACCGCGGGCGGCGAGCCACGTTTTCGATCAGGCGATACCACACCGCGATGCCAACGAACGCCAAGGGCCACCAGCCCCATGGCGGGATGGCGGCGGCGATCAGAAGGCCGGCAAGCACCGCTTGGATGCGAGTGCGGGTCACTTCTCCAGCGCGAGTTGAAGGCGGTGAATGCCACCGACCGCACCGACACCCTTGATCCGGACGGCCACGTCGCTCTCGCAGCGCACCCACTCCGGCAGGTCGGCTTCATCACTGGCGGCGAGGATCTCGCCGGGTCCGGCCGCTGCGCACAGCTTGGCGGCGAGATTGACCGGTTCTCCGATGTAATCGTCGCCCTCGAACAACAACACGGTGCCGGTGGCGATCCCCACCCTCACGTGCACTCCGCTGTCGGCGAAGTGGTGGATGAGATGGGCGCCGAGGGCGATCGTGGGTGTGGGCTCCACCCCCACAGCCATCACGCCGTCGCCGAGCCACTTCGCCACCCTCACGCCGCGGCGTGCCGCGACACTTCGCGTGACGCGTCGGAACTCGCCCAGCTGGCGAACTGCGGCGTGGGGGCCGTGGGCGCGGGTGTAGGCGGTGAAGCCGCTGAGATCGGCGAAACAGAAGGTGCGGGTGACGTTGAGGTGGGTCTCACCTGCGACCAGCTCATCGGGTGGTGCGATGCAGTCGATGTCGGCCGCGTCGTTCCATTCCCGCGCCGGGCCGGTGTCGGCCGCGACGATAGGGACGAGGAGTTCACCGGTCGGATCCTTGGGCACGCCGGTCAGACTCTCACACCGGGCCGAGTTTGTTCACTCGGAACGGCTCAGACCTTGTGGCCACAGATCGGCCAGGGCTGCTTGCCGCGTTCACTCCAGAGGGCGCGGGCCATCGAATCCTGCCACCAGGGGTCGGCGTGGATCGGGTCGATGCTGACGAGCCATGGGAAATGGCGTTGGGCGACCCCGTCCCAGGTGGTCTGGTCGAATTGGTAGGCGCCGCGGTAGGTGCCCGATCTCGAGATGGCCCCGTAGTTGTTGGTCGACTCGCAGTGACGGAGGCGACCGAGTTCCTCATTGCTCAACACGTCGTTGACATGCTCGGTGCTATCGATGAAGAAGGTGATCTCTTCAACGGTGCAGGCCGACGACAGAATCAGCGCGACAAGCGCGAGTGCGACCAGGCGCAATCGTGTGCTCATGTTAGGTGCTGCCTCCTCGGGGATTCCCCGTGTTTGGCGTCGCCCGGTGATCGTTCAGCGGCTCGTTGGCCGC
>JAJCXY010000056.1 GCA_029263215.1 Acidimicrobiales bacterium
GCGGCCTGGGCGGTCTTCTGAGCCTGCTCGACCACATCGGGGTCGAGGCGCAACGTGCGTAGACCGATGGGCAAGGCGATCGGCTCGACCGGGGGCCGGATACGCAGCCGAGCGAGGCGATGGATCATGTCCGCCATCACGGCGCGGCCCTTGAGCTCCTCGGCCTCGGGCGAATCTTCCGAACGCACCCGCACGCGGGCGCTGAGTAGCGATGTGATCGTGGCCTGGGTGACCGCGGTCTCGCCGAGGGAAGGCAACACGCTGGCCACGTATTGCAGGAAGACCCGGTTGGGGCCGATCACCAGGACGTGGCTTTGAGCCAATGCCTCGCGATGTTCGAACAGTAGGAAAGCGGCTCGGTGCAGGCCCACCGCGGTCTTGCCGGTGCCCGGACCACCCTGCACCAGGAGGCATTCGGTGATTCCGGCTCGGATGATCTCGTCTTGTTCGGCCGCGATGGTGGCGACGATGTCGGCCATCTGGCCGCTACGACCGCGCTCTATCTCCGCCAGCAGAGGATCGGGAATACCGGTGGCGCTCATGGACTCCGGATCGTCGAGCTTCTCGTCGAAAATGGCGACCAACTCGTCGCCCTCACACGAGAAACGTCGCCGGCGCAGCAACCCGAAGGGGTCGGCGGCGGTGGCTCGATAGAAGGGGATGGCCACCGGTGCTCGCCAGTCGACCACCACGGGGTCGCCGCGCCCGTCCTCGATGTGTCGGCGGCCCACATACCACTGATCGCCGTCGGTGATCACAGGGTCCTCGTCGATGCGCCCGAAGCAGAGGGCGGCCCGGCCGATGTCGACCGCCGAACGGCGATCGGCGAGATGGGCACGGACGATACGTGCCTCCACCGTGCCCTCATCGAGCACCTGGCGCTCACCGAACGCGAGCACCTTCTCGGCCCGCTCGATCATGGAGTCGAGCGCAGACCGAGCGCGATGAAGGTACTCCTGCTCTGCCCTGTGGTCGCGATGGCGCAACTCGTCGCCCTGGTCGGTCCCCGTCATCGCCTTGAAACCTAGCGGTGAGCAGGCCGAGGGTCGCGGAGATCGCCGGCCGGCGGTTGTACAGTCGGCCGACGGGTGTCGGAGGTTCCCAACGGTGCTGTTCCCCACGTTCACCTTCGCGGCCTTCTTCGCCGTCGTGCTCCCTGTGAGCTGGGTCATACGTGAGCGGGTCACGGCCTGGAAGCTGTTCATCCTCGCGGCGTCGTATGTGTTCTACGGCTACTGGGACTGGCGCTTCCTCGGCTTGCTGGTGGCCCTGACGCTCGGCAACGAGATCGGTGCCATAGCCATCCAACGTTCGACAGGTGCCACGATGCGCCGCTCCGTGGTCACCTTGTCGATCATGTTCGACCTCGGTGTGCTCGGCTTCTTCAAGTACTACGGGTTCTTCGTCGACAGTCTCGAGTCCAACCTCGGGCTCTCGGGTCCGGCCCTCGACATCGTCTTGCCGGTAGGGATCTCCTTCTTCACATTCCAGGCCATCAGCTACGTGATCGACGTGTATCGGCGCGACTGCACCCCTGCACCCCTGCTCGACTTCGCCGTCTACCTCTCCTTCTTCCCCCAGCTCGTGGCCGGACCCATCGTGAGGGCCACCGAGTTCCTGCCCGAACTCAGGTCTCGGCGTATCCCCGATCAGGTGGAGGCGGGACGGGCGGTGTTGTTGATCGGGCGGGGCCTGTTCAAGAAGGTGGTGATCGCCGATTTCTTGGGCCGTGCGGTGGTTGACGATGGTTTCGGCACGCCGGGGGAGTACGGGGCTCTCGACGTTCTCACCGCCGTCTACGGCTACGCGATCCAGATCTACGCCGACTTCTCGGGCTACACCGACATGGCGATCGGCATAGCCCTGCTCCTCGGCTTCAGGTTTCCCCAGAACTTCGACCGCCCCTACGCGGCCGTCTCGGTGCAGGATTTCTGGCGCCGTTGGCACATGACCCTGTCACGTTGGCTGCGCGACTACCTCTATGTCCCCCTCGGCGGCAATCGAAAGGGACGAGCCGTCACCTACAGGAACAACCTGATCACCATGGGCCTCGGCGGCTTGTGGCACGGTGCCGCGGGCACCTTCATCGTCTGGGGGCTCTATCAGGGCATCGGGATGGCAGCCGAACGTTTCATCTCAGACGTGAGGGGTGAGCCCGACGTTCCCTTCGAGGCGGCCGATGTGCGTATCCGTGAGCTGGCGCGCCTGCATTCGGGGGCTGAAGTCGATGCCTGGCGGGAGGATGCCACGTCGCCGGTGCCCTTCACGCCGCTGGAGGTCAGGCGCCTGTGGCTGGGCCGTCTCGTGACCTTCCACTTCGTCTGCGTCGGCTGGGTGGTGTTCTACGCGGGCACGGTGCCGGGTGGGTCGCTATCGAGCGCCTTCGACGTGTTCGGGGCCCTGTTCAGTGGCTGGATGGTCGGCCCCGAGCTCCTCAACCCCCTCGTGGCCGCGGTGATCGCCGGTTCCCTGGCGGTGCAGTACTTCCCACCACTCCTCACCCGCCAGTGGTCGGCGATGTTTTCCACCGTCCATCCAACCGTGGTGGCCGTCGCTTTCGCCTTCTGGATCATGCTCGTGGTCGCCCTGGGGCCCGAAGGGGTCAGCGAATTCATCTACTTCCAATTCTGATCATGGAACGATCCGACCCCCTCGAACGAGCAACTCGCCCCCGGAAACGGGGCGAGACATGGACCGATGAGCAATTCGTCGCAGCCCGAGAAGCCGATCTGAGCGAGCGCACCGCCGCCATCCCCTCGGCGGTGATCGCGGCACTCTCGTGTCTCCTCCTGGCCGCCCTGCTCACGTCGGGGAAGATCGTCGAGATCGCCCAGCGGCAAGAGTTCGGCGAGGCTCGCGATCGCCAACTCGCGGTGGCGGAGGGACTCGATCGGGTGGCCAACCTCTTGTCGCTCAACCGCCCCTACGACACCATTCGCTCCATCCGAGGGGCGGGTGAGGATGTGGGGGAGCGAGTCGACACGATCGCAGAGGTCGCGTTATCCACGTCGACAACGGTGACCCCCACGACCTCCAGTGAGGCGCCGGGCGACAGCACTACCTCGACGACCACCCCCACCACCACCGTCGCGGTGCCGCTGAGGAGAGTGGACGCCGAGACCCCTTTGAAGGTGCTGGTGGCAGGCGACAGCCAGGCAGAATATCTGGGCCAGGCAGTCACCACCGAGCATCCGGGATGGGCGCTCGAAGTCGATATCGACGACCGCATCTCCACGAGCCTGGCCCGTCCCGACTATTTCAACTGGCCTGCGCACCTCGCGTCGGTGGCCGCCGATGACACCCCTGAGGCAGTCGTGTTGTTCATCGGGGCCAACGACCACCAGGACATGGTCGACTCGGCGGGGGAGAGGCTGGTAGAGGGAACGCCTCAGTGGCAGGCCGAATGGACACATCGCCTCGAGCTGACCCTTGACTTGTTCGCGGGTGGGAACACCCGGATCTACTGGGTGACCCAGCCGCCGATGCGCGACGATGGTCTCGATGATGGGATAGAGCTCATCAATTCCTTGGCCGAACCGGTGGTGGCCACACGCGAATTCGTCACCGAGGTCGACATCTGGGAGCTGTTCGGCGGCACCAACGGATATCAGGACCGCTTGACTCGTGATGGCGAGTCGATCGACGCGAGAGTCGACGACGGAGTGCATCTCACCAGGTCAGCGGCATCGTGGGTGGCCGACCTCGTGTTCGCCGAGATGTCCGAGGAGTGGGATTTCGAACCCTGAACCCAGCCCTGATCAGTTGTGCCAGGGCTCACGAGGGTAGTTGCGAAGGCGACCGAGGGCTCCCGGCTGGCGTCCGATCACCGTCCACCAGAGTTCGTCGGGCTCAGGGGTGTGGATGTCGGCTATCTCCGCGTCGACGACGAACCAGGCGTCGTCGACCAACTCGGCCTCCAGCTGGCCCGGCTCCCAACTCGCGTAGCCGGCGAACATCCGAACCTGCTCGATCCCGGGCACTTCCTGCGGGGGGACCTCGAGGTCGACGGTTCCGAGTCGACCCATCACCGGGTTCCAGTGGGGGCCGGCATCGTCGAGGTGCACGGTGGCGAGAGCGATCACCGATGAGGGCGAAACCGGACCACCGACGAACACCACCGACGGCTCCGCAGCCGCATCGGACCAATCGTCGATCGTGCCCGACACGGGAAGCTCGCTGGGCCGGTTGAGCACAACTCCCAGAGCTCCCTCGTCGCCGTGCTCGAGCATGAAGATCACCGTGAGTTCGAAGTTGGGATCGTTGAGCGAGGGAGTGGCCAGCAGATGTCGGCCGCGGGTGATCATGGACACCATCTTCGCGTGTGGCACGATCAAGGCCGTGTCTTCTACTCCACCACCAGTCGTAGCGGCCGTAGCGGCCCATGATCCCTTGGGCGGAGCGGGTCTGGCCGCCGACCTCACCACCTTCGCCTCACTCGGGGTACACGGGGTGGTGGCGGCTACTGCGCTCACGGCTCAGCATCTTGCCTCGGTCGACCGGGTGGATCCCACCCCTCCTTCTCTCGTGGCTGCCCAACTCGACGGAATTGTCGCGGCCTTCTCCGTCGCCGCGGCGAAGACGGGACTTCTCGGATCGGCCGCGATCGTGGAGATCGTGGTGGAGCGAATCGATGCGGGGACCCTGCCGGCGCCGGTGGTCGATCCCGTACTGGTGGACGGACGTGGTGTGCGCTTCGTGCCGGCCGAAGTGGAGTCGGCCTACCGGACCCAACTCATTCCTCGAGCGCGCATTCTCACTCCGAATGTGCACGAGGCATCCCTGCTGGTGGGGCGCCGCCTCGACTCGATCGATGACGTGGTGGCCGTGGCCGACGACCTGGCGGCACTCGGTGCCGACACCGTTGTGGTCACCGGCGGCAACTTCCTCGATGCGATAGCGGTGGACGTGGTGGTGGATGGTAGCGGTGCGGTGGAACTGCTCGAGGGTCCTCGATTCGAAAGTCGCCACGTGCGCGGTTCGGGGTGCACATTTGCTGCTGCGACCGCGGCGATGCTCGCCCACGGTGACGCGCCGATCGAAGCACTGCGCACGGCCAAACGGTTTGTCAGCGACCGCATTGCCGCCGGCTCGGCCTGGCACCTGGGCGACGGTTTGGCCGGCCCGGTGGCTCACTGGTTCTGACGGTCAAGGCACCCCATCCCACTCTTCGCCGTAGTGAAATACGAGCTCCTCACCCTTCTCGATCGATCGCAGGGCGAACAAGGCGGGCCCGTCGAACTCGACATTGGGTGAGCTGCTGTGATTGAGCTTGGCCAGTACCCCGTCGCCGTCGACGCCGGTGAAGCTGCCGTCGTCGTCCTCGATCCACAGTACGTGGGTGCCGTCGACCGCCGTTGGGCGACCGGTGTAGTTGCCGATGAATGCGCCCCCGTCGATCCGAGTGCGTGCGAAGACCCCGACGCCGTGGATAGCCGATTCAGCCTGGGTCACCAATTCGTCGGCGCTCGGGTCACTCATCGTGGCGAAGCCTCACCACATCAGCAGCCGCGTCGTCGGGCGATGCCCGGCGCCGGCCATCGGTGATCAGGGAGCGGCTGATCGCTCGTGCCGCTAGTTCTTCGGCGGAGGGTTCCCCTCGGAGGGGATCGCGCAGGAATCCATCGACCGAAGCCGGATCGGGAAAGCTCATCACGATCACTGCGTCGGGCGCGCCGACCGAATCCTCGACAGGTTCCACCCGACGCTCGAAGCGGCCCCGATGGCGAGGCAGCAGGCCCCGCAGGTGGGCGATGTACTCCTCGAACGCTTCGGGCGCGCCAGCGCCCCACAGGCGAAACGTGAGCTCGATCCGGGCTTCATCGGACACCCGGCCACACTATTGCTTGTGTGGGGCCGGTTCGACCGCGCTCGGGTCAGGAGGCGATGGCGGCCACCAGGTGCACCCGATTGGTGAGGCCACCGTTCATGGCCATGTGGTAGCCCCGCGTATCGGTGAAATAGGCGGAACCATCGGCGGGAAGGTGGGTGACGTGGTGGTTGACCACGAAGAGCGAGCCGGGATTGGAGATGATGGGCACGTGGATCCGAGGTTCGGGATCGCGGTGCCACGAGTTGCAGTTGTAGAGCCCCTTCCACATCACCCTCATGCGGCCGATGGACACCCGCTTGGAGAGCTCTGAGTGGACATGGGCGAAATAGGTGTCGGCGAACGCCGGGATGAGCTCGCTGAAGGAAGCCTCGTCGACCACCTCCTCCATGGGCTCCTCGACATAGCGTTCGTCGGCGCGAATCCAGTAGAGCCCGGACAGTTCGTTGTCGTCGTTGCCGCTGGTGCCGGGGCGTCGGGTGAGTGGTATCACTCCGAAACCGGCATCGACGTCGCCCAGGAACTCATTGGCGACGAGAGCATCGTCGAGGGCGCGTCTCAGCTCCTTGATGTCGAACTGGAGACTCAGCCTCCGGATACCGGGTCCCTCCACGAACTCAGCGACCGAGTCGCTGACCATGTCGGTGGTCAGCCACTCGCTCAGGGCGTTCTGGTCGGCTTCCAGCATTGGATCGGCGGTGGGGGCCATCGTTCACCTCGTTGCTGACTCGGGAGCGTCAGCGGCAAAGTGTAGGCGCGGCTGACGGCGGGTGACGGCAGCGGGCCGGCCGGATTCTCTAGCTTTCGACCCGCACCAGCAGGGCTTTCAGGTAGGAGCCGTGGGCGAACCCGATCGGGTGGTCGACTGGGTGCTCCCTGAACTCGAGTTCGGTGAGGTGTCGGCCCTGTTGTCTCGCGGTGTCGAGCACCGCGGAGTAGAAGGCGTCGGCACTCACCCGGCTCGAACACGAGCACTGCAACAGGAGCCCGCGGGGAGCGGTGAGCCTGAGTCCGAGGTCGGTGAGGCGGCGGTAGGCCTTCAGGGCTCCGGTAACCGACGACTGGCGTTGGGCGAACGAAGGCGGGTCGATGATGACCATCCCGAACTGGCGTCCGGCATCGGCCAGTTCGGTCATCACCGCGAACGCGTCGCCAACCGCTGTGTGGTGCTCGGCGCGGGCAACGGGGGCGTTGGTGGCGGCGTTGAGGGCCATGTGTTGTTTCGACGCCGCGATCGCCTGAGGTGCCTGGTCGATGCTCAGCACCGAGCGGGCCCCGCCCGCAGCCGCGTGGACGCTGAATCCACCGGCGTAGCTGAACACATCGAGCACGTCTCGCCCCTTTGCGTGGTGGCGCACCAGGGCTCGATTCTCGCGTTGGTCGAGGAAGGCACCGGTCTTCTGGCCACTCGTCGGGTAGGCCGTGAACCGGAGCCCATTTTCGTGATAGGCGACCGGTTCGTCGGTGATCGTGCCGTGGATGCACTCGCCGTCGGCCAAGCCGTGGGTTTCGCCCGCCGCTACATTGCGCGCGAGGCGTAGCACCACTGCCTCGGGTTCGAGCATCTCCACCATGATGGCCAAGATGGGTTCGAGATGGCAGAACCATGCGGGGCTGTAGAGCTTCATCACCAACACCGGTCCGTAGCGATCGATCACCAGCGAGGGAAGGCCGTCGTTTTCGCCGTGGACGAGTCGATATCCGGTGGTGTCGCCGGATTCGAGCAGGTCTCGACGGCGGCCGAGTGCGGCGGTGATCGAGCGCCGCCAGAAATCGGTGTCGATGGGAGTGGGCTTACCGGTGTGGAGCACGCGCACCGAGATGGGGGAGTGGGGGTCCCAGAGACCGATCGCAGCGAACTTTCTATTGGGGTCGAACACCACCGCCAGGTCGCCGGGATCACCGGCGTGAGATCTCGACTCGATCGAGTCGGAGTAAATCCAGGGATGACCGCCCCTCACCTGGCGAAGAGCGTCGCGACTGACGCGCACAGCGACGCGGCGCTCGGCGGGATGGGGGAGTGGCCTCATCGCGCCAGCCACACGAAATCGGTGTTTCCCCCGCTGACTATCACCCCCACCTTTCGTGCGGCCACGGTGTCGCCCAGCTTTCGCAGGGCCGCGAGGGGGGTGGCGCCGGAGGGTTCGACCACCGTCTTCATGCGCTGGAGGTGGAAGATCGCAGCATCGATGATCTCGGGTTCGGACACGGTGACGATCTCGGTGCCGGCCGCAGTGAGAATCTCGAACGCTTTCTCGCCCAGCACCGCGAGGAGGCCGTCGGCGATCGAGTCGGGAGGCATCACCGGGGGTTGGTGGATCCCGGTCTGCAGGGAGCGGTAGGCATCGTCGACTCGTTGCGGTTCGGCGCCGATTACCGTGGTGTGGGGTGCAAGCGCGGCAGAGGTCACGAGCGACCCGCTGATCAGACCCCCTCCTCCGACCGGGCACAGGAGAAAGTCCAGGTCAGGATGGTCGTGGAGCAGCTCCAGGGCGGCGGTGCCCTGGCCCGCGATGACGTCGGGGTCCTCGTAGGGGTGGATGAAGGTGGCGCCCGAAGCCTCGGCTCGGGAGTGGGTCGACTCGCTGAGAACCGCTCTGTCGACCAGGACGACCTCGGCCCCGTAGCCGCGCACCGCGTCGATCTTGATCGTCGGGGCACCGGCGGGCATGAACACGGTGCACCCGATGTCGCGGATTCGGGCCGCGTAGGCGACAGCTGCCCCATGGTTGCCCGACGAATGGGCGATGACGCCGCGTGAGGCGGCTTCCTCGCTGAGCGAAAGCACGGCGTTGGTGGCACCCCTGGCCTTGAAAGCACCAACCTTCTGGAAGGACTCCAACTTGAACACCACGCTGGCATCGAGTTCGTGGTCGAGGGTGGCTGACGACATGATCGGAGTGCGATGGACGTAGGGGGCGATGCGCTCGGCTGCGGCCAGCACGGAATCGAAGGAGACATGCGGCAACGGGGATCGGGCCATCGGGAGAGTGTACGACGCCACCGCGGGGTGAGGCTGGGTATCGGTCGGTGATCTACTTTACATAACGATGATTTCCGGCGGTAATTCGGATCGGTACGGAGAAGAGGGTGTGCACGAGCTCTGCGCCGATGCGATAGTTATTCCCCGTGGACCATGCCCCCGATGACACCGACGTCTCGTCTGCTGTGGAGCGTCTGGCCGGTCTCGTCCGCCGCACCCCGGTGGTCTTCCCCGGCCCCGGAGCCTTCGGAGTCGCCAAGGAGCTCGCACTCAAGCTCGAATGCCTCCAACACGCCGGTTCGTTCAAGGTTCGGGGCAGCTTCAACACCGCCCTGGCAGCGGAGTTGCCCGACTCGGGCCTGATAGCGGCATCGGGAGGCAACCACGGCATCGCCGTCGCCCACGTGGCCCGGTCGCTCGGAGTCGGTGCGGAGGTATTCGTGCCTGGCGTGTCGTCGGCGGTCAAGGTCGACCGCATCCGGGCCCTGGGCGCCACGGTCCACGTTGTGGGTGAACTCTACGACGATGCTCAGGCCGCTTGTGATGAAAGGGCTGCCGAGACCCATGCCCTCAATATCCACCCCTACGACGCACCACTCACAGTGGCCGGACAGGCCACACTGGGTGTGGAACTGCTCCAGCAGGTCGATGTGCTCGACACTGTCGTGGTGGCTGTCGGCGGCGGCGGACTGGCCGCGGGTCTTGCGGCCGCTCTCCCCTCCCACGTTCGCATGGTCTGTGTGGAGCCCGAGACGAGCCGCTGCCTGTCGGCGGCGATCGAGGCGGGGCACCCCATACCGGTCGAGGTGGCCGGCGTGGCGGCCGACTCGTTGGGGGCCAAGACCATTGGAGCCGTGCCCTGGCAACTCCTCGCCGACCGGGCCGAATCGGTGGTGGTGAGCGACGAAGCAATCTCCGCCGCCCGTCGCCGGCTGTGGGACGACGCTCGCGTGGTGGCCGAACACGGTGGTGCCACCGCCCTCGCGGCGATCACCAGTGGGATGGTCGAATTGGGGCCAGATGAGCGAACTGCGGTGGTTGTTTGCGGGTCGAACACCGACCCCCGAGATCTCGTCGATTGACATCATCGGGCGCCGGAGTCGCCGCTCGGGACTTACGGCGATACCGTTTCGGCCGTGGCACGACGGCTTGACATCGAACTCACCTCCTCTCGCGACGACGGGAGCTGGACTTGGCGCGCAGCCGGAGCGAAGCAGCCCAAGGGTGCGCTCGACGGCACGCTGCTTCCTGCCGGCGTGTCGGTCGGCGACGTGTTGAAGGTTGAAGCCGACGCCGACCTCGAGGGCCTCACCGTCACCACCGTGTTTGCGCCCAAGGGTCCGCGCAAGGAAGCTGAGCGCCTCGAACTGCTCGGCACCGGTCGCGATGAGCCCCTGGTCACCCAGGTGCTCGCCCCGAAGGGTCGAGGACGCGGTAGGGGCCGCGATGGCGATGACCGGGGCCGGAGTCGAGGTCGAGGCCGAGATGGTGATGATCGCGGTCGTGGACGCGGCCGGGGCCGAGACGGCGACGGGCCCCGAGACCAGCGGCCGAAGGGCAAGGGCGGCGGCGGCAGGGGTCCTGGCGACCGCGGCGGCCAGCGTCGTGAGCGGCCGAAACCGCCGGCGCGCCCCAAGGCTCCACGCCTGCGTCCGGCCCGCACCCATCGTCAGGCCGCGCTCAAGGCTCTGCCCCAGCTCCAACGGTCCTTGGCCGAAGAGGTTCTTCGTGGCGGAGTGCCCGGAGTACGCCAAGCGGTCGACCAGATGAACGAAAAGGCAGTTGCCGAGGGCATGCCGAAGATCAAGACCGAGCCTCTGGTGGCCCTGGCCGAACGACTCAACCCCCGCCTCAAGTCCGCCGAGTGGCGCGACCGGGCCGAGGCCGCTGTGGCCGGTCTCGGCGAAGTCGACCTCCGCGACATCCGAAGCGTGGTGGTGGCAGCCGACAATGCGGCGCGTGACGACGAGAGCCGCGCTCTGGCCGACCAGCTCAGGGAAGGGCTCGCCCATCGGGTGGAGTCCGAACACCGCAAATGGCTCGACGAACTTGCCGCCACTATCGCCGATGGTCGTACCGTGCGGGCTCTCCGCCTCAGCTCGCGCCCACCCAAGGCCGGCTCTCCCCTGCCGGTCGAC
Source organism: Acidimicrobiales bacterium (assembly GCA_029263215.1). Classification (GTDB taxonomy): domain Bacteria; phylum Actinomycetota; class Acidimicrobiia; order Acidimicrobiales; family Aldehydirespiratoraceae; genus OFTM10. Next base: position 10,949 of record JAJCXY010000056.1, read on the forward strand.
ATGGCCGAGAAGCTTGCCGCCGCGGCCGCCGAGAGTCTCACCGCCGAGGTCACCTCCGACCGCTGGGCCACCGTCCTCGACGCAGTCGCCTTCTCCCCCGTCAGGTCTCAGGTCATCGCCCAGGGAATCCCCGAGAAGCCCACCGAAGATCTTCTCAAGAGCGTGAAGAAGTTGGCGTCTCGCACTCCAGACATTGCCAAGCTGTTCGGCGTCGAACCGCCGGCTCCCAAGAAGCGGGGCCGGGGCGGCCGGAAGGGTCGACCCACTCCCCCACCTCCTCCCCCACCGGTGATGGCAGAGCCCGCACCCGCGGCGCCTGAGCCCGCGCCCGCTGGCGCTCAGGTCGAGCCAGAGCCCCCAACCCAACCCGTCGCTCCGGCCGAGCTCGTCACCCCGGAACCCCTAGTCGCTCTGGAGCCCGCCCCTGAGCCTGCGGTCATCGAGGCCCCCGAACCCGTGGAAGCCCTCGCACCCGCTCCTGCAGCTCCCGCTGAGGCCGAATCCGGCGAAACCACCGAGGATCCAGTGGCGTGATCCAGTTCGAGGTCGATGGCCATATCGGAGTCATTCGCCTCGACCGCGTGGAAGCCCGCAACGCCATCAACGCCGAAATGTCGGCGGCAATCGAAGGCGCCATCGATCGCCTCGAAGACGACGACGAACTCTGGGTGGGGATTCTCGGTCACAACGGGCCGGTGTTCTGCGCGGGGGCTGATCTGAAGGCGATCGCGGCAGGGCAGGCCGGCAAGCTGGGCACGGCGCGGGGAGGTCTGGGCGGTCTCGTACGACGCGAACGCACCAAACCCCTGATCGCGGCCATCGATGGTCATGCGGTGGCCGGTGGGCTCGAGCTCGCCCTGGCCTGCGACCTTCGGGTGGCGTCGAGCAGCGCCCAGCTCGGCATTCCCGAGGTGAAACGTTCCCTGGTGGCCTCCGCGGGCGGGCTGGTTCGCCTTCCGTATGTGCTTCCTCCGGCGGTGGCCATGGAGCTGGCTCTCACCGGCGACACGATCACGGCCGAACGCGCCCATCATTTCGGGATGATCAACAAGGTGTGCGAGCCGGGTGCGGTGATCGACGAGGCCAAGGCCTTGGCGGCCCGAGTAATCGCCAACGCTCCTCTCGCGGTTCGAGAGAGCCGCCGCTTGATAATCGATGGCGCCCACCAGACCGATCTCGAGGGCATGGAGGCAGCAACCGAGGCCCAGGTCCGTCTGGCCGCTACCGAGGACCGCTCAGAAGGCCCTCGGGCATTCATCGAGAAGCGCCGTCCTGTCTGGAAGGGTCGCTGAGTCGACCGATCAGGGGCTCACCCCGTATGGGGAAGGACCCCGTGTTCGAAGAGGAACTCGGCCAGCCCTTCGACCAGCGCCAGCCCGGCAACATCACCGAGGGCCACCCATCGTGCGTCGGCGGCATCGCTACCGGCGATCGCAGTGGAGTCGCCGGTGAGTGACACCGCGAAGTCGAGGATCACGTAGTGGTGGGCATCGTCGATACGTTCGGCATGACCCACGAGGGCTCCACAAGTGGCTGTGAGCCCGGTTTCCTCGAGAAGCTCTCGCTCCACGGCGTCGCTCAGCCGCTCTCCGGGCTCGATCCGGCCCCCCGGAATCGACCAGCGCCCTGCCCCAGGGGCCCGGCCTCGCCTGATGAGCAACAACTCGTCGGCTCGGCGCACGATCGCCCCTACGGCCACTTGAGGGCGAGGGGTCATTGATCTAGGCGGCGATGAACGGTGAGTGATCGCGCCACGAGCCCGAAAGTCTCGAAGAAGTTCTTGGTGGCCCGGTCGCCCGGCAGCGCCATCGAGTCGATGCCAACCGCGTCGAATCGGCGACACCACTCGATGGCCAGCTCCATCATCTCCTCGCCCACGCCCACCCCGCGTGCTCCCGGCAACACGAAGATGTCGGTGAGGCGTCCCAGGTGGTGGCCATCGTGGAGCAATACCTGTTCGGCGGCGGCGTAGCCCACCACGGTGTGGTCGATCGTGCCAACGGCAAGGAGGCGATCGGGGTCGGCCAACTCTGCCTCGAAACCCCGCTCGAAGGGTGGTCTCCGGGCTCCGAGGCGTGACCAGATGTAGCCGCCTCTGGCTGGTGCCAGTTCGGTGATGGCCGCCTCGGCCAAGTCGACGAGGGTGGCGAGATCGTCTGGTCCGGCCCGCGCCGCCCCGACCTCCATGATCAGGAGCGAAGCTGCCGGATCCGGTTTATCACCGTGGCGCGTGCCCGATGATCCTGCTCGAAAGCGAGCAGGTCGGAGAGGTCGTCGTCGGAGAGGGGCTCGAGGAGTTCGAGCAGTTCGGCCGCGGCGATCGACTGGTAACCCTCGATGGGTAGCTCGATCTCCGGGTCTTCGATGGCTTCGCCGGGCTGGTCAGCTCGCGGTGTTGGCTCACTCAGTCCGACCGCGGAGATCACCGCATCTCTGAGTTCGTCGAGCAGGCGGGTTATGCCGGCAGGCGACTGCTGGGACGCCACCTTGCCGGCCAAGCGGGCCAGGGCCACCTGCCCCCGGCCGCGATCGGCCAGCTTGGGGATGAGCTCCTTGGCCTCGAGGGCGAGACCCAGCGGAGCGTAGACCACCAGATCGAGCACCCGATCGCCGAGTCGCTCAGGTGTGCTCATGGATTGGAGATCGGCCCACCGCAGTGAGGACACTCACCATCACTCACCGCTGCACTGTTGACGAGCAGGAAGCAGTGCGGGCACGAGAATTCGTTGTCCTGACGAGCTTGGACAGCCTCGGCGTCGCCCGGTGCAACCGGAGGCTTCACCGGAGGGGCGTCCTCGTCGTCCTCGTCGTCATCGTCGCCGGCTGCGATCCGATCCTTCAGGATCGCGTCGAGATCGGCCTCGACCTCATCGTCGTCCTCGTCATCGTCGTCGTCGGCGCGAGCGGGAGTTGCGACATCGTCATCTTCTTCATCATCATCGTCGTCATCGTCTTCGTTCGAGTCCGAGAGATCGTCCTCGCCATCGTCGAGATCATCGTCGATGGCGTCGTCGGACATCTCTTCGAGACCTGCCGGTTCTTCTTCGGTTGTGTCGTCTGCGTCAGCCATGAGCTACCTGGTTGCGGGGGGTGTGCGGCGGAGCATAGACACTCAACGGCGAATTCGGCGGATTTCCAGTACCGAATCCGCGAATGCGGCCGCGCTTTCGCTCATGCCGTCCTCGAGGAACCCGTGGAGGCCCTGGTTCCATGCCGTCAGGGCCTCGCGGTCGCTGTGGGTGCGGTCGATCAGATAGCGAAGGTAGCGCGCAGCCAGCTGGACTCCATCGGAGAGGCTGAGAGGGTCGAGCTCGAGGCCGAGGAGTCGTTCCTCCACGAAATCGACTGTGTCGGGGCTCAGCTGCCCGATCCCCAGATGACCTCCGGGACCGGTCACCGAGGGTTGCCAGTTCGACTCCTTCCAGAGCAGGGCCTCCAGGAGATTCTGGGCCACGCCATAACTCGAGGACCAGTGCCTGAAGGCATCCTTCAACGGAGTCGCACTCGTCGAGGGGCGTGTGGTGCTGGGCACCGTTGTGGTGGGTGCGGGGGTCGCTGGCACCGTGGTTGTGGGTGCTGGGGGCACCGAGGTGGGCGGCGCCGACGTCGCTGGGCCGGAGCCGCTGGGGATGGTCAGGCGTTGGCCGACTCGAATCAGGTTCGGGTCCGCCAACGCGTTGTCGGCGGTCAGCACATCGGGCGTCGCGCCGAAGCGAAGAGCAATGGCGAACAGGGTCTCTCCGGCCTGAACCGTGTGCACGCCTGCTGGGGAGGAGGAGTCGCTCGCCTCCGCCGATGGTGGCGCCGAAGATCCGCCGCCGAGCACCAGGGTCTGGCCCACATAGATCCGGTCGGGATCGGTGAGCTGGTTGGCCTCCACGATCGTCGCCACTGATGCGCCGTAACGGCGAGCGATCAGCCACAAGGTGTCGCCGGCGGTCACGGCATGCTCGACGGCACCACCGCGATCGGGCGAAAGGGTGGGCGTGGCGGTGGACGGTGCTGTGAGCACGAAGGTCGCTCCCGCCACGATGTGATCGGCATCCTCGATGCCATTCCATGCGACGAGCTCTTCCACTGTCACATCGTGGCGCTCGGCCAGCTCGGTGAGCGTGTCGCCAGGGCGAACCTCAACCGATGTGGTGGCAAGCATCGTGGTTACCACCAGGGCAACGACCATGCTCAGCGGGCGGATCGGCAGAAAACGGGTAGACACGACGGCGAGCCTCCAACGGCTCCGCCCGTGGCTGGTGCAGACGGTAGCGCTGTGCGCGGCCGGAGGCCACCATCATTGCCAGGTACCACCAAGCGTGGGCGCAACGAACACTCTGAGCGCAGAAAGCTTCGAATTCGGGTCAACCGCCGGTGCGATCGGCCCTCTTCTGATCGGCCTTGCGTTCCGCATCGAGGCGCCCGAGCGCAGGTTCGGCCGAATGGTCGACGAAGCGCAGGGCCGCGGCCCCCGCATGGGGGCCGGCAACAACGGCGATCTCGGTGTGCATGCGTTGACACACCCGCCTGTAGGCCTCGTGGCCCTGGGGGCTAGTGCGCAGTTCCAGCATGTGCATTGCCTCGCGAGCGTTGAACTGCATGCTGTAGCGCACCCGATAAGCCAACGAAACCGCGTAGGCGGCTTGGTCCGGGAACTCTTCGAGCAGGGCATCGTGAAGTGATGCAGAGCGATCCATCACCGCGTCGAACTGTTCGGCCACGCCGGCAGCCTCCACTGCAGCGGGGCGCACGTAACCGTGGCGCGGCGACAGGGGTTGCCACTCTATGGTGAGCATCCGGTGACGCTGGAGATCGCGGAATGCTCCATAGTCGCTCACGACGTCGAAGCGGTAGCCGGTGCGCTCGAAGGCGCGGCCGGGGCGCTGGCGTCGGTGGGCGCGGTCGCCGGTGTAGGTCTTGATGATGCTGATTCGCTCCTCGATGCCCATGGCACGGACTCGGGCCTCGATGACCCGCTCCGGAAGCGATGCGTAGGGGTAGAGCATGGCGGTGACCATCTTCACCTCGCCCTCAGGATCGAAATCGACCAGCTCGACGAGGTCGTCTACCTCACCGCCGACCTCGTCGCCGAACACGGAGTCGGCCACAGCCTCCATCGATTCACGTACGTCGGCCATGTAGGCACTGGTGCGGACCCCTCGTTCGGGAAGATCCACCCGCTTCAAGAAGGAAGGCACGACCTTGCGTAGCTCGGCAAGCATCAGGTCGGCGTAGGTTCGGGCCTCGGGCAAGGGATGAGCTCTCATCCGAAGAAGGAGGGCTTCATAGGCCTGGCCGGTGCCGTAGATGCCAACGTTGGACAAGGCAGCCGACGGCAGCATTCCCCTGATGGCATCGAGACCGCGGGCCTTTATCGCCATTCGGTAGGCGAAGTCGCTGTCGGCGGGATTCTTGGGCTCCACGGAGCGGAAGAACTCCTGCATCTGGGGAACGAGCCCTGAGTAGGCATCGAAGATACGGTCCATGTCGGCGACATAACGGGTGCCGAGCGAGGAGCTGAGAATGTCGGGATCGCGGTAGAAGCGGTAGCGCCCACCGAGGCGCTGGTCGTAGGCGATGTAGCGGGTGGACTGCTCGAGGTACGACATGAGGCGGCCCCACTCGAGCACCTTGGTGAGCACGTTGGATGCCTGTTCGCAAGCAAGATGCACCCCACCGAGCTGGGCGACGCTGTCGTCGCCGTACTCGAAGAAGACGACGTCGTAGAGCTCTTCGGCGCGCCGCAGGCCGATGGTGGCGTCGATCGACTGGTCGCCCTCGATGTCGAGCTCACCCACGAACTCCTTCAAGAAGAGCCGACGGAGGCTGAGCGCCGTGCGCGAGTAGCGAGCGAAGAGGGCGCCCTTCACCACCTCGGGCAGGTTGACGAGAGCGAAGACGGGCTGGTCGAGGTTCGTGAAGTAACGGCGAAGGACATCAGCTTCGGTGGCTGTGAACTCTTCGGCGATGTAGACCGTCATCGGACGGTGAGCCTACGCCTTGGTGTCGAAGGCACCGCGGATCGCCGACATGGCATCGTGATCGGCCCAACAATCCACGATGGTGAGTGCCATCGACAGAGCGCCGTCGATGATCGCTCGATCGCCGGACTCCGAGCGGGCATGGGCGGCGAACTCCGGAGTGTGTATGGCAGTGCCTTTCGGGGCGCATTTCACCATGGGATGGATTGAAGGCACGGTGTAGCTGACATTGCCCATGTCGGTGGAGCCCACCACCATCTTTCCCTCTTCCTCGGGCTCGGGGTGGCGTCCCACCGAGGTGGCGTTGTCGACATAGAGGTCGAGCAGGGGGTGGTTGTCGACCATGTCGTAGAACGGTGGATCGTTCCAAGTCTGGCTCATCGTGCATCCCGCGGCGTGGGCGCCGGCCTCGAGACAGGCGAGCACGCGGTCCTTCAGGGGTTGGAGCGAGCCGATGGTGGCCGAACGCACGTACCACTCGGCTGCCGCGTGAGCGGGCACGATATTGGGTTTGACGCCACCGTCGGTGAACACCCCGTGGATGCGTTCATCGGGCCGGATGTGTTGGCGCAGGGCCGCCACGTTGTTGTAGCCCAACACCGCAGCGTCGAGGGCATTGAGACCCTGCTCGGGGAATGCGGCAGCGTGGGCTGATCGTCCCTCGTACTCCACCTCCATCGACTGGATCGCGATGGTGTGCATCGTGGTGAGATCGTGATCGGCGGGATGCACCATCAGCGCTGCATCCACGTCGGCGAAGGCGCCACGCCGGATCATGAACTCCTTACCTCCGCCGCCCTCTTCGGCAGGGGTGCCTAGGATCGCCAACGATCCCCCCAGGCCCTCGGCGACAGTGGCTGCGGCGAGGCCCGCGCCCAGGCCTGCTGCAGCGATGATGTTGTGACCACAACCATGCCCGATCCCGGGTAGCGCGTCGTATTCACAACACACCGCGATGGTGGGTCCCGAGGAGCCGGCGCGGGCATCGAACGCGGTGGGCATGTTGTAGGCCCCCCGGTCGACGGACAGTCCGGCATCGCTGATCACACCGGTGAGGACCTCGTGCGCGTGATGCTCCTCGAAGTTGAGTTCGGGGCGTTCATGGATCGAGTGCGACACCTCGATGAGCGTCGGTGCGAGCCGCTCGATCTCGGCCCGGATCTGCTGCTTGGCTTCGGTGAGGTCCATCCGGGGAGCGTATAGCGGCGATGAAGGCCGAATCTGGTCAGATCCAGATGTCGAGGGCCTCCGGTTCGAGCCTGACGCTGAGTCTCGCCGCTCGAACCTGACGATGGCCATCGAGGTGTATCGGGATCGGCTGCGCGAATTCGAACTGGGCGGCGCTCGTGCGCCTGACCGTGATGTCGGGATGGGGGACGTGGGCACCGCTCTTGAGTCGAGACCGGGCCTTCAAACGGTCACCCACGGAAGGGTCGGCATCGAGAACATAGAGGCGGCCATCGCCGGGATGGGCTCGAGGAGCGATGTTCCAGGAGCCGATGAAGGCTGCGTTCGCGGCGACGAGGACTCGCCCCCGAAGCCACGCGTTTCGAGCCACGAGATGGGCAACGAACCAGTGGAGCTTGCCATCGAGGAGCGCCTCGCCGAGGTCGACGGTGACATGGGTGGCCTCAGCGGCGGCGTGAAGAACCGAGCGGGTGGATCCCCCGAGAGTGCGGTGCAGATCGCCACCGGTGAGACCGATCCGAGGTATCGCGGTATTCGATCGCCGAGCCGTGGCGATCACCTCGGCGGCGGCGCGATCTGAGTTTGCGTAGACCAGGTCCGACGGCTTCTCGGCCCACTCCCCCCAATCGACTCCTCGCTCGATACTCATCCGGATTCGACCGCCCCGGACAGGGCCACCACACCGCGGTGGATGGCATCGGCGGCTTGGCGAGCGGTGGATCGCGTCGAGCCGAGGGGAGCCACCGAGGCGATCTGGCGGAGCAGGTCGATCAGTTGCTTCACGTTGCGCACGAAGTCTCCGGCAGTCAGATCGGCCCCAGCATCGAGCAGCACTCCGAGTTCTTCACCGGCCGCCCAGGAGTGAGCGATCGCCGCGAATCCTGCGTCGGGCGACCGTGACTCGGGCACACCGTGATGACGTTCGACCCGTACGAGTGAGGCCGACAGGCGTTGGAGTCGACGAAAGCGCTCGACGGCGACACGGGAGGGGAACCAGGGGTCGGGTGGGGGGCTCGCGCTGCGGTGCTCGTAGGTGAAACATGAGGCGATTGAGGCGAGCTGGGGAGCCGTGAGCTCGTCGAAGATACCCACGCCACACGCGTCGGTGATCAGGAGGTCGATCTCGTGGTAGACGCGTCCGAGCATGCGGCCCGAGTCGGTGACGTGCCACTCATCGAGGTGGCCCCGGTCGCGCAACACAGCGCAGATCGCATCGAAGCGTCGCGCTATAGAGGCGCTGTCGCGCCGCGCCCGACGCTCCAGTGCCAGCACCTCCTTCTCGGCGCGGTCGAGGTCGGCTCGCGGGTCGTTTCTCGAACTGCGCCGCTTGCGGCGGGCGGAGGTCTTCACCCCAGACCGCTTCAGCCGCGAGGCCACATCGGCTCGATAATCAGCCCGCTCGGGGGCCATCGGGAACGGGAGTTCGATCTGGCCGACGGTGACCGGCGAGTGATCGAGGTCGGCGAGGGCCCAGCGTTGTTCCCTGCCCCCCTCCCCCACCACCCGGATCAGCGCCCGTCCCCCCTTTCGCCAGCTGACACCCAGCACCGCAAGGCGGTCGCCATCGTCGTCGATGATCACATCGCCGGGCCGGAGGCGGCTCACGGCATCGGAGATCGCAGCGTCGTCATCCGAGCTCGGAGATTCTGCTCGGGGTTCGGGCAGGGTGGCGACGTGGGCACGAAGGTCGTCGACGCGCTGTCGCTCGCGGGCCAGCCGGATTTCGAGACGAGAGACATTGGCGTCGGCCTGGTATTGGGCGAAGGATCGCGCCAGCAGAGCCCGGGCGGCTTCTGGCTCCTGGCGTTGCAACAGGTTGGCGGCCATGTTGTAGGTGGGGCGAAATGCCGAGCGGAGGCGAAAGGAGCTGCTGCCGGCGAGAGAGGCGACCTGATCAAACTGGGTGAATGGTGACCAGGGCACGAGGGCGTGACCCGTCTCGTCGATTCCCCGTCGCCCTGCCCTCCCGGTGAGTTGGGTGAATTGGGCGGGAGTGAGCACTTCGTGGGTTTCACCGGTGAACTTGGAGAGCTTGTCGATCACCACGCTCCGGGCCGGCAGGTTTACTCCCAGGGCAAGGGTCTCGGTGGCGAACACCACCCTCACCAGACCTTCCGCGAAACAGAGTTCGACCGCTTCCTTGAAGGCGGGAACGAGTCCGGCATGATGGCTGGCGATTCCCTTCTCGAGACGTTTCATCCAGGCCATGGTGTCGAGCACGGCGAGGTCGGAGCTGGGTAGGCCGGCGATCCGGTCCTCGGCGATGCTCCTGATACGGGCTGCTTCTTCACGATCGGTGAAGCGGGCGCCCGCCCGCTCCAGGGTGGTGGCGGCTTCGTCGCAGCCCTTGCGGCTGAATATGAACCAGATGACCGGGAGGAGGTCGCGGTCTTCGATGAGATCGAGCAGTTCGAGCCGGCTGGGGGCCTTCCACGGCGGTCGCTTCGCTCGTCGGTCGCCTCGTCCGCGGCGAAGTTCGGGGTCGAATCCCGCCCCTTCTGGATTGGGACGGCCGTCGATCAGGGTGGGGATGATCTGGGGTGCCTTGCCCCGGTGGTCGCCGATCACATAGTGATTGGTGAGTTCCACCGGTCGAGTGGTCTCCACGACCTCTCCGGTGTCGCCCCTGATCGACTCCAACCACCCGACCACTTCGACGGTGTTGGAGACTGTGGCCGACAAGCAAACGAGGGCCACGTGCTCCGGGAGGTGGAGGATGACCTCTTCCCATACGGGTCCCCGAAACGAGTCCTCGAGATAGTGAACCTCATCGAGCACGACCGAGTCGAGGTCGTCGAGAGGGCGTCCCTCATAGAGCATGTTGCGCAGGACCTCGGTGGTCATCACCACCACATCTGCATCACCGTTGATGGTGTTGTCGCCGGTGAGCAGGCCCACTCTCGAGCTCCCGATCCGCTCACACAGATCTCGATATTTCTGGTTCGAGAGGGCCTTGATCGGGGTGGTGTAGAAGGTACGACGCCCCGCCTCCAGCGCACGGTCGATCGAGTGCTCCGCCACTACCGTCTTGCCGCTTCCGGTTGGCGCCGCCACCAGCACCGACCGACCCTGGTCGAGGTGTTCGATGGCCTCGAGCTGGAACCGGTCGAGCGTGAATCCGCGGTCCGGTGTCGAGGTCACTCCGCTTCGGCCGCCTTGCGGGCCCGGCGGTTGCGGATTCGGCCGAAGAGGATCGCTATCTCGTAGAAGAGGTACATCGGCACCGATAGCACCATGAGTGTGAATGGGTCTCCGCTGGGGGTGATGACCGCCACCATGACGACGATTCCGACGACCGCGTACTGGCGGCCGGCCCGCAACGTCTTGTTGTCGAGAATGCCCAGAATCTGCAGGAAAATGAGCACGATCGGGAATTCGAACCCTATTCCGAACGCCACCATCATCTTCACGACGAAACCGATGTACTCACTCGGAGCGAAGAGCTCCTCGAAGTTGTCGGCTCCGAGCCCGATCAGGAAGTCGAGTGCTCGCGGAATGCTCCAGTAAGCGAGCCCGGCGCCACTGAAGAAGAGCCCGACGCCCGACAGAATGAATGGAATCGCGTACTTCTTCTCATGGCTGTAGAGCGCGGGAGCGATGAAGCGCCACAGCTGCCAGAGGATGACCGGCATGGCGGCCGCGATTCCGCCGTAGCCGACCACGGTGAGCTTCACGCTGAACGGTTCGAGGGGGTTGCGAACGTAGAGCAGGCATTCGTCGTCGGGGCTGATGATCTTGCAGTAAGGCTCCATCAGGAAGTCGATGATCCAGCTGTAGAAAATCCAGCACACCACTGCGCCGACCGCTATGGCCGCGAACGAGATGATCAGGCGACGGCGCAGCTCGGCCAGGTGCTCCATGAGCGGCATTCGTGTGTCGTCGGCAGTTTCGGCCATGTTCAGGCGGACTCGTCGTTCGCGTCGGGTTCGTCAGCGCACGCCGCCGGCGTCTCGTCGGTCTCGGTCTCGGTCTCGGCCTCATCGGGTTTTGTCTCGTCGAGCTCTGTCTCGTCGGGTTTTGTCTCGTCGGGCTTTGTCTCGTCGGGGTCGGCGTAGGGGTTTTTCCCGGCGGCACGTGCCGCCCTCTGATCAGCGGTGAGATTGCGGCCGCGGTCGCGTGCCTTCTCCTCGGCGAAAGGCTCTTGGAGCGCCTCGCGCATCTCCCGCTGGAATCCTCCCGAGATTCGCCGCACCTCGTTGACGGCCTTGCCAACCTGTCGGGCGGCTTCGGGCAGCTTCGTCGGCCCGAGCACGATCAGCGCGACGAGCAGGATCACTAGCACTTCCGCGCCACCGAGGTTTCCCATGGTGAGTGACTCTACCGATCAGAGTGGTCGGACCGGAGCCGTCTGCGGGGGTGAGGACGGCGGAGGCGACGTCGGGCGTCGGCAGCCAGCTCGAGCGCGTCGATTCTCAACCGGGTGGAGGCGCGGTTGAGTTCGTCGGCGGCTACCGCGGTGGCTCCGGAACGCCTGAGCGAAAGCCTCAGGGCCACCAGCTCGCGCTCGACGCTGCGCAGCCCGAGAGTGAGTGTGCCCAAGGCGATGATCATCGCTATGGCCGGGAGCAGGAGTGTCCACGTCACGAGATGAACCTACCGGAGCCTTCCCGGTCGCCCGGTGATGGCGCCTCAGCCGTCGAGGAGATGAGACAGGGCCTCATTCCACGAGGTGGTGTCGTGGAGCTTGTCGTGAAACTCGAGCAGATCATCGTGGCTTATCGGTCGGCCGATCTTCGTTTCGTCGAGTTCGGCGGGAAGACTCCACGTGTCCATGGTCACGCCGGATGCCACCAGCAGGTCGATGGTTCTCGGCTCGGCCGCCTTCACCACGGTCATCTCACAGATCGGGCAACGGAAGGAGTACTCACCGCGATTGTCGTTGATGCAGACCCGCACCCGGACGTCGGCTGTGGTGAGTTCGACATCTCCGCAGGTTTCGCAGCTCGCACGGATGGTAGCCATGGTTTGGAATCGACCTCGATCTTCTGTCCGCTTGCACCGTTCCATCGGCATGGCCAGGCGGGGATTTGAGGGTCCCGCGGCCCGGTTTCAATGGTCAATTAGGCCTATCGGGGAAGGAGTTGTGGCCTGGTGTGCCGAGCATCGGGAGAAGTGCCACGATGAAGGATGGCTACTCGTATCAAGGGGTTGTGGGCGCCGCCGGTGCTCTTTGCCCACAGGGGGGCGCGGGCTCATGCGAAGGAGAACACACTCGAGGCGTTCTCGTTGGCCCTGGAGCTGGGTGCCACCGGACTCGAGACCGACGCCTGGCGCACTCAGGATGGAGAAGTTGTGCTCGATCACGACGGCTGGGATCGGTGGTTTCCACGCCGGTGGATCTCAGCGGTCGACCGCCGGTCGCTCGGCGAGCACATCCCGACACTGAGCGAGTTGTATGCGGTGGTCGGTACCGAGCATCCCCTGAGTGTGGATGTAAAGGATCCCGATGTGTTCGAACCCCTCGTGGAGGCGGCGCGCGCCCACGACGCAGCGGAGCAACTCTGGGTGTGTCATCCCGATCTCGAACTCCTGTCGACCTGGCGCGTCCAGGCACCAGACGTGCATCTCGTCAACTCCACGGCGCTCGAGGATCTGCCCGTTGGCCCTGAGCGCCGGGCCGCGGAGCTGGCCGCATCGCGTATCGATGCGGTGAACCTACGTCAGGGCGAGTGGACTGGAGGGCTCACCACCCTTTTCCACCGCTTCGATTTGCTGTGCTTCGGTTGGGATGCCCAACATGAGCGTCAACTGGCAAGCCTGATCGACATGGGGATCGACGCCGTCTACAGCGACTACAGCGACCGGATGGCGGCTGTAGCCCGGCTCTACGAGTAGCTCAGAGGAATCCGAGATCGCCGAGGGGCCAGACTTTCAGGAAGGCACGCCCGACCACCGTTTCCTCTCGAATCGGGCCGAAGGCACGACTGTCGGTGCTGTTGCCGCGATTGTCGCCCATCACGAAGTACCAGCCGTCGGCCAGGGTGCAACGATCCTCGGCCGCATCGTTGGTACAACCCTCGCTGATGATCGCCGCGGCGCGGGGACTCGACGGCTGGCCTTCGGTGTACGGCTCATCGAGCAGGACTCCGTCGATGTATACATCGCCGCTCACGAAGGTGATGGTCTCGCCGGGTAATGCGATGACCCGCTTGATGAAGTCCTCGATCTCGCCTCCGGCCCCCGGCGGCTTCTCGAACACAACCACATCGCCCCGATTGATGTCGCCGAGGCGGTAGCTGAGCTTGTTGACGAGGACTCGATCGTCCTCATGGAGAGTGTTCACCATCGACGCCGATGGGATGTAGAACGCCTGGAGGAGGAAGGCCTTGATGAGAAGGGCCACGGCCAAGGCGCCAACGGCCACCGCCACCCACTCGATCAGGGTTTTGATCGACGATTCGATTCCCCGCTTCGGGCGGGGCTGGGGTGCTTGCTCGGCCACGTCGTCGATCCAGAACTCCGGATCGGCAACTGGGGGTTGGGCCGGCAGTCCTTCGCCGATCCCGCCCACTCCGGCACGAGGCGGAGGGCCCGAGAGCGGGCTTGGGCCGGAGTCAGTCACGAGGGGACCCTAGCGGCGCGGGATCGACAACTGGTGTCAGAGCCACGCTCACTGTCGGTAGCGCGCCAGTACTCGCTGGGCGGCTGAGGAGCGAAGATCAGCGGCCAGCGGCTCGTCGGCGGCGAGGATCTCTGCGTCGGGTCCGAGCCCCAGGAGAAGCCGCTCAAACCAGGGCACCGTGCTCACCGCGATGCGGACATCTATGTGGTCGGGTGAGGTGACGACGTCGTCGACGGGATATTGCTCCACGACCCAGCGTGCGCTGGGATCCAACCTGAGAAGCACCCGAGGGAGGTCGCCGGCCGGAGCGAAAGAGGTTTCCGCGGTGGTGGCCTCCACCGAGACCGGAGTGGTGGTGAGAGTTGCCTGGCGGATGCGATCGACGCGGAACACGCGTTCTCCTTCGGCACGATGGCACCATCCGCTGAGATACCAGTTGCCCTTGTCGCTGAATATTCGCGCCGGGTCGACGCTGCGTTCGGTGAGTTCGTCGCGGCCATAGGTGTAGTACTCGAGGTCGAGCCGAAACCCTTCGGAAACGGCCTCTCTGAGCATGGCGAGGGTGTCGTCAGGGGCATTGCCGAGCCTCACATCGACCGCCTGTCGGGCTCCTTCCCCGAGGGCGGTGCCGAGCTTGGTGAGAGCTCTCAGCAGGGCGCTTGGTTCGTTGTCGGCGCCTTCGGTGGCGTCGGTGAGAGCGAGCACCGATTGGCCCGCCGTGAGCAGGCGCGCCCCCTCCTCCGCGCTGAGGCGGAGCGGACGAGAGAACCAGTCGGCGTAGCGGATCCTCACCCGCTGGTTGCTTATCTCGACCTCGATGAGCGAGTCGGGGGTGAACGGGTGGACCCCAACGTAGAAAACGACATCTTGGAGGTCGTTGAGTAGGAGCACGCGGGGATAATCGAAGCGGCTCGAGACCTCGTCGAGCAAGGCCCCATCGGGTTGCTCGGCCACCCACGGGATCACCGACAACAGGCGAGCGAGACGGTCGCGTGCAGTGAGCCGGGCGTTCATGTGAGCGCCTCCAACCACTCGATGATGTCGTGTCGGAGCGACTCGGGTTCGAGCACCTCGGCGTGATCGAGGAAGCTGAGGACAAACGAGCGGAAGGCCGCGGTGTTGCGTACCTCGAGGGTGGCGACGACCCCTCCCCCCGGCTCGTCTTCGACCTCACCAAGGATGTGGCGGGCCCACGCAGCCTGGTCGGCATCGAATCTGACCTTGGCGGATATCGGCGCAGCATCGCCCAGCTCCCACCCCCGCAGATCGAGAGGATCGGAAACAGAGCCGACGGGTTGCTCGGCCGGGCCTGCGAGTTGGACCGACCCTTGGAGTCGATCGACGCGGTAGAGCCGTTCGCTCGAACGCACCCGGTCGAAGCCGTCGAGGTACCAATGGCCCCGTGAGAACGACAGGCGCCAAGGCTCCACCACCCGGTCGGTGTCGCCGTATCGGAAGCTCACGGCCCTGCGCTCGGCTGCTGCTCCGATGAGGGTGGCCAAGGTGTCGTCGAAAGGCACCTTCCCAACCTCGTCTACCGCAGCGGTGCCTGTTCTGCCGATCTTGCGCAGGGCGGTGTCGTCGCCGTCGAGGCGAATCAGGTTGGTGGCGAGGTGGAGGGCGGCCAGCTCGTCGGGTTCGAAGCGGAGTTCGGTGCCCGCATAGTCGGAGCGGCGGATGCGGTAGCCGTCGACGGGGGGATCGACCCCCGGCACACTTTCGACCCGTAGAGGTAGGCCCATGGCACGCAGATCGTCCTTGTCGCGCTCGAACGCACGGTGATAAGCGGATTTTGTCTCGGGATAGCCACCGATCCGCACCCTCAACTCCTCCGCGGTCAGGGGTCGATCAGCGGCAAGGAGGGCGGCGGTGAGGTTGAGCAGGCGCTCCAGCTTGTTCATCGCGACTCAGAGGGACGCGATCAGCTTCTCGACCCGCTCATCGTGGGCCTTGAAGGGATCCTTGCAGAGGACGGTGCGTTGGGCCTGGTCGTTGAGTTTCAGATGAACCCAGTCGACGGTGTAGTCGCGCTTGCGTTCCTTGGCGCGGCGGATGAACTCGCCTCGGAGGCGGGCTCGGGTGGTCTCGGGCGGGTTCTCCACGGCGTGAGAGATCTCTGTGTCGGTGACGATGCGTTCGACCATGCCTCGCTGCTGCATCCGGTAGAAGAGGCCGCGGTTGCGGTTGACGTCGTGGTACTGAAGATCCAGCAGGGCGACCTTGGCGTCGGCCAGACTCAGCCCGTTGCGTTCTCGGTAACCCTCGATCAGCTTGTGCTTGATCACCCAGTCGATCTCGCGGTCGAGTTGGAGAGGATCGTCGGCGATCGCGGTGAGGCAGTGTTCCCACATGTCGAGCGCCTGCTGCTCCTCGGGACTGAGATCGTGGTGTTCGGCGAAGCGGAGCGCACGGTTGAGGTACTCACTCTGGATGTCGAGAGCCGACACCTCACGGCCATTGGCGAGCCGGACCCTCCGCGTGCAGGTCTTGTCGTGGCTTATCTCCCGGATGGCGCGAATCGGATTCTCGAGGGTCATGTCGCGCAGCACGACCTGGGGCTCTTCGAGCATGCGCAGCATGAGCGCGCAGGCGCCGACCTTCAAAAAGTTGGTGTACTCACTCATGTTGGAGTCGCCCACGATCACATGAAGTCGGCGGTATCGCTCGGCATCGGCATGGGGTTCATCGCGGGTGTTGATGATGGGCCGACTGCGCGTAGTGGCCGATGACACGCCCTCCCAGATGTGTTCGGCCCGCTGGCTGACGCAGTACATTGCGCCGCGAGCGGTCTGGAGCACCTTCCCGGCACCGGCGTAGATCTGGCGGCTCACCAGGAACGGGATGAGTACCTCTGCATATGAGCTGAAGTCGTCGCGTCGGGTGGTGCAGTAGTTTTCGTGGCACCCATAGCTGTTGCCGGCGGAGTCAGTGTTGTTCTTGAACAAGTAGATGTCGCCGTGGACGCCTTCGTCGCCGAGACGCTCCTCGGCGCTGGTGAGGAGCTGCTCGAGAATCCGTTCGCCCGCCTTGTCGTGGACCACGAGGTCGTGTACCGAATCGCACTCGGGTGTGGCGTACTCGGGATGACTGCCCACGTCGAGATAGAGGCGGGCTCCGTTTGCGAGGAACACGTTGCTGCTTCGCCCCCAGGACACGACGCGCCTGAAGAGGTAGCGGGCGACCTCGTCGGGGCTCAGCCGACGTTGGCCGCGAAGGGTGCAGGTCACTCCGTACTCGTTCTCGATTCCGAAGATTCGACGTTGCACGTCGACAACCTAACGGTCGTCACCCTCGAACGGGTTCAGCCCTCGGTCGGAGGTGGTCGAGCGCGGTGCCCCACGCCGCTCCGACCGTCACTGCTGCGAGTACCAGGCGGTGGCGAACGCCGGCCATGGATCCTGGGTGCTGGCCCGTCCACGAGGCGATGCGGTCCTCGAGAGCTTCATCTCGAAGGTCGAGCAAGGTGGCAAGGACGTCGATGTCGGTGGATCGGAGTTGGATTGGAGTGTCGGGTTGGATGCCGCGCAAGTCGCGGACCGTGGCCGTGTACCGGCCGAGAAAGTCGTCGTTGGGTGTGACTCCGGGAATGTAGGGGATGGTGTGGCCGCTCACGATCACTCCGCCGGCATCGGTGTCGAAGACGATCGGGGTTCGGGATGGCAGCTGAGCGTCGGCCTCCAGACCGTAGGCTTCAGCGATCCTCGTAGCCATGTGACGGGCCGGCCTCTCGCTCCCCTGCTCCCACCGGCGGAGGCGTCGGAGTGAGACCCCGATGGCGTCGGCGGCCTCCTGTTGGCACAGGCCGATCATCGTTCGCGCCGCCTCGAGTGCCTCGCCGAGTCGTCGGCGTGAGAGGGTTGTGTACTCGGGAGTGAACATGTCCGACCACCTGGTGCGGCTCACTACTAGCGTCGGATCGTCGGCGTTCTCGGCTGAGACTTGCTGGTCGTGGTAATCAGGGGGTCGTGACCATTGGCACGATCACCGTGGGTCGTCAGGCGGTGAGGACCTCGGTGGTTTCCTCATCGGACAGGCGGCGGAAGGTTCGCCGGCTGGAGCCTCGCTCGAGTACTGCTACCTCGAGCGCGTCGGCGCCCAACTGGCGGTCGGGCCCGGCCAGCGCGCTCGCTGCCAGTCGTACTCCTTCGCCGAGTGAGGGTGGGACGTCGAGGTCTCCGAAGCGCTCGGAGATCGTGTCGGTTTCTCCCCCGAGAACAACCGACATGTCCTCGTCCATCACCGTGCCGTCGTAAAGGATGTGAAAGAGCTGGTCGGCGGATCCGTCCTCGACGTGGCCGATCTCGGCCACAAGAATCTCCACCTCCATGGGCTTCATCTCATGGGTGAAGATCTGGCCCAGGCTCTGGGCGTATTGGTTGGCCAGACTTCTCGCGTCGACGTCCTCGCGACTGAAGGAGTAACCCTTCATGTCGGCGTGGCGAACCCCTGCGATCCGGAGCTGGTCGAACTCGTTGTACTTGCCTACGCCCGCGAAGGCGATCCGGTCGTAGATCTCGCTGACCTTGCGCAGGGTGGATGAGGTGTTCTCCGCACAGATCGCGATGCCGGCGTCGTAGCGAAAAGCGATGAGGCTACGACCGCGGGCGATGCCTTTGCGGGCGTAATCGGCGCGGTCCTTCATCACCTGTTCGGGGGCGACATAGAAGGGCATGTTCATGGTGCTGGTCCCCTCAGTTCGCCGACCGGCGGCGAGCGATCAGTGCTTCGGTTCGTCGAGCGAGGTCTTCGTCGTCGAGTCGGGTGTAGCCGTTCTCGGTAATGGTGGCCATGATGGGGTAGATACCCCTGACGGGGTCGGGTCCGCCGGTGGCGGAGTCTTCGTCGGCTGCTTCGAACATGGCCTCGATCGCTAGATCTGCCACGGTATCGGCGTCCATTCCCGGTCGGTAGCCGAGCTTTACCACCGTGCCGGCGTGCAGGCTTCCCGAGCCGGTGCTGGCGTGCTCGGTCTCCTCGTAGCGTCCGCCGGTGATGTCGAATTCGAAGAGTCGACCGTCGCCCCGGGCGAGGTCGAAGCCGGCGAAGATCGGTACTACCGCCATCCCCTGCATGGCTGCGGGGAGGTTGCTGCGGATCATCTGGCTGAGCTGGTTGGCCTTGCCTTCGAGGCTCAACGAGGTGCCTTCGACCTTTTCGTAGTGTTCGAGCTGGAGCTGGAACAGGCGCACCATCTCCACTGCCGGACCCGCGGCGCCCGCGATGGCCACGCCACTGTGACGATCCGCCGGGAACACCTTCTCGATGGCTCGATGGCTGATGAGGTGGCCCGAAGTGGCGCGGCGGTCGCCCGCGAGTAGCACTCCGTCGTTGTAACGGATGGCCACACAGGTGGTGCCGTGGCGGTAATCCTCCACGGGTACGGTGCCGTCGAATTCGACGGGCTCGGCGAACCCACTACGGCGTAGCAGTTCCGTGAAATTGGGGCCCGGATCGTCGTGGGGCCGAAACAGGGGCAGGTTCACGACCTACTGCCCACCCTTCTGGATGTAGCTCTTCACGAAGTCCTCCGCGTTGGTTTCGAGAACCTCGTCGATCTCATCGAGAAGATCGTCGAGTTCGGCCTTTATCTCCTCGCCGCGTTCAGAACTTGCGGGCGCATCGGCCTGCTCCGTCTCACGCTCGGCGGGGGCCGGCTTCTGTACCTGCTCTCGTTCAGCCATGTCGCTCTCCGCTTCGGTAGTTTCAGGATCCGAGTCGACGAAGGAGCTCCAACGCCGTATCGCACTCGTCGAACAAGTTACCGACGTGAGCCTCGGTACCGCGCATCGGTTCCATCATCGGCACTCGCCGCAGTGCCTCGGCCCCCACATCGAACACGATGGAATCCCAGTTTGCGGCCACCACCTGGTCGGGGAACTTGTCGATACTGCGCCCTCGGAAATAGGCCCGGGTGTCGACCGGGGGCATCGTGGTTGCCCGTTGAGCAGCATCGTCGTCGACGAGAGTCTCCAGACCCAGCCGCCACACCAGTCCCTTCTCTGGGCGCATGTCTGAGTACTGGATGTCCATGGCTCGCAGCCTGGCATCGTCCCAGTCGAGGCCGTGACGCTCGCGGTATCCATCGATGAGGCGGTATTTCGCGACCCAGTCGAGCTGGTCGGCCAGCTGCATCGGATCAGTCTCGAGAGCGCCCAGAACCTGCTCCCACCGCTCCAGCACGAGGTGGGCCACGTCTCCCCCCACCTTGTCGGTGCCGGTGGCCTCTACATACTTGCGGGCAAGATCGAAGAGCTCCCACTGCACCTCGAGGGCGGTGATGGTGGAACCATCGGCGAGAGGCAGAGCCTCCGCCAGGCTGAGATCGTGGGAGACGTGGCGCAGCGACGCCACCGGGGCGGCGAACTCGAACTCGGTACCGATGGCATCATCTTCCACCAGCGCCAGCAGAAGGGCGGTGGTGCCGACCTTGAGGAAGGTCGAGAGCTGTGCCGGGTTGGCGTCGCCGACGATGACGTGGAGCCGGCGGTACTTGCGGGCATCGGCGTGGGGTTCATCGCGGGTGTTGATTATGGGGCGCTTGAGGGTGGTCTCGAGTCCTACTTCTTCCTCGAAGAAATCTGCTCGCTGGGTGAGCTGAAACGGCACCTCATCGGTGCGCTGGCCGGGCAACTCGGCACCGACCTTGCCGGCCCCGGTGTAGATCTGGCGAGTGATGAAGTGAGCGGTGCAGTGCCGCACGATGCGACCGAAGGGCGTGGCCCGATCCACCAGGTAGTTCTCGTGGCACCCGTAGCTGTTGCCCTTGCCGTCGGAGTTGTTCTTGTAGAGAACGATCTCCTCGTGGGGCGGCAGTCTGGCGTTGACAGCCTCCATCGACTCCTGGGCGATGAGTTCGGCGGCTCGGTCGAACAGCACCACACTCAATGCATCGGCACACTCCGGGGTCGACAACTCGGGATGGGCATGATCGACGTAGTAGCGGGCGCCATTGGTGAGCACGGCGTTCACGAGATGAGTCTCGATGTCGGGAGCGAACGCGCCGACGGGTGCGAACCCGCGGGCATCCATGCCCGGCGATTCGTCGGTGAAGTCCCACGCGATCGTGTCGGACCGGGCGTCGGTGCGGTAACCCGCAGCTGCCAGATAGGCGTTGATCAGCACCGAAGAAGCGGTGATCGGGTTGGGTTCATCGGTGCCGCGATGAACTATCCCGTACTCGGTCTCGATCCCCAGGGTCTTCACGATTGCCATCGAGGTGACCCTAGTGGGCCTACTACAGGATCTGGGAGAGGAAGAGCTTGGTTCGATCTTCGGTGGGGTTGGTGAAGAAATGCTCGGGCGTGCCGACCTCCACGATCATGCCGTCTTCCATGAAGATGATGCGATCGGCGACCTCTCGGGCGAACCCCATCTCATGAGTGACCACGATCATTGTCATGCCGGAGCGGGCCAGCCCCTTCATGACGTCGAGCACTTCCTTGATCATCTCGGGGTCGAGAGCCGAGGTGGGCTCGTCGAACAACATGACGCGTGGCTCCATGGCCAGTGCTCGCGCGATGGCCACCCGCTGCTGCTGACCACCCGACAGCTGGCCGGGGTACTTATCGGCCTGCTCGGGGATCCCGACTCGGTCGAGAAGGGCACGAGCGGCCGATTCGGCCTCGCCGCGGGGCTTCTTACGAACCCAGATCGGGGCCAGGGTGATGTTGTCGAGCACGGTGAGGTGGGGGAACAGGTTGAACTGCTGGAACACCATGCCCACTTCGGAGCGGATCTTCTCGATGTTGCGGAGATCGTTGGTGAGCTCCACCCCGTCGACGACGATCCGACCCTCCTGATGATGCTCGAGCTTGTTGATGCACCGGATCCAGGTGGACTTGCCCGACCCCGAGGGGCCGAGAACCACGACCACTTCCTGCTCTTTGATGGTCGCGCTGACCGAGTTGAGCGCTTGGAAGTCGCCGTACCACTTACTGACCCCCTCGCACTCGATCATGTTAGTGGCGCCGCTCAGATCACGAACGGATGCACTGGCTGCATCGGACATTGGCTTACCTCTCCCCTACCCCGAGCTTGCGCTCGAGATTCTGACTGGCACGAGACATTGCGTACGCACCCATCCAATAGATGACCGAGGCGAAGAGCAATTGCTCTCGCACACTGCCGATGAAACTTGTCTGATTCGGAATCAGCGACCTGGCCACGAACAGGAGGTCGAACAAGCCGATGATGGCGAGTAGCGAGGTCTCCTTGTAGGTACCGATGGTCTGGCCCACCAGGGGCGGGATCGACACCCGCAATGCCTGGGGCAGGATGATGAACACCGTCTTTTGGGCCGTAGTCATGCCGAGGGCCTCGGCCGCTTCGTACTGGCCTCGCCTGATCGACTGGAGCCCGCCTCTCACGTTCTCGGCCATGTAGGCGGCTGAGAACAGGGTGAAACCGATCGTGACTGCGGCGATCTCGGTGACCTCCATGTTCTCGGGCAAGAACAGGGGGAACAGCACCGAGAAGAAGATCAGGATCGTGATGAAGGGCACGCCTCGCACGAACTCGATATAGGTGGTGGACATCACCCTGAACAGGGGCATGTTCGACGTGCGAGCAAGAGCGAGGATGACGCCCAACGGGAACGACAGGATCATCGTGAAAGAGGCCACGATAAGGGTAAGGGCCAGTCCTCCCGTGAAGAAGGAGCTATTCGACTCCACCGTGGCCGGCGAGTTGATCGCGGTGATGAGCCACAACAAGCCAAGCACGACGCCGGCCCACACCGTGACATAGCGGAGGCGAGCCGCCCGGTTGCCCGAGAAGGTGGGGGCTGCGAGGGCGAACACCGCCAGCATGAGAGCCAGGATGCGTATGACCTGCAGCATCGGGGTGAGGAAGGTTGCGGCTGCCGCTATGAGCGTGACCGCGGCGATGATCCTGCCCACCTCGCCTATGCGGGGGCTGGCGAGGGCAAACAGCAGCAGCCCGCCTCCGACGGCGTAGGCGAGAAAGATCGGGACCTCGGTGGTAGCGATGTGGCCGTAATCGAAGTCGGGGTCGCGCAGGACGAAGAAGACTATGACCACCGGCGACGCGAGCCAGGACAGGCTGAGCACCTTTCGGGGCCAGCCTGCGTCGACTCGATCGGCGATTTCTCGGCCCAGGAAATAGGTTAGTACCGCGAGGATCACCATTACCGTGAGTGGACCCTTGGTGGTGGCGGCAACGGTGCCATCGCTGACCACCTGGGCGCCATCGATGAATGCGTGGTGCCCGTAGGGGATCACCCAGAAGGAACCAACCGCGATGCTGACGCCAACGAGCCCCACGGCAAGTGTGCCGACCGTGGTGTCTTCGTCGGTTGCTGATTGCACCGCGAACGAGGCGGCGATCAGCAGGCCGCCGACCAGGAAGTAGCTCAACCGGGCCGATCCGGAGAACGGGGCGAGGATGCCGACGAGCACCACCGCGCCTCCGACTCCGTAGCCCTTGAGGAGGAGACTGGTGAGGTACATGCGTCCACCGGCACGCCAGACCCCGGTGGAGAGACCGCCGAGAGCCACGACTATGCCGAGGCTCACCCACATCCTCACGAACTGGTTCTGGGGATATGCGCCCGCGAACAGCAGGCGCATATTGGTGGCGGTGGCATCCCAGCGCCGTTCGGGGCTGAAGGCGAAGCCGAGCAGCCCGCGTGTGATCGCCAGGATCACGAGTACAAAAACCACGGTGAGGATGCTGTTGCCCACACTGGAGAACAGGTTTTTCTTCATCCATTCGCCGGGCGGAAGCCTCGGCACCTTCGGCGGAAGATTGGATGTCTCTTCTTCCGGCTCGGCGACGTCTGTTGTCTGCTGGTCGGTCATATCAGCGCTCCACCAGCTTGAGTCGGACATTGAAGAAATTGACCACGACAGAGATGGTCAGCGAGCAGGCAAGGTAGAAGAGCATCCAGATCGCCATCACCGGCAGGGTGCGCCCGGTCTGGTTGTAGATGGTCTGGCCCACCTGCACCACGTCGGCGTAGCCCACGGCGATGGCTAGCGAGGTGTTCTTGGTGAGGTTGAGATACTGGTTGCCGAGGGGCGGGAGAACGATGCGGAACGCCTGGGGCAAGATGATGTGCCTCAGGGCTTGACTGCGCTTGAGTCCGATGGCGCTTGCTGCTTCGGTTTGCCCCTTCGGCACTGCGAGAATTCCGCCTCGCACGATCTCGCCGATGAACGCCGCGGTGTAGAGCACAACACCGAAGAACACCGCCGCGAAGAACGGCGTGAGGGTGAGACCGGCCGGGCCGTAGTTGGCGAAATTGCCCGGCTTGACGATGTCTGGCCGCTTTCCGTCGAAGGGGCGACCGCCGTTGCCAGAACCGAAGCGGTCGTCGAGAAGCTGGAAGAAATCGCGCCCGCTGTTGAGTAGCCATGACGACAGGCCGGGCCAGACCACGAGGACGGCGAAGGCCACCAGCACCGATCCGGCGAAGGCGAAGATCATCCGGAACCAGTCGTCGTCGGTGAGCTTGGCCCGTCCGCCTCCGCTGCTCATCGACTTGAGGAAGCGCCGGATCCACAGGATCGCGACGACGATCGACAAGACAGCGAGGATCAGTTGAAGGGTCTCTTCGGGAAGTCCGTCGAGAGCATCGGCAATGAGGCCGAACACCGGGCCGAGGAACCCCATCACCGGGTGGGCGAACCAGCCGACGATGCCGAACACAGAGAGTACGCCGCCGGCAGCGACGATGGGGTAGCCCAGTTGCCCGGTTTCTTCTTGTTTGCGGACCTGGTGATGGTGAGCCCATCGAGCAACTAAGGCCCCGATGGCCATGAAGGCCAGCCATTGGAACGAACCGTTGAGACCAAAGACCCGCGGGACCGACAGGCCCTTGTTGGAGATGTGCAGCCAACCGTGGATGGGGCCCGAATCGAGGCTGACGTTTCCGAGGGTGGTGAAGACCGTGAAGATGAAAATGATCTGGACCAGAAGGGGGATGTTACGGAGTGTCTCCACGAACACGCTGCTGACCTTCTGCACGATCCAGTTGTGCGAAAGGCGGGCCAAGCCGACTATCACGCCGAGAACGGTTGCCGCCACGATTCCCGCAGAGGCGATTCGCAAGGTGTTGACCATGCCGACCCACAGGGCGCGGCCGCCCGTCTCGAAGTCGCGGGTCTGGATGCCCTCACCCACCTGGATGCCAGGTGGCTGCTCAATGAAATCGAAGCCGGTGGGTATCGACCGGGCTCGAAGGTTGTCCCCCGCTTGCGATACGAGGAAGCCCAACGCACCGAGAACCAAGATCAGGGCCCCGACCTGAGCCACCCACTTCAGAACCGTGGCGTCTCGCCACAGAGGCGGCCGGGCTGAAACTACTTCATGTGTTGACGTTGTCACGTCGACTTCCACTCCCCCCGAGAAGTATCGACCGGGTTCCCGGGCCACGGAGTGTGGCCCGGGAACCTCAGTCGGTCAAATGCTGACGATCAGATCCGTGTGGATCTAGTGATCACCGTGCCGGCGGGGCGTAGATCTGCCCGCCTGCTTGCCAACCGGCGTTGGCCGATCCTGCCCGCTCGAGGCCGACCGGGACGAGGTTGTTGGTGAAGATCTCGTCGTAGTTGCCAACCTGGAGCACCATCTGGAAGAAGGCATCAGCCGGAAGGCCCATGCTGCTCTGCAGTTCGCCCTCGTCGATGCCGAGGAGGCGACCGACCTGGGGATCACTCACGCCTGCTTCGTATCCGTCGACGAACGCCTGGGCGTTGGCCGAAGTGATGCCGAGCTCGTCGAGGATGATCGAGGCGTACACGGTCCAGTCGACGACGTCGGCGAACACCGAATCGTTCTGACGGTACATCGGGCCGAGGGGCTCCTTGGAGATCGGCGTAGCCGGGAAGATCGCCCAGTCGTCGAACATGTCGTTGACCGCACGACGACCAACGAGACCCGAACCATCAGTAGTGATGATGTCGCAGGTGCCGGCGATGAACGCATCGGTGACCTGGTTGAAGTCTTCGAAGGTCTGCAAGGTGATACCACCGAAGTTGGCACCCTCGAGGGTGGCGGCTTCGGCGATGTTCTTCTCGGTGGTGGTACCGGCGTTGGTGCAAACCACCGCGCCGTCGACATCGGAAACCGATGAGGCAGCGGAGAACCCGTCGGCTACGCGGCCCATGAGCTGCTGACCGTCGTAGTAGGTGGTGGGCCCGAAGTCGCCACCAAGGGTGGTGTCGCGGCTCTGAGTCCAGGTGGTGTTGCGGAAGAGCACGTCGACGTCACCGGAGGCGAGAGCGGTGAAGCGCTCGCTTGCGGTGAGGGGCACGAACTCGAGGGCGGTGGCATCGCCGAGAATCGCGGCGGCCACTGCACGACAGTAGTCGGCGTCGAAACCGGTGATGGAGCCATCGGCCTGTGTTTCGGAGAACGCCACAGCGTTGCCACCGACACCACAGACCAGGTTGCCCCGGTCGAGGATGGTGTCGAGAAGACTTCCACCCTGGGTTACATCGACTGTGTCTTCGGAGTCGCCGTCGTCGCCGTCGTCGCCGTCGTCGCCACCGTCGTCGCCGTCGTCGCCTCCATCGTCGGAGCCTCCGTCGTCGCCGCTGGTGTCGTCGCCGGCATCGCCGCCGTCGTCGTCGCCACAGGCCGACGCGATCAGCGTGAATCCGAGCAGTACAGCAAGTAGCCGTACCAGAAATTGCTTACGCATAAATTGTTTCCTCCAGTTGACCCGTTTGGGTGCGACGACATTACACATGATTTGCGCGCTTGTGGAAAGTCGAAGGGCAACCGTTACATCATTATTAGCTTTCGACAAATCGGAGGCGCGACCCCGATCGTGTCGTCAGGGGAAGATTCCGCGCAACGAGTAGACCGTCTGGAGTAGTTCGGCTGCCTCGATGTAGGCGGCCTGGCGGCGGCTACACGCCCGCGAGACGCGCTGGGCCGCGACGCGGTCGCAGGCATCCCAAACCGTGTCGCGCAGACGCCTGTCGACATCGACGGCCGACCACTGGTCGCTGGTCTTGTTCTGCACCCACTCGTAGTACGAGACGATCACGCCTCCCGAGTTGGCGAGGATGTCGGGGATCACCTCGACTCCGCCGTGGTCGAGCACGGCGGCCGCCTCCGCGGTGATGGGGCCGTTGGCGGCCTCCACGATCCAACGGGCGCGGATGGAGTCGACGTTGTGCGCGGTGATCTGAGCCTCGAGCGCGGCGGGCACGAGCACATCGACATCGAGGGCGAAGAACTCCTCGGTGCTGATCGGCTCTGCATTGGGGTAGCCCGCGACGCCCCCGTTCTCCTGGCTGAAGCGCACGAGCTTCTCGATGTCGAGCCCCGTCTCATGATGGATGGCACCACCGACGTCGGCCACCGCGACCACATCCATTCCCAGCTCGCTGAGCGTTAGAGCGGCATGGGAGCCGACGTTGCCGAATCCCTGGATTGCCACCGTGTCGCCGTCGAGGCTGCGGTCGAACTCTCCGTAGAGGTGACGAAGGGCATAGGCCGCTCCCCTGCCGGTAGCGGCGGCGCGCCCCAGACTGCCGCCTAATTCAACCGGCTTTCCGGTGACGACCCGCCGGGCATTCTGACGCTCCCCCGGCCCGCGACTGTTGAGATAGGTGTCCATCATCCAGCCCATCATCCGGGCATCGGTGCCCATGTCGGGCGCGGGGATGTCGAATTCGGGTCCGATGTTTTCTCCGAGGCTGTGGGTGAATCGACGCACGACCCGCTCGAGTTCGGTGTCGCTGAAGTTGTGGGGATCGATGGCCACTCCCCCCTTCGCTCCGCCGAAGGGGAGGCGCACCAGCGCACACTTGAAGGTCATCCAGGTGGCGAGGGCCCTGACCTCATCGAGGTCGACCGAAGCATGGAATCGCATCCCGCCCTTGTAAGGCCCGAGGATGTTGTTGTGCTGGATCCGGTAGCCCTGCAACATCTCGTAGTCGCCGGAGTCGCGCTGCACCGGAAAGTTGACGATCAACTCGTTCATCGGCCCTGACAGGATTGCTCTCACCTTCGGGTCCATGGCGATCGAGTGAGCCGCGGCCTCGACATTGGCCGTGGCCTCACGAAAGAGCTTGGCACTGCTGGTCATGGCTGACTACAGGTACTGGCCGGTGGCCACCGAGTCGATCGACTTGCCTCCTTCGGCCTCGGGCTCACTGCTGATGAGGGTGCGCACGTAGACGATCCGCTCGCCCTTCTTGCCCGAGATCTTGGCCCAGTCGTCGGGATTGGTGGTGTTGGGGAGGTCTTCGTGCTCCTTGAACTCCTGGCGGATCGAGGCCAGTAGATCCTCTGTTCGTATCCCTCGCGTGCCTGATTCGATCTCTCTCTTGATGGCGAGCTTCTTTGCCCGCCGCACCACGTTTTCGATCATGGCTCCCGAGGAGAAATCCTTGAAGTACATGATTTCCTTGTCGCCATTTTGGTAGGTGACCTCAAGGAAACGGTTGGAGTCGTCCTCTCGGTACATCTCCCTCACGGTGTCCTCGATCATCGACTGCACGGTCTTGTAGGGATCGCCCCCACCCTCCGATTCCACCGACTCCGGATCGAGGGGAACGTCCGGATTGAGATAGCGGCCGAAAATCGCGGTGGCCGCCTCGGCGTCGGGGCGTTCGATTTTGATCTTCACGTCGAGCCTGCCCGGCCTCAGGATGGCGGGGTCGATGAGGTCCTCTCGGTTGGAGGCGCCGATCACGATGACGTTGCGCAGGGTCTCGACGCCGTCGATCTCGGCGAGGAGCTGGGGAACTATAGTGCTCTCGATATCGGAGCTGATGCCGCTGCCCCTGGTGCGGAAAAGCGACTCCATCTCATCGAAGAAGACGATGACCGGCCATCCCTCGTCGCTCTTTTCGCGTGCCCTCTGGAAGACGAGCCGGATCTGGCGTTCGGTCTCGCCCACATACTTGTTGAGGAGTTCCGGTCCCTTGATGTTGAGGAAGAAGCTGCGAGCCTCACCGTCGCCCGACACCTCGGCCACCTTCTTCGCCAGGCTGTTGGCGACCGCCTTGGCGATGAGGGTCTTGCCACAGCCGGGAGGGCCGTAGAGCAGGATTCCCTTGGGTGCAGGCAGGTCGTATTCGGCGAAGAGAGCCTGATGAACGAACGGCAGCTCCACCGCGTCGGTGATCTGTTCGATCTGGCTGTCGAGGCCGCCCACATCGGAGTAGGAAACGTCGGGGACCTCTTCGAGCACCAGGTCTTCGACCTCGGGACGAGGAAGACGCTCCAGCACCATGTTGGCCCGAGGGTCGACCAGCACCGTGTCGCCGCTGCGTAGGGGTTGGCTGCGTACCGACTCTCCGAGTTCGACGACCCTCTCCTCATCGGCTCGCCCGACGATCATCGCTCGATCTCCACCGGCGAGAACCTCGCGCAGGGTGGCGACTTCGCCGGTGCGATCCGGGTGCCTGGCCAACACGACGTTGAAAGACTCGTTGAGCACCACTTCCTGTCCGGGCTCGAGGTTGCCGGAAAGGTCGGGTTGGACCGCCACCCTCATCTTGCGGCCCCCTGCATGCACGTCGACAGTGCCGTCTTCGTTGGCCCCGAGCACGGTGCCGTAACCCGACGGCGGTTTGGTGAGCTTGTCGACTTCATCGCGCAAGGTTGCGATGTGTTCGCGAGCCTCGCGGAGGGTGTAGGTGAGCTTCTCGTTCTGGGACACGGCCTGGGCGAGTTGGCCCTTGGTCTCGAGCAGGCGTTCCTCCAGACTTCGGACCCTCTTGGGTGCATCCTGTACTCGGCGCCGTAGAGCCGACACCTCATCCTCGAGTTCTGCCGCGACCATCCGGAGGCGATTGATCTCCTCGAGCGCACTCTGGTCGTCCACGGAAAACCTCCGTCGTCGGCTGCCGCGTCACCATAGACCCGGTACTGATCCTCTGGTCGGACACAGGAGCCGAAAGAGAAGGGATCGCGCGCCCGGTGAGGGGATCAGGCTCCCATGTCCGTAGACCCTCAATTCCCCCGATACACTGCCGATCGAACTGGCGAGCCCCAGAGTCGGGTTCGCCCCAAACGACTCATCGACAAATCATCGACAACGAGGTCTAAGCGACACATGAAGGTTTGGATCGACCAGGATCTGTGCACCGGCGACGGTCTTTGCGAAGAGATCGCTCCGGATGTTTTCGCTCTTCTCGACGACGGCTTGGCCTACGTCAAAGAAGGCGACAAGATTTTCTCCGACCCCGGTGGCCCTGAAGGCCTCGCGGTGATTCCGGCCGGCCAGGAAGAGGCCACCATCGAGTCCGCCGAGGAGTGCCCCGGCGAGTGCATCTTCATAGAAGTCTGAGTCGATTCCCGCCCGCCATCAGGTCGGGCACCCGGGGATGACCGGATTGTCGTCGAGTCCGTTGGCCATCAGGTCTTCGAGTTCGCTCGCCCGAATCGCATAACCCACACCCGCGCCGCGGATCGTCGTGGCGTAGGCGATTCCCACCACCACACCATCGTGGTCGACGAGCGCCGCGCCTGAGTCACCAGATTCGATAAAGGCTGCGACGAGCCACGACCGGCGCTCTATGCGCTCATCGCTGGCCACTGCCTCGATCCGAACCGTGACGGGGCGGTCGATACGAAACGGAGTGGGCTCGGGCTCGGGCCCGCGCTCCCAGCCGAAGAGGGCTCCGACGGTGTTGTCGGTTGCAGTGCCGAGAGGGAGAGGTACGAACGATGCCCCTTCCACGCGCAGGACTGCGAGGTCGACGATCGGGTCGAAGGCCACTGGCACCGCCGCCAATCGAGACCCGTCGAGCAGCTCGACGAAGGGTTCATCGAGGCCGACGATGACGTGGGCGTTGGTGACCACGAGGGTGTCGGCCACCGCGAAGCCGCTCCCCTCGGTGGAGCGACCGCATGCGATGCCCGAAATCCTCACCGTGGAGGCCAGAACCCGATCCCGCAGATCGTCGGTGAGTCCGTCGGTGTCGGGGACCTCGCCGGGATCGGGGGGCGAACCGAGCGGTGGACGATCGGGTTCGACCGTTTCGTCGCCTCCACACGCGGCGAGGGCGACACTGACCGCGAGCACGAACGCGCCCAGGCGACTCATTCGGCCAGAAGTCGGGCATGGGTGAGAAAGCCCGTGTGGGCCACCATGCGATGGTCGGGGCGCACCGCCAACCCCTGTACATGCCAACCTCGTTGGAGCACTTCAACTGTCTCCGCCATGCCGAAGCGGGACTCCTCGAAGGCATCGTGCAGTTGGGAGACCTGGATGATGCTCGGCGTGTAGGCGAGGAAGATTCCTCCGCGGTGAAGGGCCCGTTCGGCGTGGGGCACGACCTGCCAGGGTTCGGGTAGGTCGAGAACGACACGATCGAGTTCGGTGGCGTCGATTCCCTCGTATACATCGCGTACTTCGGTGCGGTATCGGCCCATCACATCGGGGCCGAGGAAGCGGCCGACGTTTTCTCGAGCGGTCTGCTCGAAATCGTCGCGAATCTCATAGCCGGTGATGTCGGCACCAGCCCGCAGCATGCCGGTGGAGAGAGCGCCGCTGCCGAGGCCTGACTCCAGCACTCGGGCCCCCGGGAAGATGTCGGCAAGGATCAGGATCGGGCCTATGTCTTTGGGGTAGACCACCTGGGCCCCCCTCGGCATCTTCAGCAGGAAGTCGGTGATGGTGGGTCTGACAGCGATGAACACCATCCCGCGCGTCGACCGGAAGGTCTCACCCTCGGCCCTACCGATCAGGTCGTCGTGGGCGAGCACGCCGGAGTGGGAGTGGAACTCTCCGCCTTCCTTCAAATCGATGAGATAGCGCCGCCGTTTGCGGTCGATCAGCAGCACCGGTTCGTCGGCCTGTAGGACTCCGGTTTGCCTCATCGGTTGACCCGCTTGCGTCGAGACCTGGTGGCACCCATGTGGATGGGCACCGCAGCGGTAGCTCGTTCGGCCAGCGCACAGAAGGCGCAGATCTCGTTGGAGCTGGGCGCTCCGCAGCGCTCGCACGGGGAGATCTCCACCGTCTCACCGGTGGCATCGGGTCGAAACCGCTCGGCCGCCTGGGCCAGAAACTTGAAGTAGAACGCGTGCTTGGCCCCGGGCGAATCGTTCTCGATGTCGTTGAGGGCCGCCTTGTAGCTGAGGTGCTTGTTGCCCACTGCCATTGGGCACTCATCGACCAGGTAGTCGATACCGCGGATGAGGCAGTAGGCAGCGGTGTCGCGTTCGGAGAGCCTGACGAGGGGCTTGATCTTCTTGGGGAAACCGTTGCGGGCCTCCAGCACGGGGAGTTGGCGGCCGAGATACTCCGTCTGCCAATGGAGCACGTTTCCCATGAGCACAGCTGCCTCGTCGTCGAGGTTGTGGCCGGTGGCAACGGCGTCGTAGCCCCCTCTCCGGGCGGCCTCATCGAAGAGGTGGCGTTTCGAGAGGCCGCAGGCCGAACAGGGCACCCGGTTGGCGGCCCGACTTCCGTGGGTTACGTCGAAGCCGTATTCACGTAGGAGGTCCTCGGTGTGGAGGGTGAGGCCGCGTTCCTCGGCGAAGCGTCGGGCGTGATCAGAAGAGGTGTCGCTGTAGTCGCCGATGCCCAGTCCGAGATAGAACCCTTCGGCTTCGTAACCCAAGGCCAGAAGAATGTCCCACACCGCGAGTGAGTCCTTGCCTCCGGACACCGCGACCAGAACTCGGTCGCCGGGCTCGAGCATCTCGAACTGCTTGATCGACTTGGCGGTCTGGTCGCGGCACAGGCGCAGGAAGTGATCAGAACAGAAGTTGGCGTTGTGACGGCGCACATCGATGATCGCGGGTCCCCGGCAGACCTGACACTTCACGAGCTGACCTCACGGTGAGAGCCGCCCGAGATGACCGACCGCACTTCAACGATGGCTGACTTGCCGAGCATCTTGTCGCCCGGCACGAGTTGGCCGTCCTCGACCACCAGGTGCGACTCTCGATTCAGGCCGAGGCGCCGGAGCAGGACGCTCACTTCCACCGGCCCGTCGACATCGATCTCGCGGGCGGGGTTGCGCAGCAGGACCTTCACTCGGCGGGGTCGATGTGGCGGATGACGAGGGACTCCCCCGGCTTCAAGGCTTCGGAGAACCTGATCGGCTTCTCGCCCCGCTTGGTGACCTTGCCGGACCAGAGCGCGAGTCGTAGCACCACGAACACGCCCAGCCAGAACCGCGAACCGCCGAGCAAACCCCTGCGCACGCTGTTGTGGCGAATCGTACGCTTGACATAGCTCGGTCCGAGCGGGAAAGAGGCCATCAGATTCGCCGAATCTCCACCACCGTGGACTTGGTGGTGCCGACGCGCCGCCCGATCAGGTAGGCGACGATGAGCAGAAGGACGCCTCCGCCGATGGCCAGGGGCACGAGCTTCGCTGTGGTGGCACCGACCTGAGCATCGACCTCACCGCGAGCACTTCGGATCGACTGGGCGAGATCGTCGCGGGTTATGGGATCTTCCTCGTCGGCCATCAGAGGCTCCCCTTGGTGATGCGGCTCACGAGCACACCCATGACCGCCGCAAGTGCGACGAAGGTGATCAGGTAGGGCGCCCACGACCAGTTGTCGGTGAGGCGCGTGCCGGTCTCCTCTTGAAGCACGCGCAGGAGCGCGAGGGTGAGTGAGATCCCGCCGATCGTGATCAAGACGCTCCCGAGAAGTCCGAAGCCGAGCCAGCGCGCACTGCCCTTGAGGGGATCGAGCGTCTCCTGTTTGGCGTAGGCCTTGACCAGGTCGATGACATCACCGATGCCCTGCTTGTCAGCCATGCTTGTCAGCCATTCGTCCTCCGGTGTCCGCCATCACCCTATCGGTCGCGTTCTTCGAGAGCGTCGAGCAGACCGCGTCGCTCTTCGATCAGTTCGGTGGCTCGCACGGCCCGTTGGCGGGCGCCTGAGCAGCCCAGCAGGGCGAGTTCATCGAGTGTCGCGAGGCCGGCGCTGCCGATCAGCTGCCAGATCGTCCTCGAGGGATCGTCGTCGTCGAGCCTAGGGGTCGGGAGGGGGTGGCGGGGGTCGATTCGATGGACGGTGTCAGCCAGTCGCCCGAAGGCGGCCACCAGCCCGGTGAGCGCCTCGCTCGGATCGCCGTCGGGCTGGTCGGGACGATCGAGCACCGACGCCAGCGGGTAAGGATCCTCGGTCAGCCACTCAACGACGGTGACCCGTCTCGTGGCGACGGCGGCCAGTGCCCACCGCCCGTCGGGCAACTCCTCGGCCTGCAGCACACGCGCCACTACCGCAATGTCAGACCTCTGGTCGCCGCCTCCGACTTCGCGCCCCCTGGTGATCGGTACCATGGCGAACTCGGTGATGGCGGAGCTGTCGAGATCACGAGCCAGGCGCCGGTAGCGGGGCTCGAATATGTGGAGCGGCACGACTGCACCGGGTAGCACCACGCTCTCGAGCGGGAACATCGCCAACTCGTAGGGTCGGGGTGGCGTCACCCGGCGGTGGGGTCGAGCGGCGACAGGCTGACGAGCTCGGGCCCGTAGGGGTGGCCGGCGATGGCATCGAGCATCGCGGCCTGGATCGGATTGCAGAAGTCGAGCGGTTGTGGTGGCACGGGCTCTTCGCCTTCGGCCGCTTCCCCGGTGTCGACCAGCATCCGGTCGGGTTCGTCGACCATGAGCGCGAATGTGAGTCGGTCGCCATTCGCGGCCACCAGATCTCCAATGAGACCCGTGGTGGTGTCGGTGACGGTGGCGATCACCGAGAGTTGGCCATCGGTGGCGGGAGCACACCGGCTCACCTCGCTCTCACCCACAGGCTTGGCGATGAGTTCGCCGGCTCCATCTGCATCGGTGATCGTGGCATGGATCATGTCGCAGGTGGTGCGGCTGTGATCGGAGCGACCCGAGCCATCGTGGTAGTGGGTGCTACCGAGTTCGAACGGCAGACCGGCCTGGTCGAAGCCGCCCAACACCACCAGACCGAAGACAGCGAGCCCTCGCTCGGAGTCGAGCCCACTACGTACGCCGATCTCCTTGAGCAACATCTCGGCGGTGGTGGCATCGATGAAGGCGCGTTCGAGGATGTCGGCCAGCGGCGGGGAGTCGATCTCGGCCAGGCTCTCGCGTTCGTTGAGAGGAGGCGCCTCGCCATCGGTGGCACTTCGACTGACAGTGAAACCGGCCTCCTCGAGGGCATCGTCGAGGGCGGCTGCCGCTGAGATCGCTGGATTACTCGACCGCTTGTTGAGGCTGGCATCGAGGCCCTGGTCGTCGGCCCCCTCGACCTCCTCGTCATCGCCCTCCGCCCCTTCGGCGGCGGGCTCGGGCCAGCTGTCGAACCCATCGTTGAGCAGGAGTGCGGAAAGGGGTCCGACGCTGTTGTCGGCCGCGTCCTCGCGTGTCCAAACCACGGCGGGCTCTCCGGCGGGGTCGGATGTCTCGTCGCCGACATAGTCTCGTTCGGCGGCGGAATACTTGGTTTCGTCGCCGATGACCCTGCCTGCGATCGTGGTGACGCCGAGGTCTTGGAGAGCGGCAACGGTGTCGGCCGCGAGCACCGCGAAATCGGTATAGGCGCGGTCGTCGCCGAAGCGGGAGATGTAGTCGGTGGTGGACAGCACCGGATCAGCACCTCCGATCAACCAGAGGTCGCTGTCGAGAACTCCCTCCTCGCTGATCTCGGCGTCGGCTGACATGGCCACCTCGGTGCGGAACCCCACGTCGCGGCCTATTGCATCGAGGGCGGTGATGGTGAGTAGGCGTTGGAGGGCTCCGGGCCGGATCGCGGCTGCGGTGTTGTTGGCGGCTATCGGCTCACCGTCTCGTTCGACCAGCACACAGGTGGCGTTGGGCGCACCCCGCAGCACCGCTCCTATCGCGTCGCTGAGCATGCTGTCGGACTTGGGGGAGCGAAGCCAGGTCGGTGCGCGCCGCGCGCTGAGGATCGGCGAATCGAGCGAGGGTTCTGATGACGTGGCTGTGGCCCGGCCGGGGTCGGCGTCGCTGTTGCTGCGATCGGTGAGTACCACCGCGGTGGTGGCTATCGCGAGTACGAGCACGGGGAGGATGAGCCGTCGCATTGGTCCGCAGGCTAGGCGCGGAAGCAGTGAGGATCGTGCCGCGCTGGTCAGGTGGCGTCGGAGCCGGGCTGTAGAGCCGCTTCGAACAGGCCTCGAACATGGGCCAGGCGTGCGGCCATCGCCTCTTCACCGAGCGGGTCGCGATCGAGCAGACCCTCGATGAAAGGCAGATCACTGAAGTACGAGAGGAGGGCCCCATAGCCGGTGAGGAGGAGCTGCTCGGCATCGTGGCGCCGGAACTCTCCGGCGTCCATTTCTCGTTCGAAGTACTCGACCGCTCGAGCGAAGAGTGGTTGAAGCGCCACGCCCAACTCGATGTGGCCGGTGCCTTCCTCGGCTAGCGCCTCGCGGCGCACGATGCGAACGAAATCGGGATTGGCCTGAAAGAACTCGAATCCGGCGGTGAGCACGTGGTCGACCTTCGCCCAACTTCCGGCCATGGGCTCACTGATCGCGGTCTCGACTCGCTCGTACCATTCGGCCAGCGCCCGCTCGAACACCTCGCGGTACATCGTCTCCTTGGTGGGAAAGTGGTGCAGCAAGCTCTGGCGCCTGATCCCCACTTCGGCCGCGATCATGTTGAGGGACGTGCCCTCGAAGCCGCGCTCGGCGAAGAGATGTCTCGCGGCGACGATTATCGCTTCCCTTGTTGGAGCCCCAGCCACGTCGAGCAGCGTAGTGGGGCGCGATGCATGCTCCCGCTAACGTGCGTCAGGATGGAGATCACCGCAGCCCTTTTCATCGACGAGATCGACCTTAGGCAAGTGCCCGGGCCGGCCACGCGAATCGACCTGAAAGGCGTTCAGTTCAGCGCGGCCGCCCCCACTCCCCTGCCCTTCACCTGGGCACCGCATCTGGTTGTGATCATTCGTTGCCCGCCCGACGGCACGGGGCGAGGCGTACTCGAGGTCACCTACCACCGCGGCGACGATCAGATTGCCCGCAGCGTGCAACCCTTCGACGTGGAGCCCGGCAAGTTCACCTACCGACTCGTGCGCGCTGAGATCGATTTCGAGGAGTACGGCACCGTCGAAGCTCGCTGCCGCATCGATCAGAACCCCCACGTCACCGTCCCCTACACGATCCTTCCTCCTCCCGAAGACTGACGTGGCCACCTATGGCGCCGCCATGTCTGAGCATCCGGATCCTGCCCAGGCCATCGGCGAGGTCTTGGGCGTGGTGCTCGAGGCTGTCGGAGCCGCTCCCGATGTGGCCATGGTCTTCGTGGGTGGCGCCCACGTAGGGGCCATCGACGACATAAGTGACGCCGTTCATCGCCTTCTCGAGCCTGGTGTTCTCATCGGGTCCACCACGGGCTCGGTGATTGGTGGAGGCGAGGAAGTCGAGGACGGGCCTGCCATCTCGTTGTGGGCCGGAGATTTGGGCCCGGCCGCGCCAGTGAGGTTGGAAGCGATCCGTTCTGGCGACGGCGTCGAGGTCGTGGGCATGCCAGAGGCCGCGGCTGTCGGCAAGCGCACCCTCGTGTTGCTCGCGGCGCCAGTCGACTTCCCCGTCCAGGCGTTCACCGCCGCGTCCAATACCCGATACCCGCATCTCACGGTGGTGGGAGGCGCCGCGTCGGCAGGCGCACCCGGGTTTGATCGTCTCCTTCTCGACGGTTCGGTCCACTCCGGTGGGGCGGTGGGAGTTCTTCTTCCCGAGGGGCTCGGTGAGGTGGCGCTGGTCTCCCAGGGTTGTCGCCCTGTCGGTGATCCCTACATAGTCACCGGAGCCGACGGAAACACCATCAGTGGGCTCGCGTCGCGTCCGGCTATGCAACGCTTGAAGGAGACCGTCGACAATGCATCCACCGACGATCGCTCCCTTCTCAATCGAGGCCTTCACATCGGCATCGTCGTGAACGAAGCAGCCGACCACTACGCCAGGGGCGACTTTCTCATTCGAGGTGTTCTCGGCGCCGACCACAAGACCGGAGTGCTGCGCGTGGGAGCGCGTACCAAGGTGGGGACCACAGTCCAGTTTCACGTGCGCGACGCCGCGACGGCGAGCGACGATCTCCACGAGTTGCTCGGCTCGGTCGATGCCGATGCCGCCCTGGTATTCAGTTGTAACGGGCGCGGTACCCAACTGTTCGACACCGCCCATCACGATGCGGCAGCAGTATCTGAAGCGGTCTTTCGAGGACCGGTTGCAGGCATGTCGTGTGCCGGCGAAATCGGTCCTGTGGGTGGGGAGAATCACGTACACGGATTCAGTGCGTCGATGCTCTTTCTCTACGGCTGACTCTCGGCACTCGGATCGATGATCGCTCGGCTAGGGTCCGAGCGATCCTGACCCGGAGGACACATGACGGATTTCGACGCGCAAGCGATCAGCGTGATTCGCGGCTTGGCGATGGATGGGCCCAATGAGGCGAGATCGGGCCATCAAGGCACCGCGATGGCGCTGGCCCCACTCGCTCACGTGCTTTTCACCCGCATCATGCACTACGACGCGGAACGCAGCGATTGGCCCGACCGAGACCGCTTTGTTCTGTCCGGCGGTCACGCATCGATGTTGCAGTACTCCCTGCTTCATCTCGCCGGATTCGGACTCACTCTCGACGACCTGAAGGATTTCAGGCAGTGGGGCTCGGCCACGCCCGGACACCCCGAGGTCGGCCATACCAGCGGTGTCGAGGTCACCACCGGTCCCCTCGGCCAGGGCATGGCCAACATGGTGGGGATGGCGATCGCGGAGGCCCAGCTCCGGAGCCGCTACGGCGCTGACCTGTTCGACCATCACGTCTTCGGGGTTGCCGGCGATGGCGATCTGTCCGAGGGATTGAGCCACGAGGCCGCCTCGCTGGCCGGCCATCTCGGCCTCGGCAAGATCGTGCTCTGCTACGACGACAATCACATCACCATCGATGGTGAAACCGAGCTCGCGCTCACCGACGATGCCGCGGCGAGGTTCCGCGCCTACGGCTGGCACGTGGAGCAACTGGGAGAAG
Source organism: Acidimicrobiales bacterium (assembly GCA_029263215.1). GTDB lineage: Bacteria > Actinomycetota > Acidimicrobiia > Acidimicrobiales > Aldehydirespiratoraceae > OFTM10. The sequence continues at coordinate 49,595 of JAJCXY010000056.1, forward strand.
TGGGCGAGGATCTCGACGCACTCGAAGCCGGGATTCGTCGGGCCGTGGAGGTCACCGACAAACCCTCCCTCGTGATCATCCGCACCGTGATCGGCACGCCTGCGAGCGAGTCGGCCGACACCCCAGCAGCCCACGGCTATGCCATCTTCGACGACGAGATCGCGGCCACCAAAGCCGCCATGGGCACCCCGCCCGACAAGACGTTCTACGTGCCCGACGCGGTTCTCCACGAGTATCGGCGTGCCGGTGTACGGGGTCGGGTGAAGCGCGACGCCTGGGAGACGCGGGTGGCTGCTTTCGACGGCGACCGTGGTGAGCTCGAAGCCCAGCTGGCCGGCATCGGACTGCCGGGGTGGGATGAAGATCTTCCCCGCTTCGATCCCGGCGAGTCGGTGGCCACCCGGAAGGCATCCAACACAATGCTCCAGGCCCTGGCGCCGGTCGTGCCCGCTCTCACCGGAGGTGGGGCCGATCTCACCGGCAACACCGGCACGGTGATCAAGGATCACGGCGTGTTCTCTGCGGCCGACCCCGGTGGTCGCCAGATCTATTTCGGAGTTCGGGAGCATGCGATGGGGGCTGTCGCCAACGGCATGGCCCTTCACGGTGGAGCGATCCCGGTGGTCGGCACCTTCCTCGTGTTCGCCGACTACATGCGCGGCGCGGTGCGCCTTGCCGCCCTGTCACAGGCCCACACGATCTTTGTGTGGAGTCACGACTCGGTCGGTGTCGGTGAGGATGGCCCGACCCATCAGCCGGTCGAGCAGATCGCTTCGTTGCGGGCCATTCCCGGGCTCAGGGTCATTCGTCCTGCCGATGCCAACGAGACGGTCGCGGCGTGGCGTTTGGCGGTCGGCGCCGGCGGGCCCACTGCCCTGATCCTCTCTCGCCAGAACCTCCCAGTTCTCGACGGCACCGCCGACGCCGACATCGCCGACGGCGCCTATGCCCTGAGCGAGCCCGACGATGCCGTGATCACCCTTGTCGGTACCGGCAGCGAGGTTTCGGTCTGTGTCGAGGCCGCGGCCCACCTGGCGGCCGAGGGCATCATGGCCAGGGTTGTGTCGTTCCCCTGCTGGGAACTTTTCGCCGAACGCAGCGCCGCCCATCGAGCCGCGGTCCTGCGTCGCGACATCCCATCGCTCGCGGTCGAGGCCGGTGTCTCCCAGGGGTGGCACCAATGGGTCGACGATGTCGTGTCGATCGACCGATTCGGGGCATCCGCGCCTGGCGACACTGTCATGCGCGAGCTTGGAATCAGCTCCGACAACGTCGCCGCTCGAGCGCGTGCTCTAATCGGCGCCTGACCCCGTCCCCCCGGAGGACCCATGACCCGCCTGCATGATCTCTTCACCGAGCAGAACCAGAGCCCATGGCTCGACAACATTCGCAGGGGATGGATAACCAGCGGCGAACTGAACACATGGGTCGAGACGGGGGTTCGCGGCCTTACGTCGAATCCGTCGATCTTCCAGAAGGCGATCCAGGATTCTGCCGACTACGACGCCGAGTTCTCTGCGTCCATCGGTGAGGGACTCGACGTGGAGGCCTCTTACTGGCGCCTCGTCACCTCCGACATCCGATCGGCGCTCGCGATCCTGCGCCCCGTCTACGACTCTTCAAATGGTCTCGATGGCTTCGTGTCGGTGGAGGTCGACCCCGGTCTGGCACGCGACGCGGCGGGTACCGAGTCGTCGGCGCGTCATCTCGACGAACTGCTCGATGAGCCCAACCTCTACGTGAAGATTCCCGCCACCGCCGAAGGCCTCGCTCCCATCAGCCAGATGATCGCGGAGAAACGCTCCATCAATGTCACCCTCATTTTCTCCCTCGAGCGCTACGCGGAGGTGATGGAGTCCTACATCACCGGGCTCGAACACGCTGAAGGCGACCTGTCACGTATCAGCAGCGTGGCTTCCTTCTTCATCAGCCGGATCGATGTCGAGGTCGATCGTCGCCTCGACGCGATCGGTACACCGGAGGCGCTGGCGCTGAGGGGCAAGGCTGCGGTGGCCAACGGCCAGCTCGCCTACAGGCTGTTCACCGCCACCTTCGTGGGGCCGCGCTGGGATGCTCTCGTCCAACGAGGTGCGCGCGTGCAGCGACCCTTGTGGGCGTCCACGTCCACCAAGAATCCCGACTACCCCGACACCCTCTACGTAGACGAGTTGATCGGCCCCGACACGGTCAACACCCTCCCCGACAACACCCTCGCGGCGTTTGATCACCACGGTACGGTCGCCCGCACGATCGATACCGACATCGATGCTGCCTCCAAGGTGATGTCGGACCTCGCCGCGTTGGGCATCGACATGGACGATGTCACCCAACAACTCGAGGCTGAAGGTGTGGCCGCATTCGAAAAGAGCTTCGATGAGCTGCTCGGCGTTCTCGGACAGAAGGCCGCAACCCTGCGCTGACGTTCTCGAGCTCCCTCAGCCGACGGTCCGCGCGATCGCCGGTATGTCCCCCTACACTTATTTTCACGCCGCTCGTGTCGATGGGGCTTACGAGTGTGCTGGTCACCACTTCATGTGGTCGACCACACGTATCAGGCGTCATCGCCCGCCGATGACGAAGGTGCGTTCTCTGCATTCAGCTGAGTGCAAACCCGCAACACACCAGGTGTTGCAGGACGAAGGAGTACACCGTTACCACTGTTGCCGACAGGGCAAAGCTCACGCCATCACAGATCGATGTCGTGGTCCAGGCCCATCTGGACGACCGAGCCACGGCCGACCAGATCCAATTTCTCGAATCCGACACCGACGCCTGGGCGGCCAGCCTGTGGCGTCTGCTCGATGCCGCCGAATCGAATCTGGCCACAGCCCGACGCGATGTGAGCGGCGGCGCTCGGGCCGCGGTGCTCAACGACCTCGACGAGGAATGTTTCCGCATCGACGCGGCCCTCACCGCGATAGTCGGCGAACCGGCAGAAGACGAACTCGTTCCTATCCATGAGCCTCAGGCGCCCAAGGTGGAGGAGTTCACCGGCACGGTTCAGCTCCAGTTGTCGCGAAGCGACGGCCGCATCGTTGCGTGGGCGGCAGGGCACAACCAGCGCGGTGAAGCCCACGAGATGGTGCTCCAGCGGGTGAAGGCCCACGGGGGCGGTGCGATCGAGTGGGATCAGCAGGCCACCTTGAAGGTGCCCGGAGCGGGTCGTGTATCAACCATCTCTGCTCCCCTCGCTTCCGCTCTCGGCTGGCTCGTGGCCCTCGGCGACACTGCGGCCGACGACACCCTCGGAACCAGCGTCGCCTGGATGGGACAGGCCGCGGCCACCGCGGTGGAGCTCGTCGCCCAGGGCCGAGTGGTTCCCCAACTCGTGCAGTCGAAGCGTCGTCGCAAGGACCCCAGTGATCCCGACCACGCGTCGTTCCGCCTCCGCTGGACCCCCGCCCTGATCGACCCTGTCGGGTTGGAAGCGCTCGTGGCCGCGGTGCCGGGAGCGGCCATGACCGGCAGCCGCGAGCAGGACAAGACGAAGTTCGCCCTCGCGGCCATCACCGACCTCACCGATGCGATCGTAGGGGTGGCGGCCGGACAACTGGAAATGCCCGCTCCTCCGCCGGAGGTCAACACCAAGGCCGACGTCGGTGAAGCCACGCTCTGTCACCTCGACGGCTCGACCTTTCGTGCCCCCACCAAGTTCGGGGGCGAGATGGTGCGCCGACTGGCCCAGTGGGCCCAATCGGTCGTGGGCGCCGTCGACCGCCGTCTGGTGGTGCAACTCGATCCCCCCGACGAGGCCGGTGCTTGGCACGTGGCGGTCCTCGCCCCGGGCGAGGAGAGCGGTCTCGAACCCGTAGAGGTTGCGATGACCACGGGGTCGAAGTCTCGAGCCAAGAACACCGGAGCCCAACTCGCTCGCCTGGAGCGACTCTTCCCCGAACTGCTGAGACTCGGCGGGCGGCGCCGGGGTGAGGTGATCCTCTCCCAGGACGAAGCCTGGAATCTCATGACCGAGGCCGGCGACACGCTCAACGCGTGCGGCTTCGACGTAAGGGTTCCGGCCCTGAAGAGGCGCAAAGCGATCGCGAGTCTCCGTCTCACGTCGGAATCCGATGAGACGGTGGTCGGCGCCCAACAGCTCGCCGACGTGAGATGGAGCGCCGTCTTCGACGATGTCGAACTCACCGCCACCGAAATCGCCCAGCTCGCGGCCGAGGCCCGCCCCCTCGTGAAGTCGAGGGGGCAGTGGGTGGAGCTCGACAAGGCCGATCTCGCAGAAGCCGCCGCGGCTTTGGCCGAGAGGGCCGACCAAACCCGCCTCACTGGCGCCGATATGCTTCGCCATGCGCTCGGGCTGGAGGGCTCGCCACTTGCTGGTGGAGTCAACATCGTGGGCGAGGGTTGGGCGGCCGAGCTCCTCCGCAGCGTCGAGTCGCTTCCTGAGCAACCCACTACGACCCCCGAGGGCTTCTCGGGTGAGTTGCGCACCTATCAGGCCGATGCGCTCGCCTGGCTCCATTTCCTCGACGATGCCGGCCTCGGTGGCTGCCTCGCTCTCGACATGGGACTCGGCAAGACGCCCACCGCGCTCGCGAGCGTGGCTCTCTCCACCGATCAGGGCACAGCCCTGGTGGTTGCCCCGCCGGCTGTGGTCGGCAATTGGGCTTCGGAAGCGAGAAAGTTCGTTCCGGGCGTGAAGGTCCTCGTACACCATGGAGCCTCCCGGGCTCGCGGCCCGGCGCTGGGAACGGCAATTCGAGCGGCCGACGTCGTGATCACCACCTACGGCACCGCCGTTCGCGATATGGACGAACTCTCCGAGTACCAATGGAGCAAGGTCATCATCGATGAGGCCCAGGCGATCAAGAACCCCGCCGCCGAGACATCCCAGCAGTTGCGTCGGCTAGAGGCCCGCACCCGTCTGGCTCTCACCGGTACCCCGATCGAGAACGGCCTGGGCGACCTCTGGGCGATCATGGACTGGGCCAACCCGGGACTTCTCGGGCCCCGTGCCCCCTTCATCTCCCAACTCACTCCAGACGCGAAGGGCAAGGGCAGCACCGACGGCGAAGCTGCCTTGAGGGCCCTCAACGGAATCCTGGTCTACCGCCGCACCAAGTCTGAGCCTTCGATCGCCGCGGAGCTCCCCGATCGCATCGACGAGCTCGATCACTGTGTCATGACCCCCGAGCAGATCGGGCTCTATCAGGCTGTCATCGACAATCTGGTGCTCACCACATCTGAGCGCGAACCGGGCACACCGGAGCGCAAGGGTGCAGTGCTGGCGGCCATCACGGCCCTCAAGCAGATCTGCAACCATCCGGTCAACTACCAGGTCGACGAAGAAGGCCTCGACGACAGATCGGGGAAACTCTCGAGACTCAACGAGATCATCGAGACCGTTTTCGCGGCCGACGAGAAGGTGCTGGTATTCACCCACTTCGCGAGCTGGGGTGAGCGGATGGCTGATTACCTCTCCGAGCGCACCGGGAAGCCCATCAAGTGCTACCACGGAGGCCTTGGCCGCGGCGCTCGAGATCGTCTGGTCGAGTCGTTCCAGAGCTCTGAGGGTGCGGGCGCGATGGTGCTGTCACTCAAGGCCGGGGGAACCGGCCTCAACCTCACGGCCGCCAATCACGTGGTGCTCTACGACCGCTGGTGGAACCCCGCGGTGGAGGATCAGGCCCGAGATCGTGTTTGGCGCATCGGCCAGAAGAACACGGTGATATGCCACCGTCTCGTGTGCCCCGGAACCATCGATGAGAGGGTCGAGGAGGTTGTCGCCGGCAAGCGCCAGATCGCCGACCTCACGCTCCCGAAGTCGAGTTCGATCGGTGATCTCGACGCCGCCCAACTCCAGCAGGCCCTGGGTATCGATGCCTCGGCACTGCTGGACACCTCCACCGAACTCGAGGAGGCGACATCATGAACGAACGTGCTCCGGCCAAGAAGCGCCGTAAACGCAGTCGGGGAAACCGCAATAGCGGTCGCGACACCGCGCCCAAGAAGGGCCAGAAGTCGAGGCGCAAGGAGCCCAAGGTCGATCCCGTCGAGTTCTGGGGCGACTCCGAATCTCTCCCCGAGCCCCATACCCATGTAGCAACGGCTCCCGACGTCGGTGCCCTGGTCTCATCGCTCGGTCGTCCCCCCATAACCGGGCAGGAAACCGCAGCCGAACACTGGTTCTCCCTGGTGTATGAACGCGCCGCGGTGCTCGCTGGTGCGTTGGCCGCGGCCGGAGGCCTCGATCAACCTGCGGCCACAGAGAACGACATCGACTGACCGTCTGTCCACCCAGGGTGATAAATCCGACCCTGTTTTCGGCGGTTTGATGACGATCATTGCGATTGGGTTTCCTTTATTTAGGTAGCATTAACCCATCTTGCGCCGAACTCCACTAAAACAGGTGACCACGGTCAAGGCGCGCCGGTTTCGTTCCGAAGCCATACGCGGAGTCCTGCCCCGGAGATGAGAATGCGTCGACGTATCGGTCACATACCCGAGATTCTGGCTAGTGCCGTTCTCGTCGTGTCGCTGTTTTCGGCCACGCCTGCCGGAGCGGTAGGCGGGTTCGGCGATGTCGGCCCCTCGGAGTTCTACAGCGAAGCCGTGCAGTGGATGGCCGACGAGGGCCTCACTCAGGGAACATCGCCAGGGTGCTTCTCCCCTGCCGCCACCACCACCCGCGGCGAGGTGGCGGTGTTCCTGCACCGGTATGCCGGCACTCCGTCCGGAGCGACGGCGAACTTCGTCGACGTCGATTCCTCCGACTTCTTCGCCGCTGCAGTCGGGTGGATGGCCTCCACCGGCATAACCACGGGCGCCACGCAACACACCTTCGAGCCGCACCGCTCTGTCACCCGTGGCGAGATAGCGGTGTTTCTCCATCGCTTCTTCGACACGCCCGACGGCGGCGGCGAGCCCTTCTCCGATGTCGGCCCTACCGACTTCTTCGCCGATGCCGCGGCATGGATGGTCTCCAGCGGCATCACCACCGGCACCTCCAGCACCACCTTCCACCCCGCTCGCCCGGTCACCAGGGGCGAGCTGGCAACCTTCATGTACCGCGTGAGCGACTCGCCTCCGGTGACTCTGTCGGTCGACGGCGTTTGTGGCGCGGCGGTCGACCCCGTGCTCTCCGAAGCAGAGGCCAGGTCCTGGGCCCTGCTCAGCGACCTCCGGGCCCATGTCGGTCTTCCCGCCCTGCCGCGTGATGCTTCGATGGATGCCTTCGCCCGGGATTGGTCGGCCACCATGGCAAGCAGCGGCAGTTTCGCCCACAGTGGAGGCCCGTTCGGCGAAAACATCGCCTGGTGGAGCAAGGCGAGCGCAACTCCGGCTGATGCGGCTGATCGGCTGCACGATCTCTGGGTCAACAGCCCTGGCCACTACGCCAACATGACCAATGGCCGCTACACCGAGGTGGGTGTCGGTTTCTGGCAGAGCACCGACGGCTGGCACGCGACCCACGTCTTCCGCTGAGCATCAGGGTCAGTTGCAATTCGAAACTCACTTGCTAAGGTGCCGCGGTGGTGCCAGCCCAAGCCCCTGATCATCGTCTCGAGGCATGCTCGATCCAGCGCACCCTGGATGTGATAGGCGATCGTTGGATCCTGCTGATCCTGCGCGACATCTTCCGGGGGGTGCGCCGCTTCTCCCTGATCCAATCTGATCTCGGGATCGCCAGGAATCTACTCAGCGATCGACTGAACGGACTCGTTGATGCCGGGATCGTCGACAAGGTCGCGTATCAGGACCGCCCGGTGCGATACGAGTACTGCCTCACCTCCAAGGGGCGCGACCTCTCCCCCTCTCTGGTGGCCCTCATGCGTTGGGGCGACGACTGGTACAGCGAGTCCGGCGCGCCCACCGAGTTGATCCACGACGATTGTGGTACCCGCCTGGAACTTCAGGCCTGGTGCACCACCTGCAACACCCCGGTTGCTCCTACTCACATCCGTTCTCGCCCCGGTCCGGGGCACCTAACCCACTCGGAGTCTCTCGATGCCCCGGCCTGACTTACTGGCTCTCCCCCTGCCCGAGCTCATGGAGCGAGCCCGCTCGGTGCGTGATCAAGCCCACGGCACCGTTGTCACGTTTTCACCCAAGGTATTCATTCCCCTCACCATGTTGTGCCGCGACAAGTGCGGCTACTGCACCTTTGCCCAGCCACCGGCCCGACTCGATGCTCCCTACCTACTCCCCGACCAAGTTCTCGCCATAGCCCGACAGGGGGCCACCGCCGGATGCCATGAAGCCCTTTTCACCCTCGGCGAACGACCCGAACTGCGCTACCCGGTGGCTCGCGACTGGCTCCAACGCAACGGATTCGACTCGACGGTGCACTATGTGGCCGAAATGGCACGCCTGGTGCTCGACGAAACAGGACTGCTTCCCCACGCCAACGCCGGAGCCATGCAAGCCGACGAGCTTGCCCTGCTCCGGACGGTCTCACCCAGCCAGGGCATGATGATCGAGTCGCTCCGCGCCGACTTGCGTTGCCACGACGGATCGCCCGACAAGGAGCCCCAGAGGCGCCTCGACACCCTCGAGTGGGCAGGCGCTCAGCAGATCCCGTTCACCACCGGAATCCTCGTGGGGATCGGCGAAGAGAGCGCCGATGTGGTCGCCGCCCTCGAAGCCATAGTCGCTTCTCACCAACGCCACGGCCACGTGCAGGAGGTGATCGTGCAGAACTTCCTGCCCAAGCCGGGCACCGCGATGCACTCCGCCCGGCCCTGCCCACCCGATGCCCATCTAGGGGCCATCGCCCTGGCCCGCCTGATTCTCCAGCCTGAGATTCACATCCAGGCGCCGCCGAACCTGTCCGACGAGTTCGGACACCTGCTCGACGCGGGCGTGAGCGACTGGGGCGGCGTTTCCCCGGTCACGGCCGATCATGTCAACCCCGAAAGGCCATGGCCCGGACTCAGCCGCCTCCGAGAGGTCACCGAAGAGGCAGGGATGACACTCGCTCCCCGTCTCACCGTGCACGCCTCCTACGCCCGCGCCCCGCATCGATGGATCGACCCCTCTCTCCACTTCGCGGTGGCCGACAGATCCGATTCCGATGGCTTTGCCCGCGACGATCCCGGGTCGGTTTGGCCCGAGCGCACCATGGAACGCAGCAAGGTCGGCGATGGTGCAGAGTTCGAGTTGACGGGCACGATCTCCTCACAGTGGTACGTGGGAGCCGATGGCGATCCACTCGCCCTCGTCCCCGGTCGCGCCAGTGCAGGTGGCCCGGTGGGAGAGGTTCTCCAAGGCGTCCGCTCGGGCGACGACGTCGGGTCCGACGAACTGCTCACCCTGTTTCGGGCCCGTGGTCCGGAGGTCGCTGCGATCGCCGAGGTTGCCGACGAGGTCCGCGCCGAGATCGTCGGCGACGACGTCACATGGGTTGCGAATAGAAACATCAACTACACCAATGTCTGTACATTCAAGTGCCGCTTCTGCGGCTTCTCCAAAGGCCCCCTGTCGCTCAACCTCAGGGGCACGCCCTACCTGCTCACCCTCGACGACATAGCGGACCGGGTGGTTGAGGCGGCCGAAGGCGGGGCTACCGAGGTCTGCCTTCAAGGTGGCATCCATCCCGATTTCGACGGCGATTACTACATCGATGTCGCCCGGGCCGTCCACCAGGCCGTACCCGGAATGCACATCCACGGGTTCACCGCACTCGAGGTCAGCGAGGGCGCTCGCCGCAACGAGGAACCCCTCGCCGATTACCTCACGCGGCTTCGGGAGGCGGGCCAGCAGTCCCTACCCGGCACCGCGGCCGAGATTCTCCACGACGACGTCCGCGCCACACTCTGTCCCGACAAGATCAACACCGAGGAATGGCTCGAAGTCCACCGTGTGGCCCATTCGGTTGGGCTCCGATCAAACGTCACCATGATGTTCGGCTCGATCGAGAGGCCCGAACATTGGGCCCAGCACATCCTTCTCACCCGGGCCCTCCAGGAGGAGACCGGAGGTTTCACCGAATTCGTAGGTCTGCCCTTCGTGCACATGGCGTCACCGATCTACCTCCAGAGCAAGGCTCGGCGGGGGCCCACCTTCCGAGAGGTGCTCTTGATGCACGCCGTGGCTCGGATCGCCTACCGGGGACGAATCGACAACATCCAAGGGTCATGGGTGAAGCTCGGCTTCAACTCGATCACCCAGCTCCTCCAAGCAGGCGCCAACGACCTCGGAGGCACGCTCATGGATGAGAACATTTCCAGAGCAGCCGGAGCCGACCATGGCACCGAAGTGAGCGCCGACGACTTCCGTCGAGTGGTCGAACCCCTCGGCCGGCGCCTGGTGCAGCGCACAACCCTCTACGGCCGACCCGATCTCGACCGGCTGCCGTTGGCAACCAGGCGAGACGCCAGGGTGGCCATCGCGGTGACTCAGGCCTAGCCGCCTCAGGCCGCTATCGTCTGTCCGTGACCGACATCTCATCGCGCTACCGCACCGGCGACGAAGAACTCGATGCTCGAATAGTGGATCTGATGTCGTTCGTCGATCCTGAAGACCGCGAGATGGTGTTCGAGATGGTGGTGAGCGCGCTACGCCTCTCGCTCGAGGAGGCCGACCGGGGCGATCTCAAGCTCGTTACCGCCGCGGTGAAAGAACTCCGCTACTCCTTCGAGGTGTTCGCGCCATACAGCGACGTTCTGAAATGCACGATCTTCGGGAGCGCTCGCATCAAGGATGGCGATCCGGCCTACAGCGTCGCCCGTGAATTCGCGTCTCGGATTGCCGAGCGCGACTGGATGGTTATTACCGGGGCCGGCCCCGGAATCATGGAAGCCGGCCACGAGGGGGCCGGTGCTGATCGAAGCTTCGGCGTCAACATCATGTTGCCCTTCGAATCCGACGCCAACCCGGTAATCGCGGGCGACCCGAAGCTCATCAACTTCCGCTACTTCTTCACCCGCAAGGTGATGTTCATGAAGGAGTCGCACGCTTTTGTACTCCTTCCCGGCGGCTTCGGCACGATGGACGAATCGTTTGAACTGCTCACCCTCATCCAGACCGGGAAGTCTGATCCTGCTCCTGTCGTGCTGCTCGATCCGCCCGGAAGTACCTACTGGGAACACTGGTACCGATTCGTTCAGACCGAACTCCAAGGGCAGGGCCTGATCTCGCCCGACGACCTGTGCCTGGTGAAGGTCGTCAACACCGTTGATGCCGCGGTCGCCGAGGTGTGTCGGTTCTACCGCACCTATCACTCCCTGCGTTTCGTCGGCTCGCGCCTCATTCTCCGGCTCCAGCGCGAGGTGGGAGATGAGGAGCTCGCCGACCTCAACGTCGAATTCGGCGACATTCTCGAAAAGGGCCAGATCGAACGCACCGAAGCCTCAGAGGCCGAGATCCGCGACAACGACCATGTCGGCCTCCCCCGCATCACCATGCGTTTCGACCGTCACAAGTGGGCTCGGATGCGGCGCCTGATCGATGCCCTCAACGACCACGACGACAGCCCCTCCTGATCCGCGGCACTGAGGCTTCAATACCTGTCGTCGGGCTCTTCGAGCAGGTGGCTCGCCTTCTCGACCGCTCGCCTCGCCCTGGTTATCCGCTTTTCGTCGATCGGTAGCTCTGTACCACCGGCATCGATCGAATCTCGGAGTCGGGCTATTGCCAGATCGGCCAACTCCTCACCGATCGCTTCGAGTCGGCCTCTGATCTCGTCGAATTCCCCTGCCATACGGGGCACCGTATCGGTCGCCGGGTACGGTCCCGGCCATGAGCGATGTACCACCCGATCTGCATGAGTGGGTCACCTTCGCCGACGAGGACGGCGACACCTGGCAGTTCGACGTCACCTTCCTCACCAGCAACTACGGCTGTATTTACGGGCGCGGGTGTCCGGGGGTGTTCACGGAGCTCGCCGCGGAGTACGAGCACGGTTGCTGCACCTACGGCGCCCACTTCATCGACAAGAACGACCGCCAGTCGATTCGACGCAAGATCGAACAACTCGAACCCCATGAGTGGGAGTTCTCGGATCGAGCCGAGGAGATGGGCGGCGCGATCTACAAGAACGATGATGGCGATTGGGTCACCCAGTCGGTCGAAGACGCCTGCATCTTGCTCAACCGCCCTGGGTTCGAACACGGCGCCGGGTGCGCTCTTCACCAGGCGGCCCAACGTCGGGGCGAGCGCCCGATCGACTGGAAACCCGATGTCTGCTGGCAGGTTCCACTCCGCTTCGACGACTCCACCGACGACAACGGGCACACCACGTTCATCCTGCGCGAGTGGAAACGCCGCGACTGGGGCGAGGGCGGAGTCGAGTTCGCCTGGTGGTGCACCGACGATCCTCTGGCCTTCGGCGAAGACCGTCCGGTGTGGAAGAGCCTGCGCGAGGAGATCGTCGAGTTGGTCGGCGAGCATCCCTACCGTCGCCTCGTCGACTACCTGATCGCCAGAGCCGACGACGCGGTCCCTCCGGTGTTTCTCCCCCACCCTCAGGTGCGCCGCCACGGGTCCGAGTAGGCGCTCGGGAGCGTCGTCGCTCCGACCGTCGAACGACCACTTTGCGCCAGTTACTCAGGTCCCGGCCCTAACCGCCGAAAGGACGAATGTGACCGGCTTTACCTCAGAGGACATCAACGCGGCTGCCGAGAAGGCAGGAATGATCTTCCCCGCCTACGTCATCGACCAGCTCGTAGCAGCCATCGACGCGGGCAAGCACGTGATTCTCACCGGCCCTCCTGGCACCGGGAAGACCACCCTCGCCTACCTCGCCTCGGAGGTCGCCCGACATGCCATGTTCTGCACGGGCTTCCTCCCGACGACGGCCACCACCGAGTGGACCACGTTCGAGACGATCGGCGGCCTCCAGCCCACCGCAGACGGCCTGATATTTCGCCCCGGACTCTTCGTCGAGGCAATCGAGAGCGGCCGTTGGCTCGTCATCGACGAGCTCAACAGATCCAACTTCGATCGGGCATTCGGCCAGTTGTTCACCGTGCTCTCGGGTTCAGCGGTGGTACTCCCGTTCAAGCGCAAGGGCCAAACATTCCCTCTCGCCCTGGTTCCGAGCGGAGTTGAGGCCCCCGACGAGACCGACGTGATCCGGGTGCCGGCCAACTGGCGCATCATCGCCACCATGAACGTCTTCGACAAGAACCTCCTCTTCGAGATGTCCTATGCCCTCATGCGACGGTTCGCTTTCATCGAAGTCGGGTCGCCGTCAGAGGAGGCCTACCGCCAACTCCTCGATGGAAAGGGCGAAGTCGTGCAACGCCTCCTGCCCTTGCGCGAGTTCACCGATCTGGGCCCGGCGGTCTACCTCGACGCGGCCAAGTACGCGGCGCGCCGGGCACGAGACGGGATCACCGAGTCCCGCCTCCTCTACGAGGTCTTCTACGCCTACTTTCTGCCCCAGTTCGAGGGCATGGAGGAGAGGCGGGCCATGACCCTCTACCGCACGGTCGCCGCCCATCTCGACGCGCCCGAGCAACTCGAGGCGCAGCGCACGATCTCAGATGTGCTCGGTGTCGAACTGGTCGTATGAGCGTCGAAGGCACCGACCTGTTCGCCTCGTCGCTCGAATCGACGGCCGAACTCTGGCGAAGGCTTTCGCGACCCTTCGACATGGGGCCGACGGTCGACGCTCTCCTCGGGCTCTCCCCCGATGTGGTCGAGCAGTTGGCCGGTGTATTGGTCGCCACCTGTGACGAGGCGGAAGCGCTCATCAGTGGCATGCCGCGCACCCTGCGGAATCTGAGGACCGCCATCGGCTCAAACCACGAACGGTGTTACGGAGAGCTCAGGGGACCGGTTCAGTGGTCCGCCACTTTCGCCGCCCAGGGCTCGAGCATGGGCAACAAGGACGTGTATGTGTGTGCCTCTCCGAGGCGGGCCTACGACATCGAAGAGAACCGGGTGCTCGTGGGAGCCCTCAGAGCGGTGGTCGAGGCCGGATCACACGTCGAGAAGGTCGACGAGGACAGCTACGAAGACGAAGGCCTACGGCGCGCCCGCGACAACGCTCGCCTTGCTCGGCGCTATCTCGATCATCGGTCACTCGAGGGCATCCAGCTCGACGGAGCTCCCTCCCCTCGTGCGATCAAGCGAACGCGAGGCGGCAAGCACGCCGGTTCGTATCGGGCTGCTCTGGCGATGCTCGAAAGGGTGAGTGAACCCCTGTCGCTTTCGGAGGTGGCTCCTTTCTGCGACCGCAGGACCCGCGTCCAACACGGTCTCCTCGTGGCCCTCATCGATGAACTCGAGTCGCGAGGTCTGCGGGTTCCTGCACTGAGAGCGGAGTCCGGTTCACTCTTCGCGGGACCGGTGGAGTACATCCATCCACGACGACGAGGCGAACGAACGAAGGTGCACGGCGTACTGATCGGCAATGTTCTCGTGGACATACCGGATCGGCTGAAAGTCAGAGACCGCACCCATGCCACCGCCGAACTCGCGGCTCGTGCCCAGGGCCGGAAGGTGGTGGCGGTGGTCGACCGCGACGATGTCGCCATTGCCATCGACACCGCCATCGTCGCGGCCCGAGGCTGACCAGCGCCGAGGATCAGGCCAGGATGTGCGGTAGGAACCTTTCGACCGTGTAGGAAGGGGCCTGCGTGAAGCCCCTTCTCGCCTCGTTCGTCCGAGGCCACGATGTCCGAATCCTCGCTGCGTCAGTCGCCATCGGCGTCATGGTGGCTGCCGTCGTCGCCATCTTCGACGCGTTCACGGTGGAGGTCGCATTCGAGTGGTTGATCGAGCAGGAACTCTGGATGCAGATGATTGCGCCGGCGATTGGTGTCAGCACCGCGATTCTGATCCTCCACACCCTGGGTCGCGGTACGTCGTCGGCCACCTCCGACGAGTACATCCGGGCGTTTCACGAGCGCACTCCCCGGATCCCGATCGCCCACCTTCCCGGGAAGCTGCTGGCAGGCGTCACCACCATCGGCATGGGCGGAGCCGTGGGCCTGGAAGGCCCCTCGATCTACGCCGGCTCGAGCATCGGACTCTGGGTCCACAAGCGCACCGGGAGTTGGCTGCGCCGCGATGAGGCCCGACTCTTGCTCACCGCCGGTGCCGCAGCGGGTGTTGCGGCTGTGTTCAAGGCGCCGGCCACCGGGGTGATCTTTGCGATGGAGGCTCCCTATCGCGACGATGTCACTCCCCAAGCCCTGTTGCCATCGCTGCTCGCCGCGGCGGCCAGCTACGCCACCTTCGTGGCCCTCGTCGGCACCGAGCCCGTGATCCCGTTCTTCGCCGAGGGGAGCGTGCTCGTCGACGAGGGCAGCGTGTCGGTGCTCGGGGTGGAGGCGGTCGACCTCTTCGGGGCGCTCTTGCTCGGAATTGCAGCGGGGTTGGCGGGCCGTGGGTTCGCTTGGCTCGTGCGTCGGGCCAAGAACCAGGGCAAGCGCCTTCCGATCTATCGACGCCTTCTCATCGGCGGCACGTCACTGGCCTTGCTGGCCTACATTTCCCATGAGGCCTTCGATGAGGCCCTCACACTGGGCCCCGGCACCGACGCTATGGCCTGGGTGGTGCAGGACCGGGCCCTGCGCCTCATCGCCTTGCTGTTCGTGCTTCGCATCGCCGCCACCATGGCCACCCTTCTGGCCGGTGGAGTGGGTGGCCTGTTCATCCCTCTCGCTGGTCTGGGGGTGATACTCGGCCAGTTCGTGGGCACCGCCATAGGTGAAGACCAGACGGCTCTCTACCCCATTCTCGGCCTCGCGGCCTTCCTCGGCGCTGGTTACCGGGCGCCGATCGCCGCGGTGATGTTCGTTGCGGAGTCCACCGGTGGCGTGGGCTCCTTCGTGGTTCCCGCCCTCGTCGCTGCGGCAGTGAGCCAGCTCGTGGCCGGTGCATCTACGGTGGCCGATCATCAGCGCGACCACCGCCTCGGACACCTCGAGCGGCGCTTCACGCTTCCCTTGTCGTCGATCCTCTCCACCGATGTCCTCACCGTCCCGCCCGACGCCACGGTGAGCGAGTTCGTCTATTTCCACGTGCTCGGCCGTCGCGAGCGAGTCGTGCCGGTGGTATCAGGCGACACCTTCGAAGGACTCGCCCGCCTCGACGACATCTCCGACCTCGACCGAGAGGAGTGGGAGACCACCACTATCGGCGAGCGCATGGCCAGCGACCTGCCGGTGGCTTTGCCGTCGTGGACTCTGCGCGACGCGGTGGCGGCAATGGAATCGGCCGACATCAGTGTGCTCGCGGTCACCGATCCGGACGGATCGTTCATCGGTGTCGTCACCGCCGACGACATCTTGAAACTCGACGAGATACTCGATGAGACCGGGGCATGACGGGCCCGGATCGACTCAGATTTGGGATGAACTCAGTCTTCTTCAGCCGTTTCGTCGAACTCGTCGGCCCAGGCCGCGTGCTCGGGCTTCACAGCTCCTTCGTCGTCGTCTGAGAAGCTGTCCAGAAGGGAATCGAAGTCGCCATCGTGCGAACGCTTCAGTTCGCGGGCTTCTTCATACCGCCGGTGTCGCCCCTTCTTCACGGCTCAGGCTCCCTGTCGAGGACATCAAGACACTCGATTGTAGCCACAGATCGGCGCTCACCCCACGTCGCCAGGGCGTTTGGCGACAAGGTCAGGTGACGGAACGTCGACTTCGTTCCTCGAGTACCACCGAACCTCGTTCGAACGCCAGGGCCGCGTCGCCGGCAACCAGGCGCTTGATCGGACCTCCGGCCATCTCCGCTCGCCAACCCTCGGCGAGGCGGGCGTCGTCGTCGCCGCGTACGAGGGCCTCGACATCTGCTCGGGTGGCGAGAAGAGCGGGGTCGAGTTCCTTGTCGCGGGCGAGTTGGTTGACCCAAGCGGCCACCAGCGCCACGGCCGGTCTCAGCTCACGTGCGTCTGGGCGATGTTTCTCGGGCCGGGGCGGCCGCCACTCTGCTTCGGCCCCCTCCTTCACGGCCACCAGGACCTGGCTGCCGATCGAACCCTTGGCCATTCCCCTGTCGACCCCTCGAACCTTGCCGAGCGCCTCCGGCGAACCGGGCGCCGATTGGGATATCGCAACGATCGCTATGTCGCTGAGTATGAAGCGCACGGGCTGATCGATTTCGGCTGCTCGACGCTCGCGCCAGGCAGCCACCGATCTGGCGATGCTCACTGCGGTGCCCTTGAGGTGTCTCGCCTCCTTGATCTTGCGCCAGGCTTCGAGCGGCTCGCGAGGGCCACGGTCACGACAGCGCAGGATCTCGAACTCCTCCTCCGCCCACGGCAGGCGACCCCGAGCCTCGAGTTGGGTGATGAGAAGATCGTGGATCTCGAGCAGACGATCGACGTCGGCCGCGGCGTAGTCGAGCTGGGCATCACGCAGTGGTCGCTCGAGCCAGTCGGTGAGCCGGTGTCCCTTCGGGAGCTGCACTCCGAGTTCTCTCTCATGGAGCGACGCCAATGAGGGAGTGGACATGCCGAGAAAACCCGCGGCGATCTGGGTATCGAAGAGATGATGAGGAGCAGCGCCGCACGCGAGTTCCAAGACCTCGAGATCCTGTGAAGCGGCGTGGAGCACAGCGAGACTCTCGCTCTCCATGAGATCCTTCAGGGGAGCGAGGTCGACTTCGAGTGGATCGATGAGGACAAGCTCGCCGGGCCAGGCGAACTGGAGCAGAGCTACGCGCGGCCAGTAGGTGCGCTCGCGGTGGAACTCGGTATCGAGGGCGTAGCGCGGCTGGGTCGAGAGTTGGTCGAGTGCTGAAGCGAGTTCAGAAGCGGTATCGATGAATCGATGGGGACGCACTGAAGAACTCAAGCTGGAGCTTTCGGATCGGGTAGATCGGAATCGAGACACTTCATGCATTCTCCTGGATGGACTTGGAGCGTAGCCACCAGCGCCCTGATCGGCTGTGAAGCCCCGTCGAGATCTATCAGAGCTCCGGGGTGGGCAGATCATCGGGATGATCTGCATCGTGGAACCAGCAGGGGTCGCCGTCGAGCACGCGGGTGATCGCCAGCTCGTTCACCGCGAACCTCGGGGCGCGGATGCCAGCGTCGAATGCAGTTCTCAGCTTGACGCGCGACGATCTCCGCCAGACGGCATGGTGCCACTGGGAATGTCCGTCGATCACCGGCACGGCCACATCGGATGAGCCCACCGCTCCGGCCACGGTCCTCACGGCCAGCGGCGACGCTTCGATGAGGTCGCAGGAAAGCACCGCCACCAGATCACTCTCGAGGGTGTCGAGGGCGGTGATGATGGCGCCGAGCGGCCCTTCCCCCGGCCACTCGTCGGCGACGTATTCCAGACCGAGGGCTGCCACCGCGATGGCGTCTCCGCCCACTACGACGATGGGTTCGGCGTCGGCCGACCTCAAGGCATCCACCGCCACTTGCAAGAGGGGGCGACCGCCGACCGCGATGAAGGCTTTGTCGCGACCCATGCGGCGGCTTTCGCCTCCGGCCAGCACTGCACCTCCGAGGATCATCCGGCGGGTGGCCACTCGGGGTCGAGTTGGTGCAGGAAGAGACGACAGCGCTCGTCCTCGTCGTACTCTCCGATAGCGGAGGCAACCCGTTGGAGTCCGCTCAGGGCCCTGAGAAAGCCACGGTTGGTCTCGTGGCTCCAGCGTACGTAGCCGCTTCCTCTCCAGCCATTGGCCCGGAGTCGGTCGAGTCCGCGGTGATAGCCGGTGCGATAGGCGGCGTAGGCGAGGGCGGGTTCGTCGACGGCATCGCCCAACGAGGCCCAGGCCTCGAGAAACCGGGGCCAGCGTTGACACACCGCACCTATCGACGAGACGGAATCGGCGCCCGACATGGCCTCCCTCAGCGCCTCCAGGGCCTCGACGGGTTCTTCATCGAGAATTGTTTCGGGGGGACCAGACATCGACAAGTTGACCGGGCGATCGTTCATGGATCGGGAGCCTACAGGGGTGCGCCGATGGCGCCCGGAGAGCCGGTTACGCTCCCTTGATGCTTCCCGAATGGCTCGATCCCGAAACCCTACGTTGGGGAATTCTCGGCGGGATCGGGCTCGTGCTCTATGTGATGTTCCTGGTGGTGCGCTTCGTACAGCGGGCGATCACCAAATTCCTGCTCTTCGTGATCCTCGCGGGCGTCGGCCTTTCACTTTGGATTCAGCGCGAGGATCTGGAGAATTGTGTGGAGACCTGCGAATGCAGCCTCTACGGGGCCGAAGTCGAGCTTCCCGCCGGCACGCGCTCCAGCGAGTGTCGGTAGTCGCTAGGGCACCCGTTCGAGACGCAGGACATTGGTGGCTCGCGATCTGCTGTCGGAACCGGCCAACACCCCAACGAGTTCGCCGGCCCTGACGTGGCCGGCCGCCTTGGCCAGCCGGATCGCCTCGAAAGCCATTTCCTCATTGGATCCGCCAGAACTCATCAGCATCGGTGTGGTGCCCCAACTCAGTGTGAGCTGCTGCACAGTTGCCTCACTCGTTGAGAATCCAAGGATGCTCGCCTCGGGTCGGAACCGAGCCATCGAGCGCACCGTGAAACCCGAGCCGGAGATGCACAGCACGTTGTCGATCCCGAGCTCGGCCGCGGCACGCCAAGCAGCCATGGTCATGGCGTCGGTGACCGATGCCGACCCGGCGTCAGACTCGGTCATGCGCATCTCCGACAGCTGTTCGGCCCAGGCCTCGTAGTCCATCTCCTCATCGGCGCGGCGGGCGATTCGGCTCATTGTGCGCACCACATTGACCGGGTCGATGCCGATGGCAGTTTCGCCCGAGAGCATCACCGCCGATGAGCCGTCGAATACAGCATTGGCCACGTCGGACGCCTCGGCGCGAGTGGGAGCAGGGCTGGTGACCATCGACTCGAGCATCTGGGTGGCGGTGATCACGGGACGGCCACCGGCAATGCATTCTCGAATGATCTGCTTCTGGAGGTGGGGAAGATCTTCGAGGCTGCACTCGTTTCCGAGGTCGCCGCGTGCCACCATCACGGCGCCGGCGGCCTCGATGATCCCGGACAAGTTGTCGACCGCGGCTCGCGTCTCGATCTTGGCGATCACGAGCGGGCCACGAGGATGGGGTTCGGTACCGACGCGACGGATGTCGTGGGCCGAGCGGACAAAGGAGATGGCCACCATGTCGACACCGACCTCCACGAAGGCATCGAGGGCCAAGAAGTCTTCAGGCGTTGGGGTGGGAATCTGGAGGCGGTCGCTCGGAATGTGTACTCCCGGCCGGCCCCTCAGGCGGCTGCCATGCACGACTGTGGCGAGGATCTTCTCGACCTTCTTGTCGGTGATCTCGAGCACCGCTCCCCCGTCGCCGACGGTGAGGCGATCGCCGGGCTGCATGTCGGACATGAGACTCACGTAGTCGACTTCGATGACGCTGCTTGTCGAAGCGTCGGACCCGACCCTGAGCTCCACCGTCGATCCGGTAGCCACATCCACACCGTCCTCGCCGAACGACGCTGCTCTTACCTTGGGCCCGGGGAGATCCACGAGGATGCCGACTCGCTGGCCTTCATCGGCGGAGACCGAGCGGATCCGGTGGTAGCGCTCGAGACCCTCGTCGATGGTGTTGTGGGCGAGGCCGATGCGGGCGACGTCCATCCCTGCGTGGATCATCGCTCGCAGTGTGGCCTCGTCCTCAGATGACGGGCCGATGGTGGCGACGATTTTGGTACGGCGATGCATTCGACGACGCTACCGCGCCTGTGTCGGGGATTGGGTCAATTGAGGCGTGACCTCAGCAGAAATGCCCGCTCCGCCGCTGCTTCGCTGCCGGTGGAGAGAGCCAACTGTTCGAGGAGGTCGGCTGCGTCCTCGTAGCGGCCGCGTCCCTCGCACAGTTCGGCCAGTGCCCGCTGGTCTGGAGGAGGGGCGGGAAGCTGCACCCTGAGATCCAGGACCCAGTCGAGATCCCTCGGGCTACGGCCCCGGAACGAAGCGGTGAGGTTGTTCAGAACGCGGCCGATGACGGCGCGGTTGCTTATCGGATCGAGGAAGTGGGGATCGAAGGTGGCATCTGGCCCGTGGATCGAACGGAACCGGGCGAGACACTCGCCCTCGTTGATCTGGGTTCCCTCGCTGTAGGGGTCGATGAACACCTCGGTGAGTACTCGATCACGCACCAAGAAGTGGCCTGGCATACCGATCCCGTCGAGACCGACTCCGAGCCGGCGAGCGGTCTCCATCAGCACGACTCCGAGGGTGATGGGCATCCCGACACGCCGGGCCAGCACCTCATCGAGCAGGGAGTTTCGGGGATCGTGGTAGTCGGTGTGGTCGCCGATGAATCCCTTGTCGTGAAACAGGTGGCGGGTGATGCCGTCGAGGGTGGAGTTGGCGCACGCCGAAGCGAGATCGTCGAGCGCGGCCATCCCGGATTCAACCGAAGCGGTGGGTCCGGGGCGTGCAGCCGCGAGTAAGAGGAGTGATCGATCGAGGGGCAAGCGGCCGTTGGGGTCGGCCAGAAGTTCAGCTAGCTGATCGGCGGCCCCCATCTGGCCACCGTAGTCAGATCCGCCGAGCTGTGACGTAGGGTCACCCGCGTGACCCACCCATACCTCGCCAGCGACGGGCCGATCGGCTTCGCCCACCGAGGCGGAGC
Organism: Acidimicrobiales bacterium; assembly: GCA_029263215.1. Lineage (GTDB taxonomy): Bacteria > Actinomycetota > Acidimicrobiia > Acidimicrobiales > Aldehydirespiratoraceae > OFTM10. Next base: position 71,071 of record JAJCXY010000056.1, read on the forward strand.
GAGTGTCCATCCCGAAAACACCGAGCGAGCATTTCGCCACGCGGTCGACCTCGGATTTACCCATCTCGAGACCGATGTTCATGTGACCAGCGACGGTGTCGCGGTGGCCTTCCACGACGACGTCCTCGACCGCGTCACCGACCGTGAAGGCGTTGTCGCCCAGCTGACCTGGAAGGAGGTGAGCCGGGCGAAGGTGTCAGGGGTGGAGGAGATCTGTCGCCTCGACGATCTTCTCGCGACGTTTCCCGACACGAGGTTCAACCTCGACCCCAAGCACGACGCTGCGGTGAGACCCCTCGCCGATGTCCTCGACCGGGTGGCGGCTGTCGATCGCGTGTGCGTCACCTCATTCAGCGGCCGCCGCACCCGTCGGGTCAAAGCTCTCGTGGGTGCGCGACTCTGCACCGGGGCGGGTCCCGTTCAGGTGGCCGCCACCCTGGCGGCGGGTTGGCACGTTCCCCTTCCTGTACGCGGCATCGAGGTTTTGCAGGTACCCGTTCGCAGCGGTCCGGTGGCCGTGGTCACCGAGCGCTTCGTCGCTGCCGCGCATCGCAAAGGGCTTCATGTGCATGTGTGGACCGTCGATGATCCCGACGAGATCGGTCACCTTCTCGATCTTGGCGTCGACGGAGTGATGTCCGACGAGCCCGAGGTGCTGCGTTCGGTGTTCCAGGCCCATGGCCACTGGCCGGCCTGAGGATCCCCGCGCCGGCCTACGGGGTCGATACACTGAACGAGGGTCAAGCGGGACTTCTGGGCGGTTGCGCCCGCGAGGTTTTACGTCCCTGTGTCCACAGTCCCATCACCCACTCGCCGCGCCAGCGCCTCCACGGCCTTCGCGTTCGCCCTGGCGGTAGCCCTGGTCACCGGTCTCCTCGCTGCTCGCGACCCGGCATCGGGGCGCGATGCCGCTGCGGAACTTCCCACCATCGGATCCTTGGTGCCCGACGACACCCTCGACTCACGGATAATCGCTCTGGAGCTCGAGGGCGCGGAGTGGGTAGCGGCGGTCGAACACCTCGATCGAGCCCTGTTCGACCGGGCCGAGACGCTCAGGCGACTAGCTTCCTCGCGCATCCGACTCGATGAGGTCAGAGAGAAGTTGCTCGGGGTCGACCAGCTCCTCGATTCCGCCCGCTTCACCGCCGGCACCGTCGATGCCGATATCGCCGCGCTCGAGACGGTGCTCCGAGAGCGGGCCCTCGCTCTCTTCCTGAACCATGGCGAGGCCGACAGTTCGGCTCTGGGATCCGCCACCGATGCCGTGGACGAGGCGCGAATCAGCCAGCTCGCATCCGAGGTCAACGAATCCCAGTTCGCCACCCGTCGGAGCCTGCTCGAGCAGCGAGCCAACCTCGAGACCCAGCTCTCGGCGTTCAGTGGTCGAGCCCTCGAACTTCGCACCGTGACGACCTCGCTCCGCAGCGCGATCGCGGTCGACGAGTACAGCCTGATCGAACTGGCAAGCGAGATCGAAGCGGCCACCGATGTGGTGCGACGGGCCCGTCGCAATGCCCAGATCGGTGGCATGGACTTCTCGGTGGTCGCTCTCGATGCCTATCTGGCTGCGGAGGTCCTTCTCGCCGAGCAGCTCCCCGACTGTGGCCTCGAGTGGTGGATGATCGCCGGGATCGGCCGGGTCGAGAGTCGCCACGGTGAGATCGGTGGCCGTTCGATACGCGCCGACGGCAGAACCGATTCCCCGATCATCGGCGTTGTACTCGACGGTGGGCCCGGGGTTCGGGCCGTGGTCGATACCGACGGCGGCTCTCTCGACAACGACGTCGACTGGGATCGGGCTGTGGGTCCCATGCAGTTCATCCCTGAAACCTGGCGGATTCGCTCTCGAGACGCCAACGGCGACGGCATCAAGGACCCCCACAACATCTACGACGCAGCCTTCACGACCGGCCGCTACCTGTGCCAGCTCGGCGGCGACCTATCCCGGCCGACCGCCCTGAGAAGGGCCTACTACGGATACAACACCTCCCTCAGCTACGTGGACTCCGTGTCCGGCCACGCGAATCGCTATTCCGAACTGATTCCAGAACCCGAATCCGGGTCCTGAAAAGAGGCCATCTGTGGGCAAGCTTGTGGACAAGGCCAAGATCTCTGGGGATATCCGGTGGCTTTCCCCGCTTCTTCTGGGGATTTCGGCCCAACCCGTTGACGATCACCCCTCGGCCCAGCAGTATGAATCTCGTCGAAGCAGAAGTACCGGCTTCGGGACGTCGGATCGGTCCGACGGGCGCAAGCCCTGAAGCCCGGTTTGAATCCTCGAAGACATCGGGACGACGCTGAGACACGGCAAGATCAGGCCGGCTCCTTCGGGGGCCGGTGGGTCGACCGGAGACATCGCCGGTGCCCCCCAGGACAGATCCGAGGACTCTCACGAGGAGTCCGGAGTTAAGGCCTGAGGAGTGCCACTCCCCGGAGAACCACCAGATTGTCAGACGCACACCGCCGGGTGTGAGGTCGGGTCGGGAGGCTCTCGCCGGAGAGCAGATGTCGGGTCGCACCGGACTGGAACCACACCGACGGGGGTGGCGAAGGATCGGATAGGCCAGGTACCGTCGGGTGCCAGCGGTTGAGTCGGGTTGACAACGATGGAGACGTATCGTCGGTGTCGGTCAGGATGGGTCCGAGTGCAGGATGCCATCACAATGGAACGGTGAGCCGTCGGGTTCGCTGGACCGGGATTGAGTCGTACTCGGAGCCCCGAGGAGTTTACTGGCGCAAGCCGGGAGGCTACTCGGGGCTTCGTTCCGTTTTGGAGCGAGTCCGGAGTCGGTGGACCGACTCAGTCGTCCTTCAATGCCACCGCGTTGGGAGTGACGTTCATCTTCGGCTCGTACTCGACCTGGGCGACCACACGATGATCCCCGCCGAGCGAGGCGCAGAGTTCGGTGCGACACGCCGTGCACGGCCCGTAGTAGGTCTCGGTGCATTCGGCGCCGCAACGCGGACAGGTGATCGACATCTGGGTCACGAGCTGCACCCTCTCACATCATCCCCCTACCGTGGGTGACCCGATTTCGTGCGGATAGGATCCCGCTGCTCTGGGAGGGGCGGCTATGACCCGACAAGTACCAGATGGCGCGCCCAGCCCGGTGATCGTGGGCGCCGGCCCCGCCGGGCTAACCGCGGCCTACCGGCTGGGCCAGCTCGGGCACACCGCCACGGTGCTCGAGGCCGACGATGTGGTCGGAGGGATCTCTCGCACCGTGGAGATCGACGGCTGGCGCTTCGACATCGGCGGTCACCGATTTTTCACGAAGGTTGCTCCGGTGGCGGAGCTGTGGCATGAGATCCTTCCAGCCGAAGACTTTCTCACCCGACCCCGCATGAGTCGGATCTTCTACGGAGGCAAGTTCTACGACTACCCGCTCAGGGCGTTCAATGCGCTGGCAAACCTCGGCATCATCGAGGCGCTCCGCTGTGTGATCTCCTATGGCTGGGTCCGCATCAGACCTCCACGCGATCAAACCACGTTCGAGGGATACACCGCGGCCAGGTTTGGTTGGCGCCTCTACCGCATCTTCTTCCAGACCTACACCGAGAAGGTCTGGGGAGTGCCCGGATCGCAACTCCAGGCCGACTGGGCGGCCCAGAGAATCAAGAACCTCAACCTCTTCCGTGCTGTTGTCAATTCGCTGCTTCCGAAGCGAAACCAAACCGAGGTCACCAGTCTCATCGAGGAGTTCGAGTACCCCCGCCACGGCCCGGGAATGATGTGGGAACGCTGCCATCAACTGGTCGTGGACCAGGGCAGCCGGGTCGAACTCCACCACCGGGTCAGGCGGATCAGCCACGTCGACGGGCGTGCTGTAGAGGTGTGCACCGCCACCCCCGACGGCGAGCGCACGTTTCTGTGTAGCGATCTCATCTCCTCCATGCCAATCCCATTGCTCATCGAGGCGATGGATCCACCGCCGCCTGCGGAAGTGCTGGCCGCCGCCCGAGGGCTGCAGTTCCGCGACTTCCTGACCGTGGCCCTGGTGGTTCCCGCCGAGGCTGCGTTCCCCGACAACTGGATCTACATCCATGCCCCGAACGTAGAGGTCGGTCGAGTCCAGAACTTCGGCGCCTGGTCGCCGGAGATGGTGCCCCGCGCCGGGAAAACCTGCCTCGGCCTCGAGTACTTCGTCGATGAGGGAGACCGCCTCTGGTGCGCCGACGACCACGACCTCATCCAGCAAGGGATTCAGGAGCTCGCAGAACTGGGACTGGTTGATCCCGCTGTCGTGGAGGAGGGATTCGTCTTCCGGATGGCGAAGGCCTACCCCATGTACGACGCCCACTATCGCGCCAATGTCGACGTGTTGCGGGCCTGGCTCGACCAGAATGCCACCAACGTCCATCCGGTCGGCCGCAACGGTATGCATCGCTACAACAACCAGGATCACTCGATGTACACCGCGATGCTCACCGTCGACAACATCGTCAATGGTTCGAGCCACAATGTGTGGGAAGTCAATGTCGACGCGGAATACCACGAAGAGACCACCGCCTAAGTGGGCTAACTTCCAGGGCACGACTGCCGACGTGGAGCACTAGGTCAGTGGCCGCCGCTCGGAGGTGAGCTCCATGTCACGTCGCGATCGGGATTCAAGTCCCTTCGAAATCGAACGCCTCGTCGAGTCGGAGCACCGCGCCGGGGTCGATCTGGCTTGGATAGTCGTTCTCGGCGTGACCCTTTGCGTCCTCGCGATCGCATTCACGGTGCCGGACCAGCTTCTCAATCGAATCGACGACGTCGACGAGCTCAACTTCAACGGGGTTCTGGCCCTGGTGTTCATAGTCCCCATGGGCGCGTCGTTCTTTGCGTTACGTCGCTACCGGGATGCCATCGGCGCTCAGCGCCAACTCACCCATCTCTCCCTCCACGATGCTCTCACCGGCCTGCCCAACCGTCGCCACCTACGTGAGGTGCTCCCGTCGTCGTTCCTGCACGCCCGGCGCAACAACACAAAGGCCGCGGTCTTCTTCATCGATCTCGATGGGTTCAAGGTCGTGAACGACACATACGGCCATGAGGTGGGAGACGAGTTGATGAAGGCGGTGGCGGAGCGCCTACAACGCATGTGTGAGCCCGACCGCTGGGCGGCGCGGTTCGCAGGCGACGAGTTCGTGCTGATTGACCCGCTGCCCCACACCCATGAAGCAGCCGAGCGCTTCGCCATAGACGTTGTGGCCGCGATCGAGACACCATTCGAGCTCGGCGAGGACCAGATTTCGATATCGGCGAGTATTGGTGTGGCCTTCGGCGATGTCACCGACGACCCAGATGAGATCTTGCGCGATGCCGATGCCGCGATGTACGACGCCAAGGGCAGCGACGACCGCACTTCCGTCTACGCCGACTGGATGCGCGTCAATCTCACACCCGCCACTGCCGAGCGACGCCTCCACGAGGCCCTCGACAGGGGCGAGTTCAAACTCCTGTTCCAGCCAATCGTCGCTCTGCGCACAGGATCGATCGTCGGAACCGAGGCCTTGCTGCGCTGGGACGATCCGCAGCGGGGCATCGTCGCCCCCCTGGACTTTCTCGGAGCTCTCGAAGACACGGGCCTGATCGTGCCGGTCGGGCGTTGGGTGTTCGGTGAGGCCTGTCGCCAAGCCCGCCGATGGGCAGACATGGCCGCTCCAGGTGAAGTGCCGCTCAGAGTCACCGTCAACGTTTCGCCTCGCCAGCTTTCCCAGGTCGATTTCATCGACGATGTGGCCCGAGCGATCGAGGCCGCTGAGCTGGAGCCGGGAACGATCTATCTGGAGTTCACCGAGGCCGCGCTCATCAACGACCCCCGAGGCGCCTGGGCGGCCTTGGGGAGGATCAGAGAGCTTGGCGTCGGTCTCGCCCTCGACGACTTCGGCAGCGGCTATTCATCACTTACTCATCTGCGCAGCTTCGACCTCGAGCTCTTGAAGCTCGACGGCGCCTACCTCGATACACTCGGCACCAATTCGAAGGACGACGCAACCGTCCGCCATGTTCTCTCCCTTGCTCGGGCGCTCGGAATCGCCACCGTCGCAGAAGGAATCACCGAACCCGCCCAGATCGACCTCCTGGTCGAGTTCGGTTGTGAGCTCGGACAAGGGTTCCACTTCGCTGAGCCCGTGCCGGCCACGAGCATCGATCTACTCGTGAACCACCGCTCCGGGGTGTCCGATTCGCTCCAACCGGACGACGCCGACGTGGTGCTGCCCCGGCTTCGCACCAGCACCCCCTGAGCACTCAAGCGCCCCCGACATCCGACGGTGGCGGCCCGTAGCGGCCGCGCAGGTGGTCACGGATCCCCTTCAGACGCCCTGCCGGCGACCAGTGCAAGCCCCTCGCGGGCGCGTGAATGATGCCGACGGGGATCTGGACGAGGGCCCAGAAGATCCGAAACACCACCTGGCGGCGGCCGAAGTGCTCCCTCATCATCAGCAAGATATTGCGGAGTTGGAGGTAGGCCACCCTCTCGATGGAGGCGCTCATACCCGGGTTGCGAACCATCGCTCCCCGGACGAGACCACAACTCCAACCCGCTTCCTTGGCCCGCAGAGCCAGTTCGGATTCTTCGCAATATGCGAAGTAGCGCTCATCGAAGACGCCCACTTCCTCCAGACATCGGCGACGCGCCAGCATGAGAGTTCCGTGCGGATAGTCGACCAACTCGAACCCTTCCTCGACGGTGGCCGGCAGGTCGATGGTACCGAGGAACGGCTCGATCACCGGACGAGCACCATCTCCTACGTCGGCGCTGGCCAGACCCACCTCGGGTCGAGCATCGACGGCGTCGATGATCTTCTCCAACGTGTCCGGTTCGGGCAGGGCATCGTGGGGAGTGATCGCCACCCACTCCCCCACTCCGGCCCGCAACCAACGCCGTAGACCGACATTGGCACCTGGTCCGAAACCGAGGTTTCGGCCGGCCCTGATGACCTGCACGATCCCGGCTAGGTCGTTGAGGACATCGTCGGCGTTCGCTGACGATCCGTTGTCGACCAGGATCACCTTGGTGGGGATCGACTGTGCGAGGTAGGCATCCACGGTCCGAACGACAGCATCGGGACGGTTGTGATGGATGATGACGACCGTGACAGGAGACTCAGATATAGACATGTCGGCGGAATCCTTGCCGTCCACCTCGCCGACAGGCAAGCCGCGCCGGCTTCGATTGCCCGGACACGCCGGTACCATGCCTCAGTCCAGTCACCCGGAGGGGGCGAAAGTGCGTCGATCGAGTGGTGAGTCGATCGCCAAGATCGGAGATCTCGCCGCCGAAGTGGGCATCAAGCGGATCCACATGTTGGCGTGGCGTGATCTTGCCGATGTCGAGGCCGGTGGCTCCGAGCTACATTCTGCGACCGTGGCCTCCTTGTGGAGCGAGGCCGGGATCGAAGTGATGATGCGCGCTTCCTATGCGCAGGGTTCGCCACCGGAGACCACGCGCGACGGCTACACCGTCATCAGGCGGGCCGGTCGCTACCTGGTGTTCCCTCGGGCCGTCATCTCCGAGCTCCTCGGACGCCACGGACGTCGCGATGGACTGGTGGAGATCTGGAACGGTGTTCCCTTCTTCTCGCCGATCTGGGCTCGGGGACCGCGCGTGACGTGGCTCCACCATGTGCATGAGGAGATGTGGCCGATGGTGCTGCCTCCCAACCTGGCCCGCGCCGGCCAGATCCTGGAGGGCCGCATAGCACCGCCCTTCTACCGTCGTTCAGCGGTGGTGACCCTCAGCGAGTCGTCGCGCCACGACATCATGTCCCGCCTGCGGCTTCCGGCGGAGAACATTCAGGTCGTGCCCCCAGGGATTGGTGCCAGCTTCACTCCCGGCGGTACGCGATCCGATAGCCCGATGGTGCTCGGGGTGGGTCGCCTGATGCCGTCCAAGGCCTTCGACAGCCTCATCGAGGCAATGCTGGAAGTTCGCCTCACGATCCCCAATGCCCGCCTCGTGATCGTGGGCGAGGGACATGAGCGCGACATGCTCGAGCGACGGATCACCGAGCTCGGCGCCGAGGAGTGGTGCGAACTAGCCGGGCGGGTCCGCGATGAGGAGTTGCTCGATCTCTACCGCTCTACCTGGGTGGTGGCCAGCGCCTCGCGGTCGGAGGGCTGGGGAATGACCATCACCGAGGCCGCGGCCTGCGGTACTCCAAGTGTCGCAACCCGCATCTCTGGTCATGTCGATGCCATAGACGACCAGGCGACGGGCCTGCTCGCGGAAGCCGACGACCTCGCCCCCGCCCTGTCGCGAATCCTGAGCGACGACGGTCTGCGCGACCAGCTCGGAAAAGAGGCCGGCATGAGAGCGGCGCGATTCAGTTGGGAGCGCACGGCCTACGACACCCTCGAGGTGCTTGCCGCCCAATGTCGTTAGTGGCGCTGTTCCCCCGGCAGAGATGAGAAATCAGGCCGGTGCACCCGCTCGGGTGAGCGCGTGCTGAACCAGCTCGAGGAGAGTCGACTTGGTGGCCGCGCGGTCGCGGGCATCGGTGACCATCATCGGCACCTCGGCCGGAATTGCGAGAGCCTCGCGAACGTCGTCGAGAGAATGGTGAATCCGCCCGAAGAAGGCGTTCACCGCCACCACGAACGGCAGGCCGGCCGACTCGAAGTAGTCGACTGCGGCGAAGCAGTCTTCCAACCGGGAGGTGTCGACCAGCACCACGGCGCCGATGGCGCCCCTGACGAGGTCGTCCCACATGAAGTGGAAGCGATCTTGGCCTGGCGTGCCGAACAGGTAGAGGATCAGGTCGTCGCCAAGGCTGATCCGGCCGAAGTCCATGGCGACGGTGGTCGATTTCTTCTCGGCTTCACCCGCGATGTCGACACCGGCGCTGTGGGTGGTGAGGGCCGCCTCGGTGGTAAGCGGCTCGATCTCACTTATCGATCCGACGAAAGTCGTCTTGCCGACCGCGTAGCCGCCGGCCACCACGATCTTGACGGGGATCGGAACGGCCCCGCTTGATGCTTTGGACGGTTCAGAGCGCTTGAAGACCATCGAGGACCCTTTCGAGGAGTCGGAGGTCGGGACGGGAATCCGAGGCGGCAACAGGGGTGCTGTTGCAGTCGAGGAAACCCTCCGTAACCATGTCGCCTACCAGAACGCGGGCGACACCTAGGGGCAATTGGAGGTGTGCTGATATCTCCACTATCGACGTCGGATCGATGCAGAGTTCGCAGATCAGGCGTCGTTCCGTGGCCAGTTCTTGTGAACCGGCTTCGCCCCGCGTCGTGACGCGAACGATCGTCTCGAGCGCAAGCTCGGTCGACGATCGGACCCGTCCACCGGTCAGCGCGTACGGACGTACGCGCAACCGGTCTTCGCGAGGTGTTTCGTTCATCGGGGCAGTGAGCTCTGCAATTCGGCGCGGAGTTCGGGGGTGAGGAAGGGCCCGGTCTTCTCGACGAGCACGGCCATCTCATAGCCGACGAGTCCGACGTCGCAGTCGGCGTCGGCCACGACGGCCAGGCACGAGCCATCGCTCACGCCGGTGACGAAAAGGAAGGCGTACTCCATCTCGATGATCACCTCGTTGACGCGTCCTCCGCCGAAACGGCCGGCGGCGCCATAGGCAAGGCCGATGAGGCCGGAGGCGACAGCGGCGAAACGGTCGGCGGCGTCTCGATCGAGGCCTCCGGAGAGGGCCATTGGAAGGCCATCGGAGGAGACCACGACGGTCTCGCTCACGCCCGGTACTCGCTCGACGAAGTTCGCCACGAGCCAGTTGACGTTGTTGGCGGCTGTTGTCATCTCGGTCATTTGTTTCCTCAGCTCCGACTGTTCTGTTGGCCGTCGTCGTTCTTGGGTCCGCGTCCCTTGCGGAGGCCAGCGCGATAGCGACTGAGCATCTCGCGTACCTCTTCAGGCGACCGGTTGGCCGGGGTCGGAGCTTGCGCCACCGGTTGGGCGGTGGCGAATTTCGAGCCGTCGGGCACATCGACGTGGCGCGGCGTGCGCCTGATGAGTCCCGCGCTCGTGACGCTGTGGTCGACTGCCCCTACCTCGGCGGCCGGTCGCGGGGCGACAGGAGGCGAAGTGACCGCGGTGGGAATCGGCTCGGCCATGTCCGGAGGAGCCGGAGAGGATGGCTGGTCCCAGGGTCCGGGCGCGGCCGGAACGGACTCGGGTACTGGTTTGGTCCTGCTCGGAAGCGGTGCTGCGGTCTTGTCGAGCGGGGCGAAGATATCGGCGCCAGGACTGGTGGGCGGCGCGGGGGTGGGATCGATCGGTTTGAAGACGTCGAAGAGATCTGCGGTGACAGGCTCAGGCTCGACCGGCGTGGGGCGTCGCATCGGCAGGGCCGCGAGCTCATCGCTACTCGCGATCTCGACCTTCGGTTCCGGCTTGACCGGTGCGTCGGGAACGAGGGCGATCGGGGTCGGGGCGGCCAGGGGGGCCGGTTCAGCGACCGGCGCAGATGGTTCGGCGATCGGGACAGCTCTGTCGGTGTCGTCGGCGGTGCCCACCATCTCAGCGGGAACCGTGACCAGAGCGGTCACGCCGCCGTCTGAGGCACTGGTGAGGCGTACCGTCACTCCGAGTCGGTCGGCGAGTCGGGAGACGACGGTGAAGCCGAGCGAGCGGCTCAGGTCGAGGCCGATCACAGGCGGCTCCGCGAGCGTGTCGTTGGCCCCGCTGATCTGCTCCGCACTCATGCCGATGCCCTTGTCGGTGAGGGTCAGCTGATAGCTGCCATCGGCACTGCGATGTCCCACCACCTCGACGTCGAACTCCGGGGGCGAGAACTGGGTTGCGTTCTCCATGAGCTCCGACATCAGGTGGGCGAGGTCGACTGCCACCGAACCTGCCACAGTGGCCGAGTCGACCGACAGGAGCTGGATGCGGCTGAAGTCCTCGATTTCACCCATGGCAACCCGCACCACATCGGCGAGCTCCACCGGCTTGCCCCGACGACGGCTGGGCTCGGCGCCGGCCAGAACGAGGAGCGACTCGGCATTTCGCCTCATCCGGGTGGCGAGGTGATCGAGCCGGAACAGGTTTTCGAGCTGGTCGGGGCTCTCCTCGCGTGACTCGAGCTGGTCTATGAAGTCGATCTGGCGATCGAGCAGGCTCTGGTTGCGGCGGGCGAGGTTGATGAAGATGTCGGAGATACCCCGCTGCAGAAGCTCACCCTGCTCCTCGGCCACCTCCACGGTCACGCTCTGGATCTCCGAGAAGGCACGCGCGAGTTGGGCGACTTCGTCGCGGCCCTTCGCCTGGATGGGAGTCATCATCGGCGCCGGCGTTCGGCCGGCTGTTCTCATCGATTCCACCATTGCCGGGAGTTCCTCGGCCGAAAGCTGTTCGGCTCCGTGGGTCAGGTCGATCAGGGGACGACTCACGGAACGTCCGATCAGCAGGGCCATGAGCAGGGCGAACACAACCACCGAGCCGGCCAAGATCAGGAAGGATCGGGCCTCGCCTGCAGCCTGTTCGGAGGCGAACGAGGCGGTGAAGTTGGCGTCGCGGAGAACCACGTCGATCACACCGTTGATGGCGACGAGCCTCTCCTCGCTCGCCGCGATCCAGGCCACTCCACCCACAACGATGCCGTCGTAGACGGCCTCGAGGATGTCGATGGCGGGCACGAAACCGTCGGTGCGACTGAGCCCTCCGTCGGTGGCGAAACCGGGCAGGAATCCGTCGGTCTGCAGGCCGACGAGCAGTTCGACGTACTTGTCGTCGGCTGAGGCCTCGAGTGCGTTCATGTTGGCCTCGATCAACCTCACCTCGGCATCGATCAGGGCGGGGCTGGTGACGCCCAGGCGACCATCGTCGATGGCCAGCGTGCCGATCACGGCGATATTGTTGACCGAGTCCTGGATCTCGATCAGCTGCACGAAGGTGTCGAGCGATCGGAACAGCTCGAGATCGGTGGCCTCTCTGGCCAAGGCGATGTTGATCGCGGTGAGCTGATCGGTTTGGGCCTGAAGTCGGTCGGCCACCGCTCCGGCGGGGCGGCCGATTCTTTCCTCATCCAGGTCTCTGGTGAGTTCGTCTCGGACCGAGACGAAGCTGTCGGCGAGGGCAGGATCACTGATATCGACGAGAACGTTCTCGACGGTCTGACTCCAGCGATCAAGGGCGGCATTGGAGGCGAGTTGATCAGAGCGGTATTCCGCCGTCGTGACGGTCAGGCGTCCGGCCTGGATGGTCTCGAAACGTTCGACCTGGAGAGCCACGGCGAGATCGGCGCCCGCGTCGGCTACCTGGGCGAGGCGAGCCTCTCGCGCCTTTCCGTCGGTGAGTTCGGTGCGATCCACCACCCCGGATGCGGCGAACAACAGCACGGCCAGCAGGGGCACGGTTAGGAGCAGCAAAAGCTTGCCGCGGATCTTGATCCTCTTGAGCATGTGACAGTGCCCTCTTGTGACATGGCGTGCACCCGGACAGGTGCCCACGAATCAGGTCGGTCACTGATCGCTCGAATTGAGGTCGGAGGGCCAAATGACCCAGGGCCGACCTTGGCTGATCAGCGTAGAGGAGCCGATGTGGGAACGATAGGCGAGGGCAACTGGCTGTCACTCATCAACCAGCGGTCGACAGACGCGGCTGTCGACCGGCCTTCTGCTACCGCCCACACGATCAGGCTCTGGCCCCGGCCCATGTCGCCACACACGAAGACCCCGTCGACGTTGGACCGCCAGTCACCGCCCCGGGCAACATTGCCACGACCGTCGAGATCGACTCCGAACTGTTCGATGAGCGGGCTGCGTTCCGGCCCGGTGAAACCCATCGCCAGCAAGACGAGCTGGGCCGGGAAGCTCTGCTCGCTGCCTTCCACAGCATCGAAACTCATGCGGCCGTCTTCGAGCTTCTGCTCAACGCGAACCGTCTCGAGGCCGGTCACGGCGTGGCGATCGTCGCCCACGAAGCGCACCGTGTTGATTGCGTACTCACGCTCTCCTCCCTCTTCGTGAGCAGAGCTCACGCGGTAGATCATCGGCCAGGTGGGCCAAGGGTGAGCCTCAGGTCGAACATCGGGAGGCCGTTCCATGATCTCGAATTGGTGTACCGAAGCGGCTCCGTGACGAAGCGAGGTGCCCAGGCAGTCGGCCCCGGTGTCTCCACCACCTATGATGATCACGTCCTTGTCCTTGGCACTGAGGGGCGAGTCGGCCAGGTCGCCTTCCTGAACCCGGTTGGCCAGGGGGAGAAACTCCATCGCCTGGTGAACTCCCGCCAGGTCGCGTCCGGGAATCGGGAGGTCGCGGGGCTCGGTGGCTCCGCAGGCCAGCACCACGGCGTCGTACTCGCCGCTCAGCTCTGAGGCGCTGATGTCGGCGCCGATCGAAGTGTCGAGAACGAACCGGGTGCCCTCGGCCTGCATCTGCTCGACACGACGATCGATGTGATGTTTCTCCATCTTGAACTCCGGGATCCCGTAGCGCAGCAACCCACCCACACGGTCGGCACGCTCATAGACCACCACCCGGTGGCCGGCTCGGGTCAGCTGTTGGGCTGCGGCGAGGCCGGCCGGGCCGGATCCGACCACGGCCACGGCCTTACCCGTGGTTTCCGAGGGAACCTCTGCGACGATCCAGCCCTCGTCCCATGCTCGGTCGACGATCTCCACCTCGATCCGCTTGATGGCCACCGCCGGCTCGTGGATGCCGAGCACACAGGCCGCCTCACAGGGTGCGGGGCACAGCCTGCCGGTGAACTCCGGGAAGTTGTTGGTGGCGTGTAGTCGTTCGCTCGCGTCTCGCCATTGGTGGCGATACACCAGGTCGTTCCAGTCGGGGATCACGTTTCCGAGCGGACACCCATTCGTGCAGAACGGGATGCCACAATCCATGCAGCGGCTGGCCTGGTCGACGATCTGCTCCTCGGGGAAGGGGTTGTAGACCTCCTTCCAGTCCGTGAGCCGGACCGGCACCGGACGACGGCTGGGGAGCTCTCGGTCGTGTTTCATGAAACCACGTGGATCAGCCATGGTGTGCTCCTCTCAGGTCCGGGCCGAGGCCATCACCGCGGCAGTTTCGTCTTCGCCCGCTTCGCGGGCAGCCGCGGCTGCCTCGAGGACTCGTCGGTAGTCGATCGGCATGACCTTCACGAACTCCGCTGAGGTGGTACTCCACGCGGCGAGGATCCGCGCGGCCACCTCGCTCTGGGTCTCGTGATGGTGCTTCTCGATTCGGTCATGGAGCCAGGCCAGATCGTGTTGGTCGAGCTGTTCGAGAGCCACCATGTCGAGGTTGACCCGAGTCGGGAACTCAACGTGAGGGTCGTGCACGAAGGCCACACCGCCAGACATACCCGCGGCGAAGTTGCGGCCGGTCGGGCCGAGGATCACCGCCCGGCCACCGGTCATGTATTCACAGCCGTGGTCGCCCACTCCCTCCACCACTGCTGTAGCGCCGGAGTTGCGGACACAGAACCGCTCCCCCACCACACCCCTCAGGAAGACATCGCCGCCGGTCGCTCCGTAGAGGATGACATTTCCCGCGATCACGTTTTGTTCGGCGATGAACTGGGCATCGCTCGGAGGCCTCACCACCAGTCGTCCGCCCGACAATCCCTTGCCGACATAGTCGTTGGCGTCGCCTTCGAGGCGAAGGGTGATGCCGCGGGGCACGAAAGCGCCGAGGCTATTGCCTGCCGACCCCGTGAGATTCACTACGATCGTGTCGTCGGGAAGCCCGGACGCTCCGTAGCGGCTGGTCACCTCGAAGCCGAGCAGGGCTCCGACGGTGCGGTTGACATTGCGGATAGGGATGTCGATGGTGACGGGGCGCCCCGTCTCGATGGCGCCTTCGGCCAATCGGATCAGGGTTTGGTCGAGGGCGAGTTCGAGTCCATGGTCCTGCTCTTTCCATTGGTGACGGCGAGATTCGCGGGCGATCTCCGGGAGATGGAGGATCGGTGAGAGATCGAGACCATCTGCCTTCCAGTGGCTTATGGCCTCGGTGGTGTCGAGCATTTCGACCTGACCGATAGCGGCATCGAGGGTACGAAAGCCGAGCTGGGCCATGAGTTCTCTGACCTCCTCTGCGATGTACTCGAAGAAGTTGACGACGAACTCCGGCTTGCCGCTGAACTTGGCTCTGAGTTCGGGGTTTTGGGTGGCGACACCCACGGGGCAGGTGTCGAGATGACACACCCTCATCATCACGCAACCCATCACCACCAGCGGAGCGGTGGCGAAGCCGAACTCCTCAGCACCGAGAAGCGCCGCAACCATCACATCGCGACCGGTCTTCAACTGGCCATCGGTCTGCACGACGATGCGGTCTCGCAGGTCGTTGAGCAGGAGGGTCTGCTGGGTCTCCGCGAGACCGAGTTCCCAGGGCGCCCCGGCGTGCTTGATCGATGTCTGGGGCGAGGCTCCGGTTCCACCGTCGTGACCAGAGATGAGGACGACATCGGCGTGGGCCTTCGAGACGCCGGCGGCCACAGTGCCCACGCCCATCTCCGCCACGAGCTTCACGTGGATTCGTGCCTTCGGATTGGCGTTCTTCAGATCGTGAATGAGCTGAGCCAGATCCTCGATCGAGTAGATGTCGTGATGGGGCGGCGGCGAGATCAGAGCCACGCCGGGCGTGGAATGACGTGTCTTGGCGATCCATGGGTAGACCTTGTGCCCGGGGAGCTGGCCTCCTTCTCCCGGCTTTGCTCCCTGCGCCATCTTGATTTGGATGTCGTCGGCGTTGACCAGGTATTCGCTGGTCACGCCGAAGCGACCCGACGCGGCCTGCTTGATCGCGCTACGGCGAAGGTCGCCGTTGGCATCGGGAACGAAACGCTCGGCGTCCTCGCCGCCCTCGCCGGTGTTGGACTTCGCCCCGATCCGGTTCATGGCGATGGCGAGGGTCTCGTGAGCTTCTGTCGAGATCGAGCCGTAGCTCATGGCGCCGGTGGAGAAGCGTCGGACGATCGATGCCACCGACTCGACCTCCTCGATGGGAATCGGCGGCCTCTGGTCGGTGCGGAAGCGGAACAGGCCGCGAAGGGTGCCGATCCGTTCGGACTGGTCGTCGACCGCGCTGGTGTACTCCTTGAAGATGTCGTAGCGACCAGCGCGGGTGCCATGTTGGAGCTTGTAGACGGTTTCGGGGTTGAAGAGGTGGTGTTCTCCCTCTCTACGCCACTGGTACTGGCCACCGACCGCGAGGGTGCGGTGGGCCCGCTCCGCACGATTGGCGGGATGAGCGATCGCGTGGCGCTGGGCCACCTCTTCGGCCAGCACGTCGAGTCCGACGCCGCCGAGGCGGCTGACGGTGCCGGTGAAGTACTCGTCGACGAGATCTGTGGCGAGTCCGATCGCCTCGAAGATCTGAGCGCCTGTGTAGGAGGCAACCGTGGAGATGCCCATTTTCGACATGACCTTCAGGATTCCGGAGCCTGCCGCCTCTACATAGTTGTGGTGGGCCTCGCCCGGGCGGAGATCCGGGTCGAGCCCGTGCTCACCGTTGGCCACCATCGAATCGATGGTGGCGAAAGCCAGGTAGGGGTTGATGGCGTTTGCCCCATAGCCGAGCAGCACACAGATGTGGTGCACTTCTCGCACGTCACCGGACTCGACAACCAACCCCAC
Source organism: Acidimicrobiales bacterium (assembly GCA_029263215.1). Classification (GTDB taxonomy): domain Bacteria; phylum Actinomycetota; class Acidimicrobiia; order Acidimicrobiales; family Aldehydirespiratoraceae; genus OFTM10. The sequence goes on from JAJCXY010000056.1 coordinate 87,607, forward strand.
TCGGGTTCGGGTCTTGGTCCGGACCAGGTGGTGATGCACGGCTCCGGTTGCCAGAAGCGATGGTATGGGCGCGGTTTCCGCCCCGCCCCCTCGATCCGACAAGATGAGGACAGTGGCACCTTCGGCGATCGCCGTGTCTGCGGCTGCCCTCAGTTCCTCCAGTGCGCGTGCGAGTCCGTCGCCACCGTCTTTCACCACGAAGCGGGTAGGCAGCACCGAACTGTGGAAACCCTCGGGCCCCTCGTTGCCATCGAGCGCCGCGATTCGAGCGAGTTGATCATCGGTGATCACCGGATTGTCGAGATGGATCGTGCGACACGCCGACGGTGTGGAGTCGAACAGGTTGCCTTCCGGCCCCACCCTGGCGAACAGGGACGTGATGATCTTCTCCCTCATGGCGTCGAGAGGAGGGTTGGTGACCTGAGCGAAAAGTTGCTGGAAGTAGTCGGCGAGTTGCCGCGAGCGGGCGGAGAGCACCGCGATCGGAGTGTCGGTACCCATCGACCCGATCGCTTCCTTTGCGTCGCGGGCCATCGGCGCAAGAAGAATCTTCTTCTCCTCGTAGGTGTAGCCGAACTCCTGTTGGAGCTGGATGAGCGTGCTCTCGACCGGGGCGGCGGGTTCGGCTGCGGGCAGGTCGTCGAGCCCGACCTGGTTGGAGTCGAGCCATTCGCCATAGGGCCGTCGGGACGAGATCCTGTCCTTGAGTTCGGTGTCGCGGATGATCCGGCCTTCGCGGGTGTCGATGAGGAACATCCGGCCCGGTTGGAGGCGGCCCTTCTCGACGATCGTCCGTTGGGGCAGATCCACCACGCCCACCTCGCTCGCCATCACCACCAGGCCGTCGTCGGTGACCCAGTAGCGCGAGGGACGCAGTCCGTTGCGGTCGAGCACTGCGCCCATGACGGTGCCGTCGGTGAAGGCAATCGATGCGGGACCATCCCAGGGCTCCATCCGCGCTGCGTTGTAGCGGTAGAAGGCCCGCCGCGTCTCGTCCATCTCCTCATGGTGTTCCCACGGCTCGGGAATCATCATCAAAATGGCCTCTTCGAGCGGGTAGCCGCCGAGGGTGAGCAGTTCGAGCGCCTCATCGAATCCGGCGGTGTCGCTGGCCCCTGGTGTGCAGATCGGGAAGGCGCGTTCCAGTGCGGGCAGGTGGGGACTCCGTAGGAGGGCCTCGCGGGCGCGCATCCAGTTGCGGTTGCCCTGGATCGTGTTGATCTCCCCGTTGTGGGCCACAAAGCGGTACGGGTGAGCAAGCGGCCAGGACGGGAAGGTGTTGGTGGAGAAACGTGAGTGCACGAGCGCCAGCGCGCTCTCCACCCGCTCGTCGAGAAGATCTGAGTAGAAGGCCGACAGCTGGGGGGTGGTGAGCATCCCCTTGTAGACGATCGTGCGGGCACTGAGCGAGGGAAAGTAGACGCCGTCGTGGGCTTTGGAGGCGCCACCCATGGCTTCGTTGACCTCGTCGGGCCCTGCCGCGACCGAAATCTCGTGTTCGATGCGCTTGCGGGCGATATATACCGGCCGGTCGAGTTCGACTCCGCTCAACCCCTCGCCGGCTACGAAGATCTGGCGGAAGGTGGGCATGGTCATCACCGACGCCGAGCCGAGGATCGATTCGTCGATTGGCACATCGCGCCAACCCAGCACCGTCAGGCCCTCCTCCTGCAGGATCGCCTCGACTGCGTCGGCCGCTTCGAGCGCGGTTTGGGAGTTTTGAGGGAGGAATGCGATACCGACGGCGTACTCCCCCATCGGAGGAAGATCGAAGGGCACGACATCGCGAAAGAAGCGGTCGGGAATCTGGATGAGGATGCCCGCACCGTCGCCGGTATTGATGTCGGCGCCCAGAGCGCCGCGATGTTCCATCGCACAGAGCGCCCCGATCGCCTGGGCCACGATGTCGTGACTGGGTCGGCCGTGGATGTCGCAGACGAAGTTGACCCCGCAGCTGTCGTGCTCATGACGCGGGTGGTAGAGGCCCTGAGGCGCCGGCAGGTCGTTGTTGGGGAGAGTGCCAGTGGGCATTCGTGTGTCCTCAAGTCTCCTGAACCCGGGCGGGGACGACCGGTGTGTTCGGGAGCTGGGACGACGTTGGCCCGGCTTCCAGAGTCCTCAGATAGTAGCTATTCGGGATCGATAACGGCCAACTCGACGTGGCCGTGGGCCATCATAGGCCCATGCCCGCTTCCGACCTATCAGTCGCCCGCCTGCTTTGCCACCAGTTCGACGCCTCTCCGACGCCCTATCACGCGGTCGCGACGGCCGTTTCGAGACTGGACGACGCGGGTTTCACCGAGATCGGCTCATCTGACGCGATGCCCGCGACCGGACGAAACTACTGGCGCAGTGGAGGTGCCCTGGTTGCGTGGGTCAGCGCCGACGATCACGGTCGTGATTGTGGCGTCAGGGTGATCGGTGCCCATACAGACAGCCCCAACCTGCGGATCAAACCCAACCCCGACACCTCAACACTCGGCTGGCGGCAACTCGGTGTGGAGATCTACGGCGGCGTGTTGCTCAATTCCTGGCTCGATCGGGATCTGGGGCTCGCGGGCAGGGTCGCGGTGCGGCAAACCTCGGGACCCGAAGCGGTGCTGTTTCGCGATGATCGACCTATTTTGCGGGTACCGCAGTTGGCCATCCATCTCGACACCGACATCCGCGACAAGGGTCTGAACCTCAACAAGCAACAGCACATGGTGCCGGTCTGGGGCCTCGGAGACAACGGTCCATCATTCGGCGAGTACCTAGCGGACCAACTAGGGGTGGCGGTCGACGACATCCTGGGGTGGGATGTGATGGCTCACGACCTCACCCCTGCCACGATCGGCGGGCTCGACGATGAATTCCTGATCAGTGCACGAATCGACAATCAACTCTCCTGCTTCCTCGCCGTGGAAGCCCTGGCTTCGGTGGCCGACGCACCGGGCCGTCGCATACCCATGGTGTGCCTGTTCGATCATGAGGAGGTCGGGAGCGTGTCGTCGACAGGTGCGGCATCGCCGCTTCTCGGCCGCGTACTCGACCGTCTGTCGGTCGCCCGCAACGTCGATACCGAAGCGAGCGCCCGGAGCCGGGCCGACAGCCTCGTGATATCCGCCGACGGAGCCCACGGCACCCACCCCAACTATGTGGAGCGCCACGAACCCCATCACCAGATAGGGCTCAACGCCGGGCCTGTGCTGAAGGTCAATACGAATCAGCGCTACGCCACCGATGCACTCTCGGGGGCCGAGTTCCGCCTCGCCTGTGAGGCGGCCGGGGTACCGATGCAGACCTTCGTCAGCCGCACCGATCTCAGCTGCGGCTCCACCATCGGCCCGGCCACTGCGGGCCAACTCGGCATGGCGGTGGTCGACGCGGGATGTGCCCAACTCGCCATGCACTCAGCCCGTGAAATGACCGGCGGTCACGACGCGGCCTGGTTTGGCGCCGCCCTCAAAGAGGCACTGAGGGGCTGATGCTCGATCAGGTTCTGTCGCGAATGGCGCGCAGCGGCGCCGCGAACATCAGCACCATCGGGAAGATCTCCAGTCGCCCGATGAGCATGAACAGGGCCAGCACGAGCCTCGCCGGCTGACTGAACGCAGTCGAGAACGAGGCAGTGGGGCCTGCCTCACCGAGAGCCGGACCCATGTTGCCGAGGGATCCGACGATGGCCGCAATCGACTCCACGAGTCCGCCGCCCAGCGCGGTGACGATCACGACACCCGTGAGCACCAACAGCAGGTACAGCAGGAAGAAACCCGCCATCCGGCTCACGATGTCCTCGGCCACTGCGTGGCGACCGTGCTTGACGGGGATCACCGCTCGCGGGTGTTGGTCGCGCTTGATGGACCGGATGCTGTGTCCGATCAGCACCTGAATCCTCATCACCTTGATGCCCCCCGACGTGGAGCCCGTGCAGGCACCGGTCACCATCAAGAAGAGGATCATCATTTGGGCGGCCGGCACCCAGAGCACGAAGTCGCCTGGCGACCCCGACCCGGTGGCATTGCCGAAGCCGGTGCTGGTGCCGAGCGACACGACGTTGAATACTCCGGCTCTCAACGCGGTGCCGAATCCGAAACCTCCGTCGATCCAGATGAGTCCCACCACCGCTGATGCCACGACCACGAGCATGAGTATGTAGCCCCGAAACTCGGGATCTCTCACGTAACCGTCGGGATGGCCCTGCAAGGCCCGCCAATGGTGAGCGAAGTTGGTGCCACCGATCACCATCCCGACGATGAGCACGACCTCGATGGTGATGCTGTCAAAGTGCCCGATCGAGTCTCCGTATGGAGAGAACCCTCCGGTGGAGGCGGTGGTGAGGCTGTGGGCGACGCCGTCGTAGAGCGATGCTCCGGGCAACACGGTGAGTACGACGGCCACCGCCACCGTGAACAGGACGTAGGTGGCCCAGAGTCGCTTCGCGGTCTCGGAGACTCGTGGGGTGAGTCGATCGGAACTGGGTCCCGGCGCCTCCGCGGTCATGAGGTCGAGTCCGCCCACACCGAGGAAAGGAAGCACAGCCACCGCGAGCACCACGATGCCCATCCCGCCGTACCACTGGGTGGCCTGGCGATACATGAGGAGGCCTCGGCCGGGGCGATCGAATTCAAGGAGTGCCGTGGATCCCGTGCATGAGTAACCAGAGGCCGACTCGAAGATGGAGTTGACCACCTGCTCGATGAACCCGACGCCATTGGTGGCGAACGTGCCCGCAAAAAGGTACGGGAGTGCCCCTATAAGGGTGACCACGACCCAGGTCCAACCCACCGCAGCGAACACATCTCGGCTGCGCGCGGCCCCCGGCTGGGTTGCCCACCAGAGCAGGCCTCCCAGGGTGAGACAGATCACCCCGGACCAGAAGAGGGCCGCGGTATCTCGGTTGGTGGATCCCCACTCCAGCGCCGCGGTGATGAACATGCCGAATGCCACGAACGACAGCGCTATGCCCATCACATGCAGCGCGGTGCTGCGAACGCCGCCCCGGCGGTGGTGGAGTTCGGTGGATCGACGGGCCTCGAGCAGGCGCATGAACTTCATCGCCGACTCCGCAACATGCGCTTGACCCGCCTCATGGCCCGATCCTTGGTGCGAAGCACAGAAACGAGCGCCAAGAGCAACGGCAAGATCGTGACCCGGCCGGCGAGCATGCCGGGGATCAGCAACAGCCTTCCGTCGGCGCCGAGGGCGGTCGCATCGCCGAATGCGCCGGTGCCCGGTGCGGGTCCGGCGGTGGACAGCACGGAGATGGCCGTCCACAGGGCCGTGATCAGGTCGACACCGACCAGCGCCAGGAAGAAGGCGCCAACTGCGGCCAGCCCGAAATGGGCTATCTGGTAGCCGGTGAGGCGCTCGAGTTCGCGGTCGTCGATCGCCCGCTCGTCGGCCATCACCACGGTGACGGAGTTGGGATCGAGCTGGCGCCGGAGTTCACGGTTGGCGAAGTCGACGAGGCTTCGGACCCGGGCGACCCTGAGGCCTCCGCCCGCGGACGCTCCCATGGAACCGGTGGCCACCACCACGAGAAGGATGCTGAGGGCAGCCGGTGGATAGACGGTCCAATCGCTCACCGCGTATCCCGTGGTGCTCACCGCCGATGCCACGCTGAACAGGGCATCGCCGACCGGGATCCCGTCGACGGAGACAAGCAGGGCAACGGTGGCGAGCACCACTATCGAGAGATAGAGCCTCAGCTCAGAGCTCTCCAGGAACCGTCGAGAGTGGCGTCGAAGCGCCCACCACAGGGCGAAGTAGCTCATGCCGGCGACAAGCATGAACACCGTGGCGACCAGCTGAGAGCCTGTGCCCGCCGAGGCCAGCGAATCGGTTCGGGAGGAGAACCCGCCGGTGGAGACGGTGGTGAGTGCATGAACCACCGAGTCGCGGGTGCCCAGGCCGGTGACGAGATAGCCGAGTCCGCAAAGGGCGGTGAGGCCCGAGTAGATGCCGACGACGCGTCGCCGTCCCACTGCCGGCGTGGGGGCAAGGCGATCCAGTCGGCGCCCGTGGCCGCGGGGAATCTGCACACTCCCGCGCATGGCGCTGGGTAATGCGATCACCGCGGCAAGAACCCCGAACGCGCCACCGATCCACTGGGTCGATGCCCGCCAGATATGCATCGTGGTGGAGAACTCGTCGACATCGAGGGTGGAGAGTGCAGTTGTGCTGAACCCGGCTGCCGACTCGAAAAGGGCATCGTCGACCTGGCTGGTGATCCCGGTGAGGAGGTACACAGCCATACCGGCCACCACCATGGCTATCCATGCTGACGCCAGGCCCGACACGACCCGACCCGGCGGAGTACGGCGCCGGGGTTGGAGCATTCGTCGCCCGGTGAAACCGATCCCACCGGTGATCGCGGCAATGGACAAGAGAGCGAGGGCCTCGCTCACATCATCGAACAGGCCTCCGAGTCCGCACAGGGCAGTCACGACCGAGAAGGCTGCGAGGGCGTCAGCGACTGTCAGACGGCTGAAACTCTGGCGACGCCTCCGACCGAGCCGGGCGGGCGGGCCTCCGCTCGATACGGCCGAGTTTGCGGTCACCCGATCGCGCGACGAGCGGCTTCGACTGCCGAGGGCATCGCGACCACCACGACCCGATCCCTGGCCCGCAGATGCGACCGGCCGCGGATGATCCGCGGCTTGCCATCGCGTACCGCCGCCGCGATCAAGGCGTCCTTGGGAAGGTTGAGATCGCGAACCCGTTCTCCGTCGGCAGGGCTCCCCGGCGCGACCTCGAGCTCGAGGACCTCCACCTCGCCATGCAGGAAGGTGGCGACCGCGGCAACCCCGCCACGGACAAATCTCAACACGCCATTCGCGGTGGCGGTACGCGGCGACAGGGCCACGTCGATCCCGGCATCGGCGAGCAGGGTGAGCAGGGCCAGGCGATGCACCACTGCCACTGTCTCTTTCGCTCCGTTGGCCTTGGCGTAGAGACAAGCGAGGATGTTCGCGTCGTCCTCTCCTGTGGTGGCCACCACCATCTCGAAGCGGCCGACGCCGGCCTCCTCCAATAGATCTGCGTCGGTGATGTCTCCTTCGAGCACTAGAGCGTCGTCGAGACGCTCCGCCAGCTCCCTTGCCCGGTCCGGACTCCGTTCGACAACCACCACTTGAATGCCGCGATCGGCAAGGCTCTTCGCCAACATCTCCGCGGTTCGTCCTCCACCGAGAAGCATCACCCGGTTGGGGACCTGAGAATCGAGGCCGAGTAGCTCGATCACGAGGCGTCGGGCGCTGCGCTTCACCGCCACGCGCACGTGGTCGCCTGCTTCCAGGCGATGATCACGGCGCGGGATGACGGTCTCGTCACCGCGCCCTATGGCCGCCACCATGAAGTCCCACTCGGGCTCGAACTCCTCGCCGATGTCGCCGAGCGTTCTTCCCACGAGAGGCGCATCGGGCGGTAGCCGAGCTCCGATCACCACGACCTCCCCACCCACCATGTGGGCCACCTCGTCAGCGCCAGGGTAGTCGAGGAGTTCCAGCACCTCCTCCGCGGTCTCTGCATCGGGGTCGATGATCAGATCGGCGCCCGCGGCCTTGCGGATGTCTTCGGCGGCCTGCCCCCTTAGCTCGGCCGCCTCGATCCTGACGATCGACCTCGGGACCCCTATCGATTTCGCGATCATCGACGAAATCAGGTTGGCCTCGTCGTTGGCGGTGACCGCCACGATCAACTCCGTGTGCTCGACGCCGGCTCGGCGCAGGACATCAGGATGAGTGCCACTTCCGCACACGGTGAGCACGTCGAGTGCGTCGTCGATAGCGCGCAACTTCGCCCCGTCGATGTCGATGATGGCCACATCGTGGCCCTCACGACTAAGCCGGTCGGCAACATAGGAACCGACTTCACCGGCTCCGACCACGACTACGTGCACAGCTTCTTTCTACTCCCTGGATCAGTGAGTTGGGGGATCAAGGGCACCGGGCCGGAATTCCACGACACCGTCCTCGGTGACGACTGCATCGAGGGGGACGTCCCAAGGCTCGGCGGGAACAAGGTCGACTCGCTGCAAGGAGTGGGCAACCCCGATGACGATGGGGCGCGAAGAGTCCGTTGCGGCGAGGGCGCGATCGTAGAAGCCTCCCCCTTGGCCGAGGCGGTTGCCCTGCTCATCGAACGCCACGAGCGGGGCCAGAACCACGTCGTGGCTCTGAAGAGGCACGGGATCACCCGCGACAGGCTCTTGGATCCCGAACGAACCGGTGGTGGCCTCGCCGTCGGGGTCCCACCTGAGGAACTCAAGATGGTCGCCCACCACGCGAGGCACAGTGATGGTGCGTCCCGATTCACACAGCAGTATCAGTGCGGCATCAATGTCGATCTCGCCGCGCACCGCCCGATAACCGGAGATGATCGACACCTCTCGCAGCAGAGGCAGGCGAGCCAGTCGCGCCATCACCGCCATCGCTGCCGCGGCCTGGTCGTCGCCTGACAGGGCGGTGCGACGCTCTCTCAAGTCGAGGCGCATCGCTCGTCGCTGGCTGGCGAGTTGGGTCATCGGACGAACGGTACCGGCTGGAGCCGTGGCTGTGGAGACCGGTGAGGCCCCCACAGCCATCAGAATCCGTCGCTCAGACGAAAGCGCTGGCGAACACCAGCGACACGATGGTCATCACCTTGAGCAGGATGTTCATCGCCGGGCCCGAAGTGTCCTTGAAGGGATCGCCGACCGTGTCGCCCACGACTGCGGCCTTGTGATTGTCGGATCCCTTGCCGCCGAGGGCGCCCGCCTCGATGTACTTCTTGGCGTTGTCCCATGCACCGCCGGCGTTCGCCATGAAGATGGCGAGAGCAAAGCCGGTGACGAGAGCGCCGGCCAGCAGGCCGCCGAGGGCGTCGACATCGATGAAGCCGATGACCAGAGGCACCACCACCGCGAGGGCGCCGGGGATGAGCATCTCCTTGAGGCTGGCATCGGTGGAAATCTCCACGCAGCGAGCCGAGTCGGGCACGACACCCTCCTTGCCTTCCCGCAGGCCGGGGATCTCGCGGAACTGACGGCGTACCTCTTCGATCATCGCGTGAGCGGCACGTCCGACGGCGTCGATCGTGAGCGCGGCGAACAGGAACGGCAGGGCCGCGCCGAGGAAGAGGCCGATGAATACGTCGACCTCACCGACATCGAGGCTCAACACCCGTCCCTCCTGCAGTAGGGCGAACTCGAAGCTCTTGAACAGGGCCAAGGCGGTGAGGGCAGCCGAGCCGACCGCGAATCCCTTTGCGACCGCTGCGGTGGTGTTGCCGAGCGAGTCGAGGGCGTCGGTAACTTCGCGCACGCTCGGGTCGAGCTCGGCCATCTCCGCGATTCCGCCGGCGTTGTCGGCGATGGGCCCGTAGGCATCGACCGACACAACGACGCCGGTAGTGGCGAGCATGCCGATGGCGGCCACAGCGATGCCGTAGATACCCGCGAACGAGTCGTCGCCAAGGGTCTGTTCGCCACCCCAGAAGGCAACCGCGACGCCGAGGACAACGAGCCCGACCGAAGCTGCCACCGAGATCATTCCGGCGCTGATGCCGCTGAGAATCGTGGTGGCGGGGCCGGTCTCGGTCTGCTTGGCGATCTTCTTCACCGGGGCGAAGTGATCGGAGGTGAAGTATTCGGCGGTCTTTCCGAGCGCCCAGCCGGCCACGAGGCCGCCGCTCACAGAGACGGCGAGACCCCAGGGCTTGTCGGAGCCGTCGAACAACCAGTAGGCGATGACGAATGTGGCCATGAGAGTGAGACCCATGGCCACATTCGTGCCCATGTGAAGAGCTCTGCTCAGCGACTTCGAATCGGTGGAGTCGCCGGACTTCACGAAGAAGGAGCCGATGATCGAGGCAACCATGCCCGCGAAGGCAATCGCTACTGGGTACATCAGGAACTCGATGGGCCCACTGTCGCCGGCCTGTTCGGCGGTGATGCCCACGCCGGCGAGACCGAATGCCACCAGCGAGATCGGCGCGATTATCGATCCGACGTAGGACTCGAAGAGGTCGGCCCCCATGCCGGCGACATCGCCCACATTGTCGCCAACATTGTCGGCGATGGTGGCGGGGTTGCGCGGGTCGTCTTCGGGGATTCCAGCCTCGACCTTGCCGACGAGGTCGGCGCCAACATCGGCCGCCTTGGTGTAGATGCCGCCACCCACACGCGAGAAAAGGGCTATCGATGAGGCCCCCAGGCCGTAGGCGGTGACTATCTCGAACGCTTCGGCGTGCTCGATCCAGGTAACGAACACTGTGTAGACGACCATCAGCCCGAGAAGAGCGAGCCCGGCTACCGAGAATCCCATAACCGCGCCGCCCCGGAAAGCGATCGGTAGGGCCTTGCCAGGCCCGTCCTTGGCCGCTTCGGTGGTGCGGGCGTTGGCCATCGTGGCAACGGTCATACCGACATAACCGGCGGTGGCCGACAACACCGCACCCAGCAGATAACTGATCGAAGCCAGCGGATGGATCACGAAAGCGATCAGCAGCATCATCGCCACCACGAACACCGACACCCAGGTGTATTCCTGTTTCAGGAAGGCACGTGCACCTTTCTGAATCTCGGTCATGAGGAAGACCATGCGGTCGTTGCCCGGCGACGCAGCCTCGACTGCCTTGTAGTAGTAGCCGGCCAAGACGAGTCCGGCGATTGCCGAAATCAGGGCCAGATAGGGAACGGCGCTCACGGTTGCTCCTGTCGATGCGCAGTGGAAAAGATCGGCGTCACGCTATCGACCAGACAGGCGCGCTACAAGCATTTGATCAAAGGGAATCGCGAGCCTCGAGCCACCCGAGTACCGCGTCGGCCAGGCCGAGGGCGTGAGAGGGGGCGCTGAAGAGGTGATCTGCTTCGGGGATGGTGACGAGGGTGGAGTCGGTCGCCGCTGCTGCCAGGGCCCGAGTCTCGCTGATCGGCACGATCTCATCGGCCCCGGCCTCAACCACCAGCACAGGGATATCGAGCTCTGCTGCCGCTTGGACAACGTCGTGGCGATCGAGGTCGGCCTGAAAGGCAGCACCGATCCGGAAAGGGCGGCCGCCGATGTGCACCTCCACTGCTCCGCTCTCATCGGCAGACTTCGCGTCTCCGAAGAGGTGCCTGACGTGACCGACGTCGGAGGGCGAGGCGACACAAACCAGGCCGGTCACGGTGTGAAGACGGCTAGCTGCGAGCACTGCCGCGCCGCCCCCGAGGCTGTGGCCGATCAACAGGCAGGCTCCGGCCCGCCTCTCGAGCAACGCCACCGCGGCGCGGGTGAGGTCGCCCACCTCAGATCCAACGGTGGTGGCCTCAAAGTCGCCGTCGCTCTCGCCGAGGCCGGTGAAGTCGAAAGTGAGCGTTATCCAACCTGCATCGGTGAGCCTACGAGCGAGCCTCGAGGTGGTGTGGAGGTCCTTGCTGCAGGTGAAGCAGTGAGCGAGCAGGGCGCTGCCGACCGCAGGACCGTCGGGGCGACGCAAGGTGCCGGCCAAACGATGACCGGCAGCGCCGACAAAGGAGAGGTTCTCGGTGTGCATCCGTGCAGTATCCCATACACCAAAGCCACCGTGAGTGGCTGAACCGACCGCGGTTGGTGGCGTCAGGTGTCGTTTGGGTGACAAGCTTAGGAATGCACTGAGGAATACAAAGGCAGGGCCGAACACATATCAAAGATCTCGCGTATCGGAGGTAGAACATGCTGTCGATTGGACGCTCGTCGATCCGGCGAACTCCCACCGTCGCCGGTGGGTGGGCGGACCTTCTCCAAGATGAGGACGCCTATGTCGCCGAAAATGGTTTCGGCGCCGGGATCATTCTCATCCACTACGCGGGCGAACTGCTCCGTCATGGCGACGCTGATGCGCGCGGCATCGCCGAGTCCGCTGTCCTGTCGATCATCGACCGTCATCTCGGCTGGACCGACCGCACCGCGATGGTGGGTACCGGACGACTCGGAGTGGTGATGGTGCCCGTCGAAGGGCCCCTTGCACTGAGTCGCAGAGCCCGTGAGCTCCACCGAGAGCTCCGAGCGAGCAGCATCGATGTAGATATCGCCTACTCCGTGCGACGCCAGTCGGGCGGCCTTCAGGCCGCTACCGCACGAGCCGATGCCGCACTCGACACCGCTCTGGCCCGCAGGACGGGTGCCGGCTCCGCCTGAACACGCTGGATCTCGCGGGCAAGAGGCCGACTTCAGTTCCCGATCGACGGTCCGAGCTGGCCGAGTACCTTCGCCGCAATACGATGTCCGGCATGGGTGGCGGCGACGCCATCGGCACCAGTGCGTCTGCTGGCCATGAACCCGGCCACGAAGCCGTCGCCGACACCGGTGCGATCGTGGATCACCTCCACCGGGGGAACCGGCACCGACGCGGCCCCCGCGGTTCCCTCCATCACCAGAGTGGGCCGGGCCCCGGCGGTCACCACGGTGCAGCGAGCGCCGGTGATCGCCTCTCGCGCAGGGATTCCCAGTGCCGAATGCTCGGCACGATTCAGCACGACAGCATCAGGTTCGGCCGCAGCAATCAATTCGAGGAAGTGCCTCTCGCCGATCTGGGCGAGGTCGGCCGGGCCGGGGCCGCCAATGACGACCGGTATAGCGCGGTCTCGGATCTCGGCCATCAGGCGATCCACCGCGCTGGCCAGGGGGTCGTCGACGAATGCTGAAGCCGCGAAATAGATCTGGCTCACGCCGTCAAGCACCGAGGGTTCGACCAGCGAGAGGCGACGCGAAGCTCCCCTGTCGACGAGGCGGCTGCGGCTCTTCCCACCCACCATCGTGACCACCACTCCGGTGCCGCCGACATGGCGGATCAGGGTCTCGACACCACGGGACCGCAGGTCGGCGGCGAGTACACGGCCGATGCCATCATCTCCGACTTGCCCCACGAACCGAGGCCCTCCACCGCCCTCCGCGTCGATGGCGGCAACGTTGGCGGCACTCCCCCCTCTCAGCCTTGCTGAGCGAACGGCCGTCTCGGCACCGCGAACCGGATCAGACGGGAGTTGGATCAGGATCTGCTCCTGGAGATCCCCGATGGACAACAGCATTATCGAGACCCTGGTGTGGCTGGTGCGTTCAGGCTGATTCGACAGGCTCTACTGCCTGTCGAAGGTCGATCACGTCGAGCGCAGCAGATTGGTGGTGTGTCTCGACCTTCGCGGCATCGACGATCTCCGCGGCGCGTTGATGGGCTTCGGCCATCACTGCTTCCACACTCAGACGGGTTGCTCGAAGCACGAGATCGGACCGCTCGCCGTGCAAGGCGGTGATCGTGGCCTCCAGCTCCTCCAATGTGAGATCCATGGCCGACAGGTGCTGATCGACCGCCGAGCGCCTGTAGCCCCAGATACGGCTCTTGAACCGGCGCGCCTTCTTCGATCTCACATCGCCTCCATCGTTGGCAGATCTCGCTGCCACCAAGCGTAACTGGGTCAGAGCGGCAGGAAGAACAAGGGGTCCTTCGGCACACCATCGAGCCTGGTCTCGAAGTGGAGGTGGGGCCCGGTGCTCCATCCGGTGGATCCGACCAGACCGATGATTTCGCCCCCATCGATCTCGTCGCCGGCTCGGGCCAGCGTCTCAGACATGTGGGCGTAGAGCGTTGCGACGTTGCCGGTGTGGGCGACGATCACGGTATTGCCGTAGCCCCCCTTCCAGCCCGCGAAGATCACCCTGCCCTCCTTCGATGCCCAGATCGGGTCGCCAGTGCTACCGCCGATGTCGATCCCGGTGTGCTGGCGGACAGTGCCGAAGATCGGGTGCACCCGGGTTCCGAACCCTGATCCCACCGATCCCGATGTCGGCATCGTGAAACCCTCGATCGACTCCGCACCCGCCTCGCCGGGGCTGACCCCCAACTCGGATCGTACCTTAGCGTTGATGAAGGCCGTGAGCTCGACCGACGCCCGGGCCAGGGCGTCGGCCTCCGCTTCCCATGCGTCGATGCGGGACTGGAGTTCGTTTTGGATCTCGGCCTGGACGAGCTGTCGGGTCTGGAGTTCGTCCAGTTCCTCTTCGAGCTGGGCGCGGAGCTGATCGGCCTCGATTCGCGCCTCTTCACCGGCGATGACGTGGTCCTCTCGCTCGACCTGTAGGCGACGGAGGTGATCAAGGAGGTCGCGATCACTACCCGCGGCGAAGTCGAGCATGGCGAGGCGAACCGCTGTCTTGTTGATGTCGCCCGACTGGAGCCAGGGCTCGGCGGTGGTGTCGGTTCCCACGTATGCGTCGACTGCCCGCTGGCGTATCTCGGTGATGGTGCGAGCCACGTCGGCCGACGCGGTATCGGCGAGGGTCTGGCGGGTGATCACTTCGGCCTGGGCGGCGTCAAGCGCCTGGCGGCCTCCCTCCACTCGTGCCACCTGGGCATCGACGGCCAGTTGGATCTCGGCGAGGATCTCGGCGATCCGCTGGTCTTCGAGCTCGAGGAACTCGAGCTCGGCCAGGGCTGCCGCCTCCGCATCACGGGCAGCCTCACGATCGGCTCGGATGTCGCTGATCGATTCATCGGCGCTTGCGGGAGTCGTAACAAGCAAGGCCACAACGGCGACCAACACCAGTCGACGAAGACCGGAACGAGTCTTTGGGGGAACGGGAGTGGAGGGCACGTGGATGAACCGATGGCGGGTTGGGGTCAACTGGTCACCGCCCACCCACAATGGTAGCGACGCCGCTCGTCGTGGTGGTGACAGGGCGCGGTCGCATCGCGTGACGTTCGCGGTTAAATGAGCGCCCATGTCAGACCTCCCAACCGACCCTCGGTCCTTCCACGTCGAGGCTGACGCCGCCCCCGGTGCCGCTCAGGAGGAGATGCCGGCGCTGCCCCTCGACCCGCCTCCACGCCGTCGAGGGCGCTGGCCCTGGATCCTCGCAGCCGTCCTCTTGGTCGTCGCCTTTGCGGCCGGAGCCTTCGGAGCCACAGCCTGGTCGACGTGGAGCGCCGTGGAGAAGGTCGATCTCGACTCGGTGCTCCAAGGTTCCGACGGAGGCACCAACTACCTGATCGTGGGCACCGATTCCCGCGAAGGTGTGTCCGCCGACACCGCGAACGCAGGGGTGATCTTCGGCGAGGGGGTCTCAGGCGAACGAACCGACACGATCGCGATCTTGAGGATCGATGGCGATACGGCCCGCTTGCTCGCGATCCCCCGCGACCTCTATGTCTCGATCGACGGAGGCTCGCCGAACCGCATCAACGCCGCATTCGCATTCGGAGGCCCTCCGGCCTTGATCAATACCATCCAGAGTGAGCTGGGCATCGGGATCGACCACTATCTGGAGATCGACCTCGCCGGGTTCCTCGGTCTGGTCGATGCGCTCGGTGGAGTCACGATCCATTTCCCCCACCCGGCCTACGATCTCAAGTCCGGACTCCGGATCGACACTGCCGGCCCGATGCGCCTGGATGGCAGTGAGGCGCTGGCCTACGTTCGCTCGCGCCACCTCGTTGAGATCATCGACGGTGTTGAAGTCCGCGACCTGACGTCCGATCTCGGCCGGGTCCAGCGCCAGCAGAGCTTTCTCGCCGCCGTGTTCGCTGAGCTGGGCTCCACCTGGAACCCCTTCACCCTGCTCGGAGCACTCGATGGTGTGAGCGGCAACGTGAGGGTCGACTCGAGCCTGTCTCTACGAGGTGCCGCCACGCTCGGTCTCGATGTGCGTGGTGCCGAGCCCCTCACCGCCACCGTTCCCACTTCGCGCCACATCACCGATTCGGGCGCCGATGTGCTGCTCATGACAGCAGAGGCCGAGGTCCTGTTCGCCGAGTTTCGCGGCTAGATCGACCGCACGCCGTCGAGGGTTACCAGCACCCCGACAATCGCGGCCAACATCGCTGTCGACCGGGCGATCCACCGCTGCCACGACGCTGGTATCGGGAGGAGGGCGATTGCCACGATCAGCACGAGGGCTGGAAGGGCGACAACAACGGTGCCGACCACTCCTGATTCGGAACCGATCGCGATCGCCAACGCCGCAGCCGCGGGGGTGAACCCAACCGGCACCGTCATCGGCACCAACCCGGCCAAGGAACCGGCGAGACCGGGCTCGGGCAGCGGGCCAGGAACAAGCATGTCGTGGATGGCCACCACCAACAGTCCTATGCCGGCAGCGATGCGCGCATCCGGCTCGCTCACCCCCAGGGTGTCGAGCGCGGGCGCCGACAACCATGCGAAGACGACGAGGGCCGCCGTCAGCGCGCCGACACACACGGCCAGGGCCGCCTTGCGATCGGCCGGGTTCGTAGGTGCCGCCGCACTGACGCGGCCGGAATTGAGGGCTCCGAAGAGGGCGAGCAGGGCGAGTTGGGTGGTCACGCCGGAAGGTGTCCCCTCATGAGTAGTAGTGCCGATAGTGCGTGTTGTTGATCGTCCATCTGAGTATCTCCGAGACGAAACCATGCGCCATCGATGCGAGGGTCATCACTTCGGGCCTGGCGGTCCACCAGAAGGCCCACCGCACATGCTCCGCGCTCTGCGAGCACGTCTCGATCGTCGCCGAGGAGGCCGGTTCGGGAATCGAGTTCGAGCCAGTTGCCGATTCCCTCCCCCAGCGTGCCCACGCCGGCGCCCAGCGCATTGGGGCCACGGGTCAGTGTGGTGATGCCGCCTACCCTCTGCGATTCGTAACGGACCTGGAGTCCGAGAAGGCCGAGTTGGCGGTCGATCCACGCCTCCATCGGGCTGTCGATCGATGGCGCATCCGGCCATCGATCCATCGTCTCGAAGGCGTAGGCCGCCCAGTGATCGGAGATCGGTGGCCAGGGCCTCTCGACCTCGTCGCGCTGTTCGACTATGTACCGACCGAGGCGGAGGGCGGGCTCATCGAACTGCTCATCGGGGAAGGTGATGTGCAGGCGGGCCAGCGCCCAGAGCACTTCGCCGGGGAAGAAGGCCGACCGATCCCCGAGCGGGCCCGTGTCGCGATGGATGCTCGCGTCGAGCACCCCCTCGTCGTTTATGGCCGCCTCAAGGGTTTGCCCCAGCTCGATCATGAGCAAGTCGTGCTGGGTGTCTGCGGTGAGTAGGCGTCGCTCGTCGAGGGCAGCCAGCAGGAGGGCCGACGACCCCGTCAACAAGCGGGCTCCCTCGCCGAATGCGGGGCCGATCGGGGTGTCTTGGATCCGGTCGAGGGCCCAGCTGAGGCCGCGGTCGGCGACTCCGGCTGCTCCCGGAACCCCGGCCCGTTCTGCCTGAAACAGGGACCACAGCACACCGGCGTGACGGGGCTCGTTGTAGCCGCCCTCGTCGACACCCCGATCTCGATCGTAGCGATAGAGGATCCGGCCATCGGCCTCGATGTTGGCCGCCAGCCATCCCACGGCCGCGCCGCTGGCGCGATCGATCTCAGCGGCGGAGGGCGCCCGGCAGTCTTCGGGATGAACGGCCACCGCCATTACGCCGAACACCAGGACCCATCCGAGCAAGACTCTGCTCAACCGGTTTCGGAGCGTTTGCACGTCCGAAACATAGTGCCTGGCTGAGCGGATCTACGATGAGAGGATGAGGTCTCGTCTGCGTCGTCTGGCGCCCGCACTCGCGGCCGTGCTGGTGCTCTCGCCGCTGGTGCGCGTCGCCGAGAGCGACACCTACCCGCTTTCGACCTACCCGATGTTCACCGCTGATCGGGGTTCGATCCACGACTTCGCCACCGTCGTGGGTGTCGACGGGGCCGGCGCGGTGGTGCGACTTTCGCCGGAGGTGATCGCCGGCACCGATGAGGTCGTGCTCGCTTCGGTCACCGTCGAGCGGGCAGTAGCGCGAGACCGGGCCGAGGGCCTCTGTGAAGCTGTGGCGGCACGCGCCGGCAGGCCGCTCACCGAGATCATCGTGCGTTCCGAGACTGTCGATCTGGTCGCCCATATCGTCGACGACGAGCCTGCGCTCGCCATCGTGGAACACGCCCGGTGCGACGTGACGCCATGATCAAGCGCCTCGCCGTCCTGCGTATCTTGATGTTCACCTACGCGGCGATCTGGACCACGGTCCGCGCCCCCCACCTGCTCGACACCACCGACCTCGAGTCGATCCGCTTTGATCCGATCGGTCCCCTCTGGTTCCTTCAGGCGCCCGTGCCCGACGGCCTTGTGCTCGTCCTCGTTGTTGTCACTCCCCTTGCCGCGGCCCTTGCCGCGTTGGGATGGCGCTACCGGTTGACCGCACCGCTCGCCGCATTCAGCTTCCTCATGATCACGACCTACCGAAATTCGTGGGGCCAGCTCTTCCACACAGAGAACCTCGCCTCGTTGCAGTTGATCGTGCTGGCGATCGCCACCGTCGCGGGCTCTGTCTGGTCGCTCGACGCCCGACGCCACCCATCCCGAGCACGGGCATCGGCCGACGACGGGCGTTGGGCAGTCGATGCGATGGCTGTCCTCGCGGTCGGCACCTACTTCCTCGCCGGGGTGGCCAAGGTCCGGATCAGCGGATGGGACTGGGTGAGCGGCGACACACTGCTGCACCAGGTCACGTTCGACAATGTGCGCAAGGAACTACTCGGTGATCCATCCTCACCGCTGGCGGCGTGGTTCGTTGGCCAGACGTGGCTGATGGCACCTGCTGCGGTGGCTTCCATGATCCTCGAGCTCGGCGCGCCGCTCGCTCTCCTGCACCGGCGTGTCGGCCAGGTCTGGGCCCTGGCCGCGGTCGGCTTCCATCTCGGCGTACTCGTCCTCATGTACATCATGTTCCCCTACCACCTGCTGGCCATCGGCTTGGCTCCCCTGCTTCCGGTCGAGAACCTGGCGCCGCGATTGGCCCGCACTACGGTCGGACGGGCATGGACACGTCACTTCCGACTCGCCTCGTCGACTTCACCGGTAGCTGGCTGACTCAGGCCCTTCGCGAGGCCGGCACCATCAGCGAGTCGACGGTGGTCTCCTCGGTGCAGCGGTCGATTCTCGGCCGCGGAGAGGGATTCGTAGGCGACATCGCCCGGCTCGAGCTGGGTTACCGCGGCGGCGCGGGTCCCGCATCGGTAATCGCGAAGATTCCCACCACGGTGGAGGAGAATCGGGCGACGGGACAACTGCTCGGAGTGTACGAGCGCGAGGTTCGCGCCTACTCGGGATTGGTCGCCACACTCGACGTACCGGTGGCGAAGGTCCACGCTGCCCTGATCGGCGGCCACATCGATGGATCGGCCCAGCTCGACAAGATGAAGAAGGTCGACCGACTACCGATCTGGCTGATCCGCCGCTTGCTGACGATCGAGCGAGGCCGCCTGGAAGCTCCTCCCGCGGTGCTCCTGCTGGAGGATCTCTCAGGCTACGAAGCGGGCGACCAACTGGCGGGCTGTGGCATCGAGCGAGCGGCCGAAGTACTCGAAGTGGCTGCCCGACTCCACGCCTCCAGCTGGGGACCCAGGCTTCCGGCAACCGAGCACTGGCTCCAACCCGGCGATGTCGTCCCCCGGCTCTTCCATGCCTCCTACCTCAACGCACGGAAGGGCTTCGCCCGTGTCGCCGGTCCTCATCTCTCGCCTCATGCGATGAATCTCTTCGAGAGCTTCCGCCGACGAGGCCGACGCCTCGTGCAATCCCTACACACCGAGTCCCCACGTTGTGTGCTCCACGGCGATCTCCGCCTCGACAACCTGTTCTTTTCCGGCGACGGTTCGATCCGCGCGGTGATCGACTGGCAAATTCCGAACCTCGGTCCCGGAGTGCTCGATGTCGCCTATTTCCTCGCTGGATCTCTCTCCCCCGACACGCCCGAGGGACAGATCGACAACCTCCTCGCCGGTTACCACCGAACCCTCGTCGATCATGGTGTGGCCCAGTACTCCCTTGATCGCCTGCGGGCCGACTACACCAAGTCGTTACTCGTGGTGCTCTATCGTTTCGCCGGTGTCGAGTCGATGGATTTCGGCGACGACCGCGGTGCGCGGTTGATCGCCACTTGGCTGGGGCGTCTCGACGCTCGGCTCGCTCGTATTCCGGCCTAGCCTGCGGCCATGACCGCTGATATCTCCGAGACGTTCGATCCCCATCGCTGGCGCCGGGTCCCTGGCTTCGAAGCCTTGGTCGACATCACCTACCACCGCGCGGTCGACCAGGGAACGGTGAGGATCGCCTTCGACCGTCCGGAAGTACGAAACGCGTTCCGCCCCGGCACCGTCGACGAGTTGTATCGCTGCATCGACCATGCCCGCATGACGAGCGATGTCGGATGTGTGCTCATCACCGGCAACGGTCCCTCCCCTCGCGACGGCGGCTGGGCCTTCTGCAGCGGCGGCGACCAGCGGATTCGTGGCCGGGCCGGCTACCAGTACGCGGAGGGCGAGACCGCCGACACCATCGACCCGGCGCGAGCCGGTCGGCTCCACATCCTCGAAGTGCAGCGTCTCATCCGCACCTCGCCCAAGGTCGTGATCGCAGTGGTGCCGGGCTGGGCCGTGGGCGGCGGGCACAGTCTTCACGTCACCGCTGATCTCACCATCGCCAGCGAGGAGCACGCGATCTTCAAGCAAACCGACACCGATGTAGCGAGTTTCGACGGAGGCTTCGGTTCGGCCTACCTTGCTCGCCAGGTAGGTCAGAAGCGGGCGCGGGAGATCTTCTTTCTCGGGCGCAGCTATTCGGCTCGCGAAGCTTTCGACATGGGCATGGTGAACGCCGTCGTCCCCCACGCCGACCTCGAAGCAACCGCGCTCGAGTGGGGTGCGGAGATCAACGCGAAGAGTCCCACCGGCCAACGCATGGCCAAATTCGCCCTCAACCTGATCGACGACGGCCTCATGGGCCAGCAGGTGTTCGCCGGCGAGGCCACACGCCTCGCCTACATGACCGACGAGGCAGTGGAGGGCCGCGATGCCTTCTTGGAAAAGAGGGCACCGGATTGGTCTGAGTTTCCGTGGTACTTCTGAGTCTCGACGACCCGAATCTGGCCATCCGGTTCTGGAAGCCCTACGACGTCCTCAGTTCGTTCACCGACACCGAGGGCCGCTCCACCCTCGCCGACTTCATCGATCTCCCCGGGATCTACGCGGCGGGCCGCCTCGACCGCGACAGCGAGGGGCTGCTCCTGCTCACCCGGGCTCAGAAGCTACGCACCGATCTCATGAATCCCGACATCGGCCATCCCCGCTCCTACCTGGTACAGGTAGAGGGCATCCCCGGCACCGATGCCTTGTCGCGCCTCGAGCGCGGGGTCGAGCTCAAGGGAGTTCCCACCCGGCCGGCCCAGGCCGAGGCGTTGGTCGACCCGCCCATGCTCCCAGCCCGGCCGGTGCCAATCCGGGTCCGCAAGTCGATTCCCGACAGCTGGATTCGCCTCACTCTCACCGAGGGAAGGAATCGGCAGGTACGAAAGATGACCGCGGCGGTGGGCCATCCCACCCTACGGCTGGTGCGGGAATCGATCGGCCCGGTCGCACTCACAGGTCTGGGTCCCGGCGACTGGAGCGCCCTGAGCACCCGCGAGCACGCCTCGCTCATCAAGAGCCTCAGCGAGGCCCGATCCTCCAGTCGACCGGCTCACGGCCGGCCGCCACGAGGGCGTCGTTCGCCCGGCTGAATGGTCGAGAGCCGAAGAAGCCCCGATGCGCCGACAGAGGCGATGGATGGGGCGACTCGATCACCACGTGTCGATCCTGCTGTATCAGTGACTTCTTCTTGCGCGCCGATGCCCCCCACAAGATGAACACCACAGGCTCAGGTTTCGCGCTCACTGCTCGGATCACCTCGTCGGTGAAGGTCTCCCACCCCCGACCTTGATGGCTCGCAGCCTGACGGGCCCTCACCGTGAGGGTGGCGTTGAGAAGCAGTACTCCCTGCCGGGCCCATGATTCGAGGTTTCCCGCGTCGGGTACCGGCAACCCGAGATCGCTTTCGAGTTCCTTGCAGATGTTGGTGAGCGAAGGCGGCTTGGGAACGCCATCGCCCACGCTGAAACACAGCCCATGGGCCTGGCCCGCACCGTGGTATGGGTCTTGGCCGAGGATGAGCACCTTCACCTCGGCAAAGGCTGTGAGGTGAAGGGCGGCGAAGACTCTCTCGGGGGGCGGGAAAACAGTGTGGGCAGCCCTCTCCTCGGCCACAAAACTCATGAGCTCAGCCCAGTAGGGCCTGCCGAACTCGGCCCTCAGGATTGGGTTCCAGTCGGTGGTGGCGGCCATCGAGAGGCGTCAGGAGCGCGCCCCCAACACCGCCTTGGCCTCCAGATACTCCTCGAGGCCGAGAGGACCCCACTCGCGCCCGTTGCCCGACTGCTTGTAGCCACCGAACGGTGCGTTGAAGTCGGGACCAGCGCCGTTGACGTGCACGTTGCCGGTTCGGAGCCGGCGGGCCACCGCGACAGCACGCTCCTGGCTACCCGAGACGTAGCCCGAGAGGCCGTAGACGGTGTCGTTGGCGATCCTCACTGCATCGTCGTCATCCTCGTAGCCGATGATGACCATGACGGGTCCGAAGACCTCTTCACGGGCAATGCGCATGTCGTTGGTGACGTCGGCGAAGACGGTGGGACGGACGAAGTAGCCCGAATCGAGGCCGTCTGGGAGGCCCGTTCCCCCGGCAACCAGGGTGGCGCCCTCGTCGATTCCGGCTTGGATGAGGCCCTGGATCTTGTTCCATTGGACCTCAGACACCACCGGACCCATCATCACTGCGTCGGAGCCTGGGTCGCCCACCGAGATCGCCTCAGCGGTTTTCGCCGCGATCCCCGCTGCTTCATCCATGCGACTGTTGGGCACCAACATGCGGGTGCCGGCATTGCACGACTGGCCGGAGTTCATGCACATCCCACCCATGTCGCGGGCCACTACCTCGGCGAAATCCGCGTCGTCGAGAATGATGTTGGCTGACTTGCCTCCGAGTTCCTGGGCCACTCTCTTCACCGTGGGAGCGGCGTTTCTGGCCACCTCGACCCCGGCCCGCGTTGATCCGGTGAACGACATCATGTCGACGTCGCTATGAGCGGACAGATGAGAGCCCACCGTGGGACCGTCGCCATTCACGAGGTTGAACACCCCGGCCGGGACGCCGGCGTCGTGGAGGATCTCGGCGAAGAGGATCGCGTTGAGCGGCGCCACTTCCGAGGGCTTCAGCACCATTGTGCAGCCGGCGGCGAGGGCAGGGGCGACCTTGCATGCGATCTGGTTGAGAGGCCAGTTCCAAGGGGTGATCATCCCCACCACGCCCACCGGTTCCTTGACCAGCAGGAAGTTGTCGTGCTGTTCCTCGAAGTCGAAACCACGAAGGATGGCCGCGGTTGTGGCGAAGTGGAAGAAACCCGTGGGGGCCTGAGCGGCCTTGGCCAGTCCGCCCGGCGCCCCCATCTCCGCGGAGATGGTGTCGGCCAGTTCCTCTGATCGGGTCCCGAGGAGCTCGGTGATCTTGTCGAGGATTGCGAGCCGCTCCTCGACCGAGGTCTGGGAGTAGGTCTCGAAGGCGGCCTTGGCCGCCGCGACCGCAGCATCGATGTCGGCCGGCCCACCCATCGCTATCCGGGTTATCGCCTGTTCGGTGGCCGGGTTGATGACCTCGATGGTGGTGTCGGTGGTGGGCTCCACCCACTCGCCGTTGATGTAGAACTTTTCACTGTTGGTCACGATGCTGCTCCCGGTGTTTGCAGGGTCGATTCGGCCGCGCCGACCCTAGACCCGAGTTCGGACAGGTCGAAACTCGCGTGCGGTCAGATCCGCTCGAAGTATCGGCTCTTCTCCCAATCGGTCACCGCGGCCTCAGAGGCCGCCACCTCCGTCGAGAAGTGATGGGTGTAGTGATCGACCACCTCGTCGCCGAGCAGGCGGCGAGCATCGGCGCTCTCGCTGAAGCGCGCCGTGGCCTGATGGAGGGTGGACGGCACGGTGGCCGACGCGGTGGCGGAGTAGACATCACCTTCCAGCTCGTCGTCCGGTTCGATCCGGTTGCGAATACCGTCGAGCCCGCTCGCGATGGCTGCGGCGTAGGCCAGATGGGGGTTGACGTCGGCGCCGGGGATGCGGTTCTCGATCCGGAGACTCGAGCCCGCACCGACAATCCGGAACCCAGCCGTGCGGTTGTCGGTCGACCAGGCGATTCGAGTTGGGGCCCATGACTGGTTCTGGTAGCGCTTGTAGCTGTTGACCGTGGGCGCGTAGCAGACCATCAGATCGGCGGCATGGCGCATCCAGCCACCGAGGAACCAGCGGAACTCGTCGCTGCGCTCACCCCCCGGCGCCGCGAAAACGTTGCTTGGTTCCTCTTCGTCGGTCCAGAGCGAGAGGTGGATGTGGCAGCTGTTGCCGGGCTGGGCGGCATCGGGCTTCGCCATGAAGGTGACACTCACGCCCTGGGAATCGGCCAATTCCTTCATCGCGTGCTTCATCACCGAGTGCCGGTCGGCCATGGTGAGAGCGTCGGCGTAGCGCACATTGAGTTCGTGTTGACCGATAGCGGCCTCGCCCTTGGAGTTCTCGACCGGGATCCCGCTGGCGGCCAGGGCGCGGCGGGCAGCCCCGACATAGTCCTCCACCCGCGCTCCTTGCAGGAGGTGGTAGTCCTCCACGTACCACCCGGCAGACTCCAGGCCGGCGTATCCCTTCTGGTGAGCAGAGCGGTAGGACTCGCGGTAGAGGTAGAACTCGAGTTCGGAGGCGGCGGCGGCGCGATAGCCCTCAGTGGCCAGCGCGTCGACCTGTCGACGCAGCATCGAACGCGGCGCAATGTCGACGAGGCTGTGGCTCGAGTTGTCGACCACATCACAGAGCACAAGGGCCGTACGGCTGGTCCACGCCGCCAGGGTTAGGGTGTCTAGATCGGGAACGAGGTGGAAGTCGCCGTAACCCGACTGCCAGTTCGAGTAGGAGTAGCCCTCGACCGGGTCCATCTCCATGTCGACGGTAAGCAGGTAGTCACACGCGTGGGTTCCTTCATCGAGCGCGTTCGAGACGAAGAACCCGGCGTCGAACCTCTTCCCCATGAGGCGCCCGTAGTGGTCGGTGAACCCCACTATCACCGTGTCGACCTCGCCGGAATCGGTCATTGTCTTCAACTCGCTGATCTGCATCAGGCCTCCTCAGGCATCGATCCGACCGTGGCATGCAGCATCGAACACTGCCTCGGCATAGTCGCGGTCGACGCTCACAGGATTACCCGCCGCCGACGGGTCGACCACAGCAGCGGCGCACACCTCGGAGATCGCGGCGGGATCGACACCCAACTCGATCAGAGTCTCAGGTACGTCGAGAGCCTCGCGGAGCTCGACAATATGGGCGAGAAAACCTTCGAACCCTCCGGATATACCCACATAGGCGGCGAGCTTCTCGATCGTGGGTTCTATGGCGCGACGATTAGCGGCCAGTACATACGGCATCACCACCGCGTTGGTCATTCCGTGGTGGGTGTTGAAGAGTGCTCCGATCGGATGGGCCAGCGCGTGCATGGCCCCGAGTCCCTTCTGAAACGCAACCGCTCCCATGGCGGCGGAGATCAGCATCTGACCCCGAGCCTCGAGGTTGTGGGGCTGGGCGGCAGCAACAGGGAGATTCTCCAGGACCAGCCGACATCCCTCGAGTCCGATGCCGTGAGACATCGGATGAAGAGTTGGTGCACACACCGCCTCCAGATTGTGCGAGAGCGCGTCGAGCCCGGTTCCAACCGTGAGCACCCGGGGCAGATCAAGGGTGAGGATCGGATCGGCGATCACTATCCGCGGCAACATCGCCGGGTGGTAGACGATGACCTTGCGATTGGCAGACTCATCGATCACCACTCCTGCTCTCCCGACCTCACTGCCCGTACCTGCAGTAGTCGGTATCGCCACCACTGGCACGATCGGCTCGGTATGGGCCAGTGTCCAGTTGTCGTCGATGTCCTCGAAGTCGAAGATGGGTCGTGTCTGAGCCGCCATGAACGCGACCAGCTTGCCCACATCGAGCGGCGAGCCGCCGCCGATGGCCACCACTCCGTCGTGGTCCCCACTCCGAAATGCCTCGACGCCCGCCGATACGTCGGCACTCACGGGATTGGGCCGCAGACGGGTGAAGATCTCATGATCCACCTGTCCGTCCGACAGGGCCGACGTGACTGCCTGCACGGGTTGAAGGGCGACCAGACCGGGATCGGTGATCACCAGCGGACGCTTGATTCCGACGCTGCGACAGGCTTCGGCAACCTCGCTGATGCGGCCCGGGCCGAACCGGACCTCGGTGGGATAAGACCATGTTGCGCTATTCACCGGCCGGACCTTAGCCGCGGCGCAGGGGCGGCCGACTGCCCCCGCGTCACGCCGGCTTCCTATCATGAGCGCCTCGGAGAGTTGGGAGGACGCCGTTCATGAGAGCTATGGAGATCGCGGGTGGCTGGGGCCTCAAAAACATCTCGGCGGTGATTCGTCCGGACCCCGTCGCCGGTCCTGGTGAGATTGTCATCGCCATGAAGGCCCTGTCGGTCAACCCACGCGACAGTGTCATTGCGACGGGTGGTTACGGGCGCTTGGCCTCTCTGCCTCTGGTCCCACTGTGCGACGGTGCCGGAGTGATAGTCGACGTCGGATCCGATGTAACCGGGTTCGCCATGGGGGATCTCGTCTGCCCGGCTTACAGCCGTACCTGGCTCCATGGCACGATCTCGCGCGAGTCCTACCCTGGTGCACTCGGAATGGCCGTCGACGGCACCGCCCAGGAGTTGTTCCTGACGCCCGCCGAAGGTGTCGTCCATGCGCCCGGTCATCTCGATGCCCGGGAGGCAGCCACCCTGGCGTGCGCCGCGGTCACGGCTTGGAACGCTGTGGTCGAACAAGGCAACGTGCGAGCCAACCATCGAGTGCTGATCCAGGGCACAGGCGGTGTTGCTCTCTTCGGGCTCCAGTTCGCGAAGATGCACGGTGCCGAGACAATCGTGATCTCCTCGAGCGACGAGAAGCTCGAACGGGTGATCGCGATGGGTGCCGACCACACCATCAACTACCGGTCCACGCCTGGCTGGGAGAAGTCCGTCCGTGAACTGACCGACGGCGCGGGAGTCGACAACATCGTGGAGGTCGGAGGCACCGGCACGCTTGCCAAGTCGCTTTCGTGTGTGGCCCCGAGTGGCTCGATCAGTGTCATCGGGATCCTCGATGGGATCGCGGGAGAGATCAACCTCGGTCAGATGGTGACGAGAAACATTCGCCTACAGGGGATCACCGTGGGCAGCCGCGACATGTTTCAGAAGATGAACCGGGCGATGGAGATCCACAGGACAAGACCCACCGTCGACGCCGCCGTCTTCGGGTTCGAAGAGGTGGGCGAGGCGCTGGCCGCCCTGCCGGCTGGTCGTCACTTCGGGAAGCTGGTCTGCGACGTGTAGCCGAGGGAGAGTCCCCGACGCGTGCGGCCTCGGGTGCGAGACTGACCTCCTTGAGCGACATCACCGAGACCGACAATCGTTGGCTGAGCGACGAAGACCTCGAGACGGTTCGCGGCCGCGTGCCGATGGTGTACGTCGACGCCGTCCCGGTGAGGGTCGACACGGTGGGCGAAGTCACCCATGTGGGTCTTCTTCTCAGAGCAATGCCCGACGGCACCGTCAGCCGTGCCCTGGTCACCGGCCGGGTGCTGTTCGGCGAACGGATCCGTCATGCCTTGCTGCGTCACTTGGAAAAGGATCTCGGCCCCTTCGCCCTGCCCCGCCTGCCCACCAACCCCGCTCCGTTCACGGTGGCCGAGTACTTCCCCGATCCGGCCGTCTCGGGTTTCCACGATCCTCGCCAGCACGCGGTGAGCCTGGCCTACGTCGTACCCATCGACGGTGAGCCCGAACCCGCCCATGATGCCCTCGATCTCGCCTGGCTGACACCCGAAGAGGCAGCCAGTATCGATGTGCGGGCCGAGATGACGGGCGGCCACGACCGCCTGCTGCGCCTGGCTCTGGCCCACGGAGGCCGCCTGCCCTGAATCAGGGCGCTCCTGTTGAGGCGAACGCCGCGTGATCGGGCAGGCTTGCAGGGTGGAAAAGCGTGACATCGTCGTGATCGGGGCCGGCCCCGCCGGAGCAGCCACGGCCATACGCGCTGCGAGAGCAGGCGCGTCGGTTCGCGTCTTCGAGAAGGCCGCTCGCGGTCGCGACAAGGTGTGCGGCGATGGCCTCACCCCACGCGCGGTCACTGCACTCCACCAACTCGACATCGACATGAGTGGGGCCCACCGGATCGACGGCCTTCGCATGATCGCGGGCAAGACCCGTCGAGAGCTCCCCTGGCCTCAGACCGGCCGCTTCGCGCCCAATGGCGCGGTGTGGCCTCGACGCCACCTTGATGCCCATCTGATGGACGCAGCGGAGGCGGCGGGAGCGGAGGTCGAGTGGGAATCGGAGGCCCTTCCGATCATGGATGGAGGCAGGGTCGTGGGAGTGGAGGCCTCCGGCCGCAAATGGGCCGCCGATCTGACCGTTGTGGCCTCTGGAGCGCCGGGAGCCGTGGCGCGGATGGTCGGGGCCAATCGAGTCGAGAATGAGACATTCGGTTTGGCAATCCGGACCTATGCCGAGTCGCCTCGTCACGCCGACCGTCATCTCGAGGCGTGTCTCACGCTCACCGACGAGCGCGGCACTTCGGTTCCCGGATACGGCTGGATGTTTCCCGCGGGCGATGGCACCGTGAATATCGGCGTCGGCGCCCTTTCCACGATGAAGGAGTTCAAGAAGCTCAACCTCAACACGCTTCAGGAGTCGTACCGCTCGTTGGTGCAGCACGAGTGGGAGCTCGGCCCCGACCTGGAGAAGCCCCGGGCGTGGCGTCTCCCGATGAGCGTGCAGAAGCGTCACGGGCCCGGTTGGGTCGCAATCGGCGACGCGGCCGGATTGATCAACCCGATGAACGGCGAGGGGATCGACTACGGCCTCGAGTCGGGGATGTTGGCCGCCGATCTGTTCGTCGCCGATCCCGGCAGCGCGGCCGACGAGTACGACCGCCAGCTGGGCGACCGCTTCGATTCGTTTCTCCGCACCGGTCGGAGGTTCAGCCTCCTGATCGGACACCCTCGCATCCTGCGTAGCGGGCTTCGCTTGGCGGTGGGTACCCAGGCCATCGCCGACATCACCCTCCAGGTGATGGGGAACCTGGTCGATGCCGATGCCCCAGGTGCGGCAGGTCGGGTACTACGGATAGCCGACCGCACTCTGGCGATCGCCGACCCGATCCTGCGACGCACTCGTGCCGCGGCCTGAGTCCTGTGAGGGTCGTCAGCCGTAGACCTTCTCCAAGGCGGCGGTGGGTTCCACGTATGGAAGGCCTTGGGCCTCAGCGACGTGCTGTTCGGTAACCATCGCTCCACAGACGTTGAGCCCTCCGAGGAGGTGGCGATCGCCCAAGAGCGCGTCTCGCGGCCCCCTGTCGGCCAGAGCAAGGGTGAACGGCAGGGTGGCGTTGTTGAGCGCATAGGTGGACGTGCGCGGTACCGCCCCGGGCATGTTGGCCACGCAGTAATGCACGACGTCGTCGACCACATAGGTGGGCTCCGCGTGGGTGGTGGCATGCGAGGTCTCGAAGCATCCCCCTTGATCGATGGCGACATCGACCAACACCGAGCCGGGCTTCATCTGCCTCACCATCTCCGCGGTTACCAGCTTGGGCGCCGTGGCACCCTTCACGAGTACGGCTCCCACGACCAGGTCGGCGGCGAGGACATGCTCCTCGAGCGCAGCAGTGGTGGAGTAGACGGTTTCCAGTTCGGCGCCGAAGCGACGAGCTAGGCGGTCGAGGACCTCGAGATTACGATCGAGCACGGTGACCTGGGAACCGAGGCCGATGGCCATCTCGATGGCGTTCTCCCCCACGACGCCACCGCCGATCACCACGGTTCGAGCCGAGGGCACCCCGGGGACACCACCGAGGAGCAACCCAGCGCCACCGATCGGAGCTTCGAGGCAGTGAGCTCCGGCCTGGATCGACATGCGGCCGGCTACCTGCGACATGGGAGCAAGGAGGGGCAGCCCGCCGTGGGCATCGGTGACGGTCTCGTAGGCGATGCAGGTGGCACCGCTGGCGATCAGATCCTTGGTCTGGGGGACATCAGGAGCGAGATGGAGGTAGGTGAAAAGAACCTGCTGCTCACCGAGCAGGGCGCGCTCCGCTGCTTGGGGCTCCTTTACCTTCACGATCAGCTCGGCGCGGTCCCAGACATCCTCGGCGGTGGCCGCGATTTCGGCACCGACAGCCTCGTAGGCGGAGTCTGGAGCACCGATCCCCTGTCCTGCCGCGGTCTCAACGAGCACGGCGTGACCGTGAGCGACAAGCTCGCGAGCACCGCTTGGTGTCAACCCGATCCGTCGCTCGGCGACCTTCACTTCCTTCGGTACACCGACCAGCATGACCTCTCCTCCGAGCGCGTTTCGACCTGTGAGCGAAAGCTACTCCCCCCGCGACGGCAGGTGGGTGCGTTTCCTGTGGACTAGAGTCATCCCGGCGCACGATTATTGTGCCATTCCCTCTACATACGGGCGAAACCTGTGCCAAAGATTACCGACGCAACCGATCGCACCCTACTGGCCGCTCTTCAGCGAGACGGCCGCATCACCAACTCCGCGCTCGCCGAGGCTGTTCACCTCTCTGCATCGGCCTGCCTGCGCAGGGTCAAGCGACTCGAGGAAGAGGGCGTCATCGCCGGATACGTCGCCCTCCTCGAACGCGACGCGGTGGGCTTCGGCACCACGGTCTTCGTCGAGATCTCACTTACCGGCCAACAAGAAGAGCTTCTCGACGCCTTCGAGGCCGCGGTGGCCGCGGTACCTGAAGTGGTGAGTTGCCATCTCATGGCAGGCAACGCCGACTATCTGCTCAAGGTGGTGGTGGCGGATGTGGCCGACTACGAGAGAATCCACCGCAACTATGTGGCGCGTCTTCCCGGCGTGGCCCAGGTGCGCTCCAGCTTCGCCCTCCGAGCCGTGAAGGAGACCACGGCCATCGAGCTCTAGGAATCCAGCGCCGGTGGCCGGGCGAGTTGGTCCACCACCTCTGCTGTGGGGAGCGACGCGAGAGTGGACGGTGGGCAGAGGATCTTGCGATCCCGTCCCCCTCCGCCGACGATCACCCGCTCACACGACATCACCGCGGCGTCGATCCATACCGGCACATCATCGGGCAGGCCGAACGGAGTGACTCCGCCGATCTGCATCCCCCCGGACCGCTCGACGGTTTCCTCCGCACCAGCGAAGGAGGCCTTACGGGTACCGAGGCGGCGGCGCACCGTGCCGTTGACGTCGAGCCTCGTCGATGCGAGCACCAGGCAGCAGGCAACGGGTCTCTCGGCCGACTTCCCCACCACGAGGATGGCATTTGCGCTCTCGTCCGGAGAGTAACCGTAGGCCTCACAGAACTTTGCCGTATCGGCAAGATCAGGATCGCAGGCGACGATCTCGTACTCCGAGCCGAGAAGCTCGAGAGATTCGATGACGGGGTCCAACGTGGGCCTCCTGGGATTGCTCAGTGGTCGAGGTGGTACATGTCGGCGGTGGGTTTGAGGGGGCGGGCGTACCAGAGGGGGCGGCGGAGGCCGTTGGGGCCGGGGGCGGGTCGGGTTTTGGTGAGCCAGTCGTGGTAGGCGTCGCGGCTTTTGGCGGTGTCGACGACGATGTCGCCGTATTGGTCGTCGGTCTGGGCGGGGGTGATGCGGACTCTTTGGTGCCAGCATTGCATGCCGGAGATGGGGTCGGGTTGTACTGAGAAGGTGAGGTTTTGGTGTACGCCGGTGTCGTTCCACCAGATGCGTTCGGTGTCGGGGTCGTCTGATTCCCAGCCGGTCATCCCGTGGGTGCGGTTGAGTTTCCATTCGGTGCCGTCGTTGGTGAGTTCGGCTTTCCCTGCGCCCCACGAGCGGGCTTTGTCTTCTTCGAGACGCCAGCGGCCCATGTGATGTGATGCGGCGACGACTCCGGGGCGGATGCCTTCGGTGCGCCACGCGGCGATCACGAAGTGCCCGATGCGGGTGGAGACCCTCACGAGACCGTTTTCTTCGATTCCGAGGGTTTCGGCGTCTTGGGGGTGGATCCACAGGGGATGGCGGTGGCTGATCTCGTTGAGCCATTTGGAATTGCCGGAACGGGTGTGGATGAGGGTCGGGATCCGGAAGGTGGGCAGAAGAATCCGCTCGTTGCCTCCCGTGCCGTCAGCGGCGGGTTCCATGTCGAGGTCTTGGTGGTGGACGTGAGATGGGATCCATGTTGGGGTGGCGTATTCGGGCCAGCCCCAGTCTTTGAGGGTGTCGGAGAAGAGCTCGAGTTTGCGTGACGGAGTGGGGAAACCTTCCTTGATCTCGCCGTCGACTTCCACCGCGGGCGACCCGTCGCCGAGAGGAGCGAGCTTCACGTCGGCAAGTGTGGATGCCTCGCCGTTCCAAGTGCCAGTGGTGCCGGGCTTGCGGAACACGCCGTCTGAGTCTTTTTCACAGTCGGCGACGGCGTCGTCGGCGACGATGCGTTCATAGGGGGTGATCACATCGCCGGGCACCGCGTAGGCACCGACATCGCGCATGTACTCCAAGGGAGTCTTACCCGCGGCCGCGGCGTCGTCGGCCAGGCCGGGAACGGAGTCGGCGAACATCGTGCGGTAGTACTCGTCGACACTGATCGGCGTGCCGGGGGTGTCGTTGGATTCGAACCATTGGCGGATACCGCGGCTGCCGTCGGGGTCGATGTGCCATGACAGATCGATCCAGAACTCGTTCTCTTCCCACACCTCGCCGGGGTTGAACTCATGGGTGCGGGAATCGGCAGTGATCTCCTCGCCCTGGATTTCAGCGAAGCGGCGCATCACGGGTTGACGGAAACCGATCCAGCGGCCGGCGTGGGTTTCGAAGCTGGCGATGTCGTGGCGTTCGGTGCCCACCCCCATGGGCAGCACATAGTCGGCGAACCAGGCCGTTTCTGACCAGGTGGGGGTAAGCGCCACATGGCACTTCACCGTCTCGGTGTCTTTCAATGCTTCGAGCCAGGTGAACCCGTCGGGGTTGGTCCAGATCGGGTTGTAGACCCGGGAGAAGTAGACGTCGAGGGTGCCACGGCCCTCGTTGAGGAAGTGAGGCAACAGGATCGACATCTCGTGATACGCGAGAGGGAACTCGCGGGGCCACGACAGCTCGTTCCACTCGCTGAGCGCAGGCGCCCCCTTGGGCTGGGCGGGCTTGAACTTGTTCCAACCCGTGCCGCTGGTGCCGCCCACCGTCGCAACCGAACCGGTGAGGACATTGAGGAAGAACAGACACCGCGCGGTCTGCCAACCGCCGAGATTGCCCGCACCCGCAGCGCGCCAGTTGTGCGACGCGAACTTGGTCGGATGCGCCCCGATGATCTCGGCGATCTCACGCAACTCGTCGCCGGACACACCACAGATCTCCTCCGCGGCCTCAGGGGTGTACTCGGCGTACTCGTCGAGCCATGCCTCGGTCATCGACTCGATCTCCACCGGCAGGTCGGGTCGCGTCTCTCGCAGATAGGTCTCCCAGTTGACCCAGCGGCGCACGAAGTCCTGCTCCCAGGTGCCGTTCTCGATCAACAACCGGGCGATCGTCAACAACAAAAAAGGTTCGGTGCCAGGCCAGGCCGGCAACCAATGATCGGCCTTGGATCCGGTGTTGGACAGGCGCGGATCGACACAGATCACCGTGGCGCCCTTCGCCTGAGCCTCCATGATGCGCTGGGCGTGAGGATTGAAGTAGTGACCGGCCTCGAGATGAGCCGAGATCAGAAAGATCACTTCAGCGTTGGCAAAATCAGACGACGGCCGATCATGGCCCATCCAACTCTGGTAACCGATCCGGGCATTCGAGGAACAGATATTGGTGTGGGAATTGTGGCCATCGACACCCCACGCCTTCAACACCCGGTCCGCGTAGCCATCCTCACCGGGCCGACCGACGTGATACATGACCCCATCACGACGACCCTCGTCCATCGCCGCGCCTATACGCGACCCGATATCGGCCAGCGCTTCGTCCCACGAGACCCGTTCCCACTCGCCGCTGCCACGCTCGCCGACCCGACGCATCGGATACAGGATGCGCTCGGGGTCGTTCACCTGGTTGAGAGTGGCCGGCCCCTTGGCGCAGTTGCGGCCCCGACTGGCCGGATGCAACGGGTTGCCCTCGATCTTGTCGATCTCTCCGGTCTCATGATTCACATGGGCCAACAGGCCACACGCCGCTTCACAGTTGAAACAGGTGGTGGGCACCAGGCTGTGGTGCTCTTCGACACGATCAGGCCACGCCTTCGCATTCAACGACGTGAAGTCGTGCCAATCCTCATGCGGCGGATACTGGGTCAGATCAGTCAACGAAATCTCCTAGGAAAGCGGCACGGACTGACCGGCACGAACGAATGAATCCTCGTAGAACCACATACCCACGAGCGCCGCCAGGCCCGCGATGGCAGGCAGGGCCGGGCCGGCGTCGGCCGACAAGGCAATGATCACCAGGGCCGCCGGAATCAAAAGACCCAGCACCACCCCTATCAGGAACTTGACCTGATACTTGCCTTCTGTCATCTCGCGGATGGCGGCTTCGACGTGGGGCGTGCCCTTCGACGTGACCTCGATCGCGATGAGCGCAGCGGTGGACAGGGCTCCTCCAAGGAGCACCCACCGGATCGCGTCGGGCTCGGGAACGTCCATGAGCACATCGAGGATCGCGTAGACCGCGCCACCGGCCGTCACCGCCTGGGCCAACAGGGTGGGCAACAGCAGCGGCGTCTGCCACAGATCGCGACCTTCGCACTGACCGAACAGGTAGGCGGTGTAACCGGCCGTGCCGGCCGCGAACAGGCCGGTGGGGATCACCATCACATCGATCAACCCACTCGATTCGGTGAGCCCGCCGATCCACCACAATGCCAGACACACCGCGAAGCCCATCAGTATGTAGGCCCCTTTCACCAGCCATGAATCCCAGCTGCCCCGGGTGATCAGATAGTGGAACCTCTTCGGCTGTTTCAGGTCGGTCACCAACAACACCCCGGTGAGGCCGAGGAAAGCGCCAGCGATCATCGGCGGCACCACACCCACCGCGGCCTGCACATCGCTGTGACCCAGCAAGGCCAACAACCCCGCCACCAACATCACCCCGGCCCCGACGGCCTTGGTAACCAGATAGCCCGACACCTTCTCCTTCCATGTCATCTGATGAGAGGTGGTGTAAGCGGTGCGAGCCACCACACCGTCGGCATCAACAGGCACAGTCGGATGGTTGACCGTGGTGTCGGCCCAGATCATCCCGTCGGACGCGATCGCGGTGCGCAACGGATTCAACGACGCCTGATCCGCTCCGCGGTAGAACACCTTCGGATTCGTGCCCTGCTCCGGTGCCCTCACCGCTACATCATCACGAGCGATGATCTTCGTGGCCTGGTTGAGCGGATCGTCGAAATCGGCCACCTTGATCGCGTGAGTGGGACACACGATCACACAGGCCGGCTCCAAACCCACCTCCACCCGGTGGTTGCAGAAATTGCACTTGTTAGCGGTGTTGGTGGCCGGGTTGATATAGATCGCGTCGTAAGGACACGCGTTCATGCACCCCTTACAGCCAATGCAGTTCGAGTCGTTGAAATCCACCACCCCATTAGCGGCCCTAAACAGCGCGTTGGTGGGACAGATCGCCATACACGGCGCGTCCTCACACTGATTGCATCGCATCACCGAGAAATGGCGAGCCACATTCGGAAACACACCCGACTCGATGTACTTCACCCAAGTGCGATTCACCCCGAGAGGCACATCATGCTCAGACTTGCACGCCACCGTGCACGCATGACACCCGATACACGAATCACTATCAAGCAGAAAGCCAAGCCTCGTCACACGCTCCCCGATCCCGGTTGATCCCACGCGGGTGTGGAATGTACGGACATATTGTGGAGCCTGGAGCCGTCCAACGCAAGTACCTCCCGGGTCCGAGCCACCACCGCTCCCCTAACCAACCGCGATCAGACCGGTTGCAAGCATCGCTGCGAGGAAGCCACCAGCCTGGATCCGGCTCATCCTCTCACCGAGCACCCCACGCGCCAAGAGAACCGTCGCGATCGGATAGAGCGACGAAACAACCGAGACCACAGTGAGCGATCCGCGATCGGCCGCGTAGAGAAACACCGCGTTCGAGGAGGTGTCGAACAAGCCGAGCCCCAGCACCAGCCGCACCGAGACACGGTCTCGCGGGAACACGGCGCGCCCTGTGGCGACGAACCCCGAAAGCAGCACCGAAGCCGTCAACAGGCGGGCTCCCACGATCGGCCAAGGAGCACTCGCCGCATCCGTATGACCGAGCACCACGAACATCAGACCAAATCCGATCCCCGCGAGCAGGGCCTCCCCCACCGCACGCCGCGAAACCCGAGCCGCGCCCTCGTCGTCGGACCACGACACCAGACCGATTGCGAGAAGAGCGAGCACGACTCCCACCCAACCGAGTGCGCTCAGCGTGTCGTTGTCGACAAGGGTGCCCCACAAGGCAGGCACCGCGGCCGAAGTGATGGCGGTGAGTGGAGCGACCACCCCCATTGGGCCCCGCGCCAGACCCCGATAAAGCAGACCCAGCCCGATGAAGCCGAAGGCACCGGCCAACGCGCCCAGACCGAGGTCCTCCCAGCGATAGCTCTCCGCCCACATGAGCGACGCCGCCGTTACCCCGACCAGACCTACCAGATGGGCGCCGAGAAGGGCCTGGAGAACGTGCATCCTCTTGGCCGCGAGACCGCCGATGAAGTCGCCGGTGCCGAACATCACCGCGGTGACGAGGCTCAGAAGGATTGCCACCCGCCGAGGTTACGGATCGAGACCGAACACCCCACTCGATCTCACAGGGGAGTAGCCTCCTCCACCACCCGCGCATCCGCGAACGTGTCGACATCGCGAAGTGCCGGGAAGAAGCGCCACCACACCGCTACCACCACGAGGGTCCCGACTCCCCCGAACAAGATTGCGCCGACGAGCCCGAACGCGGCCGCGGTGAGGCCGCTTTCCACCGCTCCCAACTCGTTGGACGCCCCGATGAAGACGTTTTCCATCGCCAACACGCGACCGCGCATCTCCTCCGGCGTGGCGAGAGGCACGAGGGTGGCACGAATGAACATCGA
This sequence comes from Acidimicrobiales bacterium, assembly GCA_029263215.1. Lineage (GTDB taxonomy): Bacteria > Actinomycetota > Acidimicrobiia > Acidimicrobiales > Aldehydirespiratoraceae > OFTM10. The sequence continues at coordinate 124,588 of JAJCXY010000056.1, forward strand.
GATCGTGTCCGCCCCGGCGGCTATCACCAAGGCGACAAAGACGAGTGCGTAGTTGTCGGAGAGACCTATCACGATCGTCATCAGGCCGAACAGGGCGATCACGGCCAGCAGGATCCGACCCACATGGCGACGCAAGGGCCTTACCGACAAGGTCAGCGCAACCACTCCACCCCCTATCCCGATGGCCGCCCTGAGCCAACCGAGTCCCACCGCGCCCACGCCGAGACGGTCTTCGGCAATGGCGGGGAGAAGGGCGACGATCCCCCCGAAGAGCACGGCAAAGAGGTCGAGGCTGACGGCGCCGAAGACGATGGGTTGGCGCCGCATGAATCTGAGGCCCGCTGCGGCATCGCTAAGAGCCTGACGACCTCCCGAGGTGGCGAGTTTCCTGGTCGGCGGCTTCGGTATCGCGAGCAGAACCGCTATCGCGAGCAAGAAGGCCACCGCGGCCACCAGGTGGGGGGCGGCGGGATCAAAGACGAATATGAACCCGAAGGTGATCGGCCCGAGGATCAGGCCCGCTTGGAAGGTGACCGACCTGAGCGCTATCACTCGCTCGAGCACCGCAGGAGGCGCGAGATCTATGGGCAGAGCCCGAGAGGCCGGTGCCACGAACGCCCGTGCGATCCCGAACACGAAGACGAGGCCGAAAATCGGCAGCACCGAAGTGGGATCGGTTCTGACGTACAGGAACAGACCCACCGACGATGCCACCTCTCCCGCCAGTCCGCCGGCATAGATCAGGCGGCGATCGATTCGATCGGCGATCGCTCCGGTGAGCGGCGACAGCAGAGCGATCGGAACGAACTCGGCAAGCCCGAGCAAGCCGAGATCGAGCTCGTTGCCGGTGATGTCGAATACCTGCTTGCCGACGATCGTGACCTGGCCGACCACCGCGAAAGCCGACAGGAAGAAGGTCAGCAGCAGGCCCTTGATCGCCCTCGGTATCGGAGTGCTGGTGCTGCCGGGGTTCACCCGGCGCGAACCACGTCGATCACCTGCTCGGCGAAGCGATGCACATGCTCAGGCGTGAGTGGATGGCCGAAATCCATCGTGAAGTAGCTCACGCCGAGACCAACGAGATCGCCGACCTTCGTTGCCAGCTCTTCGCCTTCGTCATCGGTGGTGGGTAGGGGCGCTTCGAGGGTTGTGCAGAGTTCGATGTCGTGGGGGTCGCGGCCGGCCTCTGACGCGGCCGCCCGGACGATGCCGAGCTTGCGCCTCCAGTCGTCGACATTTCGGGTGGAGCAGTTCCACATATCGGCCTGGCGCCCCACCAGCGGCAAGCCGATCTTCTCACCCGCAGCACCGATGCAGATGGGCGGAACGATGTCGGGGAGGGGCGGCGCGGCCGCATCATCGATCGAGAAATACTCGCCCTGGAACGTGGGATGATCGTGGGTCCACATCAGTCGACAGATCTCCAGCATCTCCTCGAGTTCTGCGAAGCGAACCGACGCCTTGGGGAAGTCGTAGCCGTAGGCCTCGTACTCCCCACCTCTCCAGCCCGCTCCTATCCCGAGGATGAACCGGCCGCCAGACAGGGTCTGGAGGGTGGCAGCCATCTTTGCGGTGAGCGCCGGCGGGCGGTATCCGTGGCCGAGGACGTGGTGGCAGAGCATCACGTCGGGGAACTTCGCGGCCAACCAGGTGAGAGTGGTCCACGCCTCGAGGAAGGGATCGGTGCGAGCGTCGAAGCCGTAGAAGTGATCGGCAATCCACAGGGAGTCGAAGTACTCGACCACCGTGGGGAGGATGTGCTCCTCCTGGTAGATCACGATCGACTGATGATCGCTCCCCGCATTGCCGATCACCGGCGAGAGCCATCCGAACTTGAGATCATGGGTCATGAGCGCCGACGCTAGGCCGCTTGTCGGCTCACTGCACAGACCGTGCAAGGATCACTGCATGCTGATCGTGAGCTCCGACGCCCATCGCCACCATCACTGCCTCGAACTCGACGGCGCCAAGCTGATCGACTCGTGGGAGGGACCCGACCGAGCCGACTCCATCGATGCTGCCCTCCTGGTCGCAGGACTTGGGCCGTCGGTGGAACCGGAGCCATTCGACCGCCAACTCGTTGAGCGGGTGCACCTCCCCGACTACGTCGACTTCCTCTCTGAAGCCTGGGCTCGCTGGGTTGCCGGTGGCAACGAAGCGCCGGCCGCAATGGCGTTCGGCTGGCCGGCACGACGGTTTCGCTCGATCCGGCCCCGTCACCTGAATGCCCAACTCGGCTTCTACAGTTTCGCCGCGGACTGCTCGATCGGAGCCGGCACCTGGCCGGCGGCTCAGGCCAGCGCGGCGATGGCCGACACTGCGGCTCGACACGTCGCCGAGAGCGGTCAGCCGGCCTTTGCACGATGTCGCCCTCCGGGCCACCACGCGATGCGCGACCAGTTCGGCGGCTACTGCTACGTCAACAATGCTGCGGTCGCCGCGGAACGCCTGATCGAACTCGGTGCGGCGCGGGTGGCGATCCTCGACGTCGACTATCACCATGGCAACGGCACCCAGGACATCTTCTACGGGCGCGACGACGTGATCTTCTGTTCGATCCACGCCGATCCACTCGTCGAGTTCCCCTACTTCCTCGGCCACCGAGACGAGACGGGCGAGGGACCGGGAGAGGGTTCGAACCTCAACCTCCCCTTGCCCCACGGCACCGACGCCACGGCCTGGTTCGAGCAGCTTGATCGAGCCGCGCTCTGGATCAAGGCGAGTGGAGCAGAAATGCTCGTCGTCTCACTCGGAGTCGACACTTTCGAACACGATCCGATCTCCCGCTTTCGCCTCTCGCGCTCCGACTTCACCGAGATCGGTCGGCGCATCGTCGACCTCGATCTCCCCACCGTGCTGGTGATGGAGGGCGGCTACGCCACCGAGGAACTCGGCAAGAACGTGGTGGAGGTCCTAAGCGGATTCAGCGACACCTAATGTCAGTCGGCAGCAACCTCGGCCAGCGTGGCCAGGAACCGGTCGTTCTCTTCGGGGGTACCGATGGTGACGCGAATTCCCTGGCCCGGGAAGGGACGGGTGACAACACCCTTCTGCTCGAGTCCGATATGGATCTGATCGGTACGACCCGACGTCGGGATATAGACAAAATTGGCGTTGGCATCGGGCAGGTCCCAGCCGAGGTCGCCCAAAGCTCCCACCACCCGGTTGCGTTCGGCGAGCAGCAGATCGATCCGCGGCTGGATCTCCTCCAGCGAGTCGAGCACTGCGAGGCTCGCCGCTTGGGCGAGCATGTTCGACGCGAAAGCGAGCAGCACCTTGTCGAGTTCCATCACCAGCTCGGGGTGGGCGATCACATAGCCGGTGCGGAGTCCCGCCAGACCATATGCCTTGGAGAAAGTACGGCTCACCACCACATTGGGATGTGAGGGCAGGAGATCGGTCACCGGATCGCCAAGGGCAGGGTCGGAGAATTCGCGGTAGGCCTCATCGACCAGCACCACGACGTCGTCGGGGATCTGCTGCAGCAAGGAAGCGAGCTCGGTAGTGCTCACGGCAGTCCCCGTGGGGTTGTTGGGCGTGGCCAGCATCACGAGCTTGGTACGGGGGGTCACTGCGGCCGCCACCGCGTCGAGATCGAAGGCGTGATCGACAAGGTCGGTGGTGACCGGTGCCGCGGCCATCATCTTGACGTTGATCGGGTAGGCCTCGAACGAGGGCCAGGGGTAGACCACCTCGTCGCCTGGGTCGAGATAGGCGAGACAAAGTTGCTGGAGCAGGCCCACCGAGCCACATCCCACCGCGACCTGATCGGCGCCCACACCGACCCAACCGGCGATACGAGACCTCAGCTCGGTGGCGCGGTGGTCGCTGTAGCGGTTGACCCCCGTCGCTGCAGCCTGGATGGCGGCAACCACCGAAGGAGCGGGCTCATAGGGGTTTTCGTTGGAGGCGAGCTTGATCGCATGACTGATTCCATGCTCAGCCTCGGCCTGGCTCGCGGCCTTGCCCGGACGATAGGCGGCGAGGGCGGTGACGGACGGTCGGACTCGGCCCACGGCCATGATCGGCTCCTGTTGATCAGTCGGGTGAGGTGATGAAGGCACCCAGTGGACCGACAGTATGGCGCACCAGGGGCACCCCCGGCCTATACGCGAGGTGATGATGTGAGGGAGCGTCGAGGATTGTGGCGTGCCCGAGGCACCCCGGGGCGAGGCGGCCGATGTCGTCGCGCTGCAAAGCCCTTGCCCCTCCGATCGTCGCGGCCTGAACCGCCTCGTCGATGGTCATGAACATGTCGCGCACGGCGATTGCGATACAGAACGACATCGAGGTGGTGTAGCTCGAGCCCGGATTGCAGTTGGACGCGATCGCCACTGTCGCTCCCGCATCGATCACCCGGCGAGCATCGGGATAGGGCTGACGGGTGCTGAAATCGGCGGCGGGCAGGAAGGTGGCGACGGTATCGCTCGATGCCAGGGCGTCGATGTCGGTGTCGGACAGAAACGTGCAGTGGTCGACCGAAGCGCACCCACACTCCACTGCCACCTGAACCCCCGGACCCTCGCCAAGCTGGTTGCCGTGGATTCGCCCGAGGAGACCTGCCTCTCGTCCCGCGGCGAGCACAGCACGGGTCTGGTCGGCATCGAATGCCCCGGTCTCGCAGAAAACATCGATCCATCGAGCATGAGGAGCGGCCGACGCCAGCATCTCGTTGCAAACCAACTCGACGTAGTCGTCGGCTCGTTCCTCGTACTCCGATGGCACCAGATGAGCCCCGAGGAAGGTGGTCTCTGCCGTGTAGTGCTCGGCCACCTCGAGACTGCGCACCTCATCAACCACGTTGAGCCCGTAACCAGACTTGATCTCGATCGTGGTGGTGCCGGCTCGATGAGCCTCGGCCAACCTCAGTTCGGTGAGGCGCCTCAGCTGCTGCGTACTCGCCGATCTGGTGGCATCGGTGGTGACCCTTATGCCGCCTCCGTCGTAGGGGCGACCAGCCATGCGGGCGGTGAACTCCTCTGCCCGATCGCCCGCGAAGACGAGATGGGTGTGGGAATCCACGAACCCGGGGAGCACACAAGCTCCTCGCGCGTCGATCTGTTCATCGGCAATCGCACCCGCGGCTCCCACCGCCGCCACGGTGCCGCTCTCGATCACCAGGGATGCGTCCCTGACGATCCCGAGTTCGCCCTCTCCTAGCGACGGGTCGTTGGTGACGAGCTGACCGATGTTGTCGATGACGAGTGACCCGCTCATGGGGACATGACCTCCTGGATGCTGGAACCCAACTCCGCGGGCACGTCGATGGTGACATGGGTGCCGCCACGGACCACGCGTGCTCCGTCGATGAACACGTCGGTGACGTCCTCGGCGCCCGCCGCGAACAGCACCACTCTGTCGGCGGGTGATCCCGCAGTACGAACCGAGTCGAGCCGCACCGCGATCAGATCGGCGCGGGCACCAACGCTGATCCGACCCACATCAGTCCAGCCGAGAGAGCGATGCCCCGCCTCGGCGGCGGCCGTCAGAAGTTCCGAGGCCGGGAATGATCCCCTCACCCCGGACCTGAGTCGCTCATCGAGCTCCAGAGCCCGTGCCTCCTCGAACATGTCGATGACGGCGTGGGAGTCAGAGCCCAATGCGAGCGCCACACCAGCCCGCGAGAGCAGGGTGGCAGGTCCGATCCCATCGGCGAGGTCTCGCTCGGTGGTGGGACACAGCGCAACCGTGGCTCCGGAGTCGGCCAAGATCGCGATATCGGCGCCGCTGAGGTGGGTGGCGTGGATCGCGGTTGTAGACGCACTGAGCGCACCGGCTTCGCCGAGTAGCGCCGTGGGGGTGAGGCCGTGGTGGGCGAGGCATTGGTCATTCTCGGCCACCTGTTCTGAGAGATGAACGTGGAGCGGCCACCCTCGATCGATCGCCCATGTACCCACCCGCGCCGCAGAGTCGCGGTCGACCGCGCGCACCGAATGGAGGGCAGCTCCGAGCCTGGCCGACCCCTCGATCGCAACCTGATCGACTCGGTCGATCCAGGCATCGGCATCGGCATCGGCGAAGCGTCGCTGGAACCCGTCGACCGGCCCGTGACCGCTGGCTGACAAGCTCCCGTGCAGGTAGACGGTGTCGAGCAGGGTGATGCGGATCCTGGCGTCGGCGGCCGCAGCGAGTACCGCTTCTGCCATCGCGTTGGGGTCTCGGTAGGCCGTGCCGTCGGCCTGATGATGCACGTAGTGGAACTCGCCAACGGTGGTCACTCCTGCACAAACCATCTCAGCAAAGGTGGCCCGGGCGAGCCGGTGATAAGAGTCGGGGTCGAGGTTGGTGGCCGCTCGATACATCTGCTCACGCCAGGTCCAGAACGAACCGCTTCCGGCCTGGGTGCGGCTCCGCAGCGCTCGATGAAATGCGTGGCTATGGGCATTCGCGAATCCCGGCAGCACGAGCCCCCTCAACTTCTCATCGTGAGGCTCGGCGTCGACTCCAGATTCGATCGACGAGAAGCATCCGTCCTTCACCGTGAGCCTGACGCGGGCCTCGACCTCATCGGCCACGAGGGCATGGTCACACCAGAAGGTCTTGGTCACGACCCGACTCGGTCGACGAACTCGGTGATTCGCGCCACGAAAGCATCGCGGTGGTGAGCTTCGTATTGCTCCCATGTGGCGAGGGTGGAGGGGTCGCTGACACGGTCGACGAACAAGACGCCGTCGAGGTGATCACACTCGTGTTGCCAGGTGCCGGCGGTGAGGCCCCGCACCACCTCGTCGTGTTCGGTGCCTTCCCTGTCGAGATACCGCACTCGGATGTTGACGTGGCGTTCGACGTTGCCTCGCAGCGGCACCGAGAGGCAGCCCTCGTTGAGTTCGACCAACTCGTCGTCGAGGGGCACGATCACCGGGTTGATCGCAACTGTGAGCGGGATCGTCGGCTTGTACGGATAACGGGGATTCTTGTTCACCTCGAGCACCGTGACCCTCAGCGGGCTTCCGATCTGGTTGGCCGCAATTCCGGCCCCATTGGCCGACCGCATCGTGTCGATGAGATCGTCGATCAGGGACTGAACCTCGACCGATCCGATTCGATCAGCCGCGATCTCCGGCGCCTTCGTTCTCAGGGCCGGATGGCCGATGGCGAGAATCTCCCGGGCTGGCATCAGGTCTCCGTCATTGGTACCCGGACGCCTCGATCTGCGGCCACCGCCTGGGCCTCCGGGTAGCCCGCATCGACGTGACGCATCACCCCGGTGCCGGGATCGTTGGTGAGCACCCGTTCGAGCTTCTCGGCCGCGAGGTCGGTGCCGTCGGCGACGCAGACCTGGCCCGCGTGGATCGATCGGCCGATGCCGACTCCACCGCCATGATGAATACTCACCCAGGTGGCACCGGAGCAGGTGTTGAGCAGCCCGTTGAGCAGTGGCCAGTCGGCGATGGCATCGGAGCCGTCGAGCATGTCTTCGGTCTCCCGGTAGGGGGAGGCGACCGACCCGGAGTCGAGATGGTCTCGACCGATCACGACCGGGGCCTTCAACTCGCCGCTTCGCACCATCTCGTTGAAACGGAGTCCGAGCCGGTGCCGCTCCCCGTATCCCAACCAGCAGATACGGGCCGGGAGGCCCTGGAACGCGACCCGCTCGCCGGCCAGATGGATCCAGCGCGCCAGCGCTTCGTCGTCGGGGAACTCCTCCAGCACGGCGCGATCAGTGGCGGCTATGTCGGCGGGATCGCCCGAGAGCGCCACCCACCGGAACGGACCCTTCCCCTCACAGAAGAGGGGCCTGATGTATGCGGGGAGGAAGCCTGGATAGGCGAAGGCGCGGTCGAAACCCCCCAGCTCGGCCTCGGCCCGCAGGCTGTTGCCATAGTCGAAGACTTCGGCGCCCGCATCCATGAATCCCACCATCGCCTCACAGTGCACTGCCATCGCCAGGCGAGCCCGTCGGGTGAATTCCCCTGGATCGGTGCGCCGGAGTTCGTCGGCGGCGTCGAGCGAAAGATCGTTCGGCAGATAACTCAGGGGGTCGTGAGCCGATGTCTGATCGGTGACGATGTCGGCCGCAACACCGTCGGCCAGCAGTCGAGGAAGCACGTCGGCAGCATTGCCGACCAGCCCCACCGAAAGGGCCCGGCGGGCCTTCCTCGCCTCCTCCACCCGGGCCACGGCGGTTGGGTAGTCGGGCGCGATTTCATCGAGGTAACGATGATCCAAGCGCCGCTGCAGCATGTGCGGGTCGACGTCGACCACCAGCACCGCTCCGTCGTTCATGGTGACGGCCAAGGGTTGGGCACCACCCATGCCTCCTGCTCCGGCGGTGATCGTGAGGGTGCCCGCCAGTGTGCCGTTGAAGCGCTTGCGGGCAATTTCGGCGAAGCACTCGTAGGTGCCCTGCAGGATTCCCTGGGTGCCTATGTAGATCCATGAGCCCGCTGTCATCTGGCCGTACATCGTGAGTCCGAGATGTTCGAGACGGCGGAACTCATCCCAGTTCGCCCAGTCGGGCACGAGGTTGGAATTGGCGATGAGGACACGCGGGGCCCACTCATGGGTGCGGAACACGCCAACCGGCTTGCCCGATTGGACGAGCATTGTCTCATCGCGGTCGAGCGTCGTGAGGGTGCGCAGCATGGCGTGGTAGGCGTCCCAGGAGCGGGCGGCACGGCCCGTACCGCCGTAGACCACCAGTTCTGCGGGGTTCTCCGCCACCTCGGGATCGAGGTTGTTCTGCAGCATTCGAAATGCTGCTTCCTGCGGCCATCCCCGGCAGGCCAGATCGGTTCCTCGGGGTGCATGGATGGGGTAGGGAGCTGAAGACATGGTGATTGCATTGTTTCGGCCCGTCCCATACGTTGTCAATCACCGAGAGGAGATGTCAGACAGTGACAACTGATCAAACTGCTTCACGAAGCACCGGCCGCACCCTCGATCTCCTCGAATTCGTGCTCACCAGGGGTGAAACCAACCTCACCGCCGCGGCCGCCGCCGCTCATCTCACCCCCACGACCGCCCTGCGCCACCTCAAGTCGCTGGAGGCCCGAGGATTCGTCCATCGCGACGACATCGGCTCCTTCTCGGCCGGCCCCACCTTCCTACGTCTGGCCGCGGCCGCGCTCGAGTCCGGTCCCCGCGCCCACCTGATCGCTCTGGCGCGTCCCCACCTGCTCGAGCTCAGCAAGCAGACTGGCGAATCGGCCTATCTGGCAATGAGGGAAGCAGATCACGCGGTGTATCTCGCCACCGAGGAGAGCACCCGCGCCATCCGCCACACGGGCTGGCTCGGGCGGATGGTTCCCCTCGTCGGCACTGCGGTCGGCGAAGCCCTTCACGGCGAAGAGGGCGTCAGGGTACGAACCGGCGCCGTCGAGCCCGATATCACCGCGGCCGCCATCAGAATCGACTCCTATGCCGGGGCGGTGGTGGCCATCACGGTGGTGGGCCCCACGCACAGGATGGGAGAGACCCAACTCACCGAAATCAGCGTGCTGCTCAGCGATGCGGCCCACCAATTGGGTCGCTCACTGGGCGCCGCAGTAGAGGCAATCCGATGACCATAATTCTCGAAGGACCAGGCGTCACGATCGCCGATGTGGTGGCCGTCGCCCGCGAGGACTCGGTGGTGGAACTATCGGCCACCGCCCTCGAGCGAATGGTTGCCTCGCGAGCGGTGGTCGACCTGCTCGCCGCCGGCGATCCCGCCTACGGGGTCTCCACCGGATTCGGCGCTCTTGCCGCGGTGGCCATCCCTCCTGATCGCCGCAGTGTTCTTCAAGCCTCCCTCGTGCGCTCCCACGCGGCGGGGCTCGGGCCACCCGTGGAGAGAGAGGTCGTCAAGGCGATGATTTTCCTCCGAGCCCGCACCCTCGCCCTCGGCTACAGCGGCACTCGCCCCCACCTGGCCGAGGCGATGATCACCCTCCTCAACGCCGATGTCATCCCGATCGTGCCCGAGCATGGTTCACTCGGTGCCAGCGGCGATCTGGCCCCACTCGCTCATGCCGCCCTCGCCTTGCTCGGCGAGGGCACGGTCGTGCACAACGGCACCGAAAGGCCCGCGGCCGACGCTCTCGCCGAGGTCGGTCTCGCACCTCTCCAACTTGCCGAGAAGGAGGGCCTGGCCCTCACCAACGGCACCGACGGAATCCTCGGAATGCTGTGTCTCGCGGCCGACGATGCCCACCGCCTGCTCGTGCAGGCCGATATCACCACCGCGATCACCGTGGAGGCCCTCCTGGCTACCGACCGAGCCTTCGCCGATGATCTACAAGCACTCCGGCCCCACCCCGGGCAGCGCACGAGCGCTTCCAACATTCGTTCGGTGCTCCACAACTCGCCGATCATCGCCAGTCACCGCGACGCCGACTCCCGCGTTCAAGATGCATACTCCATCCGGTGCAGTCCCCAGGTGAATGGCGCGGCTCGCGACACCCTCGATCATGCCGTGCAGGTGATCGAGTGGGAACTCGCCGCCGCGATCGACAACCCGATGGTGCTGCCCGACGGCCGGGTGGAGTCTTGCGGCAATTTTCATGGCGCTCCTCTCGGCTTTGTCGCCGACTATCTCGCCATCGCGCTCGCCGAGGTCGGGGCGATTGCCGAACGAAGAATGGACCGCCTTCTCGACCACACCAGATCACACGGTCTGAATCCCTTCCTGGCCGACGACCCCGGCGTCGACAGTGGTCTCATGATCGGGCACTACACCGTCGCCGCGATGTGCGCGGAAAATCGACGCCTCGCGGCTCCGGCCAGCGTCGACTCTCTCCCCACCTCGGGTATGCAGGAAGATCATGTGTCGATGGCGTGGGGCGCGGCGCGCAAGCTTCGCAAGGTGATCGACAACGTGAGGCGAATCCTCGCCGTCGAATGGGTGATCGGGGCCCGCGGGGTGGAGATGCGCTCCCCGCTTCAGGCTGCGACGGCTACGGGGGCAGGCATCGCCCTCCTCCGCACCGAGGTGCCGGGTGTCGGGCCCGATCGACACCTGTCACCCGAGTTGACGGCGGCGGAGCGACTGCTCGACGACGATCGACTGCTCACCGCGGTTCGCGCCGCGGGCGCGTCGCTCCGCTAGTGAAGCTGTGAGCGAGTTCGGCCCCCGCCCGACAAGGCCTCATCCACCAACTCCATCGGGTGCCTCGTCGGCACCCCTGCCGCTGAGAGATGAAGGGCACAACCGGGATTGGCGCTGGCCACCACATCAGGAGTGACACGGTTGATGGAGGTGATCTTTCGTTCACGAATGTCGCCGGCCAGCTCCGGTTGCAGCACCGAGTAGGCGCCTCCTGCCCCACAACAGAGTCCTTCGTCGTCGAGTTCGACGAGTTGGGACACGAACGGTTGGAGCACCGTGCGAGTGGCCAGGTGCACTCGCTGGACGTGGCGCAGGTGACACGGATCCTGCACCGCGACTCGGATCGAGAGCGGTGTGACTCGGGGCAGTTCGTCGATATGGTCGGCCAGCCACTCCTGGATGTCGTAGACCCGTTCGGAGAACGCACGAGCCTCGTCGGTCCCCAGCAGGCGGCCGTAGTCCTTCATCGTCGCGCCACAACCGGCGGAGTCGACCAGGATCGGTCGGGTACCCGCCAGCACCGTCATCATCTGCTCAGCGAGCTTTCTCGTGACCGGGGTGAGGCCGGCATGGGCTTGGAGCGCCCCGCAACAAGGCGCAGAATCGCCAGTGGGCGTTACCCCGAACCCTGCCGCCTCCACCACCCGTTGCGCCGCATGATGCACATCGCGCTGCCACGCATCCATCACGCACCCGGTGAACAACAAGACGTCGTCTCCCGACGTGCGGTGGGGGCGGCGACGGATCGGAAGGCTCGAGGGAAGACCGAGGCGGGCCGGAACGAGGTGGAGCCGTTGGGCCACCGCCAGAGCAGAGCTTCCCAACCGAAGGAGACGGGGACGGGTGAGGGGGCGAAACGCGAGCCTTTGCCACCGGGGGGTGGTGATGTGCTTTTCGGCCAGGGTCTCTCGCGCCTGCTCGATCAGATGACCGTAGGGCACACCGCTGGGACAGGAGGGCTCGCATCCTCGACACTGGACGCACGTCTCGAGCGCATCCACCACCTCCGCGGTGAGTGGCACCCCGTCGTCTTGCACGTGGCGCATCAAGGAGATGCGACCCCGGGGCGACATCGTCTCGTCGCCCGACACCCGATAGGTGGGGCAGTGCGGCATGCACAGGCCGCACTGCACGCAGGTGTTGAGGTCGTCGGGCGACAGGCGGAGGTCCATCAGCCGCCGACACCCGGCAGGCGGCCGGGGTTGAGTCGCCCACTCGGATCGAACTGCTGCTTGATCCGTCGGCCGAGGGCGGCGACTCCAGCGGCCAGGTCGACGGTGGCCGCGGCTTCGGTGGAGTGGAGGATTCCCACCCCGATCTCCGCGACGAACGGTCCCGCATCAGGCGAGAGTTCCCGAAGCTGCGCCGGGGTGAGGGATCGACGGTGTGAAGGGAGCGAGGGTGGACCCTCCACCTCCACGAACGATCCATGTCGATTGAGGCCGGCGACCTCTTCGGCGACGTCGGAGCCGTGCCCCTCAAGGTGCACCCAAGTAGACGTACCGTCCCAGAGCACCGCAGACGGGTTCAGCAAGGAGTCGAACACATTCCAGGGATCGACGTCGGTACCCTCCAGCCACACCTGAGCGGGTGGTATCGGATTGGTGCGCAACACCACATCACCGAATAGCCCGAGGGTGCCGAGTGAACCCACGAGGAGCTTCGGGAGGTTGTAGCCACTCACGTTCTTCACCGTGGGTCCTCCGCCGGTGACCAGTCGGCCCTCCGCCGACACGTAGCGGATCTGGAGGGCGGCATCCCTGATACGGCCTCGGCCCAGCGCGTTGATGCCGTTCTCCCCGACGGCCAACGCGCCGCCGACGGTGCCACCGCGTTCGGGAAGGGCCGAGTGTTGTCGGTGCTCCGCCAGCTCCCGATGGAAGTCGGATACGGGCGTACCCGCTCGCACGTGGACCGTCATCTCCGCTGGCTGGTAGGCGATGATTCCCCTCGGTGCCTCGATGATTCGAGCTCCAGGAGACAGAGGTTCACCCAGCTCCCACCGGGTACGACCTCCTACCACCGCCACAGGCCCCTCGTCGCCGACCTGGGTCGCGAACTCCGCGAGGATCTTGTCGTGGATCGCGAGGGTGCTCATCCCCAGACCTCTGCGGGGACCGCTCGAAGAGCCTGGATGTCGGCACAGGAGTGCCCTTCGGGCATGACCTTGCCGGGGTTGGCTC
>JAJCXY010000057.1 GCA_029263215.1 Acidimicrobiales bacterium
GTGCTCAGACCGCCGAGCCCTTCTGCCATGTCGTTGCCGAGGGGGACACGGGCGCGGGTGGGCTTCAGCCCGAACAGGCCACAGTTGCTGGCCGGGATGCGAATCGACCCGCCGCTGTCGGTGGCGTGAGCGGCGGGCAACATGCCGGCCGCGACCGCAGCCGCAGACCCGCCACTTGATCCGCCCGCGCTCCTACTGACGTCGTGGGGGTTGACTGTCGGGCCGAAAAGAGCCGGCGCGGTGCAGACGTTCATTCCCATTTCGGGGGTGTTGGTCTTCCCCAACAGATTGAGGCCGGCCGCTCGGTGGCGCGATATGAGGACACTGTCGGCGGGGGCGATGTTGTCGACGAGGGCACGGGATCCGTTGGTGGCGGCCAGACCCTCCACGTTGGTGCCGAGGTCCTTCACGAGCCAGGGCACGCCGTGCAGGGGGCCATCAGCCAGGCCGCCGGCTTCCGCGGCGGCGGCGCGAGCCCGGTCGAAGTCGGTTGCGATCACCGCGTTGAGTGCAGGATTGAGCTCCTCGATTCGTGAGATCGCCATTTCCGCGAGCTCGGCGGCGGTGGCCTCGCCATCAGCGACCAGTCGGGCCAGGCCGGTGGCATCATGACTGTCGTAGTCGCCAATCGTGAGCATCAGGGCGTCATCGTAGAACGCGATGTCGACCGTGGGCGCATTCTCAGCGCCGGAGAGGTCGGGGGCGTGAGCCGATCCCGGCCTGGCCTGTGATTACGCCACCCAGGGCGAACAGCACTACCGCCATGGCGGTAATCTGGACGACGGTGAGTGGCTCGTCGAGGAAGTACCAGGCGGCCGCGGCCGAGACCACGGGTATGAGCAAGGTGAGGGTCGAGCCGAGCCACAGAGGAATCTGCTGGATCGACCAGTTCATCATCGAGTGGCCGAGCACGCCGGCCCCGAATGCCAGGGCCAGCAGCCGGACCCAACTGTGGCCGGAGGGCCAAGCCATGCTCTGACCGAACGCAAGTGCGATCGGCACATTGATGAGCCCCACCCACAGGGCAGCACCGACGGTGTATTCGTTGGAGGTGATCACCCCCTTGGCCTGCTTGGAGAACACGAAGTAGAGGGCCCAGGCCAGAACCGCTCCCCCTGCCAGAACATCGCCTTCGAGGCTCGTGTCGGCTCCTTCGGCCGATGCGAGCACCGCAACCGTCACCCCGGCAAGGGCGAGCAGTCCGAATGTGATGTCGCGTCGACGGATCTGTTCGCCGAACACCCGCCAGGCGATGAGGGCCACCGCAACCGGCTGCATCGCCGAGATGACGGTGGCGTTGGCGATGCTGGTGAGCTTGATCGCGGAGAAGAACAAGGCCACGTCGGCGCCCAACGCGATCCCACCCCACATGGAACTTCGCATCACGTGGAGGGTGATGGGGGAGCCGCGAAGCATCATCAGCAGGCCGACGATCACGCCGTAGATGGCGAAGCGGTAGGCACCGATGGCTACACCGCCCATGTCGATGTCCTTGGCGACGACCCCGGCGAGCCCCCAGGAACTCACCGCGATGACTCCGGCCAGCACTCCGACCCGACTCACCGTCTCATCGCTCGACTCGACGGGGTTGGCGGGCATTCGGGCACGCTATCGGTCGCCTGCTCTGGCTAGCGCCCTCCGGCGCGGTGGAGGTGCCGCGCGTTCTAGGGTTCAGGGTGTGACCGACTGGTTCGACCCGCTTGGGCTTCGAGGTGTTGCCGACCGGATCTTCACCTCCGCGGCCCGAACGCTGGTGGGTCGGCGGGTGGAACTCGACGCGCCCACGCCGATGATCGCCACCATCGCGCAAGTCCACGAGGCATCGCCGGCGGTCAACGTGAGTGCAGCTCTCAACGCCCAGGTGGGCCTGTGGCGCCGGCTCGATCTGGTTTTGGAGCGAGTGGAGGTCGACGATCGCCCCCTGCATCGGGTGAAGGTAGTCGCCGAAGATGTCAGGGTGATCGACGCTCTCCCCCAACGGATGGGGGCTAAGCAGATCGATCTCGAGTTGGAAGCGCGGCCCGATCAACTGGATGGGTGGGTCGAGGCCTTGGCCCCGGGTGCGGCGGCGTGGGTCGAGGAGCGACGGCTGATCGCTCGACATCCCCGGTTTGCAAGATGGGGGGAGCTGATCCTGGAACCCTGGGTGAGCGGTCGTACGATCGGCGTCGACGCGGTTTCGGTGCGTACCCGCGGGCGTGAGGTCCTGCTGCCCAAGCGGCTCAGGCGCACATTCGAAAAAGAGCTGGCGTGGCTTCCCGAGAGGACGACCCTGAAGGAGGTCGACCTCACTGCCGATGGCGGTGTCCGACTCAGGGCCACCGTCGAGAAGTTCGACGTGCCGATCGACGTTCCTCGCCTGCTGGCCGATCTCAGCGCCCGAAGCACGAAGCTCGCGGTGAAGGTGATGACCCTTCAACTCTGAGTGGGGTCAGGTGGCGTCGTTCTCCGCTAGGAACGATTCGTAGATCCGGATCAGCACCTGGCGCTGGTCGACGGTGAGGTCGTGTTGGGCGCGGATTGTGGCCATCAGATCGGAGTCGGGTTCTTCGTCGAGGATGCCGGCGCGCACGTAGAGAGACTCTGCCGATACCTCGAGGGCTCGGGCCAACTGCTGGAGGATCTCCGCGCTGGGTCGCTTGAGACCGCGTTCTATCTGGCTCAGATAGGGGTTGGAGACACCGGCTAGGTCGGCGAGCTTGCGAACGCTCAACTCGGCCTGGCGGCGTTGCTCACGAATGTGGGCCCCGAGATCGCGGAGTACATCGCGTGGATCTGTGGTCATCATGCAACCCCGAACGCGCCCCGGCCGAGCCGTGTGACACGGCCCGGCCGGGGGGGTTTGGGGGGACTTGTGATCACGCCTTGGCTTCGGCGGACTTCTTCGTTGTGGTCTTCTTGGCGGCGGCCTTCTTGGCCGGCTTGGGAGCATCGATACCGATGAAGTCCCATGCTGCGGTGCGACCGGTGGTGATGACGTCGGCGATGGGGTCGGGGAGGTTGCCGACGAACTTCACGGCGCGGGGCTCGGTGCGACCACGGAACTCGGTGAGGGCCTCGGTGGCCTTCGTGCGAGCGACGCCGGCGTGCTCGCCGACGAACTTCGGGCTGGGGATCTCGCGGCCGAGGATGGCATCGGAAACGAGGAGGTTGACGCCGGCGCCGGTGTAGGCGGCGGACTTGACCTGTTCGAGAATTGCGGGCATTGCTGACTCCAATGAGATTTGGGGGAGATGCGCACTCAAGGTGCTTGCACTGCTTACAATAGTTAGCGCGCCGAAGGAATGCAACCACTTGTGTGCGAAATTGCTAACAAAAGTTTGCAGCCCATCATGACTGAGAGGGACGAGTAGTGACGGTGGTGATCCATGCCATGGGCGACCACTGGCACCCCGACGGTCCCGAGCGCACGCCGCTCGGGACATTGGTGGCCCGAGCCAAGGATGGTCGAGAGCGCGACGCCATCGTGAAGTTGGCCGGTCTGGTCGGACCCTGGGCCAGCTCCCTCGATCTACCCGACGACGCGATCGTCACCGCCGTCGCCCCCAACCCCCAACGCGACGATCACCTGGCCGAAGAACTGGCTGTGGCGGTGGCCGCCGCGCTCGAGAGCCCACTCGCACTCGACCTCGTCGTGCGTCGATACCCCACCTCCCGACTCAGGGACACCGAGCCGGCGCAGCGACCCGCCCTCGCTGAAGCCGCCGGCTATCTGATCGACCCCGCAGTGGCAGGGCGAGCTGTGGTGCTGGTCGACGACGTCGTTCTCACCGAGACCACGATCAGCCACATCGCCGGTCTCCTCAGAGAAGCGGGCGCTTCTGATGTGGTCGGACTGGTGGCCACCCGCACGCGTCGACGTCGCGACCCGTCCTAGTCGTCTGCTTCTTCGACTCGATCGAGTTCAGCGAGCAGGGCGTCGGCAAGCCGGGTTATCGAATCCGGGGCTTCCACCTGGGGCATGATCCTCACTTCCGAGACGATCACCGCGATGTCGCCTGCCTCGGCGAGAACCTCGAACAGGGCGTCCCTCGCGTGGGCGCTCGGGAGCTCGCCCGAAACGATCACCGCGCTGCCATCGGCGGAGGTGATTGCTGTCATCGGGCCGACTCGCGGCGCTGGGTCGTCGGCCAACGCCCAGGAGGCGAAAACCGCGAAACCGATCAGCATGGCGGAGGCCGTTATAGCGGCGGTGGGCCCCCTGGACGAGAGGCGCGTACCCAGCTTCACCATGGACCTGAAGCTAGTGGTCAGGCCTCGGCGGAACGGCGATCGATGAGGCGGTTTATCCAGGTCTCGTAGGTGGCCACATCCTGAGCCCCCTGCACGGGGAGCACGTCGTCGAGCACGATCGTCGGCACTGCCGTCACTCCATTTTGGATCGCCGAGTTGTGCTCGTCGATCACCACCGTGGCCAGAGACCGTTCCTGCTCTCTCGCCACCGACACGAAGTCGTGGCGGTCGACCCCCACCTCGTCGGCCAGCTCACCGAGAACGCCCCAGTCGGAGATCGTGCGATTCTCGGTGAAGTACGCGCCGAGCAGGCGGCGGTGGAAGGCATCGGCCGCATCGGGCGCGAATCCGGCCATGGCCTTGGCCGCGATGTGGGCTGGAAGGCTGCCCGTCGGCGCCGGATTGTTGGTGGCCCAGGTTCGGAAATCGGCTTCGGGCTCGAGCGAGGCGGGCCTCAGCCACGACTGGGTGTAGGCGACGAACTCCTCCTGGTCGCGTTCCTTCGTCTCGGGCCGGAGCAGGAAGGCCTTCCACTCGATCTGGATGCGGTCGCCGAAGCGGCGGGCCAACTCGTCGACACGCACGGTGCCGACGTAACACCACGGTCAGAGAAAGTCGGACCAGACGGTGAGTCGTACGGGATCATCCACGGGCGGACCCTACCGCGCCGGTGATCGCTACTTCTGCTCTGTCAGATGCGGGGTGCCATCGCCGACCCGCGAAGGTGCTCGATGAGCGTGCCGGCCAGTTCGTCGATCTGGGCATCGGACAGCATCGTGATGGTGATGCGCACCGCGGCAGGAGAACTGATGCGATAGGAGTCGCCACCACGGATCGCATAGCCGGCGACGCGAGCGGCTTCGATTGCGGCTTGCTCGTCGCTGACGGGGATCCATACGTTGAGCCCGGATGGTCCAGTGGACTCAACGCCGCCGAGTGCGAGGGCGTCGATCATTCGACGCCGACTCCGGGCGTACTGCACAGCTGCCCGGTCGACTCGTTGGGTGGAGGCGCGGTCGCTGAGGAGCTGGGCTGTGGCCCGTTGGAGAATGTGGCTGACCCATCCCGCGGATGTGCTCACCGCCACCTCGATGCGGTCGATCGTGGTGCGGTCGCCCCCAACCAGGGCGAGTCGAAGGTCGGGGCCGTGAGATTTTCCGAGTGAGCGAATCGCCGCCCAGCGGGGACCAGGCGGAGTGATGGCGATGGCTTCGACCCCCGACACGGGCCCGGCATGGTCGTCTTGGATGACCATGATGTCGGGGTGGCCGGCAAGAACGCGACTCAGCGCCGCGGCACGGTCGGCGGTGAGAGCGGCCCCGGTGGGGTTCTGGGCTCGGGGCGTGATCACCATCGCCCTGATTCCGGCCTTGACTGCGATGGCGAGGGAATCGGGGACCATCCCTTCGTCGTCGACTCTGACCGAGACGAGCTCCATACCTGCTCGGCGTCCGAGTTGGTGCACGGGGATGTGGCCCGGATCCTCGACCGCGAGTCGGTCGCCCAGACGGAACTGCTCGGCGGCGATGATCAACTCGACCGCATGCATGGCTCCCGAGGTGACGGTGAAGCTGTCGACCTCCAGGTCACCTTCGCTGAGGAGGGGTGCGGCAGCCCGCGCGAGATCGGGGTGGAGGAGGGGGTCGCCGTAGCGAGCCTGGGGCATGGGTTCGAGCTCACGGAATGCGATCTCCAGCGGGGTGAGCGCGGCGGGGTCGGGGTTGCCCGACATGGCGTCGACGATCGTGTCGGGGATCGCAGGGGCGCGTCCGGCCTCGGTCGATGGGCGTGGTGCCACCCGTGTGCCCTGCCTCCCTCGACCCAACACGAGGCCCCGTTCCCTGAGGCGGCGGTACGCGGCGGCCACCGTTGTGGGCGAGACGCCCAGCGCCTCGGCTTGGTGGCGGACCGACGGTAAGCGATCACCCGTGTCGAGCACTCCGGCGCCGATGTCGTCTTCGATCCGCCGGGCGATCTCGGTTGCGGTCGATCCGTTCATTCCGATAATGTAACAGCTTATGACCGATAATGTACTGGAACAATCCTCCCCAAATGTTCCTCCTTCGGAGGAAGTATGGGTCCGGCGAGCCAGCGAGCGGGCCAGCTACGACGCCGACGCCGTCAATGAGGTCGTCGATTCGGCCGTCGTCGCCCACGTGGGTACCGTTCGCGACGGAAAGCCCGTCGTGATCCCCATGTTCGTCGTGCGCGATGGCGACCACCTTCTTCTCCACGGCGCGCCTGCCGCCGGCGTGATCAGGCGAGGCAAGGGAGTAGATGTCTGCGTCACCATGACCCTGCTCGACGGACTCGTCCTCGCTCGGTCCGGCTTCCACCACTCCCTCAACTACCGATCCGCAGTCGTCATCGGCGTGGCCGAACCCGTGGAGGGTGAGGTCGAGAAGGAGCAGGCTCTCGAACTGTTCATGGAGCGACTCGTTCCCACTCGCCAAGCAGATCTCCGACCCACCACCGAGAAGGAGATACGGGGAACCGGCGTTCTGAAGGTCTCGCTTGCCCAGGCCTCGGTGAAGGTCCGGTCGGGTCCTCCCGTCGACGACGAGGAAGACTACGAGCACGGCATGTGGGCCGGAGTGGTGCCGGTAACCACGACATTCGGTGAGCCGGAGGCCGACCCCCGACTCAACGACGGCATCGAACTCCCCGCCAACGTCCGAGCGATCGTGGGCCGCGTGCTCTAACCGCCTCAATCGGCCGCGCGGCTAGTCGCCGCGTGGCAGGGTGTCGACATGTCGAAATGCGCATTCATAGGACTCGGCGTGATGGGTCATCCGATGGCGGGGCACCTCGTCGCGGCCGGACACGACGTCACCGTCTACAACCGCACCGCCACCAAGGCCGAGTCATGGGTTGGCCAATACGGCGGCACCGCCGCGCCCACCCCGGCAGGGGCCGCGGCCGATGCCGATTTCGTGTTCCTGTGCGTTGGCGACGACCCCGATGTGAGAGCGGTCACCACCGGTGATGAGGGTGTGCTCTCATCGATGGGTGCCGGCACTGTGCTGGTCGATCACACCACCGCTTCCGCGGAAGTGGCTCGTGAGGTGCACGCGGCGGCTGCCGGATTAGGGGTCGGCTTCGTCGATGCACCCGTATCGGGTGGCCAGGCCGGCGCCGAGAACGGGCAACTCACCGTGATGTGCGGCGGTGATCAGGCAGATTTCGATCGCGTCGCGCCCGTGATCGACACCTATTCGCGTGCCTGCACGCTGCTCGGGGGTCCCGGTTCGGGGCAGGTCTGCAAGATGGTCAACCAGATCTGTATCGCCGGAACTCTCCAAGGACTCAGTGAGGGAGTCGACTTCGCTCAGCGCGCCGGTCTCGACATCGAAGCGGTGGTCGCCACCATCTCCAAGGGAGCCGCAGGGTCTTGGCAGATGGAGAATCGGGCGCTCACCATGGCCGAGCAAAAGTTCGACTACGGATTCGCGCTCGACTGGATGCGCAAGGACCTCGGGATCTGTTTCGCGGAAGCCGATCGCATCGGCGCTTCGCTACCGATAACGGCACTCATCGACCAGCTCTACGCCCAACTCCAACGCCAGGGACTCGGCCGTTGGGACACCAGCACCCTGGTGCACTTGCTGCAAGACTGAGCGCGTCAGGGGACGACGATCGCGGCGCGCTCGTCGACCACCGCGGCCAACTCGGCGGCCAGATCCGACCGGTCGACGGGATTCAGGCGGTAGCCCGGGCCATAGAGGCTGATGGCCGCCACCACCGTGTCGGAGCTGTCGACGACGGGGACGGCGAGCCCATTGACCTCCAGATCGAGTGCCTGCTCGGCCCAAGCGTGGCCTTGGTCGGCGATGTCGACGAGGGCACCGCGCAGGACTCGGGGGTCGGTGACTGTGAACTCGGTCGGTGCTTGGAGCGTGTGCGAAAAGTAGGTATCGAGGCGGTCGTGGCTCCAAGTCGCCATCAGCACCAGTCCGGGGGCCACAATGTGAAACGGGAATCGCTCCCCGGTGGAGTCCGGCACCTGGACCGCTCCCGGACTCGGCACCTGGGCGAGGTAGTGAGCCCCACTCGGCGTGTCGATGGTGAGAGCGGCGCTCTCACCGAATCGTTCGACCAGGTCGAAAAGGAGCGGGCGGAGCCGATCCTCGAGTGAGGCATGGACCGGCCCTCGGTGAGGTTGGAGGGAGTCGACTCCCGCGCCGACGACCACATCGCCATCGCCGTTGCGAACGAGCATCCCGAGGTCGCAGAGGGTCGCCACCAGCCTCGAAACAGTGGAACGGGGGAGTCCGGTGCGGCGGCCCAGTTCCCGGATGCCCACCGGTTCATCGCTCGCGGCGGCTGCTTGGAGGAGCAGGAACGATCTTTGGACCGGCCCCGAAACGGTTGACCCGCCGGCTTCGCTGAGCATACCCTGATCCTACCAGTCAGGACGTCCCGGGATACAGGACACCACGACTGATAGCGACGACCGAGGGAACCAAATGAGCAGCGTCTTCATCACATGCGCGGTCACGGGTGGCGGCGACACCGTCGGCCGATCGGTGCATGTACCGGTCTCGCCCCAGCAAATCGCCGAGTCGGCAATCGATGCCGCGAAGGCCGGCGCAGCCATCGTGCACTGCCATGTGCGCGATCTCGAGACCGGCAAGCAGAGCCGCGACGTAGACCTCTACAAGGAGCTCACCGATCGGATCCGCTCGGCGGACACAGACGTCGTGCTCAACCTCACCGGCGGCACCGGTGCCGATCTCACCCTCGGCGGAGTGGAACACCCGTTACCCCTCGACGATGAGGGCACCGACATGGCCGGCGCCACCGAGCGAATGGCCCACATTCGAGAGTGCATGCCGGAGATAGCCACGATCGATATGGGCACAATGAATTTCGGCGAGGGCGACTACATCATGACCAACTCGACCTCCCAACTCGACGAGCTCGCCCTCCAGTTCCAAGGAATCGATGTTCAGCCCGAGCTGGAGTGCTTCGACACCGGACACCTCTGGTACGCCAAGGAGCAGGAGAAGCGGGGCCTCTACGAGGGCAAGCCCATGCTCGCCCAGCTCTGCATGGGAGTGCCCTGGGGGGCTCCCGACGACATGAACACCCTCATGGCGATGGTGAACAACGTGCCCGATCACTGGCACTTCTCGGCCTTCTCGATCGGCCGCCGTCAACTCGAGTACGTCGCTGTGGCCACCCTCACTGGTGGCAACGTGCGCGTCGGACTCGAAGACAATCTGTACCTCGAGAAAGGCGTCAAGGCCACCAATGCGAGCCTGGTCGAACGCGCCGGCGTGATTCTCGGAGGTATGAACATCGACCTAATGGGACCCGCCGAGGTTCGAGAAATGCTCGGGCTCACCAAGCACACATGAGCCGATCACGGCCTCTCTCCGCGAGATTTCCGCGAAAGAAAACCACAAGCGAACCAGCGACGAGGTGACGTGGCCCGATTCGCGCAATAGAGTTCACGTGTTGTCCGGATTGGGGGATTCGGACGACGACGGCGCCACCTTCAGGGGTGGCGCCGTCGTCGCGTCTGAGACCTAGTCGGAATCAGACCCGAATCCGTCGAGCGTGGCTTGGAGGACTTCCCGGAATCGCTCGGCATTGTCGATGGCCGCGGGGTCGATCATCACACCGACATCGAGGCTGCCGTCGTAGGACATCACGGTGGCGTTACACGCGGCACCGGCCACCGGACCGACCGGGTAGGTGGCCTCCACCAGTGCACCACCCACATAGATGGGAATCGGGGAACCCTTGAGGTTGCTGGTGATGATGTCGAGCCCTCGACCCTGCTGGCGCCCGAGGCGACTGATGGCGGTGGCCGGCAGCAGCGAGGCAATGGTGCCGACCGCGCCGAGGGAGATACCCGAGCCTGAAGACTCCGACGGCGCCATCGCAGCCTTCAGGTGAGCGAAACGTTCCTCGGCGGTGGCAGGGCCACCGAGCGCGGTGACCGGCGTGGGAGTGAACGCGTTTCCTCCCGCTCCCGCTCCACTGCGGGTGCTTCTCACATACGACATCGACAGCGCCGGTTCCTCTGCGCCGTGCTCGACATGAAGTTGGGCCGCGGTTTGCGCAAGCGCGGTGACGAACAGATCGTTGATGGTGCCGCCCCATGCCTTCGCCTTCTTCTTCGCGGCCTCGAGCGGTATTGATGCGGTGATCAGATAGCGGTCGCCGGAGCGCTCGGTCCAGAGGGTCGAACCCGAGTCGTCGTCGTTGAGCAGAGGCCTGAGGGTCGAGCGGACGCCATCGATCACGGCTTCGGTGGTGTCGCGTAGGCGGGCCGGGTCGGCTCCGATCAGGGCCGCTTCGCCGGCCACCACCCGCGCTGCCTGAAGCGGTGCGGTGATCGCCGTGCGGGCGATGTCGGCGAGCGACTGGGATTCTTCGGAGGAACCTTCGGTGGAAGCAGAGCGCTCTTCGAGAAGGGCGGCCAGGTCGAACGGTTCGGGGGGCTCAGGACTTCGCTCCAGGTCGAGATAGATCTCCGAGATCCTCAACGCGCCGATCCCGTCGGCGATGCTGTGATGAACGCGTGCGATGAGGGCACCCTTGCCGTCGGCGAGGCCGCGAACCGAGTAGATGAGCCACGGTGGGCGATCCGGTTCATAGGGATTGGTGTGGAGTCTCGTTGCGAGCTCGAGCAAGGCTCGATGGTCGCCGGGAGCGCCGACGTCGATTTCGGTGAGATGGTTGTCGATGTCGAAATCAGGGTCGAGTTCCCAGCGGGGCGAGTCGAGCAGATGCGAACCCTCTACCACCCGCTCGACCATGCGAGGAACCGAGGCGATCCCCCTGATGATCTTCGCTCTCAGGTAGTCGATGTCGACGGGCTGGTCCAGAGGGGCCACGAGGCTGCCGCTCGGGTCGAGCCAGGGGTCGGCGGCGACCCGCCACATCAGGGCCTCCGCAGATGACATCTTCGACTCGAAGTCGAGGTCGCGGGTTCGGAATTCCTTCTTCTCGGTGCTCATCGTGGGCCTAGGTGTCGGTGCCGGGTCGGCGGTCGAGTTCTTGCTCTGGATCGCCGGAGTAGCCGGGTGGGTAGGTGGCCGCCAGCTCGGCTTCGGTGGGTTCGTAATGCTCATGGGCGGCCGGAGGCAGCAGGTCCGAGATGGCCCGCATGATCCGATCGGTGTCGGCGTCGAGATTGTCGTAGACAAGCTCGAGGGGCTCGCCCACGGTGGCGGTGACCGGGGGCGGGTCGGTGAAGTTGAGGTTTGGCAGACGGGCGCTTCGGGGCCACACCTGCTCGGTGCCCCACAGCCCGACCGGAACGATCGGAACCTTGGCGGCGGTGGCGAGCTTGGCCGCACCCCAGCGACCCTTCAGCTCGGCATCGAAGAATGCCGGACCTCTGGGAATGGTGCCCTGGGGCATCAGGAACACGATGTCGCCACCCTTCAGAGCCGCGATTGCGGCGTCGAGAGGCTCGTCGCTCCCGGTGCCCCGGTCGACCCTTATCCCACCGGCAGAGAGCATCATCGCGCCGATCACGGGAACATCGAACACTTCCTTCTTGCCGAGATAGCGAGCATTGCGGCCGGACCGGGCGATGATCGTCGTGATCACGATCGGGTCGAAATAGCTCCGATGGTTGGCCACCACCAAGGCGCCTCCCTCCGCGGGGATGTTGTCGATGCCCTCGATGTCGATATCGGCGTTGGGGATGAGTTCGGGCCGCACGAAGGGCCGGATCAGCTCCTGCATCTCCATCCCCGCGATTTTCAAGATCCCTTCGGGCTTGTCGAGATAACGCACCGGCCAGCCGCGAAGGGCGGCGGTGGCTGCGAGCCGAACGTCGGGGTTGACCGCCACCGGGTGCCCTACCGAGGCGAGCAGGGATGAGTCGTAGTAGCTGTCGGAGTAGGCGTAGGACTGGTGCAGATCGATCCCGTTCTCCTTCGCCCAGGCCTTAACGGCATCACGCTTGCCTCGACCCCAGACGACGTCGCCATCGAGCTCACCGGTGAATTCCCCGTGCTCCTGTTCCCATTTGGTGGCGATCACATGATCGAACCCGATCAGATCGGCGACCGGTTGCACCAGGTGGCGCGGGGTGGTGGTGGCGAGGACAGTGGCCCGTCCCGCCGCGGCATGGGCATCGATCTCGGTGCGGGCAAAGGGCAGTAGGTGCTGAACGATCTCCTCGGCTGCTTCTCTGGCAGTCTCTTCGGTTGCCTCGACCGACCAACCTTTGGCCGCCCTCGGACCGAGCTTTGCCGCTCGGCCCACCAGTCCGCTTTCGCCGGCAATCTCGAACATCTTGAAGAAGGCATCGGAGACGAAGTTGCCACCGGTGGGCGCCAAGCCGGCCGCGGCCAGGTGACGCTGGAGGATTTGGGGCGAGGCGATTGGGATGATGGTGCGATCGAGATCAAAGATCGCGGCTGCCTTGGGTTTGCTCGAGCTCATCGATCTCCTTGAGTGACCGCTTGCGGCGAAGGGTCAGGCCACGTGGCTGCGCTAATACTGCCATCCGATCGGACAGATCGGACAAGGCCGAGCCCGGGCGGGGATCCGGTGATGACTACAGTCGGCGCCCATGAGTGAGTTTTTCAACGAAGTTCCCGCGCGAATCCCCTTCCTCGGCCCGGACAGCGACGATCCGCTGGGCTTTCGCTGGTACGACAAGGACCGGGTGGTGGGCGACAAGACGATGGAGGCTCATCTCCGTATGGCCGTGTGCTACTGGCACTCGTTCAACTGGCCCGGAAGTGATGTGTTCGGCGACGGTACGTTCGACAGGCCCTGGCTCGATGCCGGCCGCGACCCGATGGGCGCGGCGAGAGAGAAGATGGCGGCCGCGTTCGAGTTCTTCGAAAAGCTCGGCACTCCTTACTTCTGCTTCCACGACCACGACGTTTCGCCCATGGGGGCATCGTTCAAAGAGGAGACGGCCAACCTCGAGGCGCTCACCGACGAGATGGCGGCCCACATGGACCGCACAGGGGTGAAGCTGCTGTGGGGGACGGCCCGCCTCTTCCATCATCCGCGATACATGGCAGGCGCAGCCACCAATCCCGATCCCGAAGTATTCGCCCGCGCCGGCGCCCAGGTGAAGAACTGCCTCGACGCCACCCATCGGCTCAGCGGCGAGAACTACGTCCTTTGGGGAGGCCGCGAGGGCTACGAAACCCTTCTCAACACCGAACTCGGCCGGGAACTCGATCAGCTGGGCCGCTTCCTCAACATGGTGGTCGAGCACAAGCACGACATCGGCTTCGAGGGCACCATCCTGCTCGAACCCAAACCCCAGGAACCCACCAAGCACCAGTACGACTACGACAGCCAGACCTGTCATGCCTTCCTCCAGCGCTACGGCCTCGAAGAAGAAGTGAAGGTGAACATCGAGGTCAACCACGCAACCCTGTCCGGCCACGATTTCAATCATGAGGTGGCGATGGCGATGGCTGCCGGCATCTTCGGATCGGTCGATGCCAACCGGGGCGACGATCGACTCGGCTGGGATACCGATCAGTTCCCCAACTCGGTGGAGCAGATGTCGCTCGGTATGTACGAGATCCTGCGGGGCGGCGGGTTCAGCACCGGAGGGTTCAACTTCGACACGAAACTGAGGCGGATGTCGACCCGCCGCTCCGATCTGTTCCATGCCCATGTGGGCGCCATGGACACCCTGGCCCGGTCTCTGCTGGTAGCCCACTCGATGCTCGCCGACGGCGCCCTCGAATCGTCGAGGGAGGAGCGCTATCGCGGTTGGAGCGACGACCTGGGTCGCCAGATCCTCGCCGGAGGCCGCACCCTCGACGACCTACACGCACTGGTTGCGGAATCCAATCTCGACCCTGCGCCGGTATCGGGTTGCCAGGAGGAGCTGGAGAATCTCGTCAACCGCTATATCGAGCGGGTCCGCTGATGGCACTGGTGGCCGGGGTCGACTCTTCCACCCAGTCCACCACGGTGGAGCTTCGCGATCTGGATTCGGGGGCTGTGGTGGCCGTTGGCCGCGCTTCACACGAGCCCACCCAGCCGCCTTGCAGCGAGCAGAATCCAGAAGACTGGTGGCAAGCGCTTGTCGGCGCGTTCGCGCAGGTTAGCGAGCATGTCGCTGGCGTGGCCGCGGTAGCGATCGCCGGTCAGCAACACGGGTTGGTTGTCCTCGGCGAGAGCGATGCGCCTCTTCGACGGGCCAAGCTCTGGAACGACACCGAGTCGGCCCCGCAGGCAAGCGCGCTGGTCGACGAGATCGGAGCGGCTGCGTGGGCCGAGGCATGCGGATCAGTGCCCGTGGCGTCGTTCACCATCACCAAGCTCGCCTGGCTGGTGCAGAACCATCCGGACCTGGTTGCCGACATCACACGGGTGATGTTGCCCCACGACTACCTCACCTTTCGGCTCACCGGCGCCCACGTGACGGATCGAGGCGATGCATCGGGCACTGGCTGGTTCGACTCTCGACAGGCGAGCTACCGCGACGACCTGCTCGCTCGCGTGGGAGGTCGCGACGACTGGCATGCGCTCCTTCCCGAAGTGCTCGACCCCTTCGCGGTGGCCGGTGAGGTCACGGGCCGCGCGGCCGCTGAACTGAGCCTTGCCGCGGGAACCCCGGTCGGACCGGGAACGGGCGACAACATGGCCGCCGCTCTCGGGCTCGGGCTACGGCCTGGCGATCTTGCTCTCTCCCTCGGCACTTCCGGTGTCGTGTACGCATCGTCGCCCACGCCCACCCACGACATCTCCGGAGCGGTGGCCGGCTTCTGCGACGCCAGTGGCCACTACCTTCCGCTGGTATGCACGCTCAACGCCACCAAGGTCACCGACACCGTCGCCCGATGGCTCGGCCTCGATCAGGCCGCGTTCGCGTCCGCCGCGCTCGCCGCGCCGAGTGGGGCCAATGATGTGATGCTGGTCCCGTACTTCGATGGTGAGCGCACCCCCAACCTCCCCGACGCCTCGGGCACGTTCACCGGGCTGCGCAATGACACCGCCGCCTCCGATCTCGCTCGTGCCGCTCATGAGGGTGTGGTTCGCGGCTTGCTGGGCGGAGTGAAGGCACTGGTTGCGGCGGGTGCTTCGCTGGAGGGTCGCCTCAACCTCATCGGGGGAGGAGCTCGAAGTGCCGCCTATCGGGCCGTCGTGGCCGACCTTCACGATGGCCCCGTGCGAGTGCCCGAAGCAGATGAGACCGTGGCCGCCGGCGCATGTGTGCAAGCCGCTGCGGTGATGGGTCGAACCCTCGAAACCACACGCCAAGAGTGGCATCTGGGAGCCGGCCTCGATCTCTAGGGTGCAAACCTGGGTGGAAGATGTGCCACCATCCTCACCCGGGGTGTCGGAAATCGCTACTCTGCGCGGCGTGGAAGTAGGGGGAGAACGATGGGCTGCCGTCGGAGGCGTGCACCGGGTTCCGGTCGCGCCGCTCGATGGCTCGCTGTATCTGTGCGGTCTTGATGCCGTCGGTCCCGATCCGGCGGCCCTTCTCGATCACCTCGCCGCCGACACCGTCGTTTGTTTGCAGACCAACGCCGAGATCGAACGACGTCATCTCTCCTACATCGATTGGATGGCCGATCCCCAACCCCACGAGGCTCTGAGGCTCCCCACCGACGACTATCTGGTTGCCGCCGACGCTCCGGTGGAGTCGCTGGTCGACGCGATCGTGGCCCGCATGCGTGGCGGCGATGGTGTACTCGTGCACTGCGGAGCAGGGTGGGGGAGGACCGGAGTGATCGCCGCTCTGGTGATGTGTGCGATGGGATCGACGATCGACGATGCCCTCGATGACCTCCGCGCGGCCCGGCCGGCAGCAGGCCCTCAGTCGCCCCAACAAGACCTCCAGGTATCTCGTCTCGCGCCGCGGTTGAAAGAAGTCCTGACCTTCGATTGAGTTCGGCTCACGCCAGGCGATCGATAAGGGCTTGGAGCTGGTCGACGTGGCGGTCTTCGGTCCAGGTCGAGCCGATCGAGACGCGGATGAACGCCTGGCCGTTGGCCTCCGAAGGTGTCACGTAGACACCGTTGGCGTTCATGGACGCCGCGAGGGCTCGGGTGGCTTCGTCGCCGTCGCGGTGGCGGAAGCACACCAGGGCGAAGGTGGTGGGGGCGAACAACTCGAATCGAGGATCGGACTCCACGAATCGGGTGAGCGACTTCGCGTAGCCGACGTGTCGGCGGATCATCGCCCTCAGGCCCTCGGCCCCGAATGCCTTCAGCACCCACCACAGCTTGAGCGCGCGGAATCGGCGGCCGAGGGGAACGTGCCAGTCGCGATAGTCGATCACTTCGCCGGCATCGGTCGCGGCGTTCCTCAGATATGGGGGCACGATGCTCATGGTCTCTATGAGTGGCGTGCGATCGGCGACCCAGAATATCGAACAGTCGAAGTTGGTGGCCAGCCACTTGTGGGCGTTGAAGGTGTAGCTGTGGGCCAACTCGAGCCCGTCTTGATGATGGCGGAACTCGTCGCACAGCATCGCCGCTCCCGCGTAGGCGGCATCGACGTGGAACCAGAGTCGGAACTCCGACGCCAGCTCACCGAAGGCTCGGACGGGATCCACGGCGGTGGTGCCGGTGGTGCCCACCGCGGCGCAGACGAATGCGGGAGTGAGACCAGCGGCGAGGTCGTCCTCGATGGCGGAGCGAAGCGTGGCCGGTTCGACCGCAAAGTTCTGATCGACGTCGAGAAGACGGATGTGGCCGAATCCGGCCACGTTCGCTCCCTTTTCCAGCGAAGAGTGAGCCTGACTCGATGTGTAGACGACCATCTGCTCGGCCCCTGCACCGGTGCGCTTGCGACACACTTCGCGGGCCACAACCAGGGCCGTATGGGTGGAGTCTGATGCGCTCATCTGGAGCACACCCCCTCCTGGTCCTGTGGTCTTCCAATCCTGGGGTACCCCGGTGAGGTCGACCAGCCAGTCGAGCACATGCGACTCGACCTCAGTGACTGCCGGTGAGGTCGACCACAACATGCCCTGCACACCGAGTCCGGCCGCGGCCAACTCGCCGAGAATTGCCGGCGGCGAAGACATCGCCGGGAAGTAGGCAAACCAGTTGGGGTGTTGCCAGTGACTGATCCCCGGCACGACCACCTCGTCGAGGTCGGCCAGCAAACCGGAGAGAGCTTTGCCCTGCTCGGGCGCGCGGTCGGGAAGCTTGGCACGAACATCGCCGGGAGAAGTCGCTTCCACGACAGGCCGCGATTCGAGCCCGCCGAGGTAGTCGGCGATCCAGTCGATCAGCTGATGGCCGGTCTCCCTGAAAGCATCAAGGTCGAGCGGGTCTGGCGCCGAGTGGGTCACTCCGCGCCGTATCGCTTGATTTCGCCGACCAGTTCGGTGAACAGGGCGAGTACCTCACCGGGCTCGGCGTGACGGCCGGCGACGGCCTTGGAGTAGATGGGTTCACCATCGACGGTCACGTCGAAGATCCCCTTTTCTCCCATGACGATCCGCAGATCGGAGATGACGTGTTGATAGCTCGACATGAGGTCCGACGCGGCGCTCACGGCGCGGCTCGAATAATCTCAAGGGACGCAGTAGCTGATTTCGACTCTGTGGTTCATGACCCTCGACGCTAGTCAGGGCCACACCGAAATTGGTGCGAACCGTGCTTGCAAGGCCGTCACGAAGGCTTCGGGGGCCACCGCAACCTCCAGGCCTCTGCGGCCGGCACTGCAATGAACCACGTCGAGCGTGCTCGCCCACTCGTCGACGTAGGTGGGGGAGGGGCGCTTCTGACCGAAGGGACTGATGCCGCCCAGGACGTAGCCGGTTCGTCGCTCGGCGTCGGCCGGCTGGGTCATCCGGGCCCGCTTGGCGCCCGCGGTCGCGGCCAACGCCTTGAGGTCGAGAGTGCAGGAGACGGGAACCACTCCGACGACGGTCGAGCCGTCGGCGAGGGTGGCGAGGAGGGTCTTGAAAACCGAGTCGGCATCCACGCCGAGAGCTTCGACCGCCTCCTGCCCGAACGACGGATGCGAAGCGTCGTGGTGGTACTCGACCACCTCATGATCGATCCCGAGCGCCCGGAGCAGTTCGATCGCCGGCGTCATCAGAGTCGGCCGGCTCAGAGCCGGCGGAGCCAGCGGTCGGCGCCGGAGAGGAGATAGTCGATCCCGATCCGAGATTCCTCATCGGCGGTGCCCTCCTGGTCGCCCATGGCCCCAGCTGCGTAACGCACTCGGACACCTTCGCTGATGCAGGCCAGCCGCCAGTGCTGGAATGCGACGTACCAGCCGAGCGTGCTCAGGTCGCGCTCGGACCGAGCCGCGTAACGGGTGATGATCTCGTCGGCACTTCCGTATCCCTCGGCGCGGGTTGGCACATCGGCGATGCGGCCCCGCGCGTCGACATCGTCGCCCCACCACATCACCATGCCGGCGAGATCGGCGAGAACATCGCCGAGTGTGCACAACTCCCAATCGAGGACTGCGGCGATGGTGCCATCGTGGTCGACCATGCAATTGTCGAGGCGGTAGTCGCCGTGAACGATGCCGGCGCCTTGTTGGGGTGGGATGGTCGCATCCAGACGGCGGTGAAGTTCGTGGAGCAGGGGTAGGTCGCGATCAGAACCCTCGTCGATCTGGCGCTTCCAACGCCTGAGCTGGCGGGCGCAGTAGTCCTCCTTGCGGCCCAGTTCGCCGAGGCCGACCGCGTCGGGATCGAGGGCGTGGAGGTCGACGAGTGTGTCGACGAGTGAGGCCGAGATCACCGGGCGCAGGTCAGGTTCGACTGCGGTTCCGGCGGCGAGGTCGAAGATGATCGAGCCCTCGACGAACCCCATCACATAGAAGGGTGCTCCGTTGACCGTGTCGTCGTCGCACAGTCCGATGGGCGGGGCGACGGGGACGCTGGTGCCGTGGAGGGCGGAGATGATCCGGTACTCGCGGCCCATGTCGTGAGCGCTGGCGAGGACATGGCCGGTAGGGGGCCGCCGCAGTACCAACCGATGATCAGACGCGTCGGTGACCCGGAATGTGAGGTTGGATGCGCCGCCGGTGATCAGGTCGAACGACAGTGGCAGTGTCAGGCCGGGAACCCTCTCCACCAACCAGTCGGTGACGGGCTGGGGCGCGATTCCGGTGGGTGCGACGCTCATGGCTCACAGGATCGCAGGCGGGAGTCGGCCGCGCCAAGACTCATCCCTGCTTGAAGCTGAGCCGGAGCTTGGTGCGAAAGGCGATGATGGCTCCTGCTTCCACCAGCACATCCATCTCCACAACCTCGGCCACCCGAAGGTCGGCGTAGCTCTTGGCGGCCTCCTGCACCGCATTCTCGGCGGCCTTCTCCCACGACTCGCTGCTCGAGCCGATGAGTTCGATCACCTGATAGACGCGGTCGTTCATTCTTGTCCTCCGTGGTAACGAGTTGATAAGGCGAGGTCGGTTTCGAACGACACTCCGTCGGGTGAGATCAGGCAGCGCATCGCTTTCACCTGTCCCACCCGGGCATCGTCGTACCGGGTGCAGGCGCGGGAGACCGAACGTTGAGCGGACGCGCCCCAGCTGCGATCGGCGGCACGGAAGCGGTGAACCATGTAGACCGACTCCGAACCCCCGCGGATCAGGGGCGGCTCGTCTGACGCATACTCCTGAGACTGGGTCTGGGGTGTCATCGACGCGATCGATGCCATCACGTCGTTGGTCATCTGCTGGCGTTGGCGCCGCCTGCCACCGGCCCGGTAGTGCCGCGGGTCGATCGGCTCGCCGTAGTGCACCCGCAGCGAGCCCCTCGCTCGGGGTAGTGATCTACCGATGGGCTGAACCTCATCGGTGCCGATGAGGCCCACTGGGATGATCGGCGCACCGGTGAGCAGGGCGAGATGAGCGACACCGGTGTGGCCCTTGTGGAGAAAGCCGTCTCGGGAACGGGTTCCCTCCGGGTAGATGCCGACCAGCTCACCGTCTTCGAGGAGTTCGGCTGCGGTGGTGAGTGCGGCCATCGACGCTCGAGCCTTGTCGCGGCGGATCGGCACCATCCCGAGGGCAGGGAAGGCATAGCGCGTCTTCCAACTGTCCATGTACTCGGCCTTGCCGAGAAACAGCACCCGCCGGGGCGTGGTGACCATCAACAGGGGCGTGTCGAAGAACGACAGATGGTTGGCCGAGATGATGGCGGGCCCGGACTCGGGGATGTGTTGTCGGCCGGTGACGACAGCGTCGTAGAGCCGATCGACGATGGGGTTTGCGACGCGACGCAGTGGGTTGGCCAGCCACCCCACTCGGCTCTCCTGCCCCCGTTGCACCCGCCCATCTTGGCGCAGGTGTGGGTGGGGTGCCCGAAGTCAGGAATTATCATCGACGGCGGTCGGTTTCAGAGGATGCTGTGAGAGGCTGCGCAAATGGAGATCTTCGACTCGGTTCTCGACATGATCGGGAACACACCCCTGGTTCGACTGAGGCGCGTAGGCGAGGGCCTGCCCTGCCCGGTGGTGGCCAAAGCCGAAATGGTCAACCCGGGTGGCAGTTCCAAGGATCGGCCGGCCGTCGCCATGATCGACGCTGCCGAACGCGAGGGCCTGCTCGAGCCCGGCGGCACCATTGTCGAGCCCACCTCGGGCAACACGGGAGTGGGTCTGGCCATCGTCGCCGCCCAGCGCGGTTATCGCTGCGTATTCGTGATGACCGACAAGGTCGCTCCCGAGAAGGTCGACCTCCTTCGTGCCTATGGGGCCGACGTGGTGGTGTGCCCGGTGGCGGTGCCCCCCGACGACCCCAACTCCTACTACTCCACCGCCGAACGCCTCGTTCGAGAGATCCCCGGCGCCTACCGGCCCAACCAGTACCACAATCAGGAGAATCCCCAAGCCCACTACGACTCCACCGGCCCTGAGATCTGGCGCCAGACCGAAGGGAAGATCACCCATTTTGTGGCGGGCGCCGGTACCGGCGGCACCATCACCGGGGTCGGGCGCTACTTGAAGGAAAAGAATCCCGACATCCAGATCATCGCAGCCGATCCCGAAGGGTCGGTGTTCTCCGGGGGAAGTGGTCGCCCGTATCTGGTCGAGGGTGTGGGCGAGGACTTCTTCCCCGACACCTACGACGCGTCGGTGATCGACCACACGATCGCGGTGACCGACAGCGACTCCTTCCTGATGGCTCGCAGGGTGAGCGAGGAGGAAGGGTTGCTGATCGGTGGATCCTGTGGCACCGCGGTGCAGGCTGCGCTCGAGGTGGCGGCCGGAGCATCGCCCGATGATCTCGTGGTGGTGCTGCTCCCCGACTCCGGCCGGGGCTACCTGTCGAAGGTGTTCAACGATGAGTGGCTCGCCGGCTACGGCTTCACCACCGTCGAGGGCCCGGTGGTGTCCGACGTCGTCAGCAGTCGTCGATCAGAAGTTCCCGACCTCGTCTACGTGCAGCCGAGTGATCTCGCCAAGCACGCGGTGGAGTTGATGAACCAACACGGCGTGTCGCAGATTCCGGTGGCAGTGGGGGAGATGCCTCTGTCAGCCGCTGAGGTGATGGGCTCGATCAGTGAGTTGAGGCTGATGGAGATGGCCTTCGATGCCGAGGCGGTCCTCGACAAGACGGTTGAGGACATCATGGCTCCGCCCCTGCAGACCATCGGCTCCGGCCAGCCCGTGGCGCTTGCGGTGGAGATGCTCGAGACCTGCTCAGCCCTCCTCGTGCTCGATGGCGGTCGTCCCCGGTCGGTGATCTCCAGCAGCGACGTCTTGTCGTTCCTATCGGAAGGCACCCTTCATGGCTGACGACGTATTCGCCGACCCTCAGGCATGGGGCTTCGAGACCCGCGCGATACGGGCCGGCCAAGCTCACGAGCCCACCAGTGGAGCGGTGGTCACACCCATCTCGCTCGCCACCACGTTTGTGCAGGAGGAGCCCGGTGTGCATCGCGGCTACGAATACTCCCGCACCGGCAACCCCACCCGCAGAGCCCTGCAAGATTGTCTCGCCTCGCTCGAAGGCGCAGGTCATGGGCTTGCCTTCGCATCCGGCATGGCCGCCGAAGACACCCTGCTGCGCACCCTCTCTCCCGGCGATCACATCGTGCTCGGCAACGACGCCTATGGAGGCACCTACCGGCTGATCTCGGCGGTGCTGGCTCCGTCAGGCATCGAATGGTCGGCCGCCGACCTCACCGATCCGGATTCCCTTGGCGCCGCGATGCGGCCGGAGACGAAAGTCGTTTGGGCCGAGACGCCCACCAACCCCCTCCTCACCGTGGTCGACCTGGCGGCCACCGCCGAGGTTGCTCATGCCGGCGGGGCCCGCTTCGTGGTCGACAACACATTTGCCACCCCCTACCTACAACAACCCCTCTCCCACGGCGCCGACGTGGTTGTGCACTCCACCACAAAGTACTGCGGGGGGCACTCCGATGTGGTGGGCGGTTTCCTCGCTACCGACGACACCGAGTTGGCCGAGCGTCTCGCCTACCTCCAGAACGCGATCGGCGCGGTCGGGAGTCCGTTCGACAACTACCTCACCCTTCGTGGGCTCAAGACCCTCGCGGTTCGGATGGATCGCCACTGCTCGAATGCTCGTGCCCTCGTCGAGATGTTGAAGGCCCATCCGGCCGTCTCGACGGTGCTATATCCGGGCCTGCCCGAACACCCCGGCCATGCGGCCGCGGCTTCCCAGATGAGTGATTTCGGAGGAATGGTTTCCTTCCGCCTGGCGGCTGGTCGCGACGCCGCGATGAGTGTGGCATCGTCCACAAGCGTGTTCTCACTCGCCGAATCGCTCGGCGCGGTGGAGTCCCTCATCGAGCACCCCGGGGTGATGACCCACGCGTCGGCTGCCGATTCGCCTCTCGAGGTGCCCGATGATCTCGTGCGTATCAGCGTCGGCATCGAAACCGCCGACGATCTCGTGGCCGACCTCGAAGGGGCACTCGACAGGCTCTGACCAGGTGTTCACACTTTGATCAAAACTCGTGGCGATCATGGCCGTGTGACCACAAGAGATGAAATCGCATGGCTGGCTCGAAGGGCCGGCTGGGGACTCGCCCCGGGACGGCTCGACGAACTCGTAGCCCTCGGGACCGACGCGGTCATCGACCTGCTGGTCGAGCCGACCAACAACGGGATCGCCACCGAAGACTCACCGTGGGCGACCTTCGAATACGTCGACGATCGCGAGCAACGCCAGACCCAGGGTCTCGATGTGCTCAACCGCTGGGTCACCCATCTGCTCGACACAGAGCGCGCCTTCGAGAACTCCCTGGCCTGGTTCTGGCACGACCACTTCGCGGTGTCGTTCCAGGTGGTCCAACACCTCCCGACCCTCATCGAACACCTCGACCTCATCCGCGATCAGGGCCTCGGCGACTTCCGGGAACTGATCCGAGCGGTCAGCACCGACGCTGCGATGCTGGTGTTCCTCGACGGAGCCACGTCGACGGGCTCAGCTCCCAACGAGAACTATGGCCGCGAGTTGCTCGAGCTCTACACCCTCGGGATCGGCAACTACACCGAGAACGACGTGAAGGCCGCAGCCACCGCGCTCACCGGATGGGTCGTGCGTCGTCGCCTGGGCGGGGAGGTCCAGTTCGTGGATCGCCGCCACGACGACACCCAGCAGACCTTCCTTGGGGTGAGCGGGGTCCATGACGTCGACACGGTGGTCGAAGCCACCATCGATCACCCTGCCTGTCCCGGTTTCATCGCCGGGAAGATGGCCCGTCACTATCTCGGAGCGGTCGACGACTCCTTGGTAGATGACCTCGCCGGGAGCTTTGCAAGCGCCGGTCTCGATGTCGCCACGCTCGGTCGTGGAGTGCTGGAGGCCGGTGTGGAAGGGCAGGGCACCCCCCAGGTGATGGCCCCGGTGCCGTGGCTGCTCCAGGCCATGAACTCCACCGGCACACGGCTCGAACCGCGAGCCCAGGTCGGCCTGATGCGCGGCATGGGGCAGGTGCCCGGAAGCCCACCCAATGTCGGTGGATTTCCCGGTGCGTCCACCTGGCTGGCCTCCTCGGCCACCGCGGCCCGGTTCGGTGCCGCCAACCTGATCGCCCGTGAGACGCCAAGCGACTCAGTGGCTCTCGCCGCGGCATCCGACGGCAGGTGGGACGAACTCGCCGATGTGTTGCTCAGGCCCAGTGGCCTCTCGACCCCCACCATCGATGCTCTCGACGGTCTGGTGGGGTCGGCCGACCGCCCCGGCGAGGCCGCTCTGGCGCTTGCCCTTGCGTCCCCCGATCTGCTGATCGCCTAGGAGTCGACATGCTTTCCCGACGTGCATTCATCGGAGCGGCGGCAGGAGCTGCCGCAACCGGTGGAGGAATGTGGGCCCTGACGGTCCGAGACAGTGTCGGGGAGTCCCTCGGCGCCACCGCAAGCACCACGACAACGACCAGCACCACCACCACGGCCGCGGCCGCGGGGTCGGCGGTTCCCTACGGCGATCGTGTGCTGGTGGTGCTCGAGATGTCGGGCGGCAACGATGCGGTCAACACGCTCATCCCCGCGGCCGGCGCCTACCACGACAATCGGCCCCACCTCGCCATCGCAGAGGTCGACCGGGTGGTCCTCGGCGGTACCGACTACACCTTGCATCCGAGCCTCGCTCCCATCGCTCCGTTCTGGGAGAACGCATCGATGGCTGCGATCGCAGGGGTCGGGATGGTCGGCCAGAGTCGCTCACACTTCAAGGCCATGGACACCTGGTGGTCGGCGGTGCCCGGAACGCCCTCACGAACGGGATGGCTGGGTCGCTGGCTCGATGCCACTCTGGAGGCCGAACGAAACGGGGTGAACGATCCCCTCCGAGCCATCGCTCTCGGCGGTGGAAGCCCAGCCCTCGTCGGCGACATCAACATGGCGACGGTGGTGCGCGACCCGGGCAACTTCCAGCTACGAACCTTCCCCGGCACTGACGCCGAGGCCCTGATTGGGGCCTTCCTCGCCACTGCCGAACCACTGGCAACGGTGCCGGAGTTGGCCGCGGCCCAATTGGCCATCCCGTTCACCATCGACGCGGTGGAACTCCTGGCTTCGGTGTCGGGGGCCGACGATGGAAGTGAGGTGTTTCGTGCCGGGCCCCAGGGTGGTGCCACCAGTGCCGTCGACCTCCTCGACACCGCGGCGGGCATCATCGATCTCGGAATCGGAACCCGAGTGATCACCGTCGGCATCAGCGCCTTCGACACCCACGCCGACCAGCTCGCCCGCCACGAAGGCCTCCTCGCCGATGTGGGTACCGGACTCGCCGGGTTCTTCGATCGGCTGGAATCTGATGGCAACGCCGACAAGGTGATGGTGGTGACCACCAGCGAGTTCGGTCGGCGAGTGCAGGAGAATGGCTCGGGCGGCACCGATCACGGAAACGGAGGTCTCCAGTTCGTCTTCGGCCCCGAGGTGGCGGGCCAGCAGGTGATCGGAGATCTCGACCTGGTCGACCTCGACAACGGCGACCTTGTGTCCGCCATCGACACCCGCTCGGTCTACTCCACCGCCCTCGATTGGCTCGGCGGACCCGTCGATGAGATCCTCGGCGGCTCCCACGAAGACCTTGGACTGCTAACCGCCTGAGTCAGGTCTGAAGCGGAAGCACCGTCTCGGCGAGCGCCTCGAGTTCACGGTTCCAGTTGTCGGGCTCGGCGAAAGGAAACAGCACAAACTTCGACGCTCCGACGTCGACGAAGTCGTTGATCATCTCCACCAGGCGCTGGTGCGACGTTGCCACGACTTCCTCCACCTGTGCCTCGGGCCGGCGGACCAATACGCGTTCGGAGATGCGGGCGAGCAGGGCGGCATCCGGTGAAGGCGTGTAGGGGATGAGCACCCCGTAGTGCCCGGGATCGATGTGGCGACCGGCATCGGCCGCGGCTTCCTCGATCACCGTGATCCCCTCGGTGACGTGGTGGGGGGTGGTGAACGAGGCGAGCCAGCCGTCGCCCAAACGTCCGGTGCGACGTAGCTCCGACGGCGCCTGGCCCCCGAGCCAGACCTCGAACGGATCCTGGACCGGTTTGGGCAGCACCGAGGCGCCGCTGAGCGAGAAGCGCTCGCCCTCGTGGTCGACAGAGTCCTCGGCCCACAAGCGCCGCATCAGGGGCATGGCCTCGTTGAGCCAGGGGGCGCGCTCGCTGCGGTCGACGCCGAATGCCTGATGTTCAGCCGTGTTGGCGATGCCGAGCCCGAACGCGGGATGACAGCGCCCGCCCGAGACCCGATCGAGGCTCGCCAGGGCCTTGGCCATCAACACCGGGTTGCGGCCGGGGATCACCGACACGGCGGGCCCGAACTTGAGCCGTTCGCTACGACCAGCGACGTAGGCCATGGCCACGATCGGGTCGAGTTGGGGGCTGTTGACCCGTTCGGGAAACCAGAGCGAGTCGAAGCCGAGACGATCGAGATCATCGACGACCCGACCGAGTGCGTCGGTCTCCGCCAGCAGCCTGGGAGCCGCGCCGATGCCGTATCCGATGCGAATCTTCATCTGTTCAGGGTGTCACGCGGGGCGACGGTGGCGAAGGCACGGACGGTGAAGGTGCCCGCGCCCACGATCTTCGGCGGCACCGCGGTGAACCGGAAGCCTCTGGTGGGCAGCGCTTCGAGACCGGTGAGGTGTTCGATGATCGGGATCTCGGCCCCGAGCAGGGTGGTGTGTACAGGGCGGGCGCCGGTGTCGGTGCCGTCGATGTTGAGCGAATCGATACCGACGCACGCGACGTCGGCATCGGCCAGGGCGTCGGCCGCTGCGGCCGAGAGGTGAGGATGATCGGCATAGTAGGCATCGGATCCGAAATGGACGGAGTGGTCGGTGCGGACGAGCACAGCGTGGCCGGCGAGCCCTTCCAACTCGTGATCTGTGAGCTGGATCGTGGTGTGACCTCGGCGATCGAGACACACCGCGGGAACCGATGCGACCCGCTCCAGGGCCAGGTGTGAAAGGTCGTGACCGTCGGCGAACCGATGAAATGGGACATCGAGATAGGTGCCTGTATTGGTGCACATGGTGATCAGCCCGATGTGGAACGTGATGTCGGGTCCGTAGATCTCGACCGCAGCCTCACGCGACAGGTGGGTGGCCACCGAAGGGGTCGGCAGGCCCGGGTAGGTCTCCATCCCCTCGGTGATGACGTGGCTGAGATCAAGATGGGTTCCGGCAAGGTCTCCTGACACCCTGCCACGTTAGAGGTCAGCCGCCGGTGTCGCTGAAGTGCATCCAGTCCTTCGCGGAGTTCCAGTTGCCTCCCCACGACCACCCCATCTGGGCGAAGAGGTCGACGATCGCGGGCGTGACCATGCCGACCCGCTCATCTCCGCGCTCGAGGTAAGCCATGGCCAGTTCCGGGATGACCAGGTCGCCCTTCAGGTAG
Organism: Acidimicrobiales bacterium; assembly: GCA_029263215.1. Lineage (GTDB taxonomy): Bacteria > Actinomycetota > Acidimicrobiia > Acidimicrobiales > Aldehydirespiratoraceae > OFTM10. Next base: position 27,486 of record JAJCXY010000057.1, read on the forward strand.
GGGTTGTGGAAGGGGTTGATATCGATTGCCCCGCCCCACGCGTGACGCGACCAGGATCCGGAGTTCACCGCCGGGCGACACACGAAGGTCGACGTGTTGTTGCTGTCGCCGGTGGGGTGAGCATCGACGGCTTCTTGGGTGGTGACCGCCATCTCCTCGATAGGGAACCGCATGGCGTGCAGCTCGGCGAAGACCGCGATGAGTCCTTCGACGTGGTCGATCCCGGTGATGAACTCACCGGTGTGGAAACGCCCATCGAAGCCGAAGAACGAAACCTGCGCGTACGCCAACTCCGACAACGGCACGGGGCATTCATCCCGCCAGGTCGAGCGGGCGACAACATCGTCGGGAGGTGGCGTGATCATCACGGACACGAAGGTGTCGTCCGGTGGTGACGGCAGGACGTCGGTGGTCCAGAGCTGACGATCGAGGAGTTCGACCGGAGTCGGTTGGGCGATGGCGTTGTCCTCTCCCTCCCGCAGAGGGAGTAGGCGAGTCCCGAGCCAGTCGGGAGGGGCGACTCCGGATCGTTCATCGCGTGTGGTGGTGGTCTCGATGGGACTGGTAGTCGACGGGGTCGGCGCGGGTTCGGTCGGGGCGAGTGCGGTCGTTGTCGTGATCGCCGCGACTGCCGTCGACGTCGACGACGCGGGGGCCGACGAAGTGTCTCGCCCGGCGCAAGCAGTCAGAGCCAGTCCGAGCGCGAAAGCAGCAACGATCGGGCGGCTCAACGGTCCTGCCAGGTGCAGATGCAGGCCTCGTTGCCGTCGGCATCGGCGAGTACCCACCACGAGCGGGCGAAACGATCGGTCACCAGGGTGCCGCCCGCCGCGACCGCCGCAGCCGTGCGCTGGTCGGCGACGTCGTGGGGTACGGAGACGTCGACGTGGAACCGTCCTCGCTCGGTTCGCGACTCGTCCATCTGCTGAAACCACAGGGGTGGCCCCGACCGGAGCGGGTCGACCAGGCATGAACCCTGATCCACGTAGCCGAGGATCGCGGCCCAGAACGGACGGATGCGGTCGGCGTCCATGGTGTCGATCGCCAACTCGGTGGTCTGCGACCGGCCTGGCTCGGCGAATGCGTCTGACTCTGATGCGATCGACGAGATCTCCCGAGCGAGAGCGACATCGTGGGAGGACAAGGCGCCGGTGGCATGGGTGGTGAGTGCCACCCTCACGCGATCCGGGTAGCGCACATCGATATCGGGGTGATGGTTCGCTCGCTCGGAGGCGGAAGCGATGGCCGACACCAGCACCGCGGCTTTCGGGTAGGAGCCGGCTCGGAAATCCGTACGGATGGCGCCGAGCACGAATCGCCAATCGGCGAGTTCCTCGATCGCGGCGAACTCCTCCGCGCTGACAGGGGTGTAATCCATGAGCGCCATTTGATCACGAGTGATGGGCGCGAGACGATAACCAGGCCCATGATCGACCACGAGAACTTTCACCGACTCGACGAACTGCTTCGCCAGGACTCCTACGCCCGCTCGATCGGCGTCGAGATTGTCGATTGGGGCGGAGGAATAGCCACAGCGAGCGCCGCCGTACTAGGCGATCACCTCAACTTCCTGGGTGGGGTTCACGGCGGTTTCGTCCTATCGGGAGCCGACGTTGCCCTGGGGGTCGCCTCGAACTCATGGGGCCGAGTGGCAGTCGCCACCTCGATCGACATCCACTACCTCGCGCCGCCTGAGCCCCACACCGATATCGAGTTCATTGCTACCGAGGTCCACCGCGATCGAAAGCTGGGCACCTACGCGCTGGAGGCACGTAGCGGTGCCAGGACGGTGGCAACCGCCACCGCGGTGGCATTTCGCACGGATCAGTGGCACCTCGGCGCCGACGAGTGGACCGAAAGTTGGCGCGCCCACCACTGAGCGACGGCACATCTCGGGCGCCCCGACCAGTTCACATGAGGCGAAGGTGAAGGCGATCGAAGCAGGGTTGTGGAATCGTGCTCGCGGTCGGTGCTTCTCAGGCGCTTTACCGTGCGCTGTCAGCGAGGCCGAGTGGTCGAGCCCGCGAGTAGGGAAGTGAACTGCTTGGCGACCCGGACGGCATCGAAGTCGTCGGAATTGCTGGTTGCCGACGTGACTGCGACCCCATTGACGAGGGCGATTATCAGGTTGGCCATCGCTTCGGGCTCGACCCAGTCGGGAAGATGGGAACCGGCCTGCTGGGCGCGGATGTCTTCGCTCAGAACGGCGCGCAACTCGCGGTGCAGAGAGCGAAGTGACTGTCCGGACTCGTGGTCGTGGGCTGCTGCGGCCAGGGCCTGGGTGTAGCCGACGAGGTCGGCTCGGTTGCCTTCGAGGATTTGGTTGAGCTGCAGGGTGGCCGCGAGCATGCGCTCGATCGGTGGGCGCTCGCTTGTCAGGGTCTCGACCACCGGCTGAATCAGCCGGCGGGCCACGTGGGCGTGAGCCTCGGCCAGGAGCCGCTTCTTGGACCCGAAGTAGTAGGTGATCGCGGCGAGGTTCTCACCCGCCTGCTCTGCGATTGCCCTCGACGTTGCGGCGCCGGCTCCGCTCTCGGAGATGATCGCGGCAGCGGCGAGCAAGAGGTTGGAACGGGCCTCGTTCACCGAGTGGCCAGGTGTGCGCCTTTGTGAGTACGTCATACATATGTATGATAGAGCGTATGAAAGCTCAGTCAGGCGATACCCACGAACCTGAGAAGTCTCGTCGCTACTGGATCATGGTCGTGATGCTCGTCGTATTCGGCTTCATCACCGGCTTCAGTATCGGGATTCCGTTCCTCCTGCTCGGGCTCGTGTTGGCTGCAGTCGGCCCGTTCCGTGCTCATCCCATGGTGGTTTGGCCGGTGATCTTCGCCTGGGCGGCGTTCGTCGGCGTGTTCGTGATGATCTCTCCTCTGAGCTGCTCGGGAAGCGCGTCGAATCTGGACCCGGTGGGGAGGACCACCTGTAGCAACCTGCTCGGCATCGACTACTCGGGCTCGGGCAACTACAACCCGAGCCAGCTTCCGGCGTTGATGGCCGCATTGACGGCCGCGGGGTTGGCCGGGCTCCTCGGGGTGTGGATCTTCCGCCGGTCAGCCCGGCCTTTCCCTCCGATCGGAACGTGAGGCAGAGTCAGGTCGTGGGCTACGACGGATTCGAGCTGGACGGGGTGAGCGTCCGCGCTGGTGAGAGGACCCGGCTCGACGACGTCTCGCTACGCATCCCGGCTGAAGGCATCACCGTTCTCGCCGGAGCCTCCGGAGCCGGCAAATCGACCCTGCTGCGCCTTCTCAACCGTCTCGACGTACCCACGCGAGGCACCATTGCCTGGCGGGGAGCCAACCTCGACGACGTCGACGTGCTCGCCCACCGGCGCACGGTCGGCATGGTGTTCCAACAGCCCACGGTGGTGCCGGGCACAGTCGCCGACAACCTGCGCCTCGCCGCTCCCGAGCTGGGCGACGCCGAAGCGGTGGTCCTGCTGGAGACAGCAGCCCTCGACGCCGACTTTCTCGACCGAGACGCGACGGCCCTATCTGGGGGAGAACGCCAGAGGGTGTGCTTCGCCCGCGCGCTGGCCACCGAACCGCGAGTGGTGCTGGCCGACGAACCGACCGCCTCGCTCGATCCGGAGGCGACCGCTCTGGTGGAGCAGGTCGTGCGCACGCTCGCTGAGCCCGGTCGGCCGAATCCGGTCGGCTGGATCTGGGTCTCCCACGACAGCCGACAGACCGAACGGCTCGCTCACCGAGTGATCACGCTCGAAGCCGGCCGCGTGATCGGTTCGGTCTCATGATTGCGGCCAGCCAGGTCGACATCGGCCTCGCCGGCTTGGCCCTCTCGGGCATCCTGGTGGCGGTCGCCCTGGTGATCAGCTTCATCAGACGGCTGGGACTCACCCGCGATCTAGTGGTGGCGGCTCTTCGAGCGTTGGTGCAGTTGCTCATCGTCGGAGCGGCACTGGCCCTGGTCGTCGACGACGACGATCCTCTCGTCTGGACCTGGCTATGGCTGGTGGTGATGGTGGTCTTCGCCTCCTGGACGGTTGGCCGCCGTGCTCCCGAAGTCCCCGGCGCCCGCGTGCTTGCACTGGGAGCATTCACGGCGGCGGCCACGGTGAGCCTGGGTGTGTTGTTCGGGCTCGGGGTGTTCGAGCCAACGGGCCGAGCCATCATTCCGCTGGCCGGAATGACGGTCGGCAACTCCATGACCGGCACGGTCCTCGCCTCTCGCCGCATCGTTGCCGAGGCGCGCGACAACCGTCACCTCATCGAAGCGCGGCTCGCGGTGGGCCTGTCGGCTCGCGATGCCTTCGCCCCTCACCTCCGAGAATCGCTGCGCACCGCACTGGTGCCCCAGATCGAATCCACCAAGGCAGTGGGCATCATCGCTCTTCCCGGTGCCATGACCGGCCTGATCCTCGCCGGTGTCGACCCGGTGGATGCGGTGCGGGTACAGGTGGCAGTGATGTATCTGGTGCTCGGGTCTGTCGCCACCTCGACATCGGTGGTCGCGTTGGGCCTGACGAGGGGTATCTTCACAGCTGATCATCGCCTCATTGATTTGGGGTCCGAGCCCTTGGAGTCGAGTTAGGGATCAGAATCCCTCAGTCGCCCGCCTGCACAGGAGTGAGTCCCGTCGTGACCGACACAGACAACGCAAGCACCGAAGACGAAGCAGCCGAACCCGCCGCCGGTAGCTGGGCCAGCCTCTTTGGGCCACTGGCTCTGGTGTCGCTGGTGCTGTCGATCATCGCCGTCATCGTCGCGGTAAATGCCGACGGCACCACCGTCGCTCAGAGCGACGGTGGGCCCGCAGCTGGCGGTGCCCAAACCCTCGACGCCGACCTGAGCGAATTCGCGTTCAGCTTCAGCGAGTCCTCGATAGCAGCCGACACCGATGTGGCTGTGTCATTCACCAACGTGGGCCTGGTCGAGCACAACTTCTCCGTGCTGAGAGAAGGGGCCAACCCCGCCGATGAGGCCAGCATCAGCGACTCAATGGTGATCGCCGATCTGGGAACCATCTCCGGGAGCGAGAGCGGTAGCGGCTCACTGAATCTTTCCCCCGCGGAGTATCTCGTCGTTTGCCTGGTAGCGGGTCATTTCGACGCCGGGATGAGCGCCTCTCTTACTGTGGCAGGTTCCTGAGCTTCACCGGAGTGGTGACTTCTGCATAGAAGTCGTTGCCCTTGTCGTCGACCACGATGAAGGCCGGGAAATCCTCCACCTCGATCCGCCAGATGGCCTCCATGCCGAGTTCGGGGAATTCGAGCACATCGACCTTGCGTATGGAGTCCTTGGCCAGGCGTGCTGCCGGGCCTCCGATCGAACCCAGATAGAAGCCTCCGTGGGCCGCGCATGCGTCGGTGACCTCACGCGAGCGGTTGCCTTTGGCGAGCATCACGAACGAACCACCGGCCGCCTGGAACTGGTCGACGTACGAGTCCATTCGTCCTGCGGTGGTGGGCCCGAATGATCCGGACGCGTAACCCTCGGGAGTCTTCGCCGGACCCGCGTAATAGATCGCGTGGTTGCGCAGATACTCAGGCATCGGCTCGCCGTCATCGAGGCGTTCCTTGATCTTGGCATGGGCGATGTCTCGGCCCACCACGAGGGTGCCCGACAGCGAGAGGCGGGTCTTCACCGGGTATTGGGTGAGCTGATTGCGGATCTCGTCCATGGGACGGTTGAGATCCACGGCGATGACGTCGGACGACAGCTCGTCGTCGGCGGCCTCGGGTAGGAACCGAGCAGGGTCGGTCTCGAGCTGTTCGAGGAACACGCCCTCGGCGGTGATCTTGGCTCTGGCCTGGCGATCGGCTGAGCACGACACGGCGATGCCGACAGGATTCGATGCGCCGTGTCGAGGGAGCCTGATGACCCGAACGTCGTGGCAGAAGTACTTGCCGCCGAACTGGGCACCGATCCCGAATTCACGAGTCTGCTCGAGCACCTTCTGTTCCCACTCCAGGTCGCGGTAGCCGTGTCCGGTGGCAGCATCTCCAGAGGTGGGGAGGGCATCGAGGTAGTGCGCCGAGGCGAGCTTGGCCGTCTTCAGATTGAACTCGGCCGAGGTGCCGCCCACCACCAACGCGAGGTGATACGGCGGGCAGGCCGCGGTGCCGATCGCCCTCAGGGATTCGTCGAGGAAATCGAACAAGGACTCCTGGTTGAGTAACGCCTTCGTCTTTTGGAAGAGGAACGACTTGTTGGCCGAACCGCCGCCCTTGGCCATGTACAAGAAGTCGTAGCTCCGGCCGGGCTTGGTGTAGAGCTCGATCTGGGCGGGGAGGTTGTTGGCGGTGTTTTTCTCCTCGAACATCGACAGTGGCGCGAGCTGGGAGTAGCGGAGATTGGTTTCGGTGAACGTGTCGTAGACGCCCCGACTGATCCACTCGGCGTCGTCGGCGAGAGTGATCACCTGGTCGCCCTTCTTGCCCATCACGATGGCAGTGCCGGTGTCCTGGCACATGGGAAGCACGCCGGCGGCCGCGATGTTGGCGTTGAGCAGCAGCTCGGTGGCCACGAACACATCGTTGGCGGATGCCTCCGGATCGTCGAGGATCGACGCCAGCTGCTCGAGGTGTTCGGTGCGGAGGTAGTGGGAGATGTCTCCCATGGCCTCCCGGGTGAGGATGCGGAGGGCCTCGGGTTCGACCTTCAGCAGGGTGGTGCCATCGATGTCGATGGTGGAGACCCCTTCGGTTGTGAGGAGGCGGTATTGGGTGGTGTCGGGGCCGACCGGAAGCAGGTCGGAGTAAGCGAACTCGGTCATGAGGTCACGCTACCCGGCAGTACCCTCGGGCCATGAGCCGGAACGGCGACCCGGGTGAACAGAGCCGAAACGGCGACCCGGATTCTACAGAGCGAACGATCGAGCGCCTGGCGCACGCTTTGACGCCCGCCGAGTGGTCGGGTACCTCCCTGGCGGTCGGCATCGTGGTGTTGGCGACGGTGCTGACGGTCACGGTGGTTCAGCGGGCGATGGTTGCCGATTCGACGGTGGAGTGGGTGATCACGTCCATCCATGGCCTGATCGTGGTGGCGATCGTGCCCCTTCTCTCGGTTCGGGCCGTGAGCCAGTGGCGAGAGCGCCGTGCTGCGGCCTCGAAAGCGTGACCCTCAGGCCATCGTGAGACCGCCGCTCACCGACAGGGTCTGCCCGGTGATGTAGCCCGCATCGGCTGATGCCAGAAAGGCAACCGCGGGGGCGATGTCGTCGGCCTCCGCGAGGCGGCGCATCGGCACGGCCTTTGTGAGCGCATCCAGGAACTTCTCGCCGCTGCTCAACTCTTCGGCCATCCCGCGGATCAACGGTGTGTCGGTGGGGCCGGGGCACACGACATTGACGGTGACGCCTGCCTTGGCCACCTCGCGAGCGAGGCTCTTGGAGAAGGAGACCACCGCTCCCTTCGCTCCGCTGTAGATCGTTTCGAGAGACGAACCGACTCGTGCTGCATCTGAGGCGACAGAAACGATCCTGCCCTGGCGTCTTTCGAGCATCGATGGCACCACCGCGCGGCATGTGTTGAGCACGCCCCGGTAGTTGATGTCGATGACCCGGTCCCAGAAATCGGGGTCGGTGTCGACGAAGGCCACGAAGCGGTCCCAGCCGGCGACGTTGACGAGGACATCGACGGGGCCCAGTTGGGTGGTGACGAGATCCATGGCGGAGTCGACGGCGACCAGTTCGGCGACATCCATCGCCACACCGAGGTGCCCGCCACCGGGTAGGGCGGAAGCGGTGTTTGTGGCCGCGTCGCCAGACAGATCGGCGACAGCGACCTTCATGCCCATGGCGGCGAGGCGGTGGCAGACGGCCGCACCGATCGACCCGGCACCGCCGGTGACGAGAGCGACCGAGCCGAGTGGGTTCACTCGGGAAGTGATGTGCCCGGGAACGGGACAGGATCACCCGGGGCTGGGATCTCGGGACGACTCCACTTGGTGAGGGCAGTGACCGCCTCGACCACCTCTCGCCACTCGTCGGCGTTCCACCCTTCGGCCTTGGCCGTGAGTTCGCCGTCCTGGCGGATGAGCGCGATAGCGGGCGCCGAACCCATACCGAGGCCACGCGCGGTTGCGCCGTTGGGGTCGGTAAAGGTGAGGAACTCCTCCGCGTAGGGTCCGAGGAACCGGCGAGCATCGGCGGCGTCGCTGGTGACGATCCAGCAGGGCCGGCAGTCGGCCTCGTTGAAGTGGGTGAGGATCCGGCGAGCGGAGTCGAGAACCCACGCGCTCTCATGGGTGTACGGATCGAGCACGACTGCCACGAGTGGGAACGTCGTGAGCCATTCGCTCATGGAGCGGGCGTCGCCGTCGAGCGGCGTGAGTTCGAGATCAACAGCTACCACGGTGCGCAAAGCTAGCGCGCCGACGACAGACCGGCTCACATAGGGACCCGCTTCTTCGAGCGACTCACTACGATCCGTTCAATGCACCCGATCGAGCGTCTCCGCTACATGGCTCGCGCCGGCGACGTCGATACTGCGCCCCTGATCCGCGAGGCGGCCGGGGCGCTGGGCGCTTGCGCCAACGACCCGCGGGCCCTGGTGATGGCCTGTCGTCAGCTCATCGATCATCGCCCGGGCTCAGGACCACTCGTCTGGCTGTCGGCCCGGATGATCACCGGCGCCGATGCTCGACAGGAGGCCTGGGACGCCGCCGACATGATCGAACGCGACACCACGGTTCGAGAGCTCGGCCATGCCCTGCCCGCTGGTGCCACCGTGCTGGTGGTCGGTGCCCCCGAGCTCTCCGGTGCCGCCCTGATGTCGCGTGGTGATGTGGAGGCTCTGGTCGCCGACACCACCGGAGAGGGCTACGGCCTGATCCACCGCATGCATGCCGCCGACCACGATGCCTACGATGTTCCCGCGGGCGGTATCGGATCGGCGGTGGCCGAGGCGGATCTTGTCTTGTTGGAAACAGACGCTCTGGGAACCAACTCGGCGCTAGCCCGGGCCGGTTCACTGGTCGCTGCAGCGATTGCTCAGTACCGCATGGTGCCGGTGTGGCTGGTGGCGGGCGTCGGACGCTGCCTCCCGGATCGGATGTGGGATGCGATGCGAGACCGGGTCGTGTCCGCTGAGCCGTGGGACGATGCCATCGAGGTCGTACCCCTCGATCTGATTGATCGGGTGGTGGGCCCAGGGGGGCTCCAACCTGTTGGTGAAGCCCGGCTCCGCACCGATTGCCCCGTTGCACCCGAGCTGCTGCGATGAGTCGTCGCCTGATGATCGGCAGTGCTCTGGTGGCGATGTTTGCGCTCGGCGCATTCATCGGCACCCAGACCCGCGACGATTCCACCGATCAAGAGATGGCCGACGTCGAAGCGGCCACCATGACCTCGACGTCGTCGACCTCCACCACGAGCACCACGACCTCCACCACCACGACGACCACTACCCTGCCTCCGCCCCGCACCGCCACCCTTGCCTTCACCGGCGATCTCCTGCCTCATGGGTCGGTGGTGCGCACTGCGGCCGAGAACGCGGCGGCCAACGGTGAGGAGGGCTGGGATTTCAGGCCCATGTTCGATGAGGTTCGCCCGATTCTGAGTGGCGCCGACCTCGCGATCTGCCATCTCGAGACGCCGATCTCCTTCAACGACACCAACCTCAGCGGGTTCCCCACGTTCAATGCGCCACGAGCCCTGGTGGAAGGAGCCATCGATGCCGGCTACGACGGCTGCTCCACCGCCTCCAACCACTCCTACGATCGCAGCGCATCGGGGGTGGTGGGCACCCTCGACGCGATGGGCGAGATCGGAATGCCCCAGGCGGGCATGGCTCGAAGCGACCAGGAAGATCTGGCGCCGGTGTTGTATGAGACCAACGGCATCCAGATCGCCCACATATCAGCCACCTACGGTCTCAACGGGTTCTCCCTGCCCGCCGACCAGCAGTATCTGGTCGATCTGATCCGTCCCGAAGACATCGTCCACGAGGCGGCCCTGGCTCGCGAGGCCGGTGCAGAGTTCGTGATCGTCAGCCTCCATTGGGGCAACGAATACCGCCACGAGCCCACGTCGGCCCAGAACGCATGGTTGGAGGAGATCCTGCCTTCCGACGATGTCGACCTGGTCATCGGCCACCACGCCCATGTGGTGCAACCTGTCGACAAGGTCGGCGACGAATGGGTGGTGTTCGGCCTCGGCAACTTCCTGTCGAACCAGTCGGTCAACTGCTGTGTGACCGCGTCTCAGGACGGCATGATCGTGACTGTTCGCCTCTTCGAGGCGGCCGATGGCACGATCGAGGCGACCGGAGTGCATTACACGCCCACCTGGGTTGATCGTCACAACGGATACGTGATCCGCCTCGCAGAGCCGGGCCGCGATGATCTGCCCACCGAGACCGCGAGGGTCCTCGAAGGTTCGATGGGGCGCACAGAGTCGGTGGTGAGTTCGAGGCTCGGACCCGTCGACGGGCTCACCGCCGAATCAGACCTCAATCCGAGTGTCGGGCAAGCAGCTGACGGATGATCAGCTTCAGGCACAGGGTTTCGTCGGCGCCTTCGAAGATCGACAGCACCCGGGCATCAACGAAGTAGCGAGACACGTCGTACTCCTCGGCGTAGCCCATTCCGCCGTGTATCTGCATTGCCTCGCGCGTCACCCACTCGGCCTGGCGGCACACGTAGGCCTTCACCATCGATGCCTCGAGAGCACCACCGCCTTCACCCATGAGTCGGGCCACGTGCAGGGCGTATTGGCGCGCCGCCTGGATCACCATCGTCATGCGGCCGAGCTTCGCCCGGGTGAGCTGATAGTCCGCGATCGGCCGATCGAAGACCAAGCGGTCGTTCGCGTAGGCGTGGGCTGCTTCGTAAGCGGCCTGCATCACCCCGACGGCCCGCGCCGCGGTCTGGAGCCGACCGTTTTCGAATCCCTGCATCTGGAAGTAGAAGCCGCGGCCTTCACCGCCGGCCTCTCCGATCAGGGCATCGGCGGGCACCCACCAGTCGTCGAACGAGACCTCGTAGCTGTGCATGCCCCGATAACCGATGGTGTCGATCGCCCGACCTTCCATCCGTCCACCGTTGGGCTGGGTATGGCTGAAGCCGTGGCCTTGGCTCCGAGGCTTGGGAACAATGAACACGCTCAGCCCCCGGTGGTCGGAGGATCCCGGCGTGGTGCGGGCCAGTAGCATCACCACATCGGCTCGGCCCGCGAACGTGCACCAGGTCTTCGTGCCGTTGATGATCCATCCATCGCCATCGTCGCGGGTGGCAGCCACCCTCAACCGGGCAACGTCGCTGCCGTAGTCGGGTTCGGTCACCGCGACCGCAGCCATGATCTCACCGCTCGCCAGCTTCGGTAGCCAGGTGCGTTTCTGTTCTTCGGTGCCGCCCGCCACCAGCGCACGGCTCAGGATTTCCGGCCGGGTAATGAGCGAGCCACCGATGCCGAGAGAGCCGCGCGACAACTCTTCGGTGGCCACGACCATGCCGAGATAGTCGCGAGCGTCGCCCTCGGCGAAACCGCCGTGTGCGACCGGCACGGACAGGCCGAACACTCCGAGCTCGGCGAGGTCGGCGATCAGGTCTTCGGGAATGTCTGTGTTGGTGCGATGTATGTGCTCCGCGATCGGAACGATCTGCTCGTCGGCGAAGCGCCTGAAGGTCTCCGCGGCGAGAGCGAAGTCTTCGTCGAGATGGCTGGGTGCCCCGTTCGCCAGCGCGGCTACGAAACGAGGATGACGGGCGCTCGCGATCAAGGGGCGGATCGAGTCGAGCCCATTCTCGGAGATACCCCAGTCGGCCTCACGGCCCAGCACCTTGCTCGCGAGGTCGTGGGCCACATCGGCCACGAACGCGATCGTGAGGTGAGCTTCTGTTTCGCCCAGTTCCCCGTAACTGAGCAGGTTGGCGGCCGAGGCAACCGCGGCGGCTCCATGGGCAACTTCGTAGGCGACGACCTGGTGATCGTCGATGTCGAGGCCGGTGAGCTGTCCGAGTGCGGCGTCGACCACGCGCCGCATCGTTTCGACCGCGACTCTCGCCTCGTCGAGGGTGGGGGAGTTGTCCATTCGCTCGACGATATTCGAACCGGGTCAGCCCGGACCGGTCAGAGCTCCGATCAGGGCGTCGATTGCGTCGTCGGCGATTGCTCGCATCTCATCATCGGTGCGGTCCTGGATCGGATGGGGGGTGAAAACCCGTGCCGTGTCGAGTCCGAGGCTCTCGGCCTGGGCGGCGGCGGCATCGATGAACTGGTTGGAGGCCACGAAGACCCCCGGGATGCCGCGCCGCTCGAGTTCGCTGATGTCGTGCACACTGCACGTCGTGCAGGAGCCTCAATCGGCGAGGGCCTCGATCACCGCGTCGCAGCTGGTGGCGATCTCGTGGCGAAGATCGACCGGGGCGGGTTTGGCGAAGGTCGGCTTGATGAACCGTTTCACCTTCACTCCCAACTCGTCGAGGCGTTGCTCGACGCGGTCGAGGAAGACGTTGCCGCGGGCCTTGGAGATGTCGAGTAGACCGACCGTGAGTCCGCTGAGCGATTCCGGTCGAGGCACCCGCTCGCGCGCATCGGGGCGGAGTTCACCGGTGGGGTCGAGGACGGTGATGTTCATCGGGTGATCTCCTTGGTCACGGTGACACTACCCGTAGCGCCCGCCACCCATCCTCCGAAGGTCATCGAGAAGAGCCCGGCGCCACTACCTGCGTGAACCACGTGGATCCCTCCAGGTGGGAACTTCGTCAACGTCTCGCCGGCCAGGAACTCGGGCATTCCTTCTTCGATCCCGTCGGTTCCCCGGATGATCGTGTCGGCCTCGATCGTGAGCTCGGAGGTGAGGGCATCCAGGAAACGTTCGCGACTCCATCCGGCATCGTGGTAGCGGCTCATGTGTTCGGGCCCGAGCACGAGCACGGTCTCGAACATCAGAGCGAGGCGGGGGCTGACGTTGGCCATCAAGCCGGCGGCAAGGTGCTTGGTGAGCGACTCCGGTGAACGGGAGATCTGATCGAACAGGATCCGGGGTCCCTCTCCGGGGAAGAGGGTGACGGTGGATACATCGCCGCCAAATCCTCGGCTCTCGGCCAGAGACTCCCACGGCGATCCTTCCTCGTCTTCGGGGAAGCAGAGTCCGAGCTTCGCCGGACTGCCATGGGTGGCCCGGTCGATCCCTCCGGGCTTGCCGCCCCCCACGTTGCGGATCACCAACTGCAGGGCACGTCCGATAGTGGTGTTGGCCCGGTTGCCGGGCCCCAGCACGTTGATGCCACTATTCATGTCGATCTCGCGGCGGATGGGGCCGTTGATGATGAGTATCGGGCCGGTCGGCATGGTGGTGGCGAGAAGGCCGTGCATGTTGAACTCTTCGGTGCAGGCCGCCTCCACCGCGGCAAGAACCACCGGGAGATACTCCGGGCGGCACCCGGCCATGACCGCGTTGACAGCCACCTTCTCCACGGTGCACTCCACGAGGTCGGGAGGCACCACGGCCACGATGTCGTCGGGATCGCGGCTGGTTCCTTCGAGCATGCGCAGTACGCGTGCCTGGGTGGGTGGCACCACGGGCAGGCCGTCGGACCAGCCCCTGTCCCACATTGCCTCCCACTCGTCCTCCAACGCCGCGATCTCCACTCTCCGGCTGGTGAGGGTCGAACCCGAGAATCGTACGGCGAGTTCGTCGGCTCGGTTGGGGTCGACGCTGAGTGAACCGCATCCCGGCCGCCAGTCGGCGATTTGGGGGCCGAGGTCGTCGACCCCGGTGAACGTCTGCCACTCCTCGCGTGACCAGCCCTCGATCTGGCGGACGGGAACGCCACCGACAACTTCCATGAGCGTCGGCACGGTGATGACGTCGTGGTGCCAGGAGAGCGCCAGATCGTGGTCGTGGACGACCCAGTCGTCGTCGGAGGGAAACGTGGGGTTGTCCTGAGTGATCACGGTGATCGACGACCTGTCGGCCAGGTCGGCCAGCACAGGCACGATCAACACGCAGGTAGGGCAATCTTCCTTCACCACTGCCACCAACCCATCGGGCAGTGGAGGAGGCTTGATCGAGTCTGACCGGTCGCTCATCTCGACACTGTGCCACAGACTGCCGACCATGAGATATCTGTCACACCCCCCTCGACGCTCGGGGTGGTGCTGGCTACTCTCAGCTCCTCATGGGGGCCGAACGAAGCGAACAGGTCACCGTGGCTTTCCACGGTGTGAGGGGCTCCACCCCCTGTAGTTGTCCCACCTTGCAGCGCTACGGGGGAAACACCAGCTGCGTGACCATCGAGGTCGAGGGCGCTGACCCGATCGTGCTCGACCTGGGCACAGGTCTTCGCCCCTGGGGCGATGCCCTGTCGGAGGTCGGAGTGGCCAGGGTGCATGCCCTCATCACCCACCTGCATTGGGACCACATCCAAGGCCTGCCTTTCTTCGCCCCGTTGCAGAACCCGGAGTCGACGCTCGACATCTACGGCCCAGGAGAGGTCGGGGAGACACTGGCCGAGAGCTTCAACCGGTTCATGGCTCCGCCCTTCTTCCCTATCCAGGCGTGCGAGTTGCCGGCCACTGTTCGTTTCCACGACGTGATCCACGGCGACTTCGATGTCGTCGACGCGGCGGTCATGGTTCGGCCCGTGCCCCACGCGGGCCCCACCGCCGGATTTCGGGTGACACGAGCTGGTGTCAGCGTCGCCTACGTTCCCGACCACCAGGAACCCATCGAGCGTCCCCACGAGGTGGATGAGGGTGTGCTCGAGCTCTGCGACGGAGTCGATCTGCTGATCCACGACGCCCAGCTCCGGCCCGACGAACTCATGCGTAAGGCTCACTGGGGTCATTGCACATCGGAGTACGCGGTGGAAGTCGCCCGCCAGTCGGGCGCCAAACATCTCGTGCTGTTCCATCACGACCCGTCCCACGACGATGTCGAACTCGACCGCATTTCCTTTGAGGCCGCGACGCTCGCCGAACGAGTGGGTGTCAACCAGGTCACCGCGGCGACCGAAGGACTCAAGCTGTCGCTCGGCTCGGGGATCTGATCGACTCGGGTCGGGCGCTAGCGTTACGCCTCGTCGCCGCGCCAACCAGGAGTGTTTCATGTCGATCGATCCCAAAGAGTTCCGGCGGGTGCTCGGTCATTTCCCCACCGGAGTCACGGTGGTCACCGGCGCCGGCGACGAGGGACCGGCCGGAATGGCGATTGGTTCGTTCGCCAGCGTCTCGCTCGACCCGCCACTGGTGATGTTCTGCCCCGGCCGGGAATCGGGCAGCTGGCTCGACATCAAGGAGACCGGCTCGTTCTGCGTCAACGTGTTGACCAGCGACCAGGTCGAGGTTTGCGGCCTTTTCGCATCGAAGTCCGACGACCGGTTCGCTGGTATCGACTGGACCACCGAGGCCACGGGTTCGCCGGTTCTTCCCGGCTCGCTCGCCTGGATCGACTGTGAGCTGCACGCGATCCACGACGGCGGCGATCACGACATCGTGGTGGGGCTGGTCAAGGCCATGGGTACCAGCACCGACGAGGTGGAGCCCCTGCTCTTCTTCCAGGGCGGCTACGGCCGCTTCGGCACGCTCTGAGATGGCTATCTACGCCCTCGGGGAACGGGTGCCCGACATCGACGACACCGCATACGTGCATCCCGATGCGGTCGTGATCGGAAGCGTCGTGCTCGGTCCGGGAGCATCGGTGTGGCCTCATGCGGTCATCCGCGGCGACGACAACACGATCAGCGTCGGCGAAGGATCATCGATCCAGGACGGTTCGGTTCTGCACTGCACCCCTCAGGTGGTCACGACCGTCGGCAACTTCTGCACGATCGGGCATCTCGCCCATCTCGAAGGGTGCACGGTCCTCGACCATGCCCTCGTTGGTTCAGGAGCGATAGTGCTCCACGGGGCGGTGATCGGCCGTCATGCCCTGGTGGGCGCGGCTGCGCTGGTGCCGGGTGGGATGGAAGTGCCGGAGCGAGCCATGGCGCTCGGTGTACCGGCCAAGATTCGTGCCGACGCTCTCCCGGAGTTCCACGCGAAGATGAATGTCGACACCTATATCCAGCGGGCCGAGCGGTTCCGCTCCGAACTGCGGCGGCTCGACTGACGCGATGAGGGCGCCGCTCAAGATTCTCGTGGTGTGCACCGCCAACGTGTGCCGTTCGCCCATGGCTGCCCACTTCCTGACCGCGGCGGCAGCCGACGCAGGACTCGAGGTCGAGGTGGCGTCGTCGGGCTTCTTGCTCGGCGACCAAACAGCTTCAGATGAGGTGCTCGCGGTGATGGGGGAGCGCGGGGTCGATCTGAGCTCGCACCGGTCGCGTCTGACCACTCCCGCGATGGTGGCCGAGGCTGATGTCGTCCTCACGATGGAACGCCGTCACGCCCGTGATCTCGTCCTGATGGCGCCGGGTCACTCCCGGCGGATCCACACCGTCGGCGGGGCCGTGGACCTCCTCGAAGCTGCCGACACCACCGGGAAAGGTCCGGCGGAGAAGCTCACCAGCATCGGCGAAGGACGGTCGACCGCGGCCCTGCTCGGCGTTGGCGAGGATGAGGTGGCCGATCCTTACGGGAGGGGGCGCAAGGAAAACCGTTCAGCCGCGTCGCACCTCGAAAGCCTCAGCGCCCGACTCATCAACGCCCTGATCGCCGACCAGGCTCCCTCGCCCGACTGAGCCATCCGACCCAGGCCTGAGGAACCGGGCCGGATGAACCACGGGTGTAGGCCGAAATACCTACAGGTCGGCCGGGGAAGGGTCGAAGCTCCGCCTGTGGGAGCACCAATTTCGCCGCGGCACCGGCCTGCCGCCGATGAGATACCAGCCGGCATGACCCTGCTCTACGCAGACCTGCCCGAGCAGTCCGAGCCAGAACGCCCCGACCGTCGGAGGCTGGAAGCCCTCGCGGTGCTGCTCGCCGGTGCGGGCGCGGCAGTCGCCGGATTTGGTGTTGTCGAGCCCTTGCTTCGGTCCCGCCGCCGGCCCGGCGACGAGTGGACGTCTCCGCGCGAATCCCCGGTGGAATCGACGGCCCCGGGGATCGAGCGAGTGGTCGCGCCGGCTGTGGATACACCGATGCTTGTCGGCCCGGCAACGGAAATGCAGTACCCGCCGATCGACCTCACCGAAGGAGCAGCCACGATCGTCAACTCGGTGCCCGATCCGGCGCCGCTTCCCGGCGCCGGTGTTGAGCCACGGTTGGTGGTCACCCGACCGGCACCGGTGGAGATCAAGCCCATCACCCCTGTCACCACCGTTGCTCCGACCCCGAGCACGACAACCACCCCGGTGCCGGCCTCGACGGTGCCGACCACAACGGTTCCGACGGCCGCGCCGACCACCACCGCGCCGACCACCACCGCTCCAACCACCACCATTCCAACCCCATCGAGCCCATCGGTGGCGGTGCAACAATTGGCGCTCACGGCAGGGTTCACCCTCACCACGGCGATGAGCCAGGCTCTGACCGAAACGGGTCTCGAGGGCTGGGTCGATTCCCAACTCGAAGTCGACTCCGTACCCGACCCCGGCGTGAACGAGGCCCTGATCGGTTTCGACCTGCTCGATGCCGATCCGGTCGAGCTGGCCGCCGCGGGCCTCGGGCCGGTGGCCCTGTCGCAGGTTCGCTGGGCCGCGTTCGTACGGATGCTCGTGGGTGAACGCCAGGTCCACGATCAGATATCCGGACTCTGGCGTGAGTTCTTCGCCGTCCATGGTGACGCGGCCGATCTCGTCGGTCTCGAGCAGACCATCCGTCGTCATGCACTCGGCCCCTACGTCGACCTGCTCACCTCGGTCTTGGCCACACCGTTGATCCGAAGGGCCTACGCCCTCCCGGATGACGCCACCGCCGACGATCTCATCGACTCCGGATTCGTTCGCGATCTCCTCGAGCGGTTCACTCTCGGCGACTCCGAAGTATTCGACGAGGACGAGATCGAGGGGCTGGCGATCGATCTGGCCGCAGGCACCGCCGTGGCGAATAGCCGACTCGCTGAATTGTGCGGTCGCCCCGAGACCGCCGCCCACATCGGCGGAGCGGTGGTGTCTCGTTTCTTGGGCTCCCGAATGCCCGCAGTGTCGAGCCGCGCCCATGAGGTCTTCGCCTCCTCGGGAGACATCGGAGCGGTGGTGCGGGCCACCCTCCTCGAAGGTGTCGGCCACGCAGACGCCGACCGAACACGAAGTGGCGAACTCTGGCTCCGCGCCGCGCTTCGCTCGGTGGTGGGTGATGTGGTCGTCGGTGGTCAGTGGAATGGGGACGACCCCGGAAGCATCGCGGGCATGCTCCGCACGCTGGGGGCCGAGCCGGGAACAGGAGTATCCGATGACGACGCCGACTGGGAGACGTCGACCGCGATCCAGGCCCGCTGGGTCGTGGCGCGTCGGCTCGTCGGTGACAGTGGGGTGGGGGCTTCGGTGGATCTGGCAGGGTTTGCTCCGGAGCCCCCACTCCCCGCCGCCCACCTGCTCGACGGGCTTTTCGAGCGGCTGGGAACCCAACAGGACGATCATGAGCGCGAAGCACTGCTGATCTACCTGGGGGTGGAACACGACGAGCTCATCGCAAGTGTCGATCCTGGCGCAGCTGCGGATCTCGCCGCTCTGGTCCTCAGCTTTCCGCGCTTTCAGCGCCGATCTGGTGGGAACTCATGAGCATTGGCCTCAGTCGGCGTGCTTTCCTGGGACGGGCGGCAGGAACTGGTCTCGGCGGAGCGGTGCTGATGGCCGCTCCGGCGGTGGCCGAGGGTCACCTCGGCACCGAGGAGGATAGTCCGGAGGATGGCGTCTCGGGAACGGTCGTGGTGGTCACGCTCGTAGGTGGTGCCGACGGACTCGGGGTATTGGTGCCTCACCAGAGCTCTGACTACTACCGGCTTCGCCCGTCGATCGCCATCCAACCGCCGGGAGAACCACACGGTGCGATCCCGTTCGTGGATGGTTGGGGCCTTCACCCCGCGTTGGCCCCCCTGGTCAACGAGACAGGAGGGGCTGGGCTGGGGCTCATCGCAGGGGTGGGACTCCGAAACCCACCACGGAGCAGGAGCCATAGAGCATCGATCAGAGAGCTACATCAGCAAGCCGGAGATCGAAAGGGTCGCGGCACGGCACTGCTCGAACACAGTGAGCTCGGCGCGAGCACTGCTTGGTGGTTCGGTCCGGACCGACACGACCTGTTTCGAGGCCTGGTCCGTGGGGCCGGAGGGCGCCGACCAAGCGATGCGCTGGCTCGATACCAGGATGCTGCCGCGGCCCGCCGGGCACTGGGCCACGCGTTCGAAGACAGCGAGTCGATGGCGCCCGCGGCGATGGGAGCGCTGGCTGCCTCCACCCGCTGGTCAGGAGTCGACTGGGATTCGGCCGGCTCGCCCGCGGATCGGGACTACCCGCCGGGCGAATTCGGTGATGCTCTCAGCGCCATCGCCGACATGGTGCGCTCTGGAGGCGGGCTGCACCTGGTCGCCGTCGACCAGCAGGGCTACGACACCCATCGAAACCAGGGTGACGGTGCCGCCGGCGTGCTGGCGGTCCGCCTGGCCGAACTGGCGCGGGGCCTGGGGTCGTTCTGGGCCGATCTCGGCGCCAGCGCCGATGATGTCTCGGTGGTGGTGGTGAGCGAATTCGGGCGCACGGTGCACGAGAACCGCCGCGGTGGCACCAATCACGGCAGCGGCGGAGTGGCACTGGTGCTCGACGAAGGCGTGCGGCCGGGTGTGCACGGGCTTGGCGAAGATCCTGTCCCGAACCTAGCGCGCGGTTCCTGGCCGGTCACCACTGACGTCCACGATGTACTTGCCGAGGTCCTCTGGCGGCGCCGGTGGACGGTCCCGGAAATCGACGAGCATGGCCCCGAGGTCGGTGAATCGCAGGCTTCTGCTGGGGTCATGCTGTTTTCGGCGGGAGAGAGGGTCGACCCGGCCGTTTGAGTTGTTACTATCCACGTAGGAGAAATTCCCTTTGGTCTTCTGCCTCGTGAAGGAGCAGCTACATGGCCTCGACCGACATCGGTTTGGACCTCGGCAAATACCAACTCGGCTGGTCTGATGAAGAGGACTACGTCTTCAAGCCCAAGAAGGGGATCAACGACGAGATCCTGCGCGAGATGTCGTGGCTCAAGGGCGAGCCCGAGTGGATGCTCGACTTCCGCCTGAAGTCCTTCCAGCGATTCGGCCGTCGCCCGATGCCCAACTGGGGCGGCGACACCTCCGGTCTCGACTTCGACGACATCTACTACTACATCAAGCCCACGGAGTCGCTCAGCGACGACTGGGACGATGTTCCGGAGTCGATCAAGAACACCTACGAGAAGCTCGGCATCCCCGAGGCGGAGCGCAAATACCTGGCCGGAGTTACCGCGCAATATGAAAGCGAAGTGGTTTACCACCGCAACCGTGAGGATCTCGAAGCTCAGGGTGTGCTGTTCTCCGACATGGACACGGCGCTGAAGGAATACCCCGAACTCGTGAAGCAGTACATGGGCAAGATCATCCCGCCCAACGACAACAAGTTTTCCGCGCTAAACAGCGCGGCCTGGTCCGGAGGTTCGTTCATCTACGTGCCACCGGGCGTCGAGGTCGAGATGCCCCTGCAGGCCTACTTCCGGATCAACGCGGAAAACATGGGCCAGTTCGAACGCACCCTGATCATTGCCGACGAGGGCTCTCAGGTTCACTACATCGAGGGCTGCTCGGCTCCCACCTACACATCCGACTCGCTGCATTCTGCGGTGGTGGAGATCGTGGTAAAGCCCTCGGCGAGGGTCACCTACACCACCATCCAGAACTGGTCCGACAACGTCTACAACCTCGTCACCAAGCGGGCCTACGTCGAAGCCGAAGGCCATATGGAGTGGATCGACGGCAATATCGGTAGCCGCCTCACCATGAAGTACCCGGCTGTGGTGCTCGCCGGCCCCAAGGCCTCCGGCGAGGTGTTGTCGGTGGCTTACGCCGGGCGAAACCAGCACCAGGACACGGGCGCGAAGATGATCCACGCGGCTCCGGAGACCACCTCGAAGATCGTGTCGAAGTCGATCTCGAAGGATGCCGGGCGCACTTCCTACCGGGGCCTGATCCGGGTGGAAGACGACGCCTACGGCTGCAAGAGCCATGTCCAGTGCGATGCCCTGATCCTCGACGACGACTCGGTCTCCGACACTTACCCCTACATGGAGGTCGGCTCCGGCGACGCGGTGATCGGCCACGAAGCCACGGTGTCGAAGGTGGCCGACGAGCAGCTGTTCTACCTCCAGAGCAGGGGACTCACCGAAGAACAGGCCATGGGAATGATCGTCAATGGCTTCATCGAACCGATCACGCGCACCCTGCCGATGGAGTACGCGGTGGAGTGGAGTCGCCTCATCGAACTCCAGATGGAGGGCAGCGTGGGCTGAGCCCACAGAGTCCTTCGCTCAACGCCGGCGGGCCTCGAGAACGGGGCCTCTGCCGCTTGACGGCTCCGATGCGGCACAATGAACCGCATGCCGATGCGTCAGGACTGCAAGTTCTTCGAGTCTCGTACCTATCCCAACGGTGACACCGTGCGGAAATGCGACCTCGACCTTGCCCCCGAGGCGCCTTGGCGGTGTCCCGACGACTGCCCGAAGTACACCCGTCGTATGGCCGACGTGAACTGGTCGCACGGTTCGTTGGTCACTCCGGAGACGCCACCCGAACCCGCTGGTCTCGGTGAGGACGATTCGATCGCGGCCCTGCTCGATGCCGCGGAGAACATCATCAACGGTGCGGTTCCCGGCACCCTCGCCGATCTGGAGGCGGAGCGAAAGAAACGACGCAAGAAGGGTCTCGGCCGGCTGAAGCGCGACAAGGGCGACCCGCCGCCCGGAGGCATGACGCCACCGGGTCAGAAAGGCCCCAAGGGCCGAAAGTCCGGCGATGGCGAGGGTTTGGGCGAGAAGTTCCGCCGCCGCTACCGAGACGGTCGCTGACAGGGCTCCCGCGGCGGGTGGGGCATTAGCACTACGTCGGTAGGATAAATGACTGTTGTGGCCGGCCCCGGGCCCGTTCGAAAGACGATTCAGTTGACCGCATTTTCCCCCGATGCAGCTCGCGCGTTGGCCGGCCCCGCCTGGCTGGCGGATCGGCGCGTGGCTGCCGCCGAAGCGTTCGCCGCTTCCCCGAAACCCGATACCTCAGCCGAGGAATGGCGCTACAGCCTGATCGACGAACTCGACCTCGATCGCTACAGCCCATCGAGCGAGTTCGGCGATGCACCCATGCCCCGCCTCGACGTCGAGCCTGCCGCGATGGTGCGCTGCGTCAACGGCCACGTGGTGGCGGTCGACATCGACGCAGAGGTCGCCGCAGCCGGTGTGCACGTGGGAATCCTCAGTGAGCACCCCGCCGCAGCTGAGCGTCTCGGTGCGGTGAGTTCAGAAGCAGGCGACTACTTCACCCTGCTCAACGACGCCTTCGCCGAGGAACCCATCCTCGTCGACATCCCTGATGGCGTGATCGTCGATCGTCCGATCGTCATAACCCACCACGCCGCCGGTGAGGGCAGTGCTGCCTTTCCCCGCCTGGTGGTGAGGGTGGGGGAGAACGCTCAGGCCGACATCCTCGACCAGCACACGTCCAACGACACCGAATCGATCCTGATGTGTCCGGTGGTCGAACTCGACGTCGCCCCCGCGGGACGGCTCGGTTATCTCAAGGTGCAAGAGCAGGGGGCCGGCACGTGGCAGTTCGGCAGCGTGCTCGCGCGTGCCGACCGCGACGCCACGATCAAGGCCGCCACGGCCGCGTTCGGTGGTGCCTACGCGCGCACGAGGGCCGATACCCGCCTGGTTGGTCAGGGCGCCCACGGCGATCTCATGGCCGTCTACTTCGGTGAAGACACCCAGACCCTGGATTTCCGCACCTACCAGGATCATGTCGCCCCCGACACGACCTCCAACCTCCTCTACAAGGGTGTGTTGGCCGGTAAGGCTCGCAGCATCTATACCGGCCTGATCCGAGTGCGGCCCGAAGCACGCGGCACCAACGCCTACCAGACCAACCGCAACCTGAAGCTCAGCGACGAGGCCTGGGCCGAGTCGGTACCCAATCTAGAGATCGAAAACAACGATGTGCGGTGCAGCCACGCATCGACGGTCAACCCGGTCGATGAGGATCAGCGCTTCTATCTCGAAAGCCGGGGCGTGCCCACAGGCGAGGCCGAGCGTCTGATCGTGGCCGGATTCCTCGACGAGGTGCTCCAAGCAGTGCCGCTGCCATCCGCAGCACCAGCGTTGAGGTTGGCCGTGGCTGCGAAACTGACCCGCCAACGCCAGAGCGAGACCGAAGCGAGCGAGGAATCATGAGCACCCACGTGCTGTTCGGACTCGACGAGATCGAAGCGGGCACCGCTCGCAAGGTCGAGGTCGCCGGCGTAGCGATCGCGATCGTGCGGATCGGCGACGACGTATATGCGTTGGGCGACACATGCAGTCACGCCGAAGTCTCGCTCTCGGAAGGGTTCGTGGAACCCGACGAATGCGCGATCGAATGCGGGCGGCACGGCGCCTTGTTCGATCTCACCACCGGTGAGCCCCTAACGCTCCCGGCGGTTCGTCCCGTCCCCGTCTACGAGGTGGGCGTCGTCGACGGGCGGGTCCAGCTCACCTTGGAGGGAGAATCATGAGCCAACTCGTGATCGAGGGCTTGAGGGCCGCGGTTGGAGGCCAGGAGATCCTCAAGGGCGTCAACCTCGTGGTCGGGTCCGGTGAGGTCCACGCCGTCATGGGTCCCAATGGCTCCGGTAAGTCGACGCTGTCGCATGTGATCGCCGGACGTCCGGGCTATGAGGTGCTCGGCGGATCGGTGCGCATCGACGACACCAAACTACTCGGACTTCCCGCATGGAAACGGGCCGAGGCCGGCCTCTTCCTGGCGATGCAGTATCCCACCGAGGTTCCGGGTGTGGCTCTGAGCGATCTACTCGGTGCATCCGCTCGGATGGTGGCCGACCCCGATGAGATTCGTGAGATGATGAGCGAGGAGGCGGCCCGCATCGGGTTCGATGAGGCATTCCTCGACAGGCCCCTGAATGTCGACCTTTCCGGCGGCGAGAAGAAGCGAAACGAGACCATCCAGCTCGGAGTTTTGAAGCCGGCGTTCGCCATCCTCGACGAACTCGACTCGGGCCTCGATGTCGACGCCTTGAGGATGGTGAGCAAGAGGGTGGAAGACGCCACCCGCGAAGATGGTCTCGGTGTTCTTGCCATCACGCACTACAGCCGCCTCTTCGAACAGCTTCAGCCCGACACCGTGCACGTCTTCGCCGACGGCAGGATCCAGGAGACCGGTGGCCCCGACCTCGCCACCGAACTCGAGGACACCGGCTACCAGCGCTGGATGGGTGAGCCCGCCGCCAAACCGGCCTCAGCGGTGGCTCTGGCCGACGACCCCTTCGCTGATCCCTTCGCCTGAGCCACCAGGGCCCGCCAGCTGGCGCCGGCCTCAACTCGGGCCCGTGACGGAGCGGCGCGGCGCAGGAGCTCGAAGGTGAGGTGTCGGCCCGAACGACGGAATCTATACAGGCAGGCGAGCCGGAACCAGGTATGACGTTCCACCGCGGCCAGCCGGTCGGGGTCGAGGTCTCTTTGATTGCGGTAAGCGTTGCAGAGGAGGTCGGCGCGGGCCTCACCCACAGCGGCCGGCTGTCGGGCCTGGAGCGAGCGGAGCTGGAGGTGGACGGCCAGGTTGGCAACGTCATCCTCGGGTGAACCGAGCCCGGCGTTGTCGAAATCGATCAGACCAACCCCGGTCTTGGCGGTGATGATGTTCTTGTCGTGAAGGTCGCCGTGCACCATGGCCTGAGGTAGAGATTCGAGTTCGGGCAGGTCTCGGGCAATCCGGGCCAGGGGGGTGACGGCGTCGGGTTCGACGCGGGCCACCGTCTCGATCCATTGCTCGGGACGATCAGGGCTCCGGATCGGCAGCTCGCTGGGCGCTGTGGTGCTGTGGAAGGCCGTTAGTGCCGTAGCGACTCTCTCGATCACCTCCGGCACCTCGTCGCCGCGGAAGCTCCGATGAAGGATCTCGTGAAGCGACGGCCCTCGCACCGCACTGAGCTCGATCCACCCCGAGCTATCGCTGGCAATGACCCGAGGCATGATGAACCGCGGATCGGGCGAAGCGAAGAGGTCGTGGCTGGCCAGGAGGGCATCGAATCGTTGTGGTCGGACCACCTTGATGTAGCTATGAGGGGTGGCGATGATCGCCCGACGCCCGGACCGGTATCCGATCAGCGTTCCTCGCCTGAGTACAGACTTCAGCGCTGGTAGTTTCGTATCGCTGCAGGGCTCGACAGGCCAAATCCGCTTTCGCTCCGGATCGAAGGTCGCCCATCGTCGATCGGTGCCCCGAAGGGTCCAGGCTCCCAGGTGGCGGGGATAGGCGGTGCTCCAGCGCTCGAGGAAGATCGGGACCGACGTCGGCCTGACCACGGCCATCGGAACGGTCATCGCACCGCGACCTGGGCTTGGGGCTGGGGTCGCTGGCCCCTTGTGAGGTCCAGCTTGTAGTCGGGCCTCAGTCCACTCAGGTCTCCGTGGTGGACCACCAGTGTGGTGCGCCCGCCCGCGATGTTGGTGATGGCGCGGGCCACGGTCTCGCGGGCCTCGGGGTCGAGGCCGCTCAGGGGCTCATCGAGGAGCAGGATGGACACGTCACGCAGGGCGGCGCGCGCCAGCATCAAGCGGCGGGCCTGGCCGCCTGAGAGCGATGAACCGTCCTCATCGAGGACCGTGTCGAGACTGTCGGGGAGCCGATCGAGCACCGGTGTGAACAGGGCGGCATCTGAAGCGGCACGAATATCCTCGTCGGTGGCACCAGGTCGCCCGAGTGTGATGTTGGAACGAATCGTGCCCCCGAACAGCACGAGATCCTGTGGGACATACGCGATCTGGTCTCTATAGGACTGGAGCTGGAGGGTAGAGATAGCTTCACCACCGATACGGATCTCCCCCCGGTCTGGTTGGTAGAGCCGGAGCAGAAGCGACAGCAGGGTCGACTTCCCACTCCCGTTCTCACCGATGACCGCAACCAACGACCCCGACGGGATGCGCACCGACAAGCCGTTGATAGACGTCCGGCCGTCCGGGTAGGTGTGAGCCACGTCGCGGATCTCGACATCTCCGGTCAGTCGATCGACGGGGATCCCGACGTGAGGATCCTCGCTGGGTCTGTCGAGAAGATCCATCACGCGGGTCGCGCATGCGGTGGCTTTGGCGATGCGGATTCCTTCGCCAGTCAGCTTCCTTATGGGCTTGTAGATCATGCGGGTGTAGGAGATGGCCAGGACGAGCTGTCCGGGTGTGATGGCGCCGTCGCGTGCACGCTTGGCGCCGAGGATGAGCACCAACGCAACGCCCGCACCCGTGAGAATTTCGGTAAGGCGAGACATTCGAGCGGCATGTTTGGCTGCTGCCATCGTCGCCCGCTCCGCGGTGACGGCATCGTTGCGAAACGCTTCGGAGGTGGTTTCCTCGGCTGAGAAGGCCTTGATGATCCCTGCCCGGCGCAGCGATTGGGCTGCCGTTGCGGCAATGGCTCCCTCCTTGCGGCGTTGCTTGCGCGCCGCGATCTTGACCGCCGATGAACCCTTCTCGATCGTGAGCCACAACAGAGGGAGCGGTATCAGGGCCACCAGGAACAGGCGCCAGTCGACGAGGGCGAACACCAAGGAGCCTCCGATCAGGATGGATCCTCGCGACAGGAGATTGAGCCAACTCGGAAACAGGAGATCTCGAATCATGTTGACGTCGCCCATGAGGCGCATCAGGAGATCGCCGGTGTAGTGCTGATTGTGCTCGGTCAACTCCAGGCGCTGGATGTGCTCGAACACGTCACTTCGGATCCGAACCGTGGCCTTCCTGCTCACCCGGGCCACGACCAACTGGAGGCGCTCGTTGGCGAGCCCGAGCAGGAGCGGGATCACGAACGCGACCGCAGCGAAGACCGCGATTGGGGCGATCGCCACCTTGCTGGTGTCGTCTGCGGTGACGAGGTGATCGACAACCAGGGTGATCGGCCACGGTTTCAACAGCTCGAGCGCGGTGACGCCGAGGGCCAGAAGTACGGCGGCTGAGATGCGCAGACGTTGGCCCTTCAACGCGGGGCGAAATGTGGCGAATGCCAAGCGGAGCTCAGACCGGGGCAGGTCCATCGGGCGGCGACTCCCGATGCGCATCAGGAGCTCATACTCATCGCAGAAGTGCCGAGCCGCGCCAGCGCGGCCACGGTGGTTGCTGCAGCATGGCGCCAGGTCATGGTGTCGTGAGCTCGTCGACGGCCGGCCTCGCCGAGTCGGGAGCGCCAGCTCGGATCGTCGAGGAGGGCCAGCACCGCGCGGGCGAGCCCTTCGTCGTCTTCTGGCTCCACCACGATGCCGGCGTTCCCCACGAGCGCGGGGATCTCGCCCTGGTTGGTGGAAACGATCGGCAGGCCGGCAGCCAGGTAGTCGATCACCTTGAGGGGACAGAAGTAGAATGGGTCGTGACGTGGGTAGGGCGCCAGTCCGATGGTCGCCTCACCCAACAGAGCTGATGCGTCTTGGGGAGAAAGAGGGCCGGTGACCGTGACCTGGCGGTGAACACCGAGTTGTCGGGCTTCGGTCAAGATTCGGTTGGCACCCTCCCCACCACCGATGATGAGCAAGCTGGGGGTTCGACCGGCGCGGTCCAAATCTACGAGGAGGCTGGGGAGCCGGTCGGCCCCGTGCCATGCCTTGGGATGCCCGAGAAAGGCCAGCGTTTCGCAGGCGGGGTCGACGCGGGTCGGCTGAAACCAATCTGGTTCGAACCCGTTGGTGATCGTCATGGTCGGGCCCGCGCGGTGCTCTCCAACCCATTTCGCGAGCTGGGGGGAGACGGTGATCACCAGATCGGCTTCATGCAGCAGGAGCGTTTCCACCTGCTGATGGTGGGCACTGACCGTGTCGGGTCGATGGGTTCGCGCCTCGTCGAGAAGGGGAGCGTTCACCTCGAGCACGAATGGCACGCCAGCGAGGCGGGCGACATCGAAGCCCGAGCGGTGCCCGAGCGAATAGCGCTCGTAGATCGCGTCGGCACCCGCAGCCGTCTCTGGCGTCAGCTCGTCGAGTCGACGGACCACAACAGGGAAGTCGCCCTCGGCGGGGCGGGCGCTGTAGGTGGTCACACCCAAGCCGAGCGAGATGAGGCCGGCCGCGACGCCACGCAGATGTAAAGCCGCACCCTTCGTGGATCCGGGAGCGATCCCGCGGTCGGCACAGACCTGGAGGAGTATTGGGGCGCTCACACCGGGCTCGGACTTGCCATGGCCGGAGATGGCAGGACTGCACTGAAAACCTCTATGAGCTGGCCAATGGTTTCTGTTCGGTCGAACTTCTCAGCGAGTTTCGGAGGTCCTGCAGTCGACATCGTCTCGGCCAGGGTCGCGTCGTCGAGTAGGGCCGCGAGGCCGACTGCGACCGCTTGGGAGCAGTCGCAGTCGACGAGGAGCCCCTCGACTCCATCGGTGATCATCTCCGGAATCCCGGCTACAGGAGTGGTGACGACAGGAGTTCCCGCACCCAGCGCCTCCAGCACGACGGTGGGAAGGGCATCCTGGTTGCCATCTTCGCCAACGCGGCAGGGGGCACAGAACACCTCGGCTCGTCGCATCCAGGCTGCCACCTCGTGCTGGGGGAGAGGGCCGGTGAAGGTGACCCGATCGGATATCCCCAGCCGCAAGGTCTGGCTTTCGAGCGCCCCCCTGTTTTCGCCATCGCCCACCAACACGCAGTGCAGGTCGGGATGTGTGGGTGCTAGTTCGGCGACTGCGTCGAGGAGCAGGTCGAAGCCCTTCTTGTCGACCATTCGGCCCACGCCGAGCACCAACCCCTCGGTGCGATCGGCCCGTGTCGAGGGTGCTTCCTGAGGGCCCAAGCCGTTGTAGATCCTGACGATCCGGGCCTCGGTCCCGCCCAGGCGATGGGCCAGGAAGCGAAGGTTCGCGTCGCAGACGGTGACGACGGCAGTGGCGTCGGCGGCGATTCGAGCGGCGAGGGCCCAGTCGACGGTGTAGCGGTATATGTCCTTCGCGTGAGCGGTCACCGAATAGGGGAGTCCGGTGAGCAGGTGGACGAGGTGGGCGGTCTGGGCCGCTACCGTCACGAAGTGGGCGTGGAGGTGGTCGACGCCCCGCTCGGTGGCCGCCTTGGCGATCTCGATGGCGTTGAGGACGAGGCGGGATCGACGCTCAGCGGGGAGCTGACCCACGAAGTCGAGCACGTCGATCAGGCGGTCGACGCGGAGGTCGGGCAGGGCATGGAGCGCGTCGAGAAAGGCCGTCTTGTCGAGGTCCGCGACATAGTGAACCGGTCCCTTGACCGAAGCAATGCCGGGATGGAACCGTCCTTCGGTGGCGTGGCGGAGGGAGAAGATCGAGACTTCGACGTCGTTGGCTTCGGCCCCGAGGATCTCGTTGAGGACAAACGTCTCCGACAGGCGGGGATATTGCTTGAGGATGTAGCCAACGTGGAGGCAGTCGGAGAGCATCGTCGACTCAGGCATGGGCAGGGCTCCGGTTCAGGTGAGACGGGGTGGTGAGCGTTGCGGCAGCGATGGCGACCCCCGAGAGGTCAACTGTGCGGGCAGGGCGTGATCCGGGCCGACACGCCGTGATGAATTCCTCTACCCGGTCGGGCGAGAGCTCCTCGACCGGGCAATGGGTGAGATGGGTGACCGCGGCGAGGCGCGTGGCCCGGATGTGTTGCTCAATCCGCGGCCGGCGCCGCGGCACGAGCAGCGATGGCACGCCGACGGCCAACTCCTCAACAACCGTGTTGTAGCCGGCCATCGAAACTACGCCCGCCGCCGAGGCGACCAATGAGCGCATCCGATGGGAGAACTCGATCACCTCCACCGATGGCAGGCGTTGGGCCCTGACCATGAGTTCGGCTCTGCGCCCCGCTGAAAGGAGGGGGCCGGTGACTATCGTCGATCTCAGGTCGGCGGCAGCGCCCGCCTCGACCGCGTCGAGATAGCAACGCAGGACGACATGACCGTCGCCCCCGCCGCCGGCGGTCACAAGGATGACAGGGGTCTCGGCGATCGCCTCGGGCATGGTCGGAGCCACATACCCGGTGTGGGAGACCGTGGCTCTGATGCGTTGGGCGAGGCCGAGCTCGTGGGCGGTAGTGACGACGCTGGGGTCGCCGTACACGAGAATGTCGTCGTATTGCTCGAGCTGGTCCCAGACCCCGTCTCGTTGCCACGCTCTCTCCACTCGGGATGCGTCGTCGACTATGTCTCGCATGCCGAGTACCAGTCGAGGAGGCAGAGCCATCCTGTCGAGGAACCGAAGGGTCGGCTCCAGCTCTCCGCCCATGCCGAGAGGGGAGTGATCGACCAGGATCACGTCGGGACGGTAGGCCTCGACGGCCGACCGGATCAGGTTGCCCCGTAACTCGATAAGGCGGCATATCCCCTCACCGAGTTTGCGAGGTTGATAGGCCCCGGCGTCGTTCTTGGTAGCCGTCGGGAGCTTGATGGTGTCGACCCGGTCGGGGAGGGAGAAGGCCTGAGCCATGGGCGAACCGGTGACGATCAGGACCTCGTTGGTCGGATCGGCACCCGCGAGGCCAGACGCGAGAAGGCCGCAACGGCGGAAGTGTCCGAGCCCGTATGTGTCGTGGCTGTAGAGCAGGAAGCGAGTCATGTTCGACCCACCATGACTGACACGGCCGGGCGGAAACGGTAGGAGGAGCGCAAAAGAACCATAAGAGCCCGCCGTTGAGCTCGCCATCACAAATCTACTCTGGAGACCACTTTGCGTGGTTGAGTCGACCATTTTCAACGAAATCACTAAATATTGAATAAAAGATTAACAACTCTGGAGCGTGGCCTTGAACGTCACTCTGAGCGTCCGGTACCTTCCGACCCGTTGGGCCGCTCGGACAAGGCGGCGTTCTAGAGAATTGGGCGAACTTGAGAACAACGGTGGGCACCCGGGCGAGAAGCTTGATAGCGCTGACGGTCGTTGTCGCTCTGACTGTCGGCACCGTCCTTCAGCTGCGACATAGCAGTCAACACGAGGCAAGCGAGCTTCACCCGCTTGTACACGGCGCCAGGGATGTTGCCCTGTCCCTACCCCTCTTTCTGGTGGCGATCGTCATCGGTCTGGGCATGGCAGCCGACTTCATTCGGCGGGGGCGACTGGCCGATACGCTCGCCGGCGATCTCGCCCAAGTGGTTGGCGTGACGATCGCGGTGACGGTTGCGCTGGTGCCCGGGGGGCTTGGGCACGGTGAAATCTTCACCACGGATAGTGGCGACCTGCGCCACGCGGTGACCGATGCTCTCGCCATGGTGCCGTATACATTCGTGGCGCTGATGATCGGTATCTCAGCACTGCACCCGCCGAGCGATCTAGGCGTGGCGGATGTGATCAACGGGGTCGGCGACGTTGCAGGGCGTCTGGGCCGAAGAGTGAGTCACAGGATTGCCGGTATCGACGGTTGGCGTATCGGGCGCGCTCTCGCCTCGGTAGTGGTCTTGGCCGGAGGCCTCGCGGTGATTCCCGCCGCAACACCCGTGGGATCAGTCGAGCCTGCGGGAGCGGCTGTGCCGGCCGTCGGTGCGACCTGCGATTCGGGCGGAGTCGATCGTGTCTACGACGTCTCGGCCATCAATGTCGTCATCCCCCGCAACCGGTGGGGTGACGTCGATCTCAATGGCCAGGCCTACGCCCTCGATCAGGACAAGTTTGCGATCCGTAATTGGGCCGAGCCGGTGGTTGGCGACCCCACGCTTGCGTCCAACAGACGCCTCCGTCCTCGCCCCCTGGTGCTGAGAGCGAATGAGGGTGAGTGTGTGGCAATAACACTCACCAACGAACTCGACATCGAGGCTCCGGTGCCCGAGGGATCTCCACCTGCGTATGGATCGGCGGACCTGCCGGGAGACGGCTTGCCCGAAGATCAGTGGGTCTCAATCCATGCCCACGGCGTTGCCTACAACGCCCAGACATCGGGAGGGGGTCAGGTCGGTTTCAACGACGACACCGGCATCGCCCCCGGAGGCGTTCACACCTACTACTGGCGGGTACCCGACGACGAGGGCGCCTATCTATTCCGTGACGTCACCACGCTCGCCGGCTCCGAAGCCGACGGCGGATCCACCAGCCACGGCCTGTATGGCGTGCTGGCCATCGAGCCCACGGGTTCCCAGTGGTTCGATGCCGTCTCCGGCGCCCGCCTCGATGGACCCCGTCCCTACCAGAATGTCGCCAACCAGAGCGGTGAGCTTTACCTCGATGCCATCATCGTCCCCCCTGCAGCTCAGAGTGGCGACTATGCGATCGATGGAATGAATCTCCCGGTTCGACCCGAGGACAGTGTTGCATTCCGCGAGACGATGCAGATCTCTCAGGACGAGATGCCGGGACAGCATCTGCAGAACTGCGACCTCGCGGCGGCCGACGAAGGCCTGACGATCGATGGTCGACCCGATCGCTCTGAATGTGAAACCAGCGACACCGACACGCCCAACTCGATGGACTTCAGCATCGGTCTCGGGTTCAACTACGGCGAAGAGCACCTTCTGGTTCGCGCCCACGCCATCAACCGTTGCCCCGACTGCGTGGGCGAGGAGACCTGGTTGTCATCCTGGCCCTACGGTGACCCTTCACTGGTGAAACTGGGCAGTGGGTTCGGTCCCTGGTACCCCACCTGGCACCCCTGGTACGACGGCGGCTCCGATGGCATCGGCGCCAACCATGGCCAACCCAATGCCGACAATGTGGATGATCCCGAGGATTGCAACGTCCTCGGAGGTTGCCACACGGCCAATGTTCCCCACGCTTATCAGTACGACGCCCAGAAGGTCCGCTTCATTCATGCCGGGCCCAAGGAAACCCACGTCTTTCACATGCACGCCCATCAGTGGCTCGCCGACGCACAGGACGTCGGTCAGTCCGGAGGCACGCCTGGTGTACCCGACGACAACCAGATGCCCGAGTCCAGCACGCTCGACTCCCAGAGCTACGGCCCAGGAGAGAGCTTCACCGCAGACCTGTTCTTCGGCGCCGGCTCGAGGCCGGGCACGGTCGGCGATTCGATCTTCCACTGCCACCTGTATCCACACTTCGCCGAGGGCTTCTGGTCACTCTTTCGCACCCACGATGTGTTGGAGGACGGCACCGGCGTGCTCCCCGACGGCATCGGTGTACGCGCGGTCGTGCCTCTGCCGGACCGAAACGACGCCCCCGACCTACCCGTGGCCACCGACCCTGGGTTCCCGCGGTTCATCCCCGGAGAGTTCGGTTGGCGGGCACCGCAGCCGATCCTCGGCATCTACGACAACAACGGGACGCCCGACGACCCGGCCACGATCGATCGCGAGGATCTCGATCCGGCGATCCGGCAGGTAGCTGGTGTCGGACTCGTGCAGCCGGTTCAGGAAGTTGCCGTACCGGCCACCGTGACCGGTGGCGGTTTCACCCTCTCGCTAGGGCCAGAGACAACAGGGCCGATCCCGTGGGACGCGCCGCCCGCAGCAGTGGAAGCCGCACTCGAACTCCTCTCCGGAGTTGTCGAAGCCACCGTCACCGAAGGCGAGGGGACCAGTCCGTCCTACGTCGTGCAGTTCAAACAGCTCGATGTCAGCACGCCTGCGACCACGGTGCTGTTGAGCTCCGACGGGACAGGTCTGTCTCCTCCAGGGACCAGTCTCAGTATTTCGGCCCCCTGGGCCGACGGCGCGGCCGACGAGTCACAAGCCACTGACCTCGCCTATCGGCTGTCGCTCGAACGCGCCGCGACGCTCGAGAGTCACAACGACGGCATCTACGACGACGGCAGTGGAAACAACGAGCCGATACCCGGCGCCCCTCTCGTTGATCCGTGCCTGCCCGGGTCGCGAGAGGTCACCTACAACGTCTCGTTGATCCAGCTCGACATTCTCCACAACGACGCCGGCTGGCACGACAGCCAGGGTCGCGTGCTCGTGCTCGATACAGATGTGGATGGCGTGCTCACTGGCACCAAACCGCTCGAACCGTTCTTCTTCCGAGCCAACCCCAACGACTGTGTCAACTTCAACCTCACCAACCTCACTCCCAACTGGTTCGGCAACGACGACTTCCTCCAGCTGATCCAGACCAACATGATCGGCCAGCACATCCACCTGGTGAAGTTCGACGTGATGGGTTCCGACGGCTCGTCCAACGGCTGGAACTACCAGCAGGCGGCCTTCTCAGAGGCCCAGAAGCTCTACAACGACTCGATCCTGAGCGGCGACCCGATTGCCGAGCATCCGGATCTTTCCCACCTCCCCGATGATGCGTTGGCCGAGTGTTCTCCCGATGAGTTCGACAACGCCACCCTCACCGCTGGCGGGTGCCGGATTCCCGCGCCCAGCTACGTCAATCCTCAATGGACCTGCGACCTGGCCGGCGGCTGTCCCGTCGGCCAGACCATCCGTGAGCGCTGGTACGTCGACTACGACCTACGCACGATCTTCACCCACGAGCATCACTTCCCAGCCGAGGATCAGAACCGGGGCCTGTTCGGTGCGCTGGTGATCGAACCCACCGGGATGGACACCCGCAACCCGTCTACGGGTGAATATCTCCAGCCCATCAACGATCCGGAGCATGGGGTGGTGTGCGAGGTGGAGTGCAACGGCGCGGCAATCGGCACCCGTGTCGACATCATTGGTCCCGGAGCCAACGACGACTTCCGTGAATTCGCCCTCGCGATCGAGGACTTCGTGAGCCTCTACCGTCCGTGTGACGACGATTGTGGGCCATCGGTCATCTCCGGTGAGGAGCCCGTGTCCCCACCCGAGGCTCCGGAGCTCTATCCCACCGACGATCCGGGAATCATGGGGGTCAACTATCGCACCGAGCCGTTCGTGCTTCGCCAGAATGGCTCCGACCCGGCCTACGTGTTCAGCTCCACGGTTCACGGCGATCCGTCGACGCCGCTGTTGCAGGCCTACGCGGGTGATGCGATACGAGCACGTGTGATCCAGGGATCGATGGAAGAACAGCATGTCTTGCAGATCCATGGCATGCGTTGGCTCGACGAGCCCGACGATCCCGAGTCGTCTCTCATCAGCGCCAAGACGATCGGGATCTCAGAAGCCTTCAACTTCGTGATTCCCGAGATCCCGTGTGGCTCTCAAGAGGGGTGTTTCGGCGACTACCTCTATGGCGGTACCTCCACCGACGACATGTGGACCGGCATGTGGGGCCTGTTGCGTGTCTTCGCCAAGCAGGTCGATGGCCTTTTGCCGCTACCCGACAACCTGACTCCGGGCACAGCCCTGGAGGTGGAGATCAACGACACCGTCGCCGGGCAACCACCGGCGCCACCGAGACACCCGGGCAAGCCGTGTCCGGCGGGCGCCCAAGCTCGCGACTACCACGTGATCGCTCTGGATACGCCGATCATCTACGACGAACAAGCCGGACAGTACGACCCGTATGGGCTGGTGTATGCGCTGGTCGATCCGAAGGAGTCGACAGCCGAAGCCGCTGCTCGGGTGCGGGAAACCAACCCCGAACCAATGGTGTTGCGCGCCAACGAGGGCGACTGTATCGATGTGACACTCACCAACATGATTGATCCCGCGGGTGCCTTCGCCACCGAGCACGCCCCGGTTGGTGCCGAACAGGCTGGCCACGGCTTCGATGCACCGCTCGTGATCGAGTCCGCCGAGGGAACCCCGGCCGGTCTGCGAGTATCGCTTCACGCCGCCCTGGTCGACTACGACGTGCTCGGTTCCGATGGCGCCACGGTGGGGTTCAACCCCGACCAGACCGTCGGCCCACGTTCTCTGTCGGATCCGGCTGGAGCCGAAGGTGAGTCCATCACCTACCGGTGGTACGCGCCGCCGGTCACGCCGGGTGAACTGGGTGCGATCAACCTCACCGACTATGGCGACGTGCGTGGGCACCGCCACCACGGCCTGTTCGCCGGCTTGATCATCGAGCCCGAGGGGGCGACCTGGACCGACCCGTACACCGGAGAGCCGGCCACGTCGGCCCAGGCCGACATCCATATCGTCGGCCACGACGACTTCCGTGAGTTCGTGACCTTCTATCAGGACGGTCTGAATCTCTGGGATGACGACGGCAACCTGCCCGACCCGAGGGAAGGCGTCGAGGCCGATGATCATGAAGATGACGGTGCCGACGGTGAAGCCGAACACGCCGATGAGCCCGCCGGTGAACTCCCGGATGCCGAGGATCGTGGTGAGAAGGCGCTGAACTATCGCACGGCATCGTTCCAGCCGCGGCTGGATGTCGACCCCGGAGAGCCGCTGGATGATCTCGACGGTGAAGACCATGCCCACGTGTTCTCGTCCGAGAAGCACGGCGACCCCGATACCCCGGTCTTCAGGGCCTTTTCGGGCGACAACGTGGTTTGGCGGGTTCTGCAAGGTGGCGACAAGCCGCGGCAGCACTCGTTCCAGATCGGCGGTCACTCCTGGTTCCGCCAGATCAACGAGACGGACGCTGAGGCCGAGACGGTCGGGGTGCAGGGTGGGTTGAGTGTGGGCCGTTCGGTCGACATCAACATCACCGCCGGCGAGGTCGGCGACTACCGGTACGGCGATGCTGTGCTCGACAACAAGTTGTCGGGTGGTTGGTGGGGCATCTTCCGCGTGTACGACGCTGATGAGGCAGGCCCGGATGGCGGCCCGATCGCCAACCCCGACAACCCACACACTGCTGCCGCTCCCATAGTGCCGCTCGACGACAGCGACGACGATCCGCCCACCACAACCTCGACCACGACGTCCACGACGACGTCCACCACTGAGGCTCCGACTGCATCGACGTCCACCTCGACGAGTTCAACCACGAGTTCAACTTCCACGACCTCGACCAGCACGACCTCGACCTCGAGTACCTCGACCACCATCCCGACCACCAGCGAGCAGCCCCAGACCACCACTGTGCTGCCGCCCACCACCACTGCACCCCTGCCCGAGAAGCCAGGTGTGCTCAAGACCAAGCCGAAGGTGTTGCCATCGGTGGAGATCGCTTCACCAGCAGTACCCGTCTCAGGAAATCCGTCCTTTGTCGGCTGATCCCCACCCTCGCCCGTCCGTCGTCTCGAGAGGATGGCTCATGTCCAAATTTCCCAATTTCGTCCTGCTGGTGTTTGTGTTGGGCGCGGTCTTTGGGTCGGGGTCTGCTGTCGCCGCGGCCGAGGAGTCAGAGTCTGAGTCCGAAGAGGTGGAAGAAAGCGAGGAGGACGAGGCCGAGCACGACGAGGCCGACAGCGACGACTCCGGAGACCGGGTGGTCGTGCCTATGGTCTTTCCGGTAGCAGCGGAGCACGGCTTCATCAACGGTTGGCACTTCCCTCGTGATGGCGGTACCCGCCTGCACGAGGGCATCGACATAATGGCCGACCGCCACTCCCTCGTGGTGGCGACGGTCGACGGTGTGATTGAAACTGTGCGCCATTCCAATTCGGGCAAGGCCGGAAACATGGTGGTTTTGAGAGATGATGACGGGAATCGCTTCTACTACATTCATCTGAATAACGATGAGCCGGGTACCGACAATGGTGCAAATATCGCCGAGCAGGCATTTGCCCCGGGTATTGCCGTGGGTGTCCGAGTTAATGCCGGCGACCCGATCGGGTTCGTAGGCGACTCCGGAAATGCCGAGAACACCGCGCCTCATGTTCATTTTGGGTTGAAGATCGCCGGCGGCGAGACTGTGAATCCATATTGGAGCCTCACCGGGGCCGATGCCGACGGCCAGAC
The DNA here is from genome assembly GCA_029263215.1 of Acidimicrobiales bacterium. Lineage (GTDB taxonomy): Bacteria > Actinomycetota > Acidimicrobiia > Acidimicrobiales > Aldehydirespiratoraceae > OFTM10. Next base: position 65,157 of record JAJCXY010000057.1, read on the forward strand.
AGTCAGGGTGTTTGGGAGTCTCGCGGCCACCGGTCCTCGCAGCTGGGGCTACGCGGCCGTCGGATTTCTCTTCTTGACGGTCGGAGCGTGTTGTCTCATCGCCTCGACCCGGTTCAGCCGTTGCGCTCAACCGAGCTGACCCGTCGCCGATACGGAACCTCGAGGAGGGTACGTGCCGAAACTCCACAAGAGCCAGCGATCTGATACCGACCCCTCGGTCGATGACGGGGCTGAGGCGACCGGTCCATCGCGTTCGGCAACGGTGGTTGTCGGAGTTCTCGCCGTGCTGGTGCTGGCAGGGGGATTCTGGAGTCTTGGCTTGGAGCGCGACGACCACGACCACGGCGATGCGGCTGTGATCGGTGAGACAGTCGAACTTCCGGAGGGCCTGCTTCGTGTGGATGCGGTGCGCCCCGAGATCATGGCCGCCATGCTCATGCCGGCGAGCCTCATGCCTGACTCTGTACCCGATGGCTATCGCCGCTTTGTTGTCGACATGTCGCTGGTGGCGGCGGGCACCGAGGAGCTGGAGTACGACGCCTCCCGCTTCTCCATCAGCGGCGAAGGTCTGGATCGCACACCGACTCACCGTGCTGTCACTAAGGCGGGCACCGTTCCGCCGGGCAGCCAGGCTACCGTCAGCATGCTCTTCGACGCCCCACTCGAGGTCGAACCCCTCTACCTCCACATCGAAGGAACAGATCGGGTCGTGCTCCTCGACGGTGATCTCGGCGACGGTCACGATCATGGTGAATCTCCCGACGACCTCGTGATCAGCGGATTCTTCGAGGCAGAGATCGAGGACTTCCTGTTCCTGCCTGACGACTTGATCATCGAGGTGGGTACCGACATCCGCTTCCACAATCACGATGCGGTGGTCCACGACGTAGCCGCACGCGATGGGTCGTGGGATACCGGCGATCTGGCCGCGGACGAGAACAGCGAGGTGATCCGGTTCAACGATCCGGGCACCTACGAGTACTTCTGTTCGATCCATCCGACGATGACCGGTGTCATCAACGTGGTGTCCTCGTCTTGAATCGAAGGGTCGGGGCCGAGGTCTTCGAGCCACCAAGTGAGCACCGCTAGGATCCGAAGAGTCCGGCTGGTCGAGCGCTAGGTGCAGGTAGAAGAGCCCATGTACGACAAGGTCCTGGTGACGGGGAGTAACGGTTTTGTCGGCCGGGCAACTGTCGAGCGCATCCTTTCTCGGGGCCACGACGTGCGTGGATTGGACGTGCAGCCCACGTCGAGTATCTCCGGGATCGAGTACTGCTCTTGCGACGTGCGCGAGTTTCAGCAGGTACGCGACGCCGTGGTGGGCTGCGACGCCGTGGTCCACCTCGCCGCGCTCCCGTCGCCACGGTTCGTCGATGGGCCGAGCACGTTCGATGTCAACGTGACCGGCAGCTACAACATCTTCGAGGCCGCGGACCAAGAGGGCATCCAACGTGTCGTTCAAGCGAGCTCGATGAACGCGGTGGGCTGCACCTGGAACCTCGACGACTTCGTGCCCGATCGTTTTCCGATGGACGAGAACCAGACGGTTGCGGTTTCTGATCCGTACTCGCTGTCGAAGAGGATTTCCGAGACGCTCGGCCAGTATTACTGGCACCGAAGTGGGATCTCCGGAGTTGCTCTGCGCATGCCCGGGGTGCTCTCCGAGGGGGCTATCGACAGCGACGACTTCCTCGCCTTCCGGAACCAGATGAGGAGTTTCCTCGACGAGTTTCAGACACGTCCCACCGCCGAGCAGAAGCGGCTTCTCGGACTGGTGCGAAGACAGGTTCTCGAGTTTCGCGCCACCCGCGGTCTCGAATTTGGGACGGACGTGCCCGAGCCGACAGGCGATGATCTCGGAGAGATCCCCGAAGGGTTGTGGGAGCAGTACATGTGGCAACGCTTCATGTTGTGGTCAGTAGTCGATGTGCGAGACGCGGCCCAGGCCTTCGCCAAGTCGATCGATGCCGACTACACCGGTGCCCACGAGCTCTGGATCACCGATCGCGTCAACTCGCTCGTGTACGACAGTCGCACGCTCGTCACCCTGTTCTTCCCAGGGGTGACCAATGGGCGAGGCGAACTGGCTGGTGCAGAGAGCCTGATCAGTACCCGTAAGGCTCAGGCGCTACTTGGGTTCTCGGCGGAATACTCGGTAGCCGACGTGCTGCGGTGAGCGTCGGGAGCCGAGTTGCTACCCGACGCGAGCCACCCACACCCGGGAAAATGCTAGGTGTGGGTGTCTCCCTAGATAATCTCATCTGAGTCGAGGAGTCTCAGCGGCCTACTGGGACCCAGAACTCCCCCAGGTACCCGTCACGGTCGGACACGATGTCCACCATGACCCACTGTTCCCCATCCCTGACGTGGAGGACCGGGTCGAGATCCTTGGCACGGAGGGTCCATGAGCCATCGAGGTGATCAACCTCTGCCTCTCCGAGCATGTTGCGGGCGATGGGGGGTGTGGCGGGGTTGCCGTCGCCTTCGTAGATCGTCACCAAGTTCGTTACCTGGAACGGGGACGGTGGGTCGGCGTACAGGGTTGTGGTTCCTGCGATCCGGATTTGCTCCTTGCGGGTCCGGAACAAGGCCGACGTAACCGTGAGGGCATCGTCAAATGGGGCAACAGTGATCGCTGGGCTGGTTGTGCTCGAAGCGCTTCCATCGAAGTTCCAGACGGTCAGCGTGAACACGAGCGGCTCTGGGGAGCCCACGACGTCTGCTGGCGGCATCTCGAAGCTCACCACTGGGTCGGCGGTATTGATTGTGACACCGGGTCCACCGGTTTGGGTCCACAGATAATCCGACGCAAAAGTGGATCCGCTCCCGTCGAGGGTGACGGTTTCACCGACGACTGCGACCGCAGGCCCACTCACGATGGCGGTCGGTGTGGTGTTTCTCACAGTCACCGTGGTTGTCGTGGAGTCGCTTCCGGCGACGCCTTCCACCAAGAGCCCGAACTCCAGCACCAGCTCCCCGGTGGCGTGCGGCGCCGGGAACGAGACTGTTGACCCAGTCGTGACTGGGAGGCTGAAGCCGGGCGGTCCCGCGATCACGGACCACGTATAGCTGTTGATGTCGCCGAGCGACCCGGTGCCGTCGAGAGTTACCGTGTCGGTGGGAGCCACGAGCGACGGAGCCGCGATCGCGGCAGCAACGATCTCGAGATCGGCGCTGTCGAAGTTGGGACCCACCAGTCTTACCGGCTCGGTGTCGGTCCCTCCGGCCGAGGAGGTCACGGTCACATTGAGTGGCGCAGAGAGCACGCCCTCGACCGTGAGAGTGGTGGAGCCCGGCACGAAGTTCCCGCCAAGGCCGGCGGCGAGATAGGCGAGGCCGCCATCGGTGACGACCTGGCTGTTGCTGCTTGTCGCTTCGATTACCAGCTCTCCGAGCGTTCCTGCCGGCGATCCGCTCGGAGGAATGTGGTACTCGGCCCGGGTGATGGTGACGAGGTCGGTGACCGACACCGCCCAAGTCGTACCATCGGTTGTGTTGGTTACGACGAGCTCGTCGAGATAGGCCTGGTCGTCGACCAAGATCTTGGCGTAGTAGTTGTCGCCGGATCCCTTCATCTCAACCGTTCTGATTCCCGGTCCCGAGACTTCGAGAGTCTGGCCGGGCCTCGACTTCGCGTGGACTTCGACATAGCCGGGAGAGCTGATCGGATTCACGTAGGCGGCCCGTACCGCTTCGACGCCGGACGTGACCGGCTCCTTGCCCATGATGAAGAAGTCATTGGATTGGATACAGGTTCCGGCAGGCACTCCCGCGTCGAGAGAACAGTCCACAACACCCTCAACACCGGCGAAGCTTTCGAGGCCAGGGCCCACGATCCGGAAGAAATTCGTGTGCTCCGGGCTCCCTGTCACCGTATGCGGGACCGCCGGGTCGCCGAGATAGCCGGCCGGCTTCTCGGTATCCCACATGAGGAGCCCACCCAAGACGGGGCTGTTGAGGGTCTCTGAGAAGTCGGCCGGAAGAGTCAGGGCGCCGATGTCTTGGGTCACGAATACCGACCCGTCCGGCTCTGCGGTGAGGTGCTCCACTCCGTACGGATGAGTGACCGTGTAGCCGGCATCCGGAGTGAGCTCTCTGAACCGGATACGCACTCGACCGAAGCTGACCTGATCGTTGTGTGCCGCCACTTCGCCGGAGGCGAAAGCGGCTTCCACAGCCATCACGAGCAGCACGGACTGGCCGGTGGCTGAATCCATGGCAGCCTCGCCACTCCACCAGAAGGCCTCACCCGGGAAATTGTCCGGGAAGGAGATGGGGACGGCGGGATGCGGGATCTCGTTCCCGACGAACCCGCACATCGGATTGGTGAATTCGATACAGAGTTCCACTTCGGTTCCGACTGCATCCCGGTACCACACCGGGTAGCCGTTACCAGTCGGCTCAGCGCCGACGGCCGTGCTTTCGACGAAGCTGACCGGGCCGACGGCCGCTAGATCACTAGCTCCGTGATGTGCCACCACAACGGTCGCGGCGAGCATCACCATCGCAACGACGATCGAAAGAAATACGGTTGCTTTGCGTCGTTTCCGTCTTGGCACGTGTCGTGCTCTCGCGGTCGCATCACAAACACTCTCAGTGTTCTGTATCTCGCCTTTCGGCCCACCCGTATTCATTGAAATCGCCCAATTTCTGCATAAGGTCGCACCGATGGAGCAACTCGTGAATCGAACGTAACTGACACTCAGAGTGGCATTCAATACAATTCAAGGGAGTTGTGAATCAGTTATTGGCCATTTAACGCGAAGACAAATCCCATTTATCCGGAGGCTCCGCACAGCAAGAGATCGAACCCAACTCGAGGATCTCGTACGATGTTCTGCTCCGAAACTGAACCAAACGACGCCGTCGACGCGTAGATCCGAGCTCGCGTCAGTCTGGACGTTCGGTAATGTCGTGCCGGGGCCCATTGTCCCACCATGCATCGATGCGAGACCGCTGGTTTGTGTCGACAGAGCGGAACTCGATCTTCAGCCCCGGTGAGTTCGGTTCGATGGTTACCTCGAAGCCCGGGTTGGCAGTAGCAACGGCTGTGACGCTCTCCGCCGAGAAGTTGATGGTGGTGGTGCCGCCGAGGAGCTTGAACGTGAGTGACTGGGCAGCTGGTTCGGGATCCGGGGTGACAGGAGGGGCCATTGTTGTGCTCGTGGTGGGAGCAGTGGAACTCGGAGTCGTCGGAGCGGCGGTGGTTGACGGCTCTGTATCAGTAGCGCCCGCACTGTCGCCGGAGCCTGGCTGCTCGGTCGGTGACGGCGCAAGAGAGGTGCTCGTCGTACTGGTGGACGACGTGGAGGAAATCGCGGGTGTGCCAGCGTCGGCGGGGGCGGCTGCAGTCTCGTTGTCGGGGTCGTTGGTGGGCGAGTTGTCGGCGAAGAGGGGCACCACGGTGGCGGGCGGAGGTGCAATGACCTCGCTGTCGACCACGCTCACGCCGGCCCAGGCCACCGTGACGGCACCGACACTCGCCAACACCCAGAGCGCTGCCAGCGCGAACGACTTCATGGGATCAGTGTGACGTCTCGTGCGTGACGCCAGTCCCAATTGGCCCCTAAAAGTGTCCTAAACCGCAATAATGTCCGCCGGAGTGGCTTACGGTCGGTAACCATGTCGTCTGTCTTTGTAATCGAAGATGAGCACCAGATCCGCGAACTCGCAGTGCGGGCACTCGCCGAGGCAGGCCACGTTGTCTGGTCGGATGCAACCGCGCTGGGCGGGCTTCAAGGGGTGATCGAAAACGCTCCCGACATAGTGGTTCTCGACCTCGGCCTCCCCGACCTCGATGGCAGCGAGTTGCTTCGCATGCTCCGATCCGTCTCGGATGTCCCGGTGATAATTGCGACCGCACGAAATGATGAAGCCGAGATCGTGCGCCTCCTCGACGCAGGAGCCGATGAGTATGTGGTTAAGCCCTACTCCGGTGCCGAACTCGAGGCTCGTATTCGTGCCCTTCTACGCCGAGCTGAGGCCGGCGGCAAGCAGAGCAAGCTCGAAGTGGGGGAGCTGCGCATCAACCTTCGTTCCCGAGTAGCGGAGATGGGCGCGGATGTTCTCGAACTCAACCGCAAGGAATTCGACCTGCTCTCCTTCCTTGCCACCCGCGTCGGCGAGGTGGTGAGCCGCCAGGAGCTCTACGCCGAGGTGTGGCGTCAGCCCTACGGGGGAGCCGATAAGACGATCGACGTGCACCTCTCATGGTTGCGGCGCAAGCTCGGCGAAACCGCGGCAGAGCCGCGATACCTGCATACTGTGCGGGGAGTGGGAGTGAAACTCGTCGATCCGGGATGAGGCGAAGGCTTGTACTTGTCTTCGTGGCGGTGTCCACGTTGGTTGCGCTCGCCTTCGTCGTTCCTCTGGCTTTCCTGGTGCAGAGAACTGCTGAGGATAGGGCCATCGATGCGGCCCGGGCCGATGCTGCGGCGGTGGTCCCGGCCCTTGCGGGCGGAGGCTCCGACTTGGCGATCGAGGCGGCGGTGGCCGCCACCACCAGCGGGCGGTTGGGGCTCACAACGGTCGTCCGGTCGAGCGGTTCAGTCGTGGGTCCGTCCGTTGGCGCGACTGATCGCGTAGTCGCAGCAGTAACCACGGGCACGTCCTCGATCGGTTCGACTGATGGAGGGACCGAAGTGGTCGTGGCGGTGGCCACCGGGCCCGGCGAACTGTCGGCGGTCCGCGTGTTTATCCCCCAGGATGAGCTGCGACGGGGTCGCGATCGCGCCTGGCTCGCGCTGGCCATCGTCGGCATCCTGCTGGTGGCCATCTCCGTCGCGGTGGCCGATCGGCTGGCCCGCACCATCGTGCAGCCCACCCAACGTCTAGCGGGCGCGGCCAGACGACTCGGTGGCGGGGATCTCGACGTTCGTGTCGACCCCACGGGCCCCGAGGAGCTGCTCGACCTGGCCAATGCATTCAACGCGCTCGGTACGCGGATCACGGGCATGCTCGAACACGAGCGAGAGCTGGCGGCGGAGATGTCTCATCGTCTACGCACCCCGCTCACCCGCATTCGTTTGCGGGTTGAACAGATGCCCGACGCCGACGCGGCCACCGAACTGGCCGCGGATGTCGAAGAGCTGACTCGTGTCGTCAGCGGACTGATCGAGGAAACCCGGGGACTGGCAGCGCCGGCGGCACGGTCTTGCGACCTTGCCGAGGTAGTCGCGGATCGAGTCGGGTTCTGGGCGGTGCTGGCCGAAGATCAGGGCCGGCCATGGGTCGTGGTGACCATCGACGGGCCACTAGCGGTTGGGGTGTCGAAATCCGACATGGGAGCCGCTCTCGATGTGCTGCTCGAGAATGTATTTCGTCATACCGACGAGGGCGTGGCAATCGAGATCGGTACCCGCTCTGACGGAAGGATCGCCAGCGTGTGGGTGGACGACGGCGGCACTGGCTTCGACCCGGCGCAGGCCGAGCGTGGGTTGAGCGGCGCTGGCTCCACCGGCCTCGGCCTCGATATCGCCCGGCGCACCGCCGAGTCGGCCGGCGGAACCTTCGAGGTGGGCACGAGCCATCTCGGTGGAAGCCGCGTCTGGCTCCGGTTTCCGCTCTCCTGACGCCACTGGCCTCTGCGGCGAAGGCGTCAGGAGAGTCGAGAGCAGGCCGATCAGGGCATGATTGTTCCGTCGGGCAGGAGATCGCCCGACTTGCACTTATCCCGGTTGAACTTCTTCAGCGTGCAGACATTCTTGGTGTCCTGCCGGAATTGTGAGCTGACCTTTTCGGCGCAAGTGCCCACATCGGAGACAGCCTGCCCGGTACTGGCCACGAAGGCAGTGACGGTGATTTCGTCGTTACCGACCGCGAAGTCGCTCGCTATGAATGTGGCGGGAACGACGACCTCGGGGTCGGCGGCGTCTGGGCTGGTGTCCCAGTCGGCCGAGGCCGACCCGGCGATGAAGGTGGCGGAGACGGCGGTTGCGGTCCTCGACCCGTTGGTGACGGTGAACGTGACCGACTCCCCATCCAGTAGTTCTGCACGGGCCTTGCCTTGGATCTGGACCTGATTGGGTACCGCGGGATCGCCATCAATGTCGATCTGACAGCGGACACGGAACACTTCGAGATCCGGATCCGGTGTCGCGGCAAGGGCCAGATTGCTTCCGGCTGTCACCACCACGACCAGGGCGAGGACCGTCATCTTGGCGAGTGCTGCGCCGGTCGTTGCGAAGATTCTTGAGCTCATTGTCGGGCTTCCTTTCGAGGATGTGCCCATCACAATGGGTGAGATCACCGCTACTGAACGGTAGGAGAGCCAAAAATCGATGCTAAAGATTTGGCTGCTACGTCGCGCTCGGCGTGAGTTCGGGGTCGACAGGCGCATCGATCCCGTCGTAGATGATGGTGTAGCCGGCACCGCTCACCACCATCTGGAAGGCCTGCACGAGCGCGGTCAGGAGGGCGTAGCCCCACAAGCTCACCGCGAAAACTGCGTTGGACACCGCCCCGATCGGAAGACCGAGCCCGATGCCCAGCAGGACCAGAAGCAGGAGCCGAAGTACCACATGGCGCCAGCGCCCGGCCATGGCTGACCTCGTGGTGGCGATGACCCCTACTTGGCGAGGGCCCGCCGCGGTCGCTACGAGAGCGACGGTCATGTAGGGCGCCAGCCACACCATTATCGCGAGTGTGGCCGGCACCACCAGCAACAACACCACTGGCGCGATCACACCCACGATCGCCATGACGATGCTCACCGCGAGAATTGCCGCGGCGGCCTGGAGCACGAGCAAGAGCAGTCTCGGGATCCGGTGGAGCCCTCCGCGTAGCGCCGCACCGGGTCCGATCTCGACGCCGTTGTTGGCAGCGACGAACAGACGGCTGAGGCCCAGGACACTCAGCGACGCCCCTAAGGTCCACACGATCGCCCCGATCAAGGTGGTCACGATGGCCGTGCCGGAGACTGTTACGTCGATCGAGTCGATGAAGATCTTGTCGTCGCCCGAGTCGGGATCGAATCCCGGTGTGGTCACCCGATCGAGGAGCTCCTGAACGTCGACGTTCACCGCATCGTTCACGCCGAAATAGATCAGGCCCGCTCCCACCAGGGTGCCGATGGCGATGGGCACGGCGACGATCACCGCTTCGCGCCAGGTGCTCGCGAGCAGGGCGAACACCTTTCCGAAGATCGACCCGGCGGAGTCGTCGCTCCGACGCCCGGGTGGTGCAGGGAGTCCCTTGGGGCTGCGGTGTTCGGTCCACTGGGTGCCGTCCCAGTAGCGGTATTGGCGCGCGTTCTCCGGGTCGTCGTACCAGTCGGCGGGGGGCAACGTCACCACGATGAAGTTATCGGCTGGAGTAGAACCCCACGCTTGCACCACGGTGAGCGGCGCCACGGCGTCAGCCGCTGATCGTGAGTTCCGACGCGTATGTGGTGGTGCCGTAGGCGAGCCACAGGTCGTCGCCGGATCCGGCGTGCACCGCGACCTTGAGCATCAGTGAGCGGCTGGCCGCGATGGTTGTCTGCACATTTCCCATCGAGACGACCACTCGGCCGAAGCCACCACCGAAGGAGGATTGATCGAAGCCGGCTGAACCGCTCGTGAGGAGCTGGCAGTCGGTCTTGTTGGCCTTGCAGTCGTACAACGCCGAGTCGAGCCTCCCCGACTTGGTGGTATCGAAGTCCTTGACGGCGACCCACAAGCTCAAGGCCGCGTCTCCCGATACTTCGTATGCCCCCGACGTGTTCCCGAACCAGCGCTGCATCTTCGTTGTGTCGGTTTCGCTGATCCCGGCACCGATCCGAACGAGCAAACCTTGGTCAGAATCTCGATCGGTGTCGTAGTTGTCGAGTGCGCCGGAGCTGAGGGCCGCATCGAGGGGCAGATAGTCCTGGGAGGTGGAGCTGCCGCTGCCTCCCAATGAGAACGCGTATGCGGTGGGCGGCGCCACCGTGGTCGTTGTGGTCGTAGTGGTCGTGGTCGTTGTGGTGGGCGCGGCCCTGGTAGTGGTCGTCGTCGTGGCCGTGGTCGTTGTGGGCGCGACCGTGGTGGTGGGGAGCGCCCCAGGGACGGTCGTGGTGGTCGTCGTGGATTCCACCCACGTGACGCTGGCAGCGGTCGTGGTGGTGGTCGAGGGGGTGGCAGGTGTCACCTCGAGGTCGGCCAGAGGTTCGGGGGGGGCCGTCGTCTCGGGCACCGGCACGTCGACGCTCTGGGGAACCGAGCTGGGCGCAACGACTTCTGGCGACGGTTCCTCGGCGATTTCTAGCGGCTCAATCGGTTCCCCTATGGCCCTCTCGGCCCTCGCCTCGGGAGCGCCACTCGGTTTCATGGCGTTCGGAGCGACTATCCCTGCGGTGGCGGCGATTGTCACCGCACCCGCAGCTACGACGGTTCCCCCAGACGACGCAAGCGCGGTGAGAGGCGTGCGAACGACATCGGGGAAGTGCGTCAGCCAGCCCATCGGGCCCACGACCCAACGCATGCGACCCACCGAGATCTTCAGGAAACTCCTCACGAGACTCGGGTCGAACTGGGAACCCGCGTTCTGACGTAGCTCGACGCGAGCCTGGCCGGCCGGTAGAGCCTTCTTGTAAGACCGGGTAGCGGTCATGACATCGAAGGAGTCGGCGATGCTCACTATTCGACCGGCGAGTGAGATGTCGGTGCCGGCCAGACCCGCGGGATAACCGTGTCCATCCCACCGTTCGTGGTGCTGGATCGCAGCATCGACCCAATCGCCGAGCCATGGCCGCATGGGCTCTATGTAGGCGGCGGCCGCAGCGGGGTGGGCGCGCAACGCTGTCCACTCGGCCGCGTTGGGGCGCTCCGGCTTTGTCAGGATCGCAGCGTCGACCTCGAGCTTGCCGACATCGTGAATCAGAGCCGCCCAGTTCAGCTTCTCCAACTCTTCGGCGGACAGGCCGATCTCCTCGCCCAGCATCACCGAATAGGCCCGCACCCGTTCCGAGTGACCCCGAGTGAGTCGATCGTGGGTGCTCAGCTTCGCCAGTAGGTCGAGAAGGGTTTCGGCCGCGAGCTGATCTGGGCTCGCCGGTCCGTCGGAGTCGCTCACACGCCTTTCGAGCGACCGAGCCGAGCCAGCCCTCAGCGCGGTACGAAATCGAGAGGGGGCCTCGTCGGGGAAAACCAACGACATCGTGAGCAGGGCTCCCAGGGGGGCCAGGCGTCGAGTGATGCGATGAACTGACGTTGCCACCGCGGTCGAGACAGCTACCAGGAATGTCATCCACAGCCAGAAGACGAGCCCGGTGGACGGGCGCTCGATCGTCCGCGAGGCGACCTGTACGGCGACGACTCCGGCTCCGAAGGGAACGAGCAGGATCGCCGCTCGGATGGCGCGACTGGTCCAGGGGCGCGGTGTCCAGGAGCGACGTTCGAGCGTCGATGCCTGGGTAGAAGCCGAACCGCCGGTGGCGGTCGTGGCGTCGCTGGGATCCACCGGGGCCTATCGGCGCGCGAGGCCCCGCTTGTTAGCCTCCGGCCCGCTCGGCCTCAAACCGGTGAGGCCTCACCGAGTGCCTGCGCCAACGTGTTCCAGCTCAGGGTCGCACACTTGATGCGCACGGGGAATTTCACCACACCCTTGAGGGCTTCGAGGTCGCCGAGCCTTATGTCGGGATCGGCCTCGGGGCCGTGATCGCGGTCGGACTCGGCAGCATCGCCGTCGAGTTCGCCCTCATGAATCGACATGAGTCCCTTGAATGCACCGATCAGCTTGCGCGCCTCAGAGACCGTCTTGCCCTTGATCGCGGCCGACATCATCGATGCCGACGATTGGCTGATCGAGCATCCCTGGCCACCTATGGCGACGTCGTTGATGATGGAGTTGTCGTCTACGTCGATGTAGACCACAATCTCGTCGCCACAGAGGGGATTGAATCCTTCTGCCCGCACCGCGGGCGGGGTGTCCAATTCACCGCGGTTTCGCGGTGACCGATAGTGATCGAGGATGATCTCTCGGTAGAGGTCTTCGAGGCCGGGCATGGTGGCTCCTGGTCCTAGAGCGAGAAGATGTCGCTGGCTGAGTCGAGCGACTCGGCGAGACAGTCGATGTCGGATTCGTCGTTGTAGACGTAGAGGGACGCGCGGCTGGTGGCGGGAACACCCAGGGTGCGTAGGAGTGGCTTGGCGCAGTGGTGGCCGGCTCTCACACAAACGCCGGCCTGGTCGAGTACTTGGGCCACATCGTGGGGGTGCACGTCGTCGTATACGAATGACAGCACCCCTCCTCGCTCGGCTGGTTCTGAAGGCCCGTGGATGGTGATCTTGTCGCCGTGGCGCTCGGTCAGGGAGCGCATGGCGTACCCGGTGAGCTCGACCTCATGACGACGGACCTCGTCCATTCCCAGATTCTCGAGGTAGTCGATCGCTGCGCCCAGCCCGACCGCCTCGGCGACCATCGGGGTGCCCGCTTCGAACTTCCACGGGATCTCGTTGGTGGTGAAGCCCTCCTTGGTGACCTGGAGGATCATTTCGCCGCCGCCGAGAAAGGGCGGCATCGACTCGAGGATTTCGGCATGGGCCCAGAGTCCGCCGATACCCATCGGGCCCAGCATCTTGTGGCCGGTGAACACCATGAAATCGGCGCCCATGGCCTGCACATCGGTGGCGATATGGGGCACGTACTGGCTGGCGTCGACCGCGATGAGAGCATCGTGGCGGTGGGCCGCCTCGGCCAGTCTCGGCACCGGGTTGAGGGTGCCGAGCACATTCGACATGGCAGTGATGCTGAGGAGCTTGGCCCCATCGAGGAGCTGATCGAGATCGCTGAGATCGAGATGGCCGTCGGCGGTGACGGAGATCCAGCGCAGCTCGAAACCCTTTTCGGCTGCCAGCATGTGCCACGGCACGATGTTGGCGTGGTGTTCCATCTCCGAGATCACCACTGCGTCGCCGGGTCCGAGATTGGCCCCGCCCCAGGATCGGGCCAGCAGGTTCATCGCCTCGGTGGCGTTCTTGGTGAAGACCACTTCGTTGGTGGCCGGCGCGTTGATGAAGCGGGCCACCTTGGCGCGAACCTGTTCGAGGGCTTCGGTGGCTTTCACCGCGATCTCATAGGAGCCTCGGTGGACGTTGGCGTTGACGGTCTCGTAGTAAGCCGACATTGCGTCGATCACCGATTGGGGCTTCTGGGAGGTGTTGCTCGAGTCGAGATAGACGATGGGGGTGCCGTGCACCTGCCGGCGGAGCAGGGGGAAGTCTTTCTTTACTGCGGCCCAATCGGTCATGCGTCGACGTCGAATCGTTCGTAGCCCTCGCGTTCGAGACGCTCGGCGACTTCGGGGCCACCGCTCTCGGCGATCCTTCCCTTGATCAACACATGCACACGATCCGGCTTGAGTTCGGTCAGGAGGCGCTGGTAGTGGGTTATGGCGAGCACACCGAGCTGGGGTCGGTCGTTGCGCACTTCCTGCACGCCCTGGGCGACGACTTTCAGAGCATCGATGTCGAGGCCGGAATCGGTTTCGTCGAGGATCGCGATCTCGGGCTCGAGGATCGCCATCTGGAGGATTTCGTTGCGCTTCTTCTCACCGCCGGAGAATCCCTCGTTGAGATAACGATCAGCGAAGTTGGGGTCCATGTCGAGGCGTTCCATCCACTCCATGATGGCGAGACGCAGTTCGAGGATCGACAGATCGATGCCCTTGCGGGCCGACAGGGCCTGGCGCAGGAAGTTGATCACCGAGACGCCGGGGATCTCCTGGGGGTACTGGAAGGCGAGGAACATGCCGGCCTTGCCTCGCACATCGGCGGGCCATTCGGTGACGTCTTCGCCGCGAAACTTGATCGTTCCTGCTGTGACCTCATACTCGGGGCTCCCGAGCAGCACGTTGGCCAGGGTGGACTTGCCGCTGCCATTGGGGCCCATCAGAGCGTGGACCTCGCCGGCTCCTACGGTGAGGTCGACACCGCGCAGGATCGGGACTTCACCTTCGGTGGTGACGGCTTGGAGGCCGGCGATTTCGAAGAGGGGGGCTTCGGGCATGTCGATGAGTCTAAAGGGTGTCGGTAGTTCGCACTACGGCCGTAGGAGTAATTGTCGTGGCGTCCATCGCTGGTCCGGCGCCTATCGCCGCCCAGACGCCTCGGCCCCCAGTTCGGAGCGGATCTGGCTGCCCGCCATCGCCCAGCCGAGGCTTGCCAGCACGAGTGCCACCGCGAGCAGTATCAAGGCACTACCTCGTTCGGGACCCCCGCCGATGAGAGCTCGTAGCAGGCTGGTCAGGGGGCCGTCGGCATCGAGCGCCGGCGATGCGACCTCAGCGATCACGATGCCGGCTGCGAGGGAGCCGACCGGCTGGAGGAGCTGGCCGACGGCACCTCGGAGGGCGAACACCCGCCCCTGCATACGGGTTGGGACGCGATCGTTGTAGATCGTCGCCATCGCCGCGTTCACCATCGGGATGAAGGCGAGGGTGATGGCGACCCCGAGGCCGATCGCGAGACCGGCCGGACGGCTTGCCGCAACCGCACATCCGACAGCGGCGACTCCCAGACCCATCGCGAGGGTACGGATGCGGTCGGGTCCAGCGGGACGAGCACCAGCGACCAGCGATCCTGCGATCATGGCGGCACCACCGATCGAGACGATCGTTCCCATGCGGGCCGGACCTACCGTGGTGATTGCGGTCGCGAGCATGCCGACGTTGAAGAAGGCGAATGCCAGGTTGATGACCGCGGTCGCCGCCATGAGGGTCAGCAGGGCGGGATCGTGGTCGCGGAGCCAGATCCAGGCAGCCCTCCTGGACCCGTCATCTTCGGGTGTTGCAGGTGCTGTCTCGGCGAATCGTGTCAGTGCGACCGCGGTGAACCCCACCAGGAAAGTCGCCAGATCGACGAGGAGCACCAGTTCGATCCCGCCGTGAATGAGCAGCGGTGTGGCAGCGGCGGGACCGATCACCATGCTCGCGGCGGGACCGAGTTGGCGCAGGCCGTTGGCGCGGTCGAATGCTTCGCCGGGTACGAGCGAGGGGAGCGCCGCTTGTGAAGCCGCTAGTTGTAGGGCGGTGCCGAAGCCACTCACCATTCCCCCCACCGCCAGGTGCCAGACATCGAGGTGGCCGGCGGCGGCCAACAAGATGAGCGTGGCTGGCGCCGTCGCAGCCAGCAGGTCGGCCAGCAACATCGACACCCTGCGACCTCGCCGGTCAATGAATGGTGCGAACCATGCCACCGCAATTGTCGGGGCCGCAGTGAGGGCGCTGAGGGCGCCGAGCCAGATTGCGCTTCCTGTTTCGATGAACACGAACACAGCCACGGCGACCGAGGTGAGCATCGAGCCGATCTCTGAGACAGTTTGGCCGGCCCAAATCACGAGAAAGGGACGGGGCAGCCTGTTGTGCCTGGAGGTTTCGACGGTCGGGGAGCTGGTCATGACTCATATTCAAACATATTGAACAAACTTATTCAAGATGTTTGAATAAACCTTGTGCAATCCTCAGCTCAACTGCCTACGATCAGCATCGATGGCCGATGAGTGGATCACCGAACCGGGTTCCGAACCCGCCGAACGCATCCAGTTCGACGACCTCGGGTTCCTGGCCGATGTCACCCACCCCATCCGCGGAGTGCTGGTTCGACGCTTCCGCGAGCCACGGTCGGTGGCCGAGGTCGCATCCCTGCTCGACGTTCCCGTCACCCGGCTGTACCACCACGTGAACCTATTGCTCGAACGCGGCCTGATCCGCACCGTTGCCACCCGCCGGGTGGGATCGGCCACCGAGAAGCGCTACCAGATCGTGGCCCGGGCATTCGACATTGCCCCCGGGTTCTTCGAGTCCACCGACACCGTCCAGGTAGCCGCCGCGATCGGGTCGCTGTTCGACTTCGCCAAGCTCGACCTGCAGCGCCAGGTCGAGGAGGGCCGCATCCACCCCGACGACGACGATCAGGTGATCCTGAGTCTGGGCGAGCTGACCCTCAGCCCCGGGAAACACCACGACCTGGTCGAAACGCTCAAGGCGGTCGTGGCCGACACGGCGTCGGACGCTGACGAGACCGAGCCCGACGCTCAGCGGGTCTCCCTGTTCATCGCCGCCTTCCCCACGAACTGACTCCGCCCCGGCCCTAAGAGGGAGCGAGTAGCGGCCACGGTCGTTGACGTTCCCACGCCAGACCGATGTCGAGAAGGAGATCCTCGCGATG
>JAJCXY010000058.1 GCA_029263215.1 Acidimicrobiales bacterium
CTCTGGATCTCGATCCCGAGTCTCCTGGTCGGCTTCGCCGTCTGGCTCTACTGGAGCATCATCACCGTCCAGATGCTCAATCTGGGGTTTCCCTTCGAGCAGTCCGAACTGTTCACCCTGAGCGCAATCGCCGGTCTCACCGGTGCCACCCTGCGAATTCCCAGCAGCTTCTTCATCCGGATCGCAGGAGGTCGTAACACGATCTTCTTCACGACGGCGCTGCTGATCATTCCGGCGGCGGGCACCGGAATCGCCCTTCTCGACCAGGACACACCTCTTTGGGTGTTCCAGCTGCTGGCCTTCCTCTCGGGCCTCGGTGGCGGCAACTTCGCCTCGTCGATGTCGAACATCAGCTTCTTCTATCCGAAGAAGATGCAGGGCCTCAGCCTCGGACTCAACGCAGGACTCGGCAATGCCGGTGTCACCACGATGCAGATCCTCATCCCGCTGGTGATGACCAACGCCATCTTCGGCGGCGGTTCGATGATCCTCGAGAAAGACTCCGGCACCCTGATCGGCACGATCACCAAGGGCACCGAGACCTACATCCACAATGCCGGTTTCGTCTGGCTGGTGTTCCTCATTCCGCTGGCCTTCTTCGCCTGGACCCGGATGAACAACATTCGCACCGAGCATGTGTCGCCCAACATCGGCACGCCGGGTTCGTCCTTCGGCCGAGTCATCGGGATGCTGCTGGTGGGCTTCCTCACTGCGGCCCTCGGCCTCTTTGTCATCCTTCCCGATCCCACCGGCCTCGGCGCACCGTCGTGGGCCAAGTACCCGGTGATCGCGGTGGTCATCTGGCTCACTGTGCAGTTGCTCAAGCAGATCCCCGGCCAGATAAAGCCCAACCTCGAGCGCCAGTACAAGATCTTCGAAAATCGTCACACCTGGGTGATGAGCACGATCTACACGATGACGTTCGGTAGCTTCATCGGCTACTCGGCCGGCTTCGCCCTCGCCATCAAGGTGGTCTTCGGCTTCAAGCACATCGAGACCGACGGAGTGTGGGATCACTCGATCGACAACCCCGACGGCCCCTCCGCCCTCACCTTCGCCTGGATGGGCCCCTTCATCGGTGCGTTCATCCGCCCGCTGGGCGGCTGGATCTCTGACCGGGTCGGTGGCGCACGGGTCACCCACTATGTCTCCATCGTGATGACCGCCAGCGCCCTCGGAGTCGCCTACTTCCTCCGCGAGGCCTACCAGTCGGAAACACCCGAAGATTTCTTCCTGCCGTTCTTCCTGATCTTCCTGCTGCTCTTCGCAGCCACGGGCATCGGTAACGGCTCCACCTTCCGCACCATCGCCAT
Organism: Acidimicrobiales bacterium; assembly: GCA_029263215.1. Lineage (GTDB taxonomy): Bacteria > Actinomycetota > Acidimicrobiia > Acidimicrobiales > Aldehydirespiratoraceae > OFTM10. Next base: position 1,314 of record JAJCXY010000058.1, read on the forward strand.
CGTGTTCAACAAGGAACAGGCCGGCCCGGTGCTCGGCTGGACTTCCGCAGTTGCGGCCTACGGCGCCTTCGTGGTGCCCCAGGAGTTCGGCGAGCAGATCAAGGGCGGAACCCCCGAGTACGCCCTCATCGGCTTCGCGATCTTCTATGTGGTCTGCATGGTCCTGAACTACTGGTACTACCTCGGGCCCAAGGCGGAGTTCAAGAACCCGTGACCGAAGAGAACGACACCACGCCGGGCGGGACGATGTCTCGTTCACGATTGCTTATAGGTGTAGCCGGACTCGCGCTGCTGCTCGCCGGTGTCTCTGCCCAGACGGGTGGAGCCGCGGCGAGCACATCGACGGCTGCGGTATTGGCTCAGGACGACGCGGTCGCGGCCGGTGCGGCGGTTTACGCCGACAACTGTGCGACCTGTCACCAGGCCACCGGGCTCGGGATCGTGGGCACCTTCCCGCCTCTCGTGGGCAACCCGAACGCGGCCGACGCCGAATATGTCGAAGAGACGGTTCGCAACGGACTCAGCGGCCCGCTCGAGGTTCTTGGCGTCACCTACAACGGCGAGATGGCGTCGTTCTCTGACCTGTCCGACGACGACATTGCATCGGTGGTGGCCTTTGTGGGCTCGCTGGCGGATCGCGATCCGTCGGCCGGGCCATCGACTGATCCCGATGCGATCGAACCCGGTGACATCGGTGAGGGGCGCGACCTGTTCCAAGGCTCGAATCGCCTCGACAACGGGGGCGCCGCCTGCGCCAGCTGCCACGTTGCCGGCGAAGTCGGCAATCTCGGAGGATGGAGCCTCGGCCCCGACCTCACCGGGTCGGTCGAAACCTTCGGCGGCGAAGCCGGACTCACCGGCTGGCTCGGGAGCCCCGCATCGCCGACGATGAGCCCGATCTTCGACGACAAGGCGATCACTCCCAACGAGATCGCCGACATCGTGGCCTTCCTCGGAGACGCCCCGACCCAGTCGAGGCCGTCGGACCCCGGCGACGGGTTGATTCTGGCCGGCGCTGCCGGCTTTCTGGTCCTACTTGGTGGCATGGCCATCGCATGGCGCGGGATGCGTCAGACATACGCCGAACGGTTGAGGAGTAAGCGATGACCACCGAGTGGATCGAGGAGAAGGTCGGTCCCGCCGAGAGGAAGTGGGAGGAGTTCTACCGAAACCGCTTCCAGCACGACAAGCGGGTGCGCACCACGCACGGTGTCAACTGCACGGGCAGCTGCTCGTGGGAGGTGTTCGTCAAGGACGGCATCGTCACGTGGGAGCTTCAGGCCACCGACTATCCCCAACTCGAGGAGGGCCTGCCGCCCTATGAGCCGCGGGGTTGCCAGCGGGGCATCTCCTACTCCTGGTACCTCTATTCGCCCATCCGGGTGAAGTACCCCTACGTGCGTGGCGTGTTGGTCGACATGTTCCGCGAGGCCAAGCGCGAATACCTGGGCGACCCGGTCGACGCGTGGGCCTCCATTCAAAACAATCCGAAGTGGCGCACCAAGTATCAGCAGGCGCGCGGCAAGGGTGGATTCCGCCGCATCGGCTGGGATGAAGCGCTCGAGATCGCGGCGGCCTCCACCATCCACACGATGAAGCAGCACGGCCCCGACCGGGTCGCCGGCTTCTCGCCGATTCCGGCGATGTCACAGATCAGCTACGCGGCCGGTAGTCGGTTCATGTCGCTGATCGGCGGCGTCATCATGAGCTTCTACGACTGGTACTGCGACCTACCTCCGGCTTCACCGGAAATCTGGGGCGAGCAGACCGACGTGCACGAGTCGGCCGACTGGTTCAACTCGCGGTTCGTCGCGGTCATGGGTGCCAATCTCAACATGACCCGCACCCCCGACACCCACTTCATCTCCGAAGTACGTCATGCCGGTGCCAAGCTCACGGTGTTCTCACCCGACTTCTCCCAGGTGGCCAAGTACGCCGACTGGTGGATCCCGTCGACCCCTGGCCAGGACACCGCCTTCTGGCTGGCCGTCAACCATGTGCTGCTCACGGAGTTTTACTCCGAGCGCAAGGTCGACTACTTCCAGTCCTACGCCAAGCAATACACAGACCTGCCGTTCCTGGTCGAGGTCTCCAACGGCAAGGCCGGGAAGAACCTGAGGGCCGGCGTCCTCGAGGCCTACGCCGATGTCGAGAATCCCGACTGGAAGCTGATGGTCTGGGACGAAACCAACGACGCGCCTCGGCTACCCAACGGAAGCATCGGCGACCGTTGGGCGGTGGAGGACAAGGGTCACTGGAACCTCGAGATGTTCGACAACGTCACCGGCGAGGAGATCAAGCCCCGGTTGTCGTTCATCGACCATCACGACGATGTGGCCGAGGTGGAGCTCGAGTTCTTCGGTAGCGATGGCACCATCACCCGGTCCGTCCCGGTGCGAACGGTGCAGACCACCGATGGAGCGGTCACGGTCACAACCGTGTTCGATCTCCTCAACGCCCGGTTCGGAGTGGATCGTGGACTCAAGGGCTACGACGCCGCGAGCTACGACGACGATGATGTTCCCTACACCCCGGCGTGGCAGGAGCAGTACACCGGCATCCATCGCGACACCGTCGTGAAGTACGCCCGTGAGTGGGG
>JAJCXY010000059.1 GCA_029263215.1 Acidimicrobiales bacterium
TCGGTGCCTTCGAAGATGTCGTGGGTCTCGGAGCGATCTATTCGATTTCGGTGCCGTCGGGTCTGATGGTGTGCCAGAGGCCGGCGGGATCGCGCCAGACGGTGTAGCCGCGTTCCTTGAGCCGGTTGTGATGGCCACATCTGGGCCCACCGTTGGCAGGGGTGGTGACTCCGCCCGACGCGTAAGGCCGGGTGTGGTCGATCTGGCACTGGCTGGCCGGGATCCAGCAGCCGGGGTGTGTGCAGTGATCGTCGGCGATCAGCACGGCGAGCCTGGCGTTGGCGGTGAACGCGCGGGCCCTCCCCTGGTCGATGACGACCCCTGACGCGTCGGTGACAACCCGGCGCATCGACTCGACGAGTGAGCTGGCCGCGGCTTCGGAGGGGTCGACGGCGACACCATCGATCGTGGAGCAACGAAATTCGGCGAAATCAAGAGGTCGGGCTTCGGCGCCGGAGAGACGGCGGAGCATCTCCTCGTAGCCGCGAGCGTCCCAGACGATGTTGTGTACGAAGCTGACCGGAGTGGCGCTCTCGGGATTGGCAGCAGCATCCTGGAACACCTGCCACAGCGCGTCGGCGGATCGCTGGGCTGCGGTGCGGGGCAGATCGGCCGCGGTGGCCTCGTCGCCGTGCTCGGCTCGGGCCTTTTCCCAATCGGCCAGCAACTCCGCCTGCAGATAGTGGTCGAAGATCTCCTTGATCGACAGACCCTGCAGCGACCCGAACGATCCCGAGAACTCCCAGGACAGGTCGATGCCGTTCTGCACGGTCGAGGCCGAGCGGTCACGCGATGCCTTCGGCTCGGCACCGTCGCTGTCGGCAAGCCGTTCCCACTGGCGAACGGCGCTCTCGAATCGGGGAAATGTCACCCGATTGGCGATGCGCAGGAACCAGTCTTCGGCATCGGCCATGTGGGGGCGCACTCGAGCATTGGCGTGGACCCGGGCCAGCAGGCGTACATGATCCACTCCCAGCTCACCACGACGGAACTGCCCTGCCACCTCATCGAGATCGCTGAGCATCCGAGCGGTCTTCGCCCGTCCGGCCGCCTCACCCGCCGACAGCTTGGCGACATGTCGAACCATCACCTTGGCGGATGTGTGCCCATCAGCGGCGTAGAGCACTCGGCGATCGATGACATCGAGCAACTCGGACTGCACAGCAGCAATACGTCGAGTCACCGACTCGACCGCCCTGATCACCTCGATAGCGGCACCCGAATTCGATGGCTCAACCCCAGAAGCCAACAGTTCATCGAGCCCCTCAGCAACCTTCTCCAGTGCTGATGCAGATTCCATTGAGACGAACATCTGTTCGTATTGTAGCAGAACATGGCTCGACAGACAATGTAAAAGCGTGGAAGATACGGGAAACCTTCAGAACTGATCAGAAGCCTGGAGTTCGTCGATCACGTCGTTCTTGGCATCGGCGTAGTTCTGGACGTAGCGCCACGTACGCGCGGCCAACTCCCTCTTGGCTGTGGCGTATTGCTCGAGTGCCGCGGCATCGGTTCGGAGCCGATCACGAAACCGGATCATGCGATCGATCTCGGAACAGCCGTCGCTGAAGACATGCAGGTTGATGTCGGTGTCGGGACCCTTCAGCACGCGGTGTTCGAACCAGTCGGGTTCGCGGATCCGCAACACATAGCCGGCCGATTCCAGGGCCGGCAGATAGGCCGGTTCATCTTCCGACGAGGGAACGACCAGCACCATATCGATGATGGGTTTGGCCAACAGTCCGGGCACCGAGGTCGACCCCACGTGTTCGAGCCGGCACACCGACGTGCCCAGCAGGCGACGAATCCGAACATCCTCGAGCTTGAACAGAACCGGCCAGTTCGGATCCGACTCCCACAACACGATCGGGCCGTCGAGTCGGGTGAGGCCGCCGACCGTGTTGGCCTCCATCTCCGCATCGGTGTTGGGCACGCGCCGATCGTCCATATCAGTCGATCTCGATTCCCACGTCGGTCTCATCGGTGATGTCGCCCACCAGGGCCTCGAGCACATCTTCGAGGGTGACCATGCCGAGCAACTCACCTCCCTGGAGCTGAACCAGTGCCATGTGTTGCCGCAGGCGCCTCATCGACCTCATCAGGTCCCTCACCGACTGGTCGGGCGGAACTATCAGCATGCGTCGCACCATCTCCAGCGGAACCGGGTCGTGTCTCTCCTCAGGCCCGAACTGGAGAAGATCTTTCGAATGAACGAAGCCGATCACGTCGCCGGGCCCCACCGCGGTGAGAGGGATGCGGCTATGACCCGAGTCGGCCACCAGTTGCTCGATCATGGTGACCGACGTCGACCGCGGCACGCTCACCAGACTGGAAGCCGGCACCATGATGGAACCGGCCGTCCGAGCTCTGAAATCGAGAGCACCGGCGAGGAGATCGTGCTCCATGCCCTCGAGCTTGCCTTCCTCCACCGCGTCGTCTAGCAGGATGTGGAACTCGTTGACGGTGAGCGCGGTGTTGAGCTCATCGACCGGCTCGAAACCGAGCAGTCGGACGATCCCGTTGCTGATCGCCGTCAGAGACCAGACGACCGGTTGCAGGAGAGAGACGTAGGCACGATGCAAGGGTGCAAGCAGGCGGGCCGATCGTTCCGGAGCGGCTATGGCGATGTTCTTCGGAACCATCTCGCCCAGCACCATGTGCAAGATCACCACGATCGACAGAGCGACGATGAACGAGACGGTGTGGAGGAGCCCGGAGGGAATATCGATCACGGCCTCGATCGCCGATTCCAGCACGTCGGCCACCGCCGGCTCCGCCACATACCCGAGCCCCAGAGAGGCCATGGTTATGCCGAGTTGGGCGCCCGCGAGCTGGGGTTGGAGATCACGAACCGCCTCGAGCGCCACCGCTGCTCGCTTGTCGTCGCCTTCCGCCATCGGCTCGAGCCGCGTGGCCCGGCTCGCCAGGAGCGCGAACTCCACCGCCACGAAGAAGGCGTTGGCCACCAGTAGCGCCACGGCCGCGATCAGGAAGCCCGCGGTCATGGAGAGACCCCTGACTCGCGTGTTGACTCGGGTGGAGCGACGAGGCGAACCGTGGCGATCCGCAGCCGGTCCATGGCAACCACCTCGAGTCGCCAGCCGTCGAGCGTGCACATGTCGCCCGGCACGGGGATGTGGCCGAGGAGGTCGAGAACGAGACCGGCCAAGGTTTCGTATTCGCCGTCGGGCATCTGGAAACCGGTCTCGGCTCGTACCTCATCGGGATGCAAGGACGCGGGGATCACGGTGGACCCCTTCGCCTCCACCCTGGTGAGCAGGGCAGGGGCGGAATCGTGCTCATCGTCGATCTCCCCGACGATCTCCTCCAAAATGTCCTCGAGGGTGATAATGCCGGCAGTGCCACCGTGCTCGTCGATCACTACCGCGAGCTGGGACCCGCCCTGGCGAAGATCGATCAGGAGCTCGTCGAGGTCTCGCGCCTCGGGAACAGCCAACACGGGAACCATGAGATCGGACACCGGGGTGGCGGCACGAAGCTCCACATCGACCTCATGAACAGACTTCACATGCACGAAGCCGACCACATGATCGAGGTCGCCGCCGACCACCGGGAACCGCGAATGGCCACTACTCACCGCCACGCCCACGAGGTCCTCGACCGTGGACGTGCGGTCGATGGCCACCACCCGAACACGGGGGATCATGGCATCGTCGGCGGTCTTGTCGGACAGCCGGATCGACCGCGTGAGCAGCTCGACCTCACCTTCGTCGAGGGTGCCTTCCTCACCCGACGACCGGATCAGCTGCTCGAGCTCATCACGATCGGGGGTCGATTCCAGCTCTTCTGCAACCTCCACACCGAGGCGACGGGTGAGTCCGGCCGCGACACCGTCGAGCAGGGCCACCACCGGCCGCGCCAGGATCCCGTAGACCGCAGTTGGGCGCGCCAACGCGAAGGAGGTTTCGAGAGGCCGACTGGTGGCGACGGCCTTTGGCACCAGCTCGCCGAACACCATCTGCACCACCGTTGCGATGGCCAGGGCGAGCCCGACCGACACCCCGCCGGGCGTGTCGTCGAAGACCCGATCGAGTCCCGGCTCGAGGAGCTTCCCCACCACCGGCTCGGCTAGAAGACCGAGCATCAGGGAGGTGATGGTGATGCCGAGTTGGGCTCCCGAGAGGTGGTACGACAGGCGCGCCACCAGGCGTTGGACCTGCTTGGCCCTGCCATGTCCCTGCTGAGCCCGCTCGTCGACGCGCGTGCGATCGACGGCAACCAGCGCGAACTCGGCGGCAACGAAGCCGGCGTTGGCCACAACCAGGGCGATTGCGGCGAGAAGCCGGAGCGCGGTATCGATCGGTTCCTCCAGAGGAAGTGGTGTCCGCGAATCTAGCCGTACGGTAAGCGGATGCCTGCGGCCCCTCCCTCACAGGATTCGAGATCCGGCGCCGACTCCAAGACCTACCCCCGCCCCCGGGCCTCGGTGGATCCCGACCGCACCCACTGGTGGGTCAGGCGACTGTGGCCGGTGGTGTGGGCCCAGAAGACGACCTTCATCGCCGCCCTGATCGCCGGCTTGATCGGCACGAGTGCAACCGTGGCCGTACCGGTCATGGTGGGCAAGGGCATCAATGCCGTCGACCAGGGCGACTCCGCAACGCCCTACGTGATCGCCCTCGCCTTTCTCGCTGTCGCCCGGTTCGGGTTCGGGTTCGCCTACCGATTTGGGCTGTTCCGCTCGGCCCACCGCATCGAAAACGACCTGCGCAACCTGATCTACGAGCGGCTCACGGAGCTTTCTTTCGACTTCTGGGACCGAGCTCAGAGCGGCCAACTCATCAGCCGCGCCAACACCGATATCCGATCGATCCAGCTCTTGTTCGCCTTCGGGCCCCTGGTGGCGATGCAGCTGGTGATGCTCGGGATGGCGATCATCGTCATGATCCTGGTCGACCTGACCCTCACCGCCGTTGCCCTGGCGCCGCTGCCATTCGTCTACCTGCTCGGCATCCGACTCCGGAACAGGATGTTCCCCCTCTCCTGGGTGATGACCGCCCGCCAGGCCGATGTAGCCACCATCGTCGATGAAAACATCCAGGGCATCCGCGTCGTGAAGGCGTTCGCCCAGGAGAAACGCCAGGTTCAGCTTCTGGCCGGGGCGGCCCGCCGCCTGCGTTGGGTCGGCACCACCCTCGCCGACACCCGGGCCCGCCACGCGCCGGCGATGGAATCCCTGCCCCGACTCGGGCTCGCCCTCGTGTTGCTCTACGGCGGTCTCCAAGCAATCGACGGCAACATCAACATCGGCGACCTGGTGGCGTTCAGCACCTACGTGGTGCTGCTCGCCACGCCGTTCAGGTTGCTCGGCTTCATCCTGCTCCAATGGCAGCGGGCCGGAGCCGCCGCAATCCGCGTCTTCGACGTTCTCGATGAACAGCCTTCGATCGCCGAACCCGGCAACCCCGTCGGGCTCCGGTCTCCGGTGGGACACGTCGAGTTCGATGATGTCTCGTTCGCCTACCCAGTAGGTGAAGGCCAACAGGTGCTCGACGGGTTCTCCCTCGAGATCGAGGCAGGCGAGACAGTCGCAATTGTGGGCGCCACCGGCGGAGGCAAGTCCACCGTCGCCCGACTCATCCCCCGGTTCTACGACGTCACCAAAGGCAGTGTGCGTGTCGACGGGATCGACGTTCGCACCCTCGACCTGGCCGATTTGCGTCGCGCCGTCTCACAAGTGAGCGACGATCCCTTCCTCTTCGCTGTTTCGGTACACGACAATGTGGCCTTCGCCCGCCCCGACGCTCCCGATCACGTCGTGCAGGCCGCCATCGACGATGCGGCAGCAACCGAATTCGTCGCCGACCTCCCCGACGGTTCCTTCACCGAAGTCGGCGAGCGGGGCCTCACCCTCTCAGGTGGCCAGCGCCAGAGGCTGGCCATCGCCCGGACCCTCGTGGCCGACCCCGCGGTGTTGATCCTCGACGATGCCACCAGCGCAATCGATGTCGCCGTGGAGCAACGTATCCACGCCGCGCTCCAGCGACGTCGGGCCGACCGCACCACCATCCTCATCGCCCACCGCCTCTCCACGATCGCACTGGCCGACAGGGTCGTCCTCATCGACGAGGGCCGCGTGGCGGCCACCGGCCGCCCCCACGATCTACTCGCCACCAATCCGCGCTACGCCGCGATCCTCGCCGACACCACCAACGGAGACGAGGACTGATGTTCTCGATGGGAGGTGGTGGCGGGTTCGGAGGTGGGCCCTCATCGATGCAGGCCAACGCGGCCGCCGGACTCCCCCACGCCGACGTACCTGGCGAGTTGCGACACAAGGTCGAGAAGGTCCTCGAGCACGAGCCCGAACACGAGGTTGCCGAGGTCGAGTGGCACCACGACCTGTGGGATCGGCAGCCCTTTTCGTTACGCCGGTTCCTGTGGCCCCACCGGCTCCGCCTGCTCGGCGCTATCGGCCTCGTGCTCATCGAGACGATCGCCCTACAGCTGGGCCCGGTGCTCACCCAGATCGGGATCGACGACGGGGTGCGAGCCGGCGACAAGAGCGTGCTCGTCGCCACCGCAGCGGTATACCTCGGCGCGGTGCTGGTGGCCGCGATCCTCGGCTGGGCCCGAGTCTCCTACACCGGCCGACTCGGTGAGCGGCTCAACGAGACCCTGCGAATCCGCGTCTTCGGCCACATGCAGCGTCAGGGGATCTCCTACTACACCGATGAAAAGGCGGGCGTGCTGCTCACTCGGATGACCTCCGACATAGAAGCCCTGGCCATGCTCTTCCAGGAGGGCATCGTCAACCTGCTCGTCCAGGTGTTCACCCTCCTGGTGATCACCGTTGCCCTGTTCCTCTACGACCCCCTGCTCGCGGCCGTCACCCTCGGTGTGGCACTGCCCCCCACCCTCATCAGCTCGCTGTGGTTCCGCAAGGTGTCGTCGGTCGGGTATCTGAGGGTCCGCAACCGCATCGCCGACCTGCTCTCGGACCTCCAGGAATCGCTGGCCGGTATCCGCGTCATCGCCGCCCACAACCGGCGGTCGGTCAACCTGCAGCGCCATCGTGAGGTGGTCGGACGGCACCGCGATGCCAACATCCACACTGCCAGAGCCAACTCGCTCTACGCCCCCGGCACCGAGATGATCGGCATCGCGACCCAGGCGACGCTGCTGGGCATAGGCGGCGCGATGGTGGCCAATGGCCGGATCTCGGTGGGCGAGATGGCCGCTTTCCTGCTGTTTCTCACCTCGTTCTTCGCTCCGGTTCAGACCCTCGTGCAGCTCTACAACTCTTATCAACAAGGTGGCGCCGCGATCGTGAAGCTGAGGGATCTTCTCGGCACCGAACCGGCCGTAGTGCAGGCACCCGATGCTGTCGATCTTCCACCGATCACCGGCGCGATCGAGCTCCACGGGGTCACCTTCTCCTATCAGCCGGGCCGACCGGTCCTCCACGATGTCGATCTGCGGATCGAGCCCGGTGAGACGGTTGCCTTCGTGGGCGAGACCGGCGCTGGCAAGTCGACCATCGCTCGCCTGCTCACCCGCTTCTACGACCCCGACGAGGGAACACTCACGATCGATGGCCACGACCTGCGTTCGGTCAGCCTCACCAGCCTTCGGTCCCAGCTCGGGGTGGTGCCCCAGGAGCCCTTCCTGTTTGCAGGGGTGGTGAGGGACAACGTCGCGTTCGCTCGGCCGTCCGCCAGCGATGATGAACTGATGGAGGCCCTCACCGCAGTGGGGATCGACGATCTCGTCGAGCGGCTGGGGGGTCTCGATGCGCCCGTCCATGAGCGGGGAGCGTCGCTCTCCGCCGGCGAGCGCCAGTTGTTGGCGCTGGCCCGTGCCTTCGTCGCCAAGCCGAGGGTGTTGATCTTGGATGAGGCCACCAGCAATCTCGACCTCAATTCAGAGTCTCGCGTCGAGCGGGCCCTCGATGTGGTGCTCGAAGGGCGAACGGCGGTGATCATCGCTCACCGCTTGGCCACCGCTCGCCGAGCCGATCGGATTGCGGTCGTGCACGACGGCAGGATCGCCGAGCTGGGTAGCCATGAGGAGTTGGTGGCGTTCGAAGGCCGTTACGCGGCGATGTACGCCAGTTGGGTTGCCCACGGAGGTGCGCGATGACCGAACGCGCCGTGCTCGAGATGACGGGGGTGAGCCGCACCATCGACGGAATCGACATCCTCCGCGACATCGACTGGCGAGTCGAATCCGGTGAGCGCTGGGTGCTGCTCGGCCCCAACGGCTCGGGCAAGACAACCCTCATCCGTCTCGCTTCGATGTGGCTGCATCCGTCTGGAGGCTCGCTGTCGGTGCTGGGCGAAGAACTCGG
>JAJCXY010000060.1 GCA_029263215.1 Acidimicrobiales bacterium
GCCCATCAGGTTGGCTTGTTGCAGGCGTCGAACTCTCATGAAGGCCGTCGCCGCTACCTCAATCATCGGCGTTCTCGGTCTGGTCTTCGGGTCGATGCTGTTCATGATGATCGTGTCCGGAATCCGCACCACCCACCCGACTACCGCGCCGCAGCCCGCACATGTCCAGGCGTTTCGTGGGTAAGCGGGACGCTGCGGTGGCACCGTGATCATCCACAGCAACGACAACGCCACCTACACCAACTGCCACCTCTCCCAACTCAACGTCACCACCGGCCAACCCATCAACCCCCGCACCGCTCCCAGCTACGGGTGCATCACCAACCAACCGGCCACGGATTGGCTGTCATTCATCGCTGCCGCATCTCTCGACTCTGCCCGTCGCGCAGACCCGGTGCCCGCCTGAGAACCACCCCGCCAGCGGTTCGTCACCAGCAGATCTGGCTCCGAAGCCAACTACCTCATCCCCGTCACTCGTGCCGGTCGCCCTTGGGACCTAGCCGCGGCGAACGACTGGTAAAGCACGTCGCAGATGCTCTCGGACGTGACGATCGAAATCCTGCCATCGACCACCGTCACCGACGCCGCCAGCAAGAACGGTCCGTGCGGGTCAGCCGCATTCCAAGGGAGCCGCACATCTAGGTGTTCGACTGTCGGCCGGCCGCGAGGGCTGGTGTCGCTCAGACGATCGTTCTCATCAGCCGCGGACTCCGCCGCCGAGCCGCCCACCTCGCGGCCCGAACCGGCCCTGATGGTGATGTCGGTGATCACCACAAGGTGTTCGCCGATGCCGTCAACCCAGACCTCTGATGCTTCCGTTTCCCCTACGAACTCATCGCTGAACCGAAACGACCACTCAAGATCGAGCCTCATCCTCCGAGTTACCGCTTCTATTGGGCTCATGACGAACTGGGCCGGACGATCAACGAAGAACTCAACCGCGCTCGTCAGATTCCGAACTCTGCCCCCGCGCCCGACACCCTCATCCGTCGGGCAAGACAGCCCCGATGACCCGACCGCACCCGGCCCTTCAGACAGCTCAGGCACAGTCCGCAGAAGCGACTCATCCGCGGTCACCTCCGGTCCAATCAGCGCCGCAGCCTCACCTGTCGCCTCCCCCACCGAACCCGCCGCGGGACCACATGCCGATAACACCAGTAGCGCCGCCCATCCGCCTCTCCGCCATATCCGCCGCACTAGGACCCTCCCAAACCCCTCGCCGTTGCCTTCATGAACCAGTCCACCGCCAACACCTTGAGGCTCAAATAGCCCTCCCTACCCGTTTGTGTCCCGACAAGCGTTCGAGTCGCGACCCAACCACGACTTGTTGGCCGTTGAACGCCGACCACTCATGGCGTCGGCAACTCTGCACGACGCACGACGATGGTTGGCACGTCGCCGGCAGCATCCGACTCGGTGCCCGACAGCATCGCCACCGCTAGAACAGCGTCGTCGCTGAGATGAAGGGCGGAGATCCTTGACCCTTCGAGCCGGGCTTGGATGCTCCAGGTGACTGAGTCGACAGACACAAGGACCTGCTGATGCCAATCCGAGTCTGACCCGCCGAAGATCTCTGCCTCGAGGGCCCGCAGTTCCCCGAACGTGAATGTCACATACGCCTCGCCGGTCGTGTTGTCGACGAAGGTCACCGTTGCCTGCTCCATGTCGAGCACGAAATCTTGCGAAACGTTCGGCGTGTGCAGCGTCGTCGAGAGCAGCGTGATGCCGTCACGCTTCAACTCCAACCTGCTTTGGCCACGGGCAGTAAGCGAATAGCCATCCTTGAGCAGGGTCGCGGTTCTGGACTGAGGCTCAAAAGACTCGTTGAAGCCTTCAGCGATCACCGCGATCCCTGACGGGCCAGCAGCAATCTCAGATATGTGCCACTCGAAACCGCCCGACAACAGGTCGGTTACCGGCACGGGCTGCCACTCGACGCCATCGGTAGACGTCACGAGACCTCCCGTTTCGTCGTCTCGAACGGCTACCAGACGCTCATTCCAGACTCTCGCTGATCGCAAGAACGTCGACCCCTGCGGCTCCCAGACCTGCCCATCAGTGCTGACATACAACCCGGGGCGTCCAGCACCGAAACCGGTCGCCAGGATGTCGCCGTTCTGTCCGACACTGAGACCCTGCACGAAGAGCCCATCGAGTTCCGCGACAGTCCAACTCTCGCCCCCGTCTGTCGATGACCAAACTGCCGATTCTGGGGGACCCGACGGACCGTTCAGAGCAACAAAGTCATCCTCGCTCAGCCCCAGCTCCTCCGCCGACACCTCTAGTAGCCGCAGCCCCAAGGGGCCAAAAAGCGACACCGTCGAGCCGCTCCAGCCAAAGCCGACCTCCCCGCTATCGATGTCGAGGCCGGTGTACTCCGCTACCGCCTCGTTCACCCGCTGGTAGACGTTTGACCAGGCCTCGGTCGCCGATATCACGATGAGATCGCCGGTCGCCACAACACCATCGGGAACCAGGCCAGGGGTGCGGTCACCGCCAGGCAACTGAGCGCCATCCCAACTCACAGCATCGGTCGAAGTCCATGCCATCGGTTCCTGGTTCTCACCGGTGCCGACCATGACCAACCCCGCCGGGCTCGCCGCCACAGCCCTCACATGACCACGAATAGCCGAGACGGCACCCAGAGACTCCCATTGCTGACCGTCGAAGGACCGCCACGCCGCCAAGTCGCTCTGACCTGAGGCTTCCCAAGGCCCCGCGCTCTGAGCAAACAGATACAACGAGTCCTGATACTCCACAATCGGTAGAGGCCAACCGGCGCCAAGCTCGGTGCCCGAATCCCAAACCAGGCGCCCACCGCGCTCGACAAGAACTTCCTCAGCCGCGCCGACGTCAACACTTTGCACCCCAGCCGGTTCAGAGTCCGGTACCTCAGAAGCCTCCTCCTCAACGAGAGCATCCTCATCATCGGTGGTCTCGGTGCCCCAGTCGACAACAAACACTGCTGCGCCGACCAGAGCCGCCACCCCGATTGCGCCGGCCAGTACCGACAACCGACTCGGAGCAGACGCACCGGATTCCACGAACGGCTCGTGCCTGGTCTGCTCGCCGAACAAGTCGATCTCGGCAACCACAACCCCAAGCCTGCACCCGCAACGATGACAGTAAGAAGCATCGACAACCGAGTCGACCCCGCACCTCTCACACCGTTCCGCCATGAACACCGACACTACCCCGACGCGAGTTCCCGACCGCCGCGCCACCCCACCCGCCACTCGCACTGGCGCGGGGCCACGGCCCGTACGGGGGGCGGTCCCCAGCCGAGCGCAACAGCACCCCATCAACTCATCATCCAACTCCAACACCGATAGCGCATCGTCTGTCGGAAAACCCTCGGCAACAGCCGATGCTTGCAGGGCCGCCCAACCGTATCCAGATTGAGCGACACGCTGAGACGCGGCCCGTCTTTGCTGCCCCGCTAGGTGCGTCATAGGGTCGATTCCGAGTTTGGAGTGGTCTCATGAGAATGCTTGGCTGGCTGATTCTCGCGTTGTCGGCGGTCTCGCTGACCGCAGCAATAGCGATGTGTCGACGGCCCAGCCGGATTCGGGTGCGGCTCGATTACCTGCGTTTGGCGGTGCAGGTCGCGGCACCAGCCGCCATGACGATCGTGCTCGGGACCGACACGCCAGTCGAGCTGGTGGTGGCCGCCGTCGGCGTCGGCTTGTTAGTCGGATGGATTCAGGGCTCTACCGTGCGGCTGGAAACCTCACCCAAGGGATTGGTCTCAGTCCGGTCATGGCCGGCGGTCGCTGCCTGGGGAGCGGGCCTGCTGATCGCCCAGGGTGCAGGCCTGGCCAATCGTTCCGGTGTCGTCACACTGGGCTTGGCGATCTCGTTCTTCTCCGCGTCGATGACCGCTGGGATACTGGTCGGAAGACACCCAAGGACCCGTTCGAGAAACGCGGCTATGACCAGCGGGGCAACGGTCTCGACGCTGCTGTTGGTGGCCGGACTGGTCCTGACCGCCACAAATCTGCGGAGCGAGCCCGCACAAGCACAGACCGGCCCGGTCTGCCCCGGCTCGGTTGGAGGCATAGCGCTCGACAGATCGACCCTGTCCGACAACCCAAACCGTCCCGGCGACATTGTCCTGGTCTGCAACTACAGGATCGATGCGGTCGGAAGTGGAAGCGCCAACATCACCTTGCAATGGCGCGGCTCTGGCGAATTCACTCAATGTCGCAGCGCGACCGACTTGGTCGAGGAGATCACCTCGACCGACTCGGGCAGCGTGAGCAGGGTCTGGCGAAGCGGTACACATCGTGTGAACATCAGCGGGTTCGTCTTCCCCGGCGATCTGGTCAGCTTCAGCGACTTGGAGGCGCTGGTGCCTACTCTCATGTCGTCACTGGAGACCGCTGGCTTGCCTTGCGATCATCCCCAGCCCCTACCGGAGGGATCGCTCGGTTGTCCAGACGCAGTGGGTTCGTTGGTGCGCGCCATCGTCAGGTTCGAGGAAATCGAAGCGCGTGGCGTGATGAGTCAACGATGCTCCTACATAGCGCCCTACGACGACATGGGTGGCCGCTCCGGAGATCTGCTGGTCCAATGGGCATTCACCAAACTTCAAGATGGGCCTCAGACTGTCTGCGGGTCGCCACCCACCGAATTCGATGCCGACTCGGTCTCATTCTCCAGCGCCGTGAAACAGGTCACGGTGCGCTCAAGTGTCAGCATCGTCGCCGGCGCCGTAGCGATCGAACGATCAGCGTTCGACGCGGTGGGCGCCGTACTTCTGGCCGAGGCCGAACCACTGGCACTGGATTGCCCCGATCCTGGTGACCCCGCGGCCGCGCTCCCTGGGGGAATTGGGCCCGTCGGCGACGAGTCCTCCGCTGTTGAGGAAACCGACGCCGGTGGTGAGAACGGATCGCTTGACGATGGCGACGAGGAGGAGACCCTCAACGCCAACAGCGATGAGATCGATGACGCTGATGTCCCAGACGATGACAGCAACGACATCACCGCAGGTGACGCGGTGGCGGCCTCACTGGTCGGGCTTTTAGGCGCGCTCGGCCTGACCGGCGTATCCCTGGCGGACTGGGGAATCAGCATGACCGACCTGGCCGAGGCGTGGAGCAGAGACGGCTCCAGAGGCGCTACCGATCTGCTCGGGGTTGACCCCGTCGATGACGACGGCCTCGATCGAGTGTGGGACCCCGAGTCGGGCACCGCCCGCTGGTTGACCCCCGAGGAGGCCGACGACTTCTACGCCGATCAGCGCCAACAGGAGATTTCCGAACACATGCAGGCCGGGGCCCGAGATCGATCGGCCTGGCTCGACGACTGGGTAGAACAGGCCGAATGGGAACAGCAAGCCGAACGAGTGAGCCGCGACGAGGCCGCGGCTGCATGGGAGCGCAACGAACGCCTCGGTGACCTCGCGCTCGACCAAGGAAGGATCGACCTCCTCGACCGTCTGACCCGAGACGAAACCTTCTTTGATACCGACGGAAATCTCGATGTCGCCCGCCAACAGCAGATCTCCGACATGCTGCGAGATCACCTGTGGCGTGAGCAGGCCGCTCCCGACCCGGAGTATTCCCAGACCGGGCAGCTCATCGTCGATGTCGGCCACGCCGTGGATGAATTCACCCGCAGCATCCCGGTTCGGATCGCGGCCGGCATGGCAACCGGCGGAGCATCGGAGATCTATCACCAGGGCCGCAACGTCGTAGAAGCAGTTCAGTCCTCCGCCGAGCGATCCGTCGAATGGACAATGGACCCCCAGACCGGCACCTGGAAGCCACCCCAAGAAGACTTCGGGGTGCTCGATGGCCTCGGTGTCGCCATGGATGCCAACATGCGCGAGAACGTCCCTGGCTACGGCACCGCACGAGCTCTAGCGGACCCGAACGCAACCACCGGCCAGGTAGCCGGAGCTGTCTTCTGGGACGCGATCGGGGCCACTATGGCCCGCGGGCAACTCGACGAAGCCATGGATCAGATCCGTTCGGTCCGCACACCCGGTCGCCTCCCAGCCGGTGTTCACATGCGCGCACCCGATGTCGACCTACCGACCATCCGGGTCAGAGCAGGCGACACCGTCGCTCCTGGCCCCTACAGCGACAGGTTCCTACCCCAGAACCGTGTGGGTGACGATCTGAGCCGGCTCGCCCGCGGCGACGTGGTCCCCAACGATCTCGTCCACCAAACCGGGTGGAGTCAACCCCAGATGGACCACATGAATCGGGTAGCGAGGGAGAACTCGGCGATCATCGATGCGCGCACCACCAGGGTCGAGTCGATGCATCTGATTCGCAACAACCAGGCCGTGCCCAAACCTCTCTCGATAAAGCCCAAGACACTGAGCATCGAGGACTATTACCTAGGGGGATGTGAACTCGACGACATCGGAAAGGTCGGCTTCTACGACCCGTCGATGGTCAGGCCCCGCCCCATACCGCACGACGCTCCTGCCGATCTGGTCGACGCGATCGGACGCCGATCCCAGCAACGACTCGGTGAGTTCACGTCCTACGGCGACGGCATTCGCAACATGAACGGAGTCGAAGTGCGAAACGGCCTCGTGATCGACCTCGACTCCGGTCTCCCATTCGCCGGCGACATCGATGCGGTCGCGTTTCGTGACGCAACGACCGGCCAACCGCTCACCGGTGAGCGACTTGCCCGCACCGAAGCCATGTGGCGAAACGAGAGCTACACCAACCCTCGCACCGGCGAAGTCACAGCCCCGGATCCGTCATGGCAGCAGGCAGGGCCGGGTCAACACAACGCCGAAATCACCTCAGCTGACGACGTGATCGACGCCATGGTCGCGAGCCGCGTCGCCCGGCTTGACCCAACCTCCCCCGACTACCTCGACCAACTGCGCCAAGCACAACACGAGGGATACCAGTCGGCGCGCAACCTCCAGCAAGGACTGCTCGACTCAAGCCTGGGGTCGGGTCCCGACGTCTCACTATCGGTCGATGGCAGCGGTGCGGTCAGGGTCACCGATCCGAGCTGGGCATCTCCACAAGTCATGGGCGGAACCGCATTCGACAAGCACGGGGCTTAATGATGAAAACCTCAGATCCACTACAGCGCCTCACGATCACATCGGCGAGCCTCGCCGGCATGTTGGCATCAGAGGGCATCTCGCCCTCTGCGAACTCGCCCCTGCCCGCCCCATCAGATTCACCCGGAGACTCCCCCACCCCTGACCAACTCGCGATTCTGGCAGTGGCAGCCGCTCCCGTCGGAGCGCTGCGAATCGTCGGCCCCGGCCCAGAACGCGGCGTCGGCATCAGCACCTCGCTGCTCTGGGTCGACCCTGGTGGCCCCTTCGTCATCGCCACCAACACCACCGACGGGTTCGACCTAAGCCTGATTCCATCGCGATCGGTCGCCCTGTCCTGGCTGGACCGGGCTCTCTCATTGAGCACCCTGCCCAGCCCACCCGCCAGCGACCGTCTCGAACTCGACCTCCCCGGGTACGCGGCGCTGCTGGCGCTGGCCGACGCCGTGACCGACGTGCGGCTCCGCGAGCAACTCGAGCGGCACCAACAACGAGTAGTCGGACTGTCGATGGAACACATCCAATACGCGTTCGACACCGGGTTGAGAACCGACGACGACCGCTGGGCGGTCTCCGCGGCACGACTCGTCTGCCCAGTCAACCTCTCAAGCGTCGCTGACCAGCTCGCCGTCGGACTGGAACGCCTGACCATCATGGGTCTCACCAGCCAACAAGCAAACGGCATAGGAGTGACGCAGCTCGGTGCACCCTATGTGAGCGGACTTTCATCAATGCCGAAATGCACCGGACTAGCGACGGCAGTGACCGTGACGTCAGGGATCGATGTGAGCCATCTCACCGTTCACCGATCGGCAATAGCAGTACATGTCGGAGTCTGGAAAGCGGTCGGAGACCAACCCTGGCTCGTGTTGACCCAGCCCACCGCTGCCGGACTCGTTCGGCTCATCGATGGACTGATCACAGGCCGCTGAAGACGCGTTGCGGTCGCGGCGAACTCCAACCACAACAATGACGCTTCGCCCGTCGGCAACCCTGCACACTCTCACCGCCGAACACAACTTGGCTGACGAGTCGAACGGCGGACCGATCAACGCCCGGTCAGTTCCCGGGGCACCGCGCAACCGCCGCGGCCATATCGGCCGAGTCGATCTCGAGCCGAGAGAACCGGCACAACAGGGTGGCGAGCTGGGCGCGAGTAGTCGGTTCGTGCGGCGCGTACATCTCGGCGGTCAAGCCGGTGGTGAGTCCGGTCGCGGCAAGCCAACCAACCGCCTCTGTGTAGAAGGAGTTCGCGTCGACGTCGGTGAAGTGGGTGGCATGAACAGCGGCAGGCAGACCGGCGGCACGGTGCAGAATCGCAGCCAGATGGCTCCGGTTGGCGACCATGTGGGGCTCAAAGGTCGTGGCCGATGTGCCCCGCACCAAACCGATCCCCGCCGCCCACGCGACAGCATCGGTGTAGTAGGCGCCCGATTCGACATCTACGAACGGCATCGGCGCAGCGGGCGGAGTTGAGCCCGCCCAGCGCCACAACATCGTCACTGCCTCAGCGCGGGTGAGGGGCCGGTCCGGAGCGAACCGGGCAGGGCTCACCCCTTTAGACAGCCCGGCGGACTTCAGCCAGGCGATGCTCGGCCCGTGCCAGGCGCTGGGATCGGAGTCACAGAACACCCAGCCCTCTGGCAATCCCACATGCAGGTCACCAGAGGGGAGACGGCACAGCGGCTCGATGTGCAGGAATCGTTGACCGCCGTCGACGCACCGGCCATCCCGGTCGCTGTCGCAGCTCGGATAGTCGGGATACGACGCGAATGGCGCGTTCCAGGCGTGATACGCGATCTGGGTGTCGCCCGCCGCGTCGGTGAACAGGGCCGCGCCGCCGGGACCGTTGATGTCACCGCGCGAGGAAAGGATCGGTTCTGTCGCGGCGCGTTCACAGGGCCCCGCCGGGGATTTGCATCGGGCCCAGCCAACCGCGTAGTCGGGCGATCCGAAGGCGTTGCCGGAGTAGACGAGCACGAGATCGCCTTCGATCCTCAACAGAGATGGGTTCTCGATCACACCTCCTTCCCAACTGTTCGCCTCGGCGACAAGCAACAGTGTCGGCTCGCGGTCGGGCCGGAGATGGCGGCCGTTCGCGGTGAGCGGCTGGGACCAGATCGCTGCCGGTATCGGTGGCACCGGGCCGACCCGTTTCAATGAAGGTTCGGTTTTCCACAACAGCCAAGGTGTGCCCGCCCCGTCGATGTGGAGCCACGGGTCGATCGCTCCGCCCGGCCCCAGCCCACACGTCAACGGCTCAGCCGTGTGGTCTTCGAACGGGCCAAGCGGGTGGGGACCAGCGGCAACCGAGATGCAGTGCCGGGGCCTGCTCCCCGACGTCTCTCTCACCGCGAAATACGCCAGCCAGTCCTCACCCACCTGGGCCACCGCTGGAGCCCACACCTCAGCGGTACCGCCCACCGAAGCGGCCCAGGCTGGTGGCCGGACCAAGCCATCGTTGTAGAACGGGTCGTCGTTCCACACATTGGGCAACCAGGCAGCATGCGCAGTCCATGTCTCAAGATCGGCCGACGTCATCGTGGGCAGCAACGGCCCGCCGGTATTGGTCGAGTAGGCGTAGTAGACGCCGTCGTGCATTACCACATGCGGATCCGGAAAGTTCTGGTCATAGGACTGACCCGGAGCGAACCACGGCGCACCCCTATAGGCACCCACCGGTGGCACGACCATCGCCAACACAACTGCAATCAATAACCCGCTCGTCCGCCAACGCCGCGCCATCACCAAACCCTTCCGCCGACAGATCGCCGCTCCCCGCCCGAGGTTGCGATCTCGCCACCACCGAACCTACACCAGCCCCCGACCCCAGCTTCCGCGGCACCACAGCCAGTGACGCGCCACGGCAGGAAGCAGATCTTCGCTGACCCGCTACTCGCCCTACTTGGCGCGGCGGGCACCCATAGCCAGTTCCGGCACGGCGACGACCCGCTTCTCAGATCGCCACAAGCTGTGCGATTCTGGGGCGATGAGGGTTCGAGCCGTCATGGTTGCCATCGCGTTGCTGGCCACGGCCTGCGGAGACACCGGCAACACAGCCGCACCGGGGCCCACGAGTGACGCAACTTCGGTCCCACCCAACCCAGCATCGTCCGCTTCGCCCAGCTCATCGGTCGGCGTGGCCGATCTCGCTATCGGCCTCTGTAGCGACGTCCAAACCCCAGTTCCATCAGTGATCGGCACGCTGACCGGAGGTCAGAACACCCCGTGGGAGCTCAACGGATTACTGGCCACCTATGTCGCTGAGCATCCCGATACCTATGCGGGAAGATGGATCGATCGGAAATACGGCGGCACGGTAGTGCTCGCCTTCACTGACGACCCCGGTCCCCATCTCGAGGAGATCCTTGGTCGCCGGCCGAGTGAGAGCGACATCGCCGCGATTGAGCCGCGTCCGCCCATCACCGTCGACTGGACGGTGGCCGAGTCGGGCTACGCGGTCGACGTGGTGCAGGTGGCATACACCCAAGTCGAACTGCGCGCCCTCCAGACAAAGGCCGACCAACTCCTACCCGGACGCGACGACATCGTCGTGGTCGGTTCAGGGTCAGGCAACCTGTTCAACCGGGTCTCACTCGACCTGATTCGCCCCACAGTCGCCCACCTCAACATCATCGCTTCGGAGTTTCCCGATAGCGCCGACATGTTCTGCCTTAACGGCGAACTGTGGGACGACTCAACGGCACCGCCCTCGGTTGATGAACCGCTCACGATGATGGCCAACGCAGGCGAAGACCCTCTCGTGACATGCAGGGGGGCAGGCCCGTTCCCCCTATCGGCTCTAGGAGGTGAACCCGACGTAGATCCGACATCCAACGACCCCCTCATCAATGCCCTGCTCACATCGACGATGTCAGGCTCTCCCGTCCCCCAGCAAGGTTGGCGAACACTGACCCGCGACGATGAAACCGCCCTCTTCGGCCACTTCGAAGATGCCTCTCTCGTCCTGATCCACCCGTTCGAGAACACCATCGCAGGCTGGTCACTTCGCGGCAGAAGCGCCGGTAAATGCGAGCTCCACTTGGCTGTTGCCGACGGCGTCGACCTCATGAACATCGGGCTCGATCCCGCCCGCCCCGTCGATCCAGAATCGACGATGTTGCACCTGATGGTCTCCCAGACGGGATGCGCCAGCGGAGCCAGTGGAGTCGAGAACATGCGGCCACCCGAGATCATCGAATCCGCCACCGAAATACGCATCGCGATAGCGGTCATACCACCCGAAGGGCCACAAGAATGCCCGGGCAACCAAACGGCACCGATCACCATCGACCTCCAATCACCCATCGGCGACCGAAAGATCCTCGACGGCGCACGCATCCCACCGCGACTACTCGAAGCCCGAACCGACCCCTAGATGCCCCGGTCAAGTCCCGACTACCGCACCGACCCTTACTGTCCGCGGCCCCGCCCAAACTGGCGATACGGGATGTGCCCGCCCTAACCGAGCTGCGCCGTACTCGAATCCTGGACTCGACACGTCATGCCGCTTGCCATCAGATCTCAGCCGACAGGCGGTCGACGGCAGAGATGACGATTGACCCGAACAGCTCAGGAAACCGATGGTCTCGAAAAGGTAGCTCAAAAGGTAGCTTTTGAAAGCTACCTTTTGCTTCCGGACCCCGACCGCCACGGCCGGACCACACCACACAGACAAATCAACGCTCGGACCCATTTACCCCTGCTGACCAGGCGCTTTGCCCGACACTGACAGCACGCTTTCGCACAGATTTCAGCACACAACCGAACGCCTCAGAAAGCCCTCAGACTGGTTTGGGAGCAGGGGATCGTGGGTTCAAATCCCGCCGTCCCGACCAGAAACCACGAAATTGGCGTGGGTTTCCTACCTCAGAGGTGGACAACTTCACCAAAAACCGCTGAACACGGTTCGAGGAGGACGGCTCCCGCCGCGACGACGGTCAGTCGTTGGCTTCTTGTCCCAGGTCGAAGAAGGTCACGCCCCCGGCACGCAGGGTCTCGATCTCTGCAGATACGGGCGGCACATCGGCCGGCCACCACGCCGCGACGTAGCTGTCTTCGATGGCACGGAGTCCTTCCATGAGATGGGGGCCCGATTGTGCGGCCAGATCGCCGCGCACCACGAAAGCCAGCGATTGACCGGGGTTGACCTTCCGGATCTCATGAGCGGCAGAGACGAACTGCAGGAGATGGTCTTCGGAATACTCCTCTTCGCGAGGCCCGGTCGGGGTGGTCGAGCTGATCAGGATGGTGGACTCTGGGAAGTGCTCGGCCACGCGAGTCAGGTCCGACGTCTCCAGCTCCATCACGATGAGGTTGTACATCCGGTCGGTGAACGACAGATCCGATCGAGCGCCGAAGATGTCGTTATTCACGCCCGGGCCGCGAAAGACGTCGGCATTGAACTGCAGCCGGCTCGGAACCAGCCCGAACCGGTCGATCGCCTGTTGCACCTCGTCGATGATCGTGCCGACGCGATCACGCTTGAGGTCGAGCTTGACGATCGGGAAATCGGCGATAGCGGCATACTCGAGAAACTCGATCAACCGCATGCCGATGGGGTCCCTCGGATCGTGTTGCAAGAAGGCGGTTCCGTCGATGACGGTGACGTTCGCTTCTACGGAAAAGGTCGGACTCTCGAGAGCCGACAGGAGCTGATAGGGATAGTCGACCGTATGGCGGATGGCGCCATCTGAATCATGTGTTCCCCGCGAGGATTCGGCAGCTCGGCGTAGGGTGATGCCGTCAACCAACCACTCAACAGGCACATCCGGTGACCGAGTGTCGGTGACGTAGCCGGCAAGCTGTTCTGCGATGAAGTCCCCCTGGGTTGCGAAAAACAACACCATCGCGACCATCAAGACAGCAAAGACTCGAACCAGCCGCGACCTCCAGGCCCAACGGAGTGTCCGCCCCGGGAGCGATACCGAGCCCTGCCACAGTGCTCGTCCCCTGGATACATGGTCGGTGTGCCCCTGGTCGCCACTCTCGGGCGCGGCTCCCTCTTCATCATGGTCGATCGAGGTCATGTCATCAGTGTGCAGAACACCGCAGTGCTGCCGCATCGTGAAAACCCCCCACTCTCGACTGGGGAGCTCCTTGATCAGATGCTGAGGGGTCCTCGCGGCACGATGGTTTCGGGGGGCAGGTTCTGCTCCCATCCGCTCGGGCATCGTTGCGGCGCGATTTCGCTGAGCGGGGCGAGCACGAAGCGGCGCTCGTTGATCCGGGGATGAGGCACGGTGAGTACCTCACTGCGAATCTCGGCATCGTCGAAGAAGAGCAGATCCACGTCGAGGGTGCGCGGCCCCCAGTGGACAACTCGTTGCCGTAGCGCGCCTGCTTCGATCCGTTGGCAGCGACGCATGAACGCGAACGGGTCGAGTGAGGTCTCGACCTTGACCACCATGTTCAAGAAGGCACCTTGGCCTTCGGGTCCACCAACGGCGTCGGTCTCGAACACCTGCGACATCGCGGTGACGGTGCCCAGTTCGCGAACCCCGTCACGCAGGAAACCCTCACGATCTCCGAGGTTCGAGCCCAAGGCGACAACTGCCTCATGGCGGTGCAAGGGCGGGATTGCCGCCTCGGCGCGGGTACGAATCAGCCGAACCGCGGTGGCGCTCACCGAGAGCGGGATCGGCGGACGCAGCTTGGTGACCGTCACCGTCACCTCCTCGACGCGATCGAAGCCCAACACGAGGTCGGCCATGTCGGTGGTCAGCCGCTCGAGCAACACATGCTTGGTCTCGTCGGCGAGTTCGGTGATGCGCTCTGAGACCAATCCGTAGTTGACGGTGTCTTCGAGATCATCTGATGCTCCAGCGTCTCGCAGGTCGAGTCCGATCGAGAGATCGACCCTCAGCGGTTGAGCCGCCTGACGCTCCAGGGGAAGAGCGCCGATAACCGTCATCACTCGCAGATCGTCGATCATCTCACGCAGCCGAGCCCATTCCGTCTGCCAATCCACAACAGTGGCGAAGTCGGTCGAGCCTTGGCCACCGAGATCGATGCCATCAGCCCCGTCCTCCAACAACTGGACAGCACGGCTCAGAGCCTCGTCCGGGGTCGCCACGAGCGAGTCCGCGTTGAGGGAGTCGGGGCTAGCATTCACCACGCCGTAGAGATGCATACCGGCGGAGGTTACCGGTGCCGGTGAGCCAGTTTGAGGCCATGGTTGGCTCGCTAGACGACGTTGCCGCCGCGAAACGCGGCCTGACGGTGTCGGTGTGCATTCCGTGCCGCGATGAGGCAACGACCATCGGTCCGCTGGTGGCGATGATCAGATCGGCGTTGATGGGCGCCTCGGGCCTGGTGGACGAACTCTTGGTGATCGACGATCGCAGCACCGACGAGTCCGCTTCAGTCGCAGCCGGTGCTGGTGCCGCCGTGATCCCGATCGAGAAGATCCACCTCGATCATGGCGAAGGCCATGGCAAGGGCAACGTCCTTTGGGCCTCACTGCTCGCCAGCTACGGCGACGTCGTCGTATGGATCGATGGCGACATCACCAGCTTCGAACCGGAGTGGATCGCCCGCCTGGTCGCGCCCTTGCTCGACGATCCGAGCATCCTGCTCATGAAGGCCTCCGCTCGTCGGTCGCAACGCAACGGCGGTGGTGGACGCACAACCGAGCTTGTCGCTCGACCATTGATCTCGCTCTATTTCCCTGAGCTCGCAGGCATCCATCAGCCCCTTTCGGGCGAGTACGCAGCGCGTCGCGATGTGCTCGAGCAACTCTCTCTTCCCCAAGGTTGGGGCGTCGAGATCGCGATGCTCATCGATATCGCCGAACGGTACGGCGCCGATGCCATCGGCCAGATCGATGTCGGCGTCAGGGAGCATTCACACCGCTCCCTCACATCGCTCTCGGTGCAGGCGGCCGAGGTGATGGCAACGATGCTCGAACGAGCGCCGGGCGGGAGCCTCCTCGGCGACGATCACCCCTTGTTGTTGCAGGCCGAAGGGTCTCGAGTGCCACTCAATCTCGGGGAACGCCCACCCATAGCAGGCAGTCGTTGAGCCGCACCACGAGTGTGCGCTCGCGACCAGCCGTCCCTCGTACGTGGCGTTCTGGATGTGGTGACTCCAGCCCGACTCTCACCGGGGAATAGGGCGGGGAATCGAGTGGTTTCGGCGAAGGCGATCTGAACGTGTCGCGCCACTTCCACCGATCGATGGAGAATCCCGTGCCGAAGACCCGAGACGCCATCTCGAAAATCGACCCCGACGACGTCCGTGAGCGGGTGCGTGAGGGCTACACGAGGGTGGCCGAAGGCTCCTTGCTCGGCGTCGACGACGCGGTCGCTCAGGCCCTGGCCTTCGGCTACGACAACCGAACCCTGGCCGACGCTCCGGCAGCGGCGAATCTCGGCCTCGGCTGCGGCGACCCCACCGGCGGCGCGGGTCTACGATCCGGCGAGGTCGTGCTCGACATCGGCTGCGGGGCCGGCCTCGATGTATTCATCGCCGCCAAAGCAGTGGGATCGTCCGGTCGAGTCATCGGGGTCGACATGACCACCGCCCTGCTCGACCAGGCCGAGGCGACGGCCGAGCGAGATGGCTATGCCAACGTGGAGTTTCGCCTCGGCACCATGGAGGCCCTGCCTGTCGAAGACGACAGCATCGATGTGGTGGTCTCGAATTGTGCCATCAACCTCTCTCCCGAGAAGAGCCTCGTGTTCGCCGAAGCGATGAGGGTTCTCCGTCCCGGTGGTCGGATCCAGCTCTCCGACCTGGTGATCGAAAAGGAGTTGCCCGAGGTCGTCCGCGCCAGCGTTGAGGCTTATGTCGGGTGCGTGGGCGGTGCCATCTCGATGAACGACTACACCTCTCTGGTCGACGCCGCTGGCTTCACCGAAGTGGGGGTTGCCACGAGCTTCGCCCTCGGCGACATCGTCGGCGCCGACGACCCGCGTGTCATCGAAGTCGTCACCGACTCAGGCGCCTCGTTCACCGAGGCCGAGATCGCCGATGCGCTCGATCACATCAAGGGCGTGACGGTGAGTGCCAGAGTGCCCACCGCGTCGAGCTACACCGATCTGTTGTCTTATGTGGTCTCCAATGCTGTGGCCGGCGAGATCATGGCGGTCGAGAACTACAGCGAAATGGTGGCCTTGTTCGACGACATCGATTCCAAGCTCGAGGCGGTCAACCAGGCCCGCGAGGAGGGGCGCCACGTTCGCCAGCTCGCATCTCTCGGCGCCCGGGTCGGCTTCGAAGTGAAGCAGCGGATAATCGAGCCGGAGTGGCGAGCGATCAGGGCGACGTTTCGCGAAGCGGTCGCCAACAACGACCTCCCCGCCTGCCTGGTCATCCAGGACCTGATGACCGAAACGATCGCGATCGTGTTGTACCAGGCCCTATCGGGACAGTTGGGAGTGGAGACCGACGAGCTCACATCCCACGTCGCCGCCACCATCCTCGAAGACGAACTCGAACATCTCAGCATCGGCGTGGCCCGGCTTCGCGAGCTTCGAGTGGAGAATCCCCGCGCCGTCGACGAGGCACTCGCCTGGGCCCATCCGAGGGTCATGCCTCAGCTGTTTTCGCTCATGAACACGAGCTGTGAATCTCTGTGTGACGAGCTGTCTCTCGAATGCGGAGCCCTCGACCCGGGTGCGATGAACGCCGACCTCGGAATGATCCGGGCCCGAGCCGCGATGCAGTACATCGAAGCGATCGATGCCGTCGGATTCGCAGAGCAGGTCAGTGGCCCCCTGATCGCCCACCTGGCATCGCTCGAACACGACGACTCCTCGAGCCGCGTCAGCGTCGAAGGCGCCGGCTCCTGCTGTTGAGATGAGTCCCACCGAATCGGTGCTCGTCACCGGAGCAACCGGCACGCTCGGCAGCCTGATCACCGCGGCCCTCTTGGAAACCACCGATCTCACGGTGGTGGCTCCCGTGCGCAGCCATCATCCTGCGGATGCCGTGCACGATGCGGTGGCGCACAATTTCACCCGCGGCTCGATGGCAAGTGAGTCCCAGTGGCGTCCGCGACTGCACCAGGTGGCACTACCCGATGGAGCCGACGATCCGACCCGCGTCGATCCTCTCCACCAACTCGACGAGGTGGCCACGGCATTCGGAGTGAGCGAAGTGGTTCACGCCGCGGGTTGCTTGAGCTACTTCGACGAGCCCCTGCTGAGAGCGGTCAATGTCGAGCTGACCCGGCGCTTCGTTCACGCCGCGAGCCGCTGGGGAGTGAGCAGATTCACCCATGTATCGACGGCGTTCTCCAGCGGTTTCGCCGAGGGCCTGATCGCGGAGGAGCTCCACGACGACCCGACCCACGACCCGACCAGCTACACCGAGTCGAAGCGCGAGGGTGAATACATCGTTGCCAACAGCGGACTGCCGTACCTGATCGTGCGGCCTTCGGTGGTGATCGGCCACAGCGGCGACGGGCGCTACCGCGGACCTCAGTACGGCTTCTACCAACTCCTGTCGGGAGTGGAACGCTTCCTGCTCACCGAGTGGCACCGCGAGGTGCACTATGTGGCCCCTGCTGGCGGCACCGCTCCCTTCTTGCACCAAGACGCCCTCCAGGCCGGATTCCTGGCCGCTCGCGAACAGCTGCCCGATGATTCGATCGTGCACCTCACATCAAGAACCGGTCCGAGCTTTCGCGATGTCGTGGAAACCATGATCCATCGCTACGTGCGGCCCGAGATCGCAAACCTCTATGACCGCGTGACCGATATCTCGCTGGATGAGATTCCCGCGAATCAAAAGGCGTTCCTACGCCTCGCCGCGATCAATATCGAGATCTCCAGCCGACCGTGGCAGTTCGACACCAGCGGACTCGATGGACTGGTCGACGCGGGTGCTTCGTTCACAGACGCGACGTTGGAGTCGGTGATCCGCTGCCAGGACGCCTACCTCGATAGATCGACCCACATGCGCCGATACCGCGACACCTATGCCAACCACTTCCCGGCGGAGACGGTGATCAAACACCGCCCCCGCACCGACTGATCATCGACTCTGGCGTCGTTGGAGCCTGTCGGCTCCGGCGTCGATACCGGGGATCTGGGGTTGGATGTGTTGGCCTCCGTCGGCGACCAACTCGTGAACGATCCGCTCGACCTCGAACCAGTCCGTCGCCCGTGGCGCGGGAAGGTGCCGGTTGTAGGGCTGGTCGAAGATGATCACATCGTTGCCCACAGCCCTCAGCGCCTCGATGTTGTGCGGGGCATCGTCGATATAGCAATCGGCTTCCACTTCGGGTTTGGCTCCGAGAAAGCAGATGTCTCGATAAGGGATCTGGTGGGTGTCGAGCCAGGCAACCGTGTCGCCGATCGCTATGGCATGACCCCAGTTGGTGTAGAGGCGGTGGGTGATTATTCGGATCCAGATTCCCGCGTCGGAGAGACGCCACAGCGCCTCGGCGGAGCCCTCGACCATCGGGAGGGTGGCGAGGATACGACGTTCGTTGACCGCGATCTGGTGGAACCGGTTGAAGTCGTCGGCGTCGAAGTTCCACTCGTTGAAGTCCCAGCTTCGATCCAGCGGAAGGGTCTCGCTCTCGACACCACGGATCTCCGCAACCACATCGCGAAATCCGCGTGTGTAGTCGGCGACGACTCCGTCGAGATCAACACCGAAGACAAAGGGCGCGTTCATACCCCGAGGCTGCCACACTGAGCCGGTGACGCGCATGAGGCTGGGTATAGATCTCGACGGAGTGGTGGCCGACTTCAACCAGGGGTGGGTCTCCCGCTACAACCGCGACTTCGACGCGGCCCTCTCAACCAACGACATCGTCGAGTGGGATGCACCGACCGGACTCACCCACTTCGGCGACATGGACCAGTTCTGGGAATGGGCTCGCACATGTGGGGAAGGCAAGAGCATCTTCCGACCCCTGCTGCCATACCCGGCCGCGATCGAGGCTCTCACCGAACTCGACCGCGCCGGCCACCACATCGTGATCCTTACGACCAAGCCCGACTTCGCGGTGCACGACACTTATGAGTGGCTGGCCGAGCACCGGATGCCTACCACCGAGGTGCACATCCTCGACGACAAGACCGAGGTCGACTGCGACCTCTATGTCGATGATGCCGACCACAACCTCGAAGCACTGGTGGCCTCCCACCCCGCTTCGGTCGTCTGCAGGTTCGTTCGTCCGTGGAACAGATCGCACCCCGGGTCCATCGATGTGGAGAATTGGGAGGAAATTGGTCGGCTGATTGCGGCGCGCTCCACGGGGAGTGATTAGGGTTTCGTCAGGCAAATCCCCTGGAGGGAAAACTTATGACACTCAGGCGACTACTGGCAGTCTTGCTAGCGTTCTCACTATTGGCCGCAGCTTGCGGCGATGACGACGACAGCACCGCGGGCGACGACGCCGCGGACGACACAGCAGACGAACCGGCTGACGAACCAGCCGATGAACCCGCTGACGAACCCGACGAACCAGCCGATGAACCCGCTGAGGAACCCGCTGAAGAGCCCGAGGAACCTGCACTGCCGGAGGGGTGGCCCGAGTCGCTCGTATTCGGTTTCGTTCCCAGCCAAGAGCAAGAGCAGCTCCTCGACGACGTCCAGCCCTTCATCGATGTCTTGGAGGAAGCTCTCGGCATCGAGGTTGAGGGCACCGTCACGACCGACTACACCGGCCTGGTCACAGCCATGGGTAACAACACCGCCGATCTCGGCGCGTTCGGACCGTTTGGCTACACCCTCGGCGCCGACACATTCGGCAACATCGAAGCCCTGATCCAGTCGATCCGCTTCGGCTCGGCCACCTATCACGGCCAATGGTTCACCAACGACGCGAGCATCTGCACCGAAGCTCCCGTACCGGCAACTGCGCTCGAGAACCAGGACGGCGAGATCGTCCAGGTCGCGGCGCTCGATGCTGTGGCGCTTCAGGTCGGCGTCTTCTTCGGAGACGACGGCAAGGCTCTCGGCGAGATGACCGATGAAGACGATGCTGTTGGAGCGGGCGTGGAAATCTCTGCCGGCTCGTCCTGCATCGCCGATCTGGCTTCGGTGGCCGGAAAGACCATTGCCTTCACCACCGAGAGTTCAACGTCGGGCTATCTCTTCCCGGCCCTCGACCTCACTAACCTCGGCATCGACCCGGCCGACGACGTCACACCGATCTTCAGTGGTGGTCACGACGCCGCGGTGATCTCGGTCTACAACGGCGATGCCGACATCGGACTCTCGTTCGACGATGCACGCCGAACGATCCGAGGCGAGTCCACCGACGTGGGCGAGAAGGTCATCGTGTTCTCGATCACCGACGAGATTCCCAACGACGTCGTCGCCATTCGCAGCGACTTCCCCGACACTCTCAAGGATGCGATCTACGACGCTGTCGAAGCCTTCCTCGAGACCGAAGAGGGCGAAGCGATCTTCGACGAGATCTACGGATGGACCGACATCCGCAGGGCCGTGGAAGCCGACTTCGATGTCGTTCGCGAAGCTGCAACGGCGCTCGGCATCACCGAGCCTCCCGGCTGATCAGCAAGCAAACGGACAACCGACAACCACGATGATTCGTTTCGACAACGTCTCGGTCACCTACAGAGGTGGCGTAAAAGCGCTTCGCGACATAGATCTCACCATCGACGATGGTGAGCTGGTCGTGGTTGTCGGCCTGTCGGGAGCGGGCAAGTCCACGCTCCTGAGGGCCCTGAACGGCCTTGTGCCGGCCACCGAAGGTTCCATCACCATCGATGGAACCGAGGTGGTCGGCGCCTCGGCTGCGGAGCTCAGGGCCGTGAGGTCGAGGATCGGCATGATTTTCCAGACCTTCAACCTGGTGAATCGCACATCGGTCGTAAACAATGTGTTGATGGGTCGCTTGTCCACGGTGCCCGCATGGCGGTCGACGCTGGGCCTGTGGCCGGCAGCCGACCGTGAGGTGGCGATGCAGGCGCTGGAGCGCGTTGGCATCGTCGATAAGGCCTACACCCGTGCCTCAGACCTGTCTGGCGGGCAGCAACAGCGCGTCGGAATCGCACGGGCTCTGGCTCAGGAACCCAACGTCATGCTGGCCGACGAGCCCGTGGCTGCCCTGGATCCGGTCACCAGCCGCCAGGTGATGGGCGACTTGAGGCGCATCAACCAAGAACTCGGCATAACAACTCTGATCAACCTCCATTTCCTCGATCTGGCGCGTGAGTACGGGCGACGGCTCATCGGGCTACGCGACGGATATCTCGTATTCGACGGCGATGTCGCCGATGTCACCGACGACACCTTCACCGAGATATACGGAAGGGCAATCTCCAGCGAGGACCTGCTCGCCGAGGCCGCGGCAAGTGCCGGCGAGTCCCCGGCCCCGGACCCGGACACCGAGTAGTGGCCACAGCCACCGTCGTCAGACCGAAGCGGCCCCGGCCCCGGATCCGAAGCCTCATCATTGCGATCGGCCTGATCGCATTCACGATCTTCGCCGGGCGAAAGGTCGGGTTCACGCTCACGACCGTCATCAACCTCGGCAACCTGCCCGACAACCCGTTCGTCGACACGATCTGGGACAAGGGCAAGATCTGGTCACTCTTCTGGCCGATTCCCTGGGACTGGGTTTTCAACCGTCAAAACGTCATCGATCCCCTTCTCGAGACCTTCCAGATCGCCATCATCTCGTCGCTCATCGGGTGCAGCTTGGCGCTGCCGATCTCGTTCGCAATGTCTCGCCTCACCACCCCGAACTGGCCGATCTACATCCTGAGCAAGGTCGTGATGAACGTAGTTCGCGCCGTGCCCGACCTCTTCTGGGCCAAGCTGCTGGTGGTCGCTATCGGTATCGGCGCCTTCGCCGGTGCGTGGGCCCTCTCGATCTTCTCGCTCGCGGTGATGGTGAAGCTCTTCAGCGAAACAATCGACGGCGCCGATCCTCGGCCTCTCGAAGCGGCTCAAGCAGCCGGCGGCCGGCACATCCCTGCGGTACGCACCGGCGTGTTACCCACCGTGTTTCCTGCGTATGTCGCTTATGCGCTGTATGTCTTCGAGCTGAACATACGCGCCTCGCTGGTGATCGGACTCGTCGGTGCCGGCGGCATCGGAAGGGTGATCGAGACCCAGCGTCAGGTTTTTGAATTCGACCGGGTGCTCGGCATCTTGATCCTCATCTTCTTTGTTGTGCTCGTTATCGAGCAGATCTCGGTGGCTATTCGAAAGCGATTGGTCTGACATGACTTCGCCGGCCCCCACCGAGATCCAGCCCGGAGACGGAGGCGATCGTCCGCCGAAGCCTTCGGGCACCGTGCCGCGTCGCATCGCCCTGCTCGTCTTGTTCATCGTCGCGGTGGTCTGGTCGATCAGCGGTCTCGACATTTCGATGGAGCGCCTCCGCAGCGCCCCCGGCGATGCCTGGAAGATTTTCCGGTTCATGTTCCCGCCCGACTTCTCCGGGGAGATCGAGCGCGGTGTGATCGGCAAGGTGTTCGAGTCGGTCTACATCGCCTGGATAGGCACGATGATCGCGGCCACGATCTCACTACCGCTGGCCTTCCTCGCCGCCACCAACGTTGCGCCCATGTGGATCCGGGTGCCGATGCGCCAGTTCTTCAACGCCATCCGCGCCGTGCCCGAGCTGATAGTCGCCGTCGTTCTTCTTGCGGTGACCGGACTCGGTCCGTGGGCCGGGGCCCTGGCGATAGGTCTGCACTCGGTGGGCACCCTCGGCAAGCTCTCCACCGAAACCATCGAGTCGGCCGACACCGGACCGATCGAGGCGGTGGAAGCGTGTGGCGGGCGCTGGATCTCGGCCATGAGATGGGGCGTGCTGCCTCAGGTGCTGCCGATCATCATTTCGTACTGGCTGTTCCGCTTCGAGATCAATATCCGGGCCTCGGCGGTGCTCGGCATGATCGGGGCCGGAGGGGTGGGCTCGGAGCTTGTCCAGCAGCTCAACTTCCGCAACTTCCCCGCGGTCGGAGCGGTGCTCATCTTCACCGTCGTCGTCGTGTTGATCATCGACACCGTCTCATCGGCTGTGAGGCGCAGGATCATCCAGGGCGGGAGCCATAAGGCAGAAGACAGCTCCCGCGATGCCGAAGCCCTCAACGATCTGACCGGTATCCAGATTCGCTGATCTCATGACAGATCTGACCGTCGACGCATTCGTCCGCCTCGAGGAGCAGGTGTGGGTGGCCCTCGTCGAGGGTGACCCCGCGGCCGATTCCCGGCTCCTGTCCACTGATTTCCTCGGCGTGTATCCGACCGGTTTTTCCGATCGTTCAGAACACGCCGGCCAGTTGACCGATGGACCTACCGCGGCCGACTACACGCTCTCGGAGGCGGCCATCCGCGTGATCACCGAAGATCACGTCCTGTTGTCGTATCGCGCCGACTGGCGACGGGTCCGTGGCGGTGAAGTCGGCGAGCCGGAGGCGATGTACGTGAGCTCTCTGTGGTCGCGGGCCGGCGATGACTGGGTGAACGTGTTCAGCCAGGACACTCCGGCGGAGCACACAGGCTGAGATCAGAAGACCGTGTATCCGCCATCGACCACGAGTTCCTGACCCGTGTGGTAGGTCAGCGCAGGGTCGGCGAGGAAAGCGCCGATGTCTCGGAACTCGCTCGGCTCGGCCCAACGACGAACGGGAGTGCGGCGGACCGTAGCTTCTCGAAAGCGGTCGTTCTCGTAGCCGCCTGAGGCCAACTCGGTGATCGTCCAGCCCGGCAGAAGCGAGTTCACCCGTATCGCGTAGCGGGCCAGGCCCACCGCCAGCGACCGAACCAGGCCGTTGAGGGCAGTTTTGGATGTGCCGTAGGCATCGTTGCCGGCCGCGCCGTGGATGGCCGATGTGGACGACACGGCCACCAGGCTGCCACCCTCACCCTGATCGACCAGACGGCGGGCGGCTTCCCTCATGGTGAGGAATACCCCGTCGAGGTTCACAGCCATCACCTCACGCCATTCGTCGAGTTCGAGTTGGAGGAAAGGCCTACTCACTCCGACGTGGCCCGCATTGGCGAACAGGCCATCGATTCGACCGAACTCGGCGATGGTGCGATCCATCGTCTCGATCACCTCTGCTTCGCTGCTCACGTCGCAGACGAAAGCCTCGGCCCGCGCTCCGGATGCGACCAGCCGATCGACAGCCGCTTCGTTCTTCTCGGCGTTTCGACCCCACACCGCAACCGATCCACCGGCCGCCGCGATTCCTTCGGCCAGAGCGAGCCCGATGCCGCCATTTCCACCGGTGACCACGATCACTTTCCCATCCAGGTTCGACACCAGGCTCACCTCTCCAACATCTCGACGAGTTGTTCGTGCGACAGGCCGGCAAACGGCGACCTGTCCCGTGCGGCTCGTATGCCGTCGAGCTGCTGGTCGACGATGCCGGCGGTGGCCGGTAGATGGCCGCTGAGGATCGAGGTCGGGCCCAGTTGCGACAGGGCGTCGAGTTCCTCGGCGAGGAGCCGGCGGTCGATTTTGGTGACCCACGGCGTGTCGATCGAGGTCCACAGGGTCTGGGCGTCGAGCACGGCCGCGTCGTCGAGTTGATCGAGTGAGGTTGCCCCGTCGGGCAGGATCGCTCCGAAACAGTCGGAGCTGAAGAGGGCCTTCGACACCGGGTCGAAGAAGCCGATGGTTTCGGGAGCATCGAACAGGGGCGGGGTGATGGCGGTGATCACCCGATCGCCGAGATCGAGGGTGCCACCGGGTTGGATGAGCCGTATCCGCTTGGGGTTCACGGGTGCGTGGGTCGACAGCTTGATCCACCCCGTATACGTGGTGACCACCGTGATCGCGGGATAGGCGGCAAGTAGATCGTGGACGCCACCGATGTGATCGGCGTCGGTGTGGGTGACCCACAACCAACGCAGCCGGTCGGGGTCGACCTGCTCTGCGATGGCTGCGCCCATCCGGCCCCGATCAGATGTCGTGCCCGTGTCGATGATCATCTGCTGCTGAGCATCGAGCACGAAGCTGTTGATGGTGAGAACGCCGACCGCGGGAATTGTGTGGAAGGTCGAGATGGCAGTGATGTCGGGGTGGACGGCGGTGATGATCATGGGTGAGTCCTTTCGTGGACTTCTGCGAGTTCAGATCAGTACGTCGGCCTCTGCCAACAAGGTGATTTCGTCATCGGTGAATCCGAGCAGGCCGCTCAGCACACGTTCGTTGTGTTCGCCGATGGTCGGACCCGCAGAGTGCGCCCTCCAGGGGGTGCCGGAGAAGAGGGTGACCGGACCGTCGTATTGGCCTCCCTTTATGACGCTGTGCGAAAGGGAGGTGAAGAAGCAGCGTTCCACGAGTTGGGAATCGCGGATGAGGTCCTTGGCTCTCAAGGAGGGATACGCCGGAACTCCCGATGCCAGAAGAATGTCGGCTGCCTCGAAGACGTCGACGCCGGCCGCCCACTGTGTGAACCGAGCCTCGATCTCATCGCGGCGCAGGAGGCGGGCATCCGCATCGAGTTGGTCGTACTCGGAGGATGCCAGTTCGGGCACCACCGATCGAACACCGGCCCAGTGGTGGTCGGTCTGGGCCGACACCACGAGGAATCGTTCCGATCCCTCCCCTCGAAAGACCCCGCTCGGCGACCCCAACTCGGCGCGGTCGCCCGGCCTGACCAAGAGGTGGCCGTTCACACCGTGATCGAGCACCATCGGCGCGAGGTAGTGCACACCGGTTTCATTCTGGGACAGGTCGATGTATTGGCCTTGCCCGGTGCGAGCCTGATGGCGGAGCGAGGCGATCAGGGCACACAGGGCATATCGGGGCGACACGAAGTCGGTGTAGGCGCCCCATGGTGCGATAGGCGCTCGGTCGGGCCAGCCGGTGATGTCGACGAACCCCGCGAGGGCCGCCCCTTGGAGCCCGAATCCGGTGAGAGTCGCTTCGGGCCCGGTCTGACCCCTCATCGACGTCGAGACCATCACCGCACGCGGATTGAGGCGCTTCACCTGTTGCCATCCGAATCCGTTGCGCTGGGCCATGCCGGGACGGAAGTTCTCCACCACCACGTCGGCCCATTCGATGAGGCGCTCGATGACCTGCTTCGATTCGGGAACCGAGAAGTTGCAGGCCAGCCCCAGCTTCGACTGGTTGGCGTTGGCCGCGGGCAGCCCGGCGTCGGCGCCGAAGCCGCCCCCGTGAAAGGGCGGGAGCCGGCGCATCGTGTCGAGGCGGGCGGCCGACTCGGCGTGCACCACAGTTGCGCCATGATTGGCCAGTTCCCGGGTGATCAGCGGGCCTGCCGCCATCCATGTGAGATCGGCGACCTTGAGGCCTTCGAAGATCGGCCCGCGGGGAGCCGCGGTGACGGGGGGATACTGACGCGGTGGCAGGTGGTCGAGCAGGGCCTGGTCGGCACCGAGGCGTGGCGCGGGCCGGTCGTAGGAGATTGGGGTGTGCTCGAGTATCGCGAATGGGCCGGGGTGAGAGACCCCATCGACGTCGACCCAGAACTCACGTGCCACCAGCTGGGGGTCCGACAGAAGATCGGCGGCGTTGTTGC
The DNA here is from genome assembly GCA_029263215.1 of Acidimicrobiales bacterium. Taxonomy (GTDB): domain Bacteria; phylum Actinomycetota; class Acidimicrobiia; order Acidimicrobiales; family Aldehydirespiratoraceae; genus OFTM10. Next base: position 26,485 of record JAJCXY010000060.1, read on the forward strand.
ATGGTGCGATCAGGAGCTTGTCGCTCACCGAGCGGGCATGGATCTCCGCCTTGGTCTTGGTTTTGATGAAGTCGAGGATCCCGTTCATGGCCCTCGCCCCGTCTTGCACCGCCAGTTCTCCAGACTTCATGTCGTCGATCCACGACTCCCACTGGCGCCCGCACAGGTCGGAGTCGAGAGCACCCTCCTCCTCCACCCAACGGACGGTGGCTGCGAAGGCTGCGTTGCCTTGGAGTCCCAGTCCGAAGATCATCACCACGTGGCCGTCGGCGCACGGTTCCACCACGGGATTGCGGATACCGGGAGCGATGTCGCGGCCTCGTTCGGTGGGCGCCGAGGCTCTGTCGTCGCCGGTGAAACCCGGGTTGCGGTCGATGGTGGCGTAGCTGCTCGTCCAGAGGAGGGTGCCCACCACCGCCGCCTGCATCGACGAGTCGAGGTGCTGGCCGAGACCGGAGCGGTCGCGCTCGTGAAGGGCGGCAATCGCGTCGGCCGCCGCACTCACCGCTCCATGGTTGGCCGCCTCCGGGAAGCCGATCGGGATCGGGGGGCGATCCTTGTCACCCTGATGATTGAGCAAGCCACCGGCGGCGGCGAGCGTGATGTCGGAGGCCGGGGCACCGGCGCGCGGACCGGTGCGGCCGAATGGCGTTATCGAGACGTGGACCAGCGAAGGGTTGCGGCGCGCTATCGCATCGGCCTCGAGGCCGTAGCGTTCGATCTCGACCGGCCCGAACGACTCCACCAGCACATCCGCGGTGTCGATCAGATCAGCGAGCCGACCGCGGTCGGCTGGGTCTTCGATGTCGAGCACCACACTGTGCTTGCCGAGTCCCCATGCCCGCCAGTGGAGAGATTCTCCGGTTTTGTTGTCGTAGGGCCCGCGATGGCGGGCCTCACAGCCGCCGGGCGGTTCGACCTTGATCACCTCGGCACCGAGGTCGGCCAAGCACCGACCCGTGGCCTCGGCCAGTCCCGACGCCAGGTCGACCACCCGAATGTCGGACAAGAGGCCAGTCGCCATGGGCTCAGCTCCGGCGCTGGAGCTCGGCAAGCCCATCCCCCGACAAGTGATCGTCGAGTGCTCGCCGTCCGCAGCCGGCGAGAATCATCGCGGCTGCCGGTCCCGTGACTTCGGGGCCGGTGCCGTAGTGCCAGTCGATGTCGGTGGCGATCAGTCGTAGTCCTTCGACCCGGGCTCCGCCCCCGATGGGCTTCCCGGTGCCCACGAGTCCGTCGGCCATCCACCGGAGACGACCGGGATCAGATGGCACCGGGCGGCCGAGCGGGACCGCGATGTCGTGATGATGCACAAAGACATCGATGGCCTGGTCGACCTGCTTGACCGATGGCGGGACCTTCGCGGAATGGGCGACGCCACCCCAGACCGCGACGATTTCGGAGGTGGGCCGTGAGCGCTCCGCCGCCACCTGAGTCACCATGAAGCGGTCGAAGTTGCCTCGTGCCTTCACCAGCCCCAGCAGGGCTGCCGGAACGCTCATGGTGGCACCGAGATGGGCATGGGTCGCAACTTCTCGAACCGTCCAACCGTCACACAGCGAAGCCACCTCCCAGTCGGCCTCGGTCAGGTCAGCCAGCATCGCGTGGAAGGCTGCCCTTTCTGCGATCAGTGCCGCCTTCTCATCGATCATCGGTGGCTGCTCCTCGGCATCGACCTGGATGATTGCGTCGGAACCCGGCGAACGCAACCTGGCGAACTAGCGTCGGACGATGACCGAGGAAGGAAGCGTCGCGCCAGCACGGTTCGAGTCGCTTCGCATCCCCGAATTCAAGCGCCTTTGGTGGGGCGGAGTATTCGTCTTTCTCGCGATGCAGACGCAGCAGATCGCGCGCAGTTGGCTGGCCTTCGAACTGACCGGTACCAACACGGCCCTTGGTGGCGTGCTGATCGGCTTCGGCATCGCCGGCCTCATCGCCATTCCGGTGGGAGGGGTGCTGGCCGACCGGTTCAACAAGCGCACCATCCTCATTGTCACCCAGCTCGTGAATACTGTCACCGCGTTCACGCTGGCGATCGCCATCGAGACCGGTGTCATCGCGTACTGGATGCTCGTGGCGGCATCTGTGGTGGGTGGCTCGAGCATCTCGATCCTCGCTCCGGCCCGGATCGCGATGACCGCCGACCTCGTCGACCGCGACCTTCTCACCAACGCGATCATCCTCGGCACGATGAGCACCCAGGCCAGCCGGGTGGTTGGTCCGGCCGTGGCCGGGGTGATGATCGGAATCAGCGCCGTGGGGGTGGACGGCGTGTACTACCTATCGGCTGCGCTCTCTGCAGTTTCGGTGGCGCTCACTCTCACCCTTCCGCTCGGAGCGCCCAGCCGGGCACCCACTCGTTCTCCCATCAACGATCTTCGCGACGGGCTCAGCTACGTCCGAGCCAGACCCGAGCTTGTTCGCCTCCTCACCATGTCGCTACTGGTGATCGTGTTCGGATTCGGCCACGTGGTCTTCCTGCCCGCCGTGGTGTCCGACCTCTTCGACCGGGGGCCGGTGTTTCTCGGCTACCTCACCGCGGCGGCGGCAATCGGCGCGGTCATCACCGCCGTGGCGCTCGCCAACACCGACCGGAGACGTCTCACTCTCCTGCAGGGTAGGGCCGGGGTGGCGATCGGTGTCTTCGTGATCCTCTTCGCGGTCATGCCCAACTTCTGGGCCGCCTTGATCGTGATGTTCGGCCTGGGCGCCTCGATGTCGGCCTTCCAGTCGCTCAACGGCTCGCTGGTGCTCTCGATCGCCGATATGGAGTACCACGGTCGGGTCCAGTCGTTGATCATGTTCAGCTACAGCGCCTTCGGGCTCGCGGCCCTCCCTTTCGGCATCATCGCTGACGAAGCGGGCCTTCGTGAGACGATGGTCGGGATGGGTATGGCGGTGCTCGCCGCCAGCCTGCTCGGAGCCATCTGGCGACAACGCATCGTCCAAACCAAAATCCCAGCACTGTGACAGGAGCGCCGTGACCAACCACGCCGACAACCCCATCGTCCGACTCTGGAACGCCGCCTGGCTCGTTCGCGACCCCGACACACTGGCCACCCTTGTGGCCGACCCCTACGTACGCCATGGCCGCGAGGGCACCACCCGTATGTCTCCAACCGAGTTCGCCGACCAGGTGGTGAAGGCCCTGAGCCACCTGAAGGGCACCGAATTGTTGGTCGACGATCTGGCCACGGTTGGCGACATGGTTTACGGACGGGTACGGATGAGAGGCATCGATCTCGACACCGGTAGCCCGATGACGATCAGCTGGCTGGGCCACTTCCGCATCGAAAGCGGAGTGGTCGCCGAGTCTTGGATGTTGCACCAGACCGACCTCGACTGGGAATGAGCGACACCGACCTCGTTCTAGTTGTCGTCGCTTCACTGGCCGGGTCCTTCGTCAAGAGCGTGACGGGGATGGGTTACCCCCTCGTGGCCATACCGTTCCTGAGCCACTTCATCGGGGTCGAGACGGCAGTGGTCGTGGTGGCACTGCCGAACGTGGCGGCCAACGCGGTACTCAACGTGCACGTGCGAGAAGCTCGCCACGAGACGCGCGATCTGACGAGTCTTGCCATCGGCACGGTGGTGGGCGCCGCGGTGGGCACGGCTTTGCTCGTGTCGATCCCCGAGTGGCCTCTGCTCCTGGTCCTTGCCGCCACGATCGTGGTGTTCGTGGTGCACTATCTACGCCGTCCCGAACTGCGGCTGCAACCGGCCACCACTAGGCGGTGGGCGCCACTGGCCGGTGCAACGACAGGACTGATGCAGGGAGCTGTCGGGATCCCCGGACCGATCGTGGCCATGTGGTTCCACGGCTATCGCCTCGGCAAGGATGCCTACGTCTTTTCGGTGACCCTGCTCTTCTTGCTGGCGGGGGTCGCCCAGATTCTCGTTCTGGCCGCGGGCGACGAGCTCGATCGGGACCGGCTCCGCGCCGCGGCTCTCGCACTGGTCGCGACCATGGTCGTGATCCCGTTCGGTACGAGCCTGCGGGCCCGTCTCGAGGGTCGCACCTTCGAACACATCGTGCTCGTTCTCCTCATGGTTTCCGCCGTATCCCTCCTCGTGAGGGCGGCCACTTGAGCCGGTCCGACCACTGAGCCACGGGTCGTAGGACCAGCTGGGCTAGAACTGGGTCGTGAAGCTGCCACATCGAATCGGCCGGGGCCGTCCCTTACCAGCTGATCCTTGGTACCGCGTCCGCGTCGGCCTCGGCGTGCTGGCGCTGGTGATGGCAGTGGGCGTGATCGGTTACCGCTTGCTCGGCTTGGGCCTGTTCGATGCCTTTTACCAGACGGCCATCACGGTGACGACGGTGGGATTCGGGGAGGTCGGTCCCGCCGACAAAATCGATCAGTCGTATCGCGCCTTCACACTACTGCTCGTGTTTTTCGGCGTGAGCGGGGCTCTCTACACACTCGGTGTGATGGTCGAGGCTTTCGTAGAGGGTTCGATCAACCATGGTTTCCAGCTTCGGAAGGAACAACGAATGATCGATCACATGAGCGGTCACATGATCATCACCGGCGCAGGCCGGGTGGGGCGAGCGATCAGTCACTACGCGGCTCGCCACGGTGCCGAGGTGGTCATCATCGACCGTGACGAGGATCTCGATGTGGATCATCTGGTCGTCACCGGCGAAGCAACCGACGACGACACCCTGCGACGAGCCGGGATAGAGCGGGCCGGCACGCTGATCGCAGCCCTCGACTCCGATTCCGACAATGTGTATGTCACCTTGTCGGCGCGCGCCATCAATCCGAGCCTGTTCATCGTGGCTCGCACGAACCGACAGTCGAACGAGTCGAAGTTCTTTCAGGCCGGGGCCGACCGGGTGGTCAATCCTCACGAGATCGGTGGCTCCCGTATGGGCGCCTTGGCGATGCATCCCACGGTGGCGGAGTTCCTCGACGAGATCCTTCACGACGAGTCGCACCTCGTACGCGTCGGCGAGGTTGCCATCCCGGGTGGAGCGGGTGTGCTCGGGAAGTCGGTGGGTGAGGTGATGTCGGGCATGACCAACCCGCCCCTGGTTCTGGCCATCCGACACCACGATCGCGGCTATGAGCCAGATCCCGACCCCGGCACCGTTTTTGCCGACGGCGACGTATTGGTCGTCCTGGGTGGCGCCGACAAGATCGAAAGGTTCCGCGGAGCCATCGAAAGCTAGCCATGGTCACGCTCCGTGGCGGCTACTGAGGACGGCCCTCCAACCCGCGCGGGGTTTAGGAAAGGTTTAGGTGGATGCGGGGACCTTGGTCCCTGAACCGCCTCTGCGGGTGGGCGCATCATCGATCCATGCCCCCAACTAAGCACCATCGGCACCGCTTCCTGCCTACCCTCCTGCTCGTCTCGGCCGTGATCGCCACCACATTCGTCAACCCTGCTGCCGCGCAGGATTCTGTGGTCGTGAGAATCAGCACCGCCCTTGATCCCTCCCTGGTGACGATCGAGGAAGGCGCCAGCATCACCTGGACCAATGTTGATGGCCAGGAACACCAGATGCGCAGCGAGACGGGGCCGGCGAAGTTCGACACCGATGATCTCGATCCGGGTGTCTCGGCCACGATCACGTTCACCGTGCCTGGTATCTACACCTACTCCGACCATCACAACCCCGACAATCATGAGTACCAGGGCACTGTGGTGGTCGTTCCGGTCGGCGGGGCGCCGTGGTTCCCCTCCCCCGGTGACGGCGCCACGCCACCGGCTCCGCCTCCCCCGACCGAAGCCACGGTGGGAATGGCCGGCAGGGTGTTCAGGCCGGCGAGCATCACCGTCGCGGTAGGCGCGACGGTCACCTTCTTCAACGACGACGGCCGGGCCCACACCGCAACAGCCACCGATCTGAGCTGGGACAGCGGCAACTTCGACCCGGGGCAGAGCTACCAGAAGACGTTCACTACGGCGGGGACTTACCCCTACTTCTGTGTCATCCATCCCGACATGACAGGCACCATTCTGGTGGCGTCCGATGACGGTTCGACCCCTGCCCCACCGCCTACAACGACCCCCGCCCCGGTCCCGGCGATTCCAGCCAGTTCACAGGAAGTCGAGATCATCGACTTCGACTACTCCCCTACGGCTCTCACCGTTGCCGCCGGAGCGAGTGTGACCTGGCGCAACACCGGCCCCACACCGCACACGGTCACCGCCGATGCGGGCAGCTTCGATTCGGGCTACATGTTCACCGGCGACACATTCACCACGTCGTTTCCGATATCGGGCAACTACGCCTACTACTGCACTCTTCATCCGGCCATGCGAGCCACAGTGATCGTCGGGTCGGGCGGGGAGGTGCCTGATAGGAGCACATCTACCTCGCCGGATGAGACAGCCCCCGCAGCGCCTCCGACTGCAACGTCGGGTGGGCTGAGAGTCGCCATGCTCGACAACAATTTCGCACCCCAGACCATCACAGTGCCTGCTGGTTCAACCGTCCGCTGGAGCAACAACGGCGTGGCCCTACACACCGTCACCGCCAACGATGCCAGTTTCGACAGCGGGTTCATCGAGTCGGGCCGCACCTACGCGGCCCGGTTCTCCACACCGGGGACCTTCGGCTACGTGTGCATCATCCATCCAGGCATGACCGGCACGGTGCTGGTGACCGACAGCGGAGGGACCACCCCTCCACCCCAGCCAGATGACTCCTCGACCGGATCGGACGACGCCCAAGCTCCCGCTGCGGGCGAGCTGTCATCGTCGTCGGAACCTTTTCGGGTTGATGTGGTCGACCTCGATTATGAGCCTCGCGACCTCACCGTTCCAGTGGGAACAGAGGTTCTCTGGGTCAACACCGGCCGAGCTCCACACACCGTGACCGCCGAAGACGACACGGTCGACAGCGGGATCTTCATGACGGGTGAGAGCTTCTCGCTTGTGTTCGACGAGGAAGGCGTCTTCGAGTACTACTGCACCCTTCACCCTGGAATGGAGGGAACGGTGACCATCACCGAGGGCGCTGAGATCTCCTTCTCTGCCGCTCGGGTTGCCGACGACGTCACGGCAGCCACACCCGATGCGCCGTTGGCTTCTGTCGCCACGCTCGATCCGGTCGCGGGCGCCGGCGGTGCCAACGTCCCCGCAATCGTGATCGCAGCAGGAGCGTTTCTCGGCGCTCTGACCTTGGGTTATCTGGCGATCGCCGACTGGATGAGGCTCCCTCAGAACCAGCGCTGAGCGGCCGTCAGCGTTGGAGTGGTTCTCAGCCGCGGGCTTCGGCGATCAGTTCCATGATTCCCGGCGGCAAGAATGTCTCCATCGGGGTCGACTCAGCCTCGGCGAGATCTGCCATTGTCTGCACGACCTCGTCGGGATCGAGCTGGTCGGTGAGAATGACGGCTCGGATGAACTCCTCGGCCTGGGCCGCGGGAGTGTCGTCGGGAGCGATATAGGCCGCGATGCCGTTGACCATGGTGTCGTTGAACCCGGTGTTGTACGGGCCGGGGTTGATCTTGGTGACATCGATGCCGTAGGGCGCCAGCTCATCTCGGAGGGCACCGGAGAAGGCCTCGACCGCGTGCTTGGTCATGGCGTAGGGAGCCGTCATGGGGCCGGAGAGCGCTCCGGCGATCGACGACATGTTGATGATCCGCCCTGCTCCTTTGGCCTTCATACCTGGGATCGCGGCCTGGCTCATCGCAACCATCCCGAAGACGTTCACCTCGAAGCCGGCCTTGAGCCGGTCGAGTGGCACGTTGGTGAGTGGTGCCATCACTCCCAGCCCGGCGTTGTTGATAAGTACGTCGGGGTCGATGTCGGCGACCTTTGCGACATCGTCGGGGTTGGTGACATCGAGCTTCATCGCCTCCAGCTCTGGATGCTCTGCTCTGAGCGCGTCGGCCTGAGCGGCGGTCTCGGTGGTGGCGACCACCCGGTGCCCGCGCCCGGCCAACTCGACCGCGGCTCCCTTACCGAAGCCCGAGCCCGCGCCTGTGATGAGAATTGTGCTTGTCATGGCGGCAGAGTAGCCGCCACCGGGTGCCGCTTCGGTCAGGACTGGGTGGCGCGGTCCTGGGCGACTGCGTCGAGGGTCTCGTATTCCTCGCCGGTGTCGGCCAGGTCTTCGAACTGGATGACGTCCATCTCTTCGAAGCGCTCGCGGAGCCAGCCCTTCTGGCCTTCGGGAACTCCGGCATCGAGCAGGCCGAGTTTCTTGCAGTTGGGCACGATCTTCGAGAACAGCAGTTGCTGAAACATGATCCGGCCCGGGTCCTGGCGGATGATCGGGATCAGGGGCTTGACGTCGATGTCCATCCGCTGCCAGACCTCCTGTTGCATGAATCGGTCTCGCATACGCACCGCCGCCTCGAACGCGAACTCCTGCCGATCGCGGATCTCTGCGGTGGTGAGGTTCTGGTAGTACTCCTGAAGGGTGATGACGCCGAAGGCGACATGGCGGGCCTCGTCGCTCATCACGTAGCGGAGCAACTGCTTGAGCAGGGGTTCGCTGGTGGTTTGATACAACATCCCGAAGGCGGCGAGAGCCAGCCCCTCGACCATGATCTGCATGCCGAGGTAGGTCATGTCCCACCGGCTGTCTTCGATGATGTCGTCGAGGAGCATCCGGAGATGGGCGTTGATCGGATAGTGCCCGGTGAGTTTCGTGTCGAGATATTTGGCGAACACCTCGACGTGGCGGGCTTCGTCGACAACCTGGGTTGCGGCGTAGTACTTGGCGTCGATCCACGGGACTGTCTCGACGATCTTGGCGGTGCAGACCAGTGCACCCTGCTCGCCGTGCATGAACTGGCTCAGCAGGTGATTTTGACTTTCGATGCCGAGTTCTAGAAACTCCTTGTCGCCCCAGGTCTCCAATGGAGTGCCTGAGACATCGAAGGGCGGGACGAGGTCGGTTGAGTCGGGGTTGAACACCGCGTTCTGGTCGCGGATCGTCTTCTCGATGTCGACGTCCAACTCCCAGGGAAGATCGGTCTGACCGTTCCACTGGGAGGTCTTGGCTTTCTCGTATAGCCGGTTCAGTGCGGGCCGCTCGCCCTGCTCGTAGTTCCAGGTGAAGATCGCTTCGGCGTTGTCCTCGACTGCGTGGACCACGTCGGTTTCATCGAGGGTGGTGACCGCGAGTATGGCGTCGGGGTCATCGAGATCGACACGACCCAGGATCTCCTCGTTGGATCGCATCTTCCCGCGAATATCGGCGATGGTCATCGGTGTTCCTCGGCTCAGCAGGGGCAGTGACCCGACACCCTACGAGGCGCGACGGGTGTCACCCATTCGGTGAGCTCTGATCGGACTCTGTTCCTGGAGTCGGGGCCAGCAGCAAGGCCGCCAGTAGCAGGGTGCCGGTGGCCATCAAGACGGTCGGGCTCCACCGGTCGGTCCAGTCGTTCAACATGCCGCCGACGAGCGGCCCGACTCCGCCGGCCAGTCCCATCGCCGCTCCTTGGAGGCCCATCAGCAGGCCAAGGTCTGCCTCGTCGAAGTGCAGGCGGGCGTACATGGCCTGAAGGGGGCTGCTGGCCCCGAGGGCGGCACCCGCTACGAGCCCGTAGCCAATGCCGGCCGGGATGGTTCCCACCAGCAGCAGGGCCACACCGGCGGCGCTTCCCAGATAGGCGGCTCGCAGGAGCGCGCCGGTCCCGAATCGTTCGACAGCTCCGGTGAGACCCACCCGGCCGAAGATCTGACAGAAGCCTCTGAAACCGCCGATCGCGCCGGCCGTTCCCAAACCGATCCCGGCTCCCGTCAGAATCGGCACCTGGTAGACGAGCACCGATGAGAAGGCGATCCCCGCCGCGAAGTAGACCGCGAGCATGCGGCGCACCGACGGACTCGAAACAGCACGGCGTAGGGCGAGGAGGGGGCTGCGGGAGGGCCCATGGTTGGCTTCGCTGGCTCCGCCGCGGGCCAGAGCCAGGGCCAGCAGAGCGCCCGCTATGGCCGCGAGGGCAAGGACTCGGGCTGCGGTTCGCCAGTGCCATACAGTGACCATCCAGGCCGTGGCGGGCAGATAGATCGGGCTGCACAGAGCTCCGATCACGGTGACCACGGCGATGGCTTTGTCGGGCCTATCGGCTCTCAGGCGCGACGCTGCCGCGGTGGTGACGTGGTAGAAGCCGGTTGCGCCGATTATCCCTGCCCCGGTTGCGTAAAGCACCGCGAACCCGGCTGGGTGATCGGCCCATGTCGATGCCAGCAGCAGGCCTCCACCGGCCACTGCCTGCACCCCGAACGGACCCGCGCCTCCGTACCGGTCGAGCAGGCGGCCGCCCACGAACGCGCCCAGCCCGCTGACCACTTGGGCCGCGCCGTAGGTGAGACCGAGGGTGGTGGTGCTCCATCCCATGTCGTCATGGATGGGGCCTATGAGTACACCGAAGCCGTAGAACCAGGAGCCGAAGGTGGTGATGGTCAGGACGCCGAGGGCAAGCACCCCGCTCCATGCTCGTGCCCCGGTCGCGTCCATCTTGCCCTACCTATTGACACCCGCAGCAACTACCTCACCTTGGTGTCAATCCACACCAGACGGTGATCCGAAGTCGGGAATGGGAACGTCCCCACGAGAGAGAACAAGGGATCGGCGGCCAGCGGCCAGAAGACGCCGGAGTCGGTGATCTTCATGTCCTTGTGGGGCAGCACGTAATCGGCTCGCAAGTTGCCGGGTGCGAAGTCGCCGAAATCAGCGGTGTCGAACGCCGGATCGCTGATGTGTGACGTGTTGATCCCGCCCTGTAGAGCGGATTGCTCGGTGCCACCGGCACTCGATGGCGTGTTTTTGTCGTTCACCATCGGGTGGTCGAGCAGTTGTTGGATCGCTCCCGGGATGCTGTCGCCGTCGTAGGGATCGGAGTTCTGGTCGCCCGCGATCACAAAGCGATCGTCTCCCCCGAGTCCACCGGTACCTCCGTTGTCGTCATAGATGTACGACGCCGCGCCGTCACCCTCGACGTAGTCAGCCCAGAAGCGGATCTCGTCGTGGTTTCTGGTGCCGTTGCGATCCTCGGCCCCGTCGAACACCGGTGGGGTGGGGTGGCTGGTGAGGAAATGAACGGTTCGGTCTCCGACCACCAACGGGAGGTCCCAGTGGCTCTTTGACGACAATCGGAAGACGTCGAGTTCATCCGGTGAGTACCAGGGCGTGCCCGGCGGATCCTCGGGTAGCAGGGCTCCGGGCATGTCCTTCCAGAGGAAGTTCTGGAAGGTGCGGACTTCGCTCACGTCGATCGGGAACATCGAGTAGACGACCATTCCGAACTGGCCCGGGAAGAACCCGAATCCGAAGGAGTCGTTCGGAGCGAAATCACCCGCCGCGCCGCTGTTGTCGAGATCGAATCCGGAGAAGACCCCTGTGTTCGAGGGTGCGGTGTAGCGGAAGGGATACTCGATGGGATCTGCGCCGCCCTGGGAGACCGACAGGTAGTTGGTCTGGAACATCGCCGCGGCCGCACCGCTCGCATCGAAGTCGAACTCGTTGACGAGCAAGACGTCGGGCCGGTTCCGCTGGATTACTTCGGCGATTGCTGACGGTTGAGCACTCCCTGGTGCGGACAGTTCAGCCAGGAGATCGCCCGCGTTGAACCTGTTCAACGATGCGTTGTAGGTGGCGAACCGGACGTTCTTCACCGCCTTGGTGGCGTGTTGCCATGCCTTCTTGTAGTGGCCGACGGCCTTGTCGGGCTTTCCGGCCGCGAGATCGTCGGACGCCTTGGACATCTCCGACAACGCTCTGTCGATCTCGCGCTGCTCGCCCCCTACGTTGATCGCGATATCGATAGCTCCTTGGGCAAGATCGGCATCGACATCCACCAGCGTGGCTATGACGGCTTGGGCGGTGGCCGCGGCACTGCCCCTCACCTTCTGCAGCTTCTTCACAGCCTTCTTTTGCCTATCGAAGGCCTTCTTTCCCTTGGTGGTGAGGTGACCGTCGTCGGCCCAGTATTCGGGATCCAGACTGTCTTCAATGTCTTCGATCGCTTTGTCGATGGCCTTGTCGCTCTTCGCGTCGCCGGTGGGCAACAGAGCGTCCAGCTCCGTGATCGCGTGCGCGGTCGCCTGCATCGGGGATCCGACCAGGTCGAGTCCGACAAGCACCGGATCGTGGTCAGATGATCGGAACTCGTCGGGGTTGTACAGGCCCGGTTGATTGAAGCTGTTGTAGTCGAGCCCCGAGGGTTCGTCGGCGTTCACATGCCAGAACCCGGCCCCGCTGACCTGCGATGTCAAGCCCGGGCTGGACAAGCCATGGTCGAGGTAGCCGGACTGGCTGAAGAAGTTGAACGAGTACGCTCCTTCGCTCACGCCGGCGCCCACGAACGTTTCGAGAAGGTCGGTGTAGCCGGCCGCCTCGATTGTGGTGACGGGATCCTCCATCGCGTAGGCGTTGAGGTCGCCAACGATCAGGAAGTCGGGGTCTCCACTACCGGTGGGATCGGTCGCCAGGTAGTCGACGATCGCCTGGGCCGCCGCGGTTCTGGTGAGGTTGCAGTTGCCCTGGCCGTCGCCGGTGTCGGGGTCGCCGATGGAGTTGCAGTTCGAACCCTTCGACTTCAGGTGGTTGACACCCACGGTGAATACCGCTCCGTTGGCATTCTCTACAAACGTCTGGACCACCATCGGCCGGTTTCGGGTGTCATCGAAGGTTGCTATCTCACTGCTGTCGAGCACGGCGAAGGTGCCGACAGGCGTCACCGCGGCGGGCTGGTAGACGATCGCTTGGCGGATTGCATCTGTGCCGACGGCACCGGTGGCGATGAAGTCGTAGGTGCCGGGAGCAGTCGCATCGTTGAGCCCAGCCACCAGATCAGCGGTGGGTCCGTCGCCTGCGTGGTTCTCTATCTCCATCAGTCCGACCACATCGGCGTTGAGCTTGCTGATCGCTGCAATCAGCTTGTCGCGTTGGCGGGTCAACTCGAACGAGGAATCGGCGCCGCGGCAACCCTGGTCGCCATCAGGTCCACAGATCCGGCCCGCTCCGTCGATGGTGGTGAAGTAGTTCAACACGTTGTAGGCCGCGACCTGGATCGTGCCGCCAACCTCGGGCACGTCAGGTCGGGCGTTTACCCGCGTGAAGTCGACCGCAGCAGTGGGGTGAACCTCGTAGAGGCCAAACGCGAAGCTCATGACACCGCTGAGGCCCGCCACCGAATCTCCTGTGCGGAGAGTGTTGCCGGCTCCGAGGTACGGAGGCAGCGGCAAGGGGTTCTGCGCCGTGCTGCCGTCGTCGAGCTGGATTCGACTGCGGTTGTTGAGATCCTGGCGCGCGTTGGCCGCCGCCCCCGGGGCAACGACGTTGGTCGGGTTGTCCTGGGCGCCACCCACCGACAGATCGACCTCACCGAAACGGGCCTGGGTGAAGTTGCCCGACGCAAAGAGCGTCTGGGGGAAGTTCACCGCCATGCCCTCGGTGGGCTCGAAATCATCGACACTGGTAACCGGTAGACTGACTGTGGCGGCGGAAGCGGTGCCCGTGGCGTTGCAGTCGATCACCGATTCCACATTGGTCATCTCGGTCAGTCCGAAGAACTCCGCAACGGTTCCCCGCACCCTCACCACGTCGCCCACTTCGAGCGCTACGGCATTGGCCGAATCGAAGACGAAGATGCCTTCAGAGGTCAGGGGATCGGCGTCGGCGTCGGCGTCTTCTTCTTGCACGTGGAAGCCGTTGAGTGCGGCGCTGCCTTGGAAGTCGCCGACGACAACACCTTCGATCTCGCGAGTGCTGCCAACGTCGCTACTGGCCATGCCGGCGCCCTGGATGTCGTGGATGAACGTCGCCGGGTTGGTGCACACACCGACCGGATCGGTTGCCACGGTGATCGCAGCATTGACTGCGCCGGGAGTATTCTCTGCCTCGCCGATGGTGGGCGAGCCCGCCAACCCAGTCAGACCGAAGCCGTCGAAGTCGTTGCGCATCCAGTCTGCGGCGCTATCGGTGTCGGTGCCGTTGGGGATGCGCGAAGCTCCGCCAGGGCCGAACGAGCTGCCGTCAAAAAACGGACCCAACACCGTTGACGAGTAGGTGATGTCGGATCCGCCGCCGTCGGTGGTGGCGACGTCGTCGACGATCCTCGTCCACGGAGCGGAGTCGAAGGTGCCGTCGTCGTCGGTATCGAGGTCGTCACCGATGCTTCCGGTGAATCCCTCCACCAGGATGATCGTGATCGTCCCGTTCTCCATGTCTTCCGGGTCGGTCCAGTAGCCGCCGGCGTTGGTGGTGCCAACCGGCAGAACGGCATCGATCACGCCACGCGAGGTGTCACCCTCGATCTCGAGGATGGTGTAGCCGGAATAGTCGGTTGACGGGTCACCGAGAACCTCGACGAAGGCACCCGTGTCGGACCCAGTGTGGTTGGCCACGAACTCGTTGATGAGAGGATCAGCCGGCCCTGTCACCACTCCGAATGTCTGGCCGGCATTGACCGCTGCGAAGGTGTTGGCCTGGGCCGCGGCCCAGGAGAAGTCGCCGCCCATGGTGCCGCTGCCAGCGAGTTGCAATGAGTGCCCGACTGGTGTGGAACTTGCCTCGGAAACACCGATGTCGGTGCTCGTGATGCCGTTCGCCGCCCCACCTACTGCGACGAAACTTCCTTCGTAGCTGAGGAACTCGACGACGGTGCTCGTGGCGTCGACTAGTGCCAGTCCGTCGGGTGAGCCGTTCTGGAGGCCGTTCGACGGGAGGTTGAACGACACTGCGCCGAAGCCGGCCTGCTGGTCGGGGATCGTGCCGCTCAGCGCGATGGTGTTGTAAACCGCTCCGCCGTTGCCGTTGTAGAGCACCACCGTCCACCCGGCAAGGTCTGTTCCTGCCGGGCCAGCGATCTCGAACTCCTCGCCGACATCGCCGCCGGCGTTGTCGTAGTGGATCTCGTTGATGAAGACCGACGGCCCTGCCGCCAGGGCACTCGCCGGTATCAAGGCCAGCGTTGCCGCCACTAACGCGGCGACCAGCACCGACTTCAGCGCGACTACGACCTTCGACTTCGAGACACCATGCACTGTTTCGACCCTGCCAGTTGAGAGAAATCTGTTGACCGCAGAACGTAGTAGGCAAAGTCACTCGCGTCGACCTGCAACTGAGACGACGTCGATTCTCTCGATTCCTCTTATCACTCAGGGTGGCAGACGCGCGCCTGTGCACCCCACTTCCGTTCCTCGCGGCGAACGATCCAGCCTGCTCGTGCCGCCACGACACCGCCGACAAGGCAGACCGCTGCAGCGGCGGTGAAGGTGAGCTCGTTGATGAGATCGGCCAGGGGCCTCCCTCGCGCACCGAGACCGTCCCAAGGTGCCCGGACGACGAGCGCGGTGATAGCCACAACCGCGATCGTGACTAATGTTGCTCCGGTGCCGAACAGAGCCCGGCTTTGGAATACGCGTCGCAGCGGGGATCGAGCCGCCGCGCATGCGACGACGATGCCACGGGCGACCAGGACGAATGAGGCCACGGACATGCCCGCTGCACCCAGCACCGCGCCCCCACTTCCGGGATCAGTCGACATTCCTGCGAATCCGTAGGCGAGCGCGACGCCTGACCAGCCGAGGACAACGAGCGCGAAGCCCTGCCAGCCCGCACCGTCGCTGAGCACTGGGGAGAGCCGCTGACCTCTCCTACGAACCGACGTGGAGTCAGTGTGGGGGATGTCGAGCATGACGCCTCCTCGGCGTCAACCCATGGACCGACGCCCAGCAACAGACCTATTTCTATCGTTCAACTTTGAACCTGTTCCAGAGAAGCTCAAGCTAGGGGTCACCTCGCTAGAGGCGAAGGTCACGAACCAGCGCGAATAGTCCAAGCAGGCCCAGGTGTAGGGTCCTACTGATCGACATTCTTAGGGGCGTAGGTGGCGGACCAAGAGTATGAGCCCACGGATCCAGGGCGCTGGATCGATGACCGGGGACCAGTGCCGTCGAGCCCCTCCGCGGCGTACGAAAGGTCGCATGACGATGCCGAAACGCTCCGCCAGGCGTTCCACGAGGACCGGTATGGCGAAGGCACAGACAACATGTTCGCGAACGTCCGCGCCCAGCGCTTCCGCCGAGCCGTTGTGGCTGCCGCGCTGGCTCTCGCTGTCTTACTCATCGCCATCCTCGCCCTCAACGGGGGCGATGACACGACGACCGACGACGACACGACGGCCGACGATGCCACCGACACCACGGCGGATAGCGATGTAGCTACGGATCCGGGGACAGAGTCTGAGCCCGACGTAGATGACGACATCGGTGATGATGTCGACGACCCGGTCGACCCCCCAGGGGTCGCTACGGGCACCAGCGGTGACCCGGCCCTCGACCAGATTCTGCTCGCCGCGGGGATCGACCCTGGCGACGAGCGAATCCGATCTCAGGTGGATGCCCTCCGAGACATCTTCGACAGCATCCGGGCCAACAGTGCGAGCCTTGTGAGAGGCGATGTCGACATCGCCAAGGTCATCGAGATTCTGCTTCGGATGTCGTCGAGCGAAGTGAGCCGCGTTTTCAACCAGTCAACGATCGAGTGCGGGGCGAACGAGCCGATCCTCGTCGTCTGCCCGAACGGCGTGACAGACATGGTGGAGGGTGATGTGCTCGTTCTCGGAATGACACTCGACGCGCCGGTGCCATCGGGCGACACCGGGCACAGCTTCATCTACTCAGCGGTGTTCGACTCCGACGGCGACGCGGCCAACGACTGGGTCTTCAACCCACCGTTCGACTTCGACCTGTTCCAGGGCGCCGATCGTTGGTACCAGCTCCAGTGGTCCCACACGACACAGAGTTGGAGCCTGTCGGTCAGCCAGGTCGACGCTGACCAGACCATCCGCGCTGTCGAATCATCGGTCCGAGTCGCGGTCAGCGGCAACAACGTTGTCTTCTTCGTCCCCCGATCCGAGGTCGGCGACGGCGCCTACCGACTCACGAGTTTCGGTCACGATGGCGCTTTCTCCGAATCCGACCGAGGCGCCGACGTGTCCGGCGTCGATCCAACGGTGCCGCTCACCGTGCCGACGGCAGAACCTATCGAAACCGCTCCTCAGTAACGCCTGGTTTGGTGATTGTCGCCCTGCTCCCCGTTCGAAACGGCGGCGAGGACCTCGACGGGTGGTTCGCTGGCGTGCGAGATGTCGTCGACGGTGTCATCGCGCTCGACGACGGATCAACCGACGACACGCCGACTCGGCTTCGAGCCGAGCCGCTGGTCCGCCAGATCCTGACCAACCCGGAGCGCCCCGACGAAAGCGGCTGGGATGACCAAGACAACCGACAGCGGCTCCTCGATGCCGCTGTCGCTACCGACGCCGAGTGGGTACTTTGGCTCGACTGCGACGAGCGGCTCGCCCCGGGCGACGGTCTCGCCCTTCGGACATTCCTCGAGCAGGATGCCGATCCGGAGGAGGCCTACGGTTTCGCGCTCTACGACCAAGTCGCCCCTGGCCGCTTCGTAGCTGAGCCGAAGTGGGTCTACCGGGTCCATGACCTCCGGGTG
The DNA here is from genome assembly GCA_029263215.1 of Acidimicrobiales bacterium. Lineage (GTDB taxonomy): Bacteria > Actinomycetota > Acidimicrobiia > Acidimicrobiales > Aldehydirespiratoraceae > OFTM10. The sequence goes on from JAJCXY010000060.1 coordinate 43,919, forward strand.
GGCGACGCGTTGCCACGGCGCCGGCTCCATTTCCCCCCGGTTCCCACGCGAGTCCCTCGAGGTCGTTGGCTACGGACTTCGCTGCGGATCGTGCACACCGGGATGGCAACACCGACCCGACGCCAGGCGCGCTACCACAAGTACGAGCGCGCCGATCCCGACCGGCGATGGCAGGACGACTACGAACATCTGCTCGTCGCGCCAGACGAGACGATCCCGTTGCCGAGGCGGGTCACCAACAAGGTCGTGCTCGGCGTTCATCGAGGCCCGGCCGGACCTGACCTTTCCGTCGTCGTGCTCGCGCACAACGACCGTGAACACATCCACGCCGTCGTCGATTCGGTCATGGCCCAGGAGGTAGACGGCGAGTTCGAGACGGTCGCGGTCGTCTCTGGGGAAGACGGCACCGCCGAGACCCTGCGCGATCGAGGCGATATCCGGGTGATCGACCTCGGCCCGTCTGTGTCGCCGGGTGCTGCTCGCAACGCGGCGCGCAACGTGGTCACCGGCGACTTCGTCGTGTTCGTTGGCTCGCATGTCCGACTTGTGCCGGGATCGCTCGCCGCTCGGCTCGCCGCCCACCGTGGCGGCTGGGCGATGGTCACCGGCCCGCTCCTTGACGGCTCGACGGGGCGTGCGGGTCGCGCTTCTTTCTTTCTCGACCATGTCGCCAGTGCGCCGAACCGTCCTCGGGCCAGGTTGGTCGGCCCCCCGCCACGATGCAGCTACGTCCGCTTTGCCCTGGAGCGTGCGGCTTGGTTCCCCGACGTCCGAGCCGGCGAAGACACCGCAATCAACGATCGTCTGACCCGCGCTCGGTTCACCGCTGGCTTCGAACCCGACGCCGTGGAGATCTATGTCCCCGACGTTCCCGATGTAGCAACGCTTTGGCGTAAACATCGTCAGCGGGGCCAGGCGCTCGCTCGCCTACGCGCCGAGCACGGCGCCCCTCCCGTTCGTCTGGGTGTGAGCTATACGAGTCGCCGGCTGCGTCGCACGATCTCCCATGGGATCCGCCATCCGGATCGGTGGGCGTTCCTGCGGTCCCTTCCGTTGGTGGTTGTCGGCGTGTTGGCCGCCCGGTCAGGCCTGGTCGCCGGACCGTCCAAGCGGTCAGCGCAAGGATCCGACTCTGGCTGCTGACTGAGGACGGTCGAGAGCGGGTCAGAGACCCTGCGAGCCGCGGGAGCGGCTGGGCTAGGGTCGCAATGCGAGCGAGCGACAACTAGGGGAAGGCCACCATGGCAGACGACCCGAAACCCCCCGGCGAAGACGGCAACCCACCCGACGACGCAAGTCCACCCGATGCTCCCGAGGGGACCGAGGGGTCCCGAGCGTCGGAACGAGACCACGTCAACCCGTCCGACATGAAAAGAGGACCAGGGTGGAAAGAACTCGATCAGCTGTGGGGTGCGCACCTTGAAGACAAGGCCGAGGATGACATTACGCATCGGCGCAATGAAGCAGACCGCAGTTTCGCGGCAAACCGCGAATGGAAGGCAAGACGAGCCGCCGCCGCCGATGAAGCCGCTGAAACGGCTGAGCAGGAAGAAACCGCTCCGAAGGCCAACCGTCTCGGGCCTGCCCCGCTGGGCTGCTCGCCGATGCTGCTACTTGGTGCTCTTCTCATCGCGATAGTTCCTCTGGGTTTGTGGCAGTTCGGGGGTTCAGACGACGACCCACCCGGTGTAGCGGTGGGCGATGCCGCCGGCGTAGCAGTGGATGATGGAAACAGTCCGGACACCGACGACGCCGACACCGAAGACGGTGCCGGCGCCACCACTGAAGACGAGGTCGAAACCGTCACCGAGGATGAGCCTGTTGCCGTGACCGACGAGTCGGTGCCCCATCCGCTCGCTCAGATCAAGTCTGTTGGCGCGGTTGTCGACGAGAACGGCGACGTGTGGATCCAGATCACCTTCGAAGAGGGATGGGCCCGCATACCACCGGACGGGTTCTTCTCTTTGTTCTGGGATGTTTTCGTCAGCTTCAACCCGACCGTCGAGGTCGGCTGGCAGGTACACGCTGGGGCAGCAACCATTCTGGGAACCACCTCTGAGGCGTACATCCTCGACGACGGCACCGTGCTGGTAGCCACCGGACTCGCCCCCGTCCGTCCGTTCGAGCTGACCATCGAAGCCAGCTTCGGGTCGTGGGGAGACGAGGCCGGCCCTCCGGCGGTCTTCGGTGAGGTGTCGCTGTCGGTTGGCTCAGACTCGATCGAGGACGGCGACCCGTTCGTGGCCTTCGGACAGCCGGTCTACGACTTGGTGACCGCCACCGAAGTCGCGGCTGGCTAGCCGCGGAATTCGCACACTCAACCTGGACGTCTACGGTGCAGCCATGAAGTTCTCCGTTTGGCCCGCACCCAGTCGTTCTACTGACGAAACACTCGATCTCGCCCGAACCGCCGACCGGCTCGGCTACTTCGGTTTTTGGTATGCCGATCACTACATGCCGAATACCGGCAGCGAGGAGTTCGAGGCGGGCGACACCCACGAGGTGTTCTCGATCCTCCCGGCGGTTGCCGCGGTCACCGAGTCAATCCGTGTCGGTCCCCTGGTGTCGCCGACCTCGGTCCACCATCCAGCCGTCCTGGCGAACCGGGCTGCCACGCTCGATCATGTATCGCACGGCCGCATGGTTCTAGGACTCGGCGCCGGTTGGCAGATCAATGAACACAAGGCCTACGGCATCGAGCTCGAAGCGCCAAAGCAGCGTGTCGATCGATTCGAAGAAGCCATCCAGGTCGTTCGATCCCTGCTCGACGACGACCACACGACGTTCCACGGCGACATTTACTCGCTCACCAACGCCCCCTCAGACCCGAGCCCGGTGCAGGATAAACTTCCCATTCTTGTCGGCACCGGCGGGCCACGAATGTGTCGAATCACCGCTCGGCATGCTCAGGAGTGGAACACCTGGGGCGCTCCCGAGATGGCTGCAGGGGCGGTCGACACCTTCAACACGGCCTGCGAGAAGGTCGACGTCGACCCGGCATCGAAGCACACCTCGGTACAGGCTCTCATCATCCTCACCGACGACCAAGCCACCATCGATGAGGCACTTGCCGGCCCCATGGGGTCTCGCACTGTTGTCGGCTCAACCGGGCGAATCATCGAAGCAGTCGGCGAATACGCCGCTCTCGGCTTCGACGAGGTCGTCATCCCCGACTTCGCCCTCGGTGCAACGACTGAACAACGCTTCAATGCCTACGAGCAGATCGCGGCCGAGATTGTGCCTCGCTGCAGGTAGACCCATGCGCTATTACAGCCAATGCGAAGAGCAACTCCGAGGAGGGGCAGAGCGCCTTAGTGCCCGATTATCTCGCGGGTGCGGAGCACCGATCCACTCGGTCAGATGTCAGCGAAAGATGCCGAGCGGGAAGTGGAGCGATACGACCCAGTTGGGTGCGTCGACGATCTCGCTGATCCGCAGGTTGGCCGCCGTGCTGCACAACAAGTACGCATCGGCTGGTTCAAGCCCGCGATTCGTCCCGAGCCACTCGATCATGTACCGGGTCGCAGCGCGGGCATTCTCGTAGAGGTCCGGGCCGTGAGCAGTTGTGATGTGGACTTCTGAGTCCGACAGTGCAGGTCTGGTCCTTCTCCTGGCCTGGAACTCGGCGACGTCGAGGTCGCGGCGCACCGACAACCGGATGGTCGCCGTCATGGGTGACTCCACACCGGTCCCGCAGACCTCTCCGTCTCCCTGAGCGGAATGACAATCGCCGATCGAGAACAGCGCACCGTCGGCGTGAATCGGGAGCCATGCAGTCGAGCCGCTGACAAGATCCCTCGTGTCGAGGTTGCCGCCGTTGGAGCGTGGGGGAAATGTGTCGAGGCGGCCGCTTTCGAGCGGCGCGACACCGATCACCCCGGGAAACGGTTCGGCCGGAACCTCGATGCTGTCTGCGAACCTGCAGATCGACCCCTCGAGCTCCCAGTGGTGAAGGTGCGCCGAGTCGAAGTCATCGGCCAACAATCCGAAGTGTGGAATGTGGCCGCTCCAACCCCACCCTTTGTGTTCCATCTTCAAGATGTCGATCTCGAGTGTGTCGCCTGGGCGTGCGCCCTTGACGTAGATGGCCCCGCTGAGAGCATGCGCGAGGCTCGGGTCGGCAGCGGCGAAATCGTCGTCGGTCCAGGTCGGTGTGACCTGGCCGATCGGTTCTGCGCACTCGACCACCACCACGTCGCCCGACTCGATCTCCAATCGGACATCGACTGCGCGATCCCAATATGCATGCGTCACTGTGTCGTCGAGGTGGTGTTCTGTCATCCTGTCCTTCATAGTGGCCGGGTCGAAGCCGGGTCCTGTGGATCCTCAGACTCTTCGGCTCCATCGAGGATCTCGGGCACAGAAGATGCCGGATCGGTAACCGTCCAGGTGCCAACGACCACGAGCTATCGCTGGTTGCCATGCGTCGGGCTGGGAGTGGAGACTGAAGAGCAGCGTGAAAGCGTCGCCTGGCAGCGGCTTTGCCGCCCCAGAAAGCGTGGTCATCTCCACAGCAGTTGTACCCCGTACGGGATTTGAACCCGTGCTACCACCTTGAGAGAGTAACCAGTACTGCCTCCTGCAGTGCCCCACAACGCTCTGACCAGGTCCTTTACGGTAGTTCTAGTCATCTGTGGTGCCCTAGAGGTGCCTGAGCTCG
>JAJCXY010000061.1 GCA_029263215.1 Acidimicrobiales bacterium
GGCGATGCCGAAACGGTCGGCATCGAGCACCGCCATCACCGTGGCATTGGGGATGTCGACCCCCACCTCGATCACGGTGGTGGCCACCAGCACATCGAGTCGGCCGGCCCGAAAGTCGCTCATCGTGGCCTCCTTTTCGGAAGGCGTGACCCGGCCGTGCAACAAGCCGAGGCGAAGTCCGACCAACTCACCTGCGTGCAACTCGGTGAATGTGTCCTCTGCCGAACGGACGTCGATCGCTTCGGACTCGTCGATCAAGGGGCACACCACATAGGACTGGCGGCCGTCGGCCACCGCCTCTCGAACCGCCTGCCACACGTCGGCCTCGTCGTCGTCGGTTCTGGCCCAAATGGTTTCGATCGGTGTTCGACCCGGGGGTAGTTCGTCGAGCACGCTCACGTCGAGATCGCCGTAAACCGTCATGGCTGCGGTTCGCGGGATCGGCGTGGCGGTCATCACCAGCACATCGGGTGCGGCCGAAGCGTCACCCTTGTCACGCAGGGCCGCTCGCTGCTCCACTCCGAACCGGTGCTGCTCGTCGATCACCACCACCCCGAGGGAGTGATATTCGACCTTGTCCTGGATGAGGGCGTGGGTGCCGATCACGATGTCGGCCTTGCCGGTGACGAGATCGGCGAGGATCCGGCGACGATCAGCCGCCCCCACCCGATTGGTGAGCAACTCCACCCTCAGGGGCCGATCGCCCATCAGGGTGCTGGCATCGGGAACCGAGAGGTCGCCCAGCATCTCGGTGACACCCATGTGATGCTGCTCGGCGAGCACCTCGGTGGGAGCCATGAACGCACCCTGGAATCCACCCTGCACCCCCACCAGCAGGGCGCTCACCGCCACGAGGGTCTTGCCCGACCCCACGTCACCCTGCAGGAGACGATGCATCGGATGGGCCACCTCGAGATCGGCGTCGATCTCGGCGATCGCTCGGCGCTGGGCATCAGTGAGGGGAAACGGCAAGCGCTCGTGGAAGTGGTCGATCAGATCGCCCTCGATGGTGTGGGCCAAACCGGCCGTCTCCCGTTCGATGCGGCGCTTTCGCCGGACGAGTTCGAGCTGCACCCTCAACAGTTCGTCGAACACCAGCCTCCGCCTCGCCTCGCTCATCTCGGCCATGTCGGCGGGGAGGTGGATCCCTTCAAGGGCGGCGTCGCGGGTCACGAAATCGAAGCGGTCGAGAACGTGCTCGGGCACCGGGTCGGCAAACCCGCGGGGCCGACAACGCTTGAGCGCCTCCTCCACGAAGGTAGCCAGATCCCACGTGAGCAGACCCGCCTTCTCCGACTGGGGGTAGACCGGCACGATGCGACCGGTGCGATCACCCATCAGATCCACCACCGGACTCGTCATCTGACGACCGCCTCGGTAAATGTCGACCTTGCCGTGCACGAGAACGCTCATGCCGGCCTTGAGTTGCTTGGCCCTCCAGGGCTGGTTGAAGAAGGTGAGCGTGAGCTTTCCGGTGCCGTCACCGAGCACCACATTGGTGAGCGTGCGGCGCCCTCGGATGGGCCGGGTCGATGCCTCACGGACCTCGCCCAACACCGTCGCCTCCTCACCGGCTTCGAGCTCGGTTATCGACGCCTGACGGGTGCGATCGAGATAGCGGCGGGGGTAGTGCTGGAGCAGATCGAGCACGCTGGCGATCTCCTGGGCCGCCAAGCCCCTGGCCTTCTTCTCGCCAACCCCGCGGAGGCGATGAACGGGGAGCTCGGCGAGGTCCGCCAGGGTGAGCGGGGGGTCGCCCGCCGCCACGTCGGCCTACTCCAACCCGAAGTAGTAGGGGTACAGGGGTTGGCCGCCGGCATGAACCTCCATGTCCACGTCAGGATGTGTGGTGCCGATCCATTCCTGGATGGCCGTGGTGGCCTCGTCGTCGGACTCTTCGCCGGCGATCACAGTGAGGAGCTCATGCTCGTCGTCGAGAATCGAGGCGAGTAAACCGGTGGCCGCCTCCACCATCGTGGGCCGAACAGAGACGATTCCTGTGCGAGCAATGCCGATCCAGTCACCAGCGGTGATGGGGCCCGCGTCAGACGTGGAGTCGCGAACAGCCTGGGTGACTTCGCCTGCCACCACTCCCGACGCCGTCTCCGCCATCGCCGCGGCATTGGCCTCGGCGGTGGCCTGGGGGTCGTACGCCATGAGGCAGGCGATGCCCTCGGCGATGCCCCGCGTCGGTACTACCCGGACGGTGCGACTGGTCTGGGAGTCGACCTGCTCGGCAACCGGGATGATGTTCTTGTTGTTGGGCAACACCACCACTTCGGGCGCAGGCACCGACTCGACCGCAGCGACGAGGTCGGCAGTGGACGGATTCATCGACTGGCCACCGGCGACCACGGCGTGCACTCCCATGGAACGCAGGATCGACACCACCCCTGCACCGACACCCACCGCCACGACGGCGGTAGGCACCGGATCGCCCATTGCGGCGCCGCCGGCTGCCGCGGTCCTGGCCAGGTCTCGTTCCTCGAGTTCCTCCAGCAGATCGGTGATCTTGATCTTGTGGGGACGACCGACAGCAATGCCACATTCGATCGCGGCCCCGATGTCGTCGGTATGGATGTGGCAGTTGAATATCTCGTCGCCGCCCACCACCACGATCGAATCGCCCACCTCGGCCCAGGCACCTTTGAAGCCTTCGATCGAGTCGTCGGGGGCATCGAGGAGGAACATCACCTCATATCGAAGATCGGCGATCGACGGTTCGTGGTCGTCGCCCTCCGGGCGCAGGGGCTCGGTGGACGGTGCGACGAGTTGGGGTGCGGGCATCGGGCGCCCGTCGACCACGTGCAGGGCCGCGTCGAGCAGGAGCAGGAGGCCGGCACCGCCGGCATCGACCACGCCGGCATCAGCCAGCACCTGCAAGAGAGAAGGCGTTCGCTCGAGCGAGGCAGTCCCTTCGGCGTGGGCCGCGTCGAGCACCCCGAGAAGGTCTGCGCCATCGTCGGCGGCCAGCACGGCCGCCTCGCTCGACTCACGCACGACGGTGAGGATGGTTCCTTCCACCGGGTTACCCACCGCGGTGTAGGCGCCCTTGGCAGCCTCGGCCAACGCGGCCGCGAAAAGCTCACCGTCGATTGCCTGCTCAGCAGAAACGACTCCGACGAATCCGCGGAGGATCTGCGACATGATCACGCCGCTGTTTCCTCGAGCACCCATCAACGACCCGTGGGCGATGGCCTGCGACACCGATTCGAGATCATCGGGGGCGTCGTCGAGGTCTTCGACGACCGAGCGCAGGGTGAGCGACATGTTGGTGCCGGTGTCGCCATCGGGCACGGGGTACACGTTGAGGTTGTTGATCGCCTCACGATGGTCGTGGAGGGCATCACGAAAGGCGACCACGACGGCACGCAGGGCGGCAGCGTCAAGCACATTCAGGGGCACGGCGTCGGATGGTACCGGTCCTGCGTCGCCGCCGTGACGTCCCGCCGGATAGGGTTCGCCCCCATGCAGGGTGTCATCAAGAGCTACGACCCGGGATCCGGCGACGGGGTCCTCACCAACGAAGCGGATCTCGCCGACATCGATCTCGCCGACGATGCCCTGGAGGGTTCCCTGTTTCGCATGCTGCGCCAGGGCCAACGGGTCCAGTTCGACCTCGATGAAGCCGGGCGGGCCACCGCCCTACGCCTAGGTTCCGAGGTCGACATGGCAACCCCCGAACTCTGACACCCCGCCGGCCACCCCAACCCAGGTTTTCTGAGCGCTTTCGCGCGCTTATCGCGCGCTAGCGCTCAGAAATCCACGGAGAGGGCTCGTCGGATCTCTGATGCGACGCGGGCCGGATAGTCGAGATCGGCATCGGAGAATCGCAGAACCGACCAACCAGCGAGCACCAGCGCGTTTTGTCTCTGGCGGTCCTTGGTGAACTGCTGAGGAGTGGTGTGTTCCTTGAAGCCGTCATATTCGATGGCGATCTTCTGTCGGGGGTAGGCCAGATCGAGCAGGAAGCGCTTGCCACCGAAAACCACGGGTGCCTGTCGGGCCGGCCGGGTGAGTCCGTACCGCTCACAAATCTCCAGCAGGGCCACCTCCGGTCCGGAGTCGGCATCGACGGCAACAACAGGCAGGCTCTCGAGGACCTGATCGACAGCTCCCACTCCGTTACGGCCCTGCTTGCCCACCCTCCGACGAAGGTCGGCGATAGCCCCAGGAGAGACGAGTCCGGTGGCCACTGCGTGGTAGGTCATGCGCCGCACCTCCTTCACCGGGAAGAGGAGCCCAGCGTCGCACAAGGTCCGCACAGGGCTCGTTACGGGAACACCATCGATCCAAGACACATCGGCCGGGAGAAGGTCGACCGACCGATGGACGATCACGCCATTGATTCTTGGCTGGCGGGGGTAGCGCACCGTGACTTCGAGTTCGATATCCACGGTGCGCATCTCCCAGAGACGTATCGCCGAACGGTGACTGGACACCGCATGGGGTCTGGTGGACCAGCAAGCCGCGAGCAGCGCCTGGGTCCATGTGCGCGGCGCTCCTACGAGGGCGACGACCCCGCTACCCATTCGTTGCAACACGCCCCGCTGGAGCAAGGTGAGCACTTGTCTACGACTGACGCCGCCTTCCTCGAGGTCCCGAGTGGTGAGGAGGCCATGTTGACTCGCGGCCTTCCGAGCGAGATCTGTGATGTCTCGCATGCGTCAAGTAGACCGACGAGGTGTGACACCAGGTTTTCTGAGCGGTTACGCGCGCATCGCGCGCGTAACCGCTCAGAAAACCTCGAGGAGGAGGGGGGTACTTGGGTGGGTCAGAAGTTGACTATCGGGCAGAGCAGTGTTCGCTCCACTCCCTGGAGCTTGCCCACGGCGTTGACCACTACCGAACCAAGGTCGTCCATCGTGTCGGCCTGGGCGCGGGCGATCACGTCGTAGGGACCCATCGCCACCTCGGCGGTGATGATCTCCGCCAGTTGACGCGCCGCGCCGGCAACTTCTGCTGCGGTGCCGACTTCAGCCTGGATGAGAATGTACGCGGTAACAGCCATCTGAGGACCTCCAGTCATCTGAAGAAACGATACGACCTATCGAATCCTTTCGTGAAGTGGGACCACGTCGAGAACGCGGTCTCAAACTAGTGTCGAGATATCGGCTGTCGTGTGCCATTGCGCGCCTCAACCGACGGGGGAGACGTCCGCAACGCCGGGAGATCACATGACCACCGCCGCCGATGCCGCTGAGCAACTCAGCGCTTCTTTCGGTCTCAACGGAATCGAACTCCGCTACGACATGAGCCAAGACGAGCTGTTCGGCGAGGCAATCGCCTTCGACCGCGGCCGTGTCGAGCCAGGCGGGTCCGACGACGCCCAGAAGGCCTTTTCCACCGCTCTCGGGACCGACGGACCACTGATCTACTACACCGATCCCTCGTGTACCGGTCGACCCGTGCAGGACACATTCTGCGTCGATCGACCAGCCACGACTGATCGGGTCTGGTGGAAGTCGGGTTTCGCCAAGTTCGACGCCGATGCCTTCGACTCTCTGCTGCCCCGAGTTATCGAGCACCTCAACGATCGCAAGCGCCATCTCTATGTGACCGACGTGTTCTGTGGCTGGGACCCAGCTTTCGCCGAGCCGTACCGCTTCATCGGCGAGTACGCCACCCACGCGTACTTCTGCAACATCATGTTCCCGAAGTCGGTTCGCGACGATGCCGATCGGGCGGAACACGGTTGGACTCTCATCAACGTGCCCTCATTCGAGTGCGACCCCGAACGCGACGGCACCCGGTCGGGCCGAGCAGTGATCATCGACATCGAGAACAGGGTCGGGCTCGTGCTCGGGAAGGCCGACTACTGCGGTGTCAACAAGAAAACCATGTTCACGATCATGAACTTCGTGCTTCCCGAGAAGGGCCAGTTGTCGATGCATTGCTCGGCCAACGTCGGTCCTGAGGGCGACAGCGCAATCCTCTTCGGCCTCTCGGGCACCGGCAAGACCACCCTGTCGGCCGACCCCGATCGTGAGCTGATCGGCGACGACGAACACGTGTGGACCGACACCGGTATCTCCAATTTCGAAGACGGTTGCTACGCCAAGCTCATCGACCTCGACAAGCAGGCCGAACCCGTGATCGCGGCAGCCATGTCGATGAAGGGCACGCTCATCGAGAACGTGCCTCCTCTGCCGGGCAAGCCCCTCGACGCGACCGACCCTCAGGAACTCGATCTCACCGACGGGTCGCTCACCGAAAACACCCGCTTCGCCTATCCCCTGCTCACCAACCCAAACGTGGCCGAAGGCGCCCGGGGACCCCATCCCGAGACCATCGTCTTGCTCACCGCCGACGCGTTCGGTGTGCTCCCCCCGGTATCGATCCTCGATGAGTCCGAGACGATGTACCACTTCGTCACCGGCTTCACCTCAAAGCTCGCCGGCACCGAGGTGGGCGTTACCGAACCCGAGCCGAGCTTCTCGTCTTGCTTCGGCGCCGCGTTCATGTCGCAAAAGGCATCGGTCTACGCCGAGTTGCTTGCCGGACGGATGGCCGAGAACAAGACCCGCTGCATCCTGCTCAACACGGGTTGGAGCGGCGGTCCCTACGGCAAGGGTGCGCGCATGTCGCTGAAGGCCACCCGCGCCCTGCTCAACGCCGCGCTCAGCGGCGACCTCGATGCGGTGGAACTCGAGCCGCATCCGATCCTCGGGCTGAAGATGCCGACGAGCTGCCCCGGCGTCGATCCGGCGATTCTCAACCCCCGAAACACTTGGGACGACCCCGACGCCTACGACCGGGCCGCCACTCAGCTCCGTGAGATGTTCCGATCCAACTACGACAAGCAGGGCTACCAAGGCCTGGGGATCGCCAACGAGATGTAGCGACCCCAGTGGGGTCGGGCGACCAGATCCAGCTCACACTAGGAAGACACCGCGGATGCCGAGGCCCATGAGCCAGAGGCTGCCGACGCCGTACAACAGGTAGGGCCGTTCCTTCATCTCGTTGCGGTAGGCGTAGATGAGTCCGACGCTGGCGAAAGCGGCGAAGCCGTAGAGCTGGTGTTGGTCGTTGTCGACCTCGTTGCGCATGACGATCGCTACGCCGAGGAAGACCTGGGCGACGACGATCGCCTCAGCAATCCCGATTGCGATCCAGCCCGCCCGGCCACGAAAGCGGGGCCACCGATCGGCGGCGAGAGCCCAGATGCCGACCAGGCCGTTGGCGACTATGAAGAGCCACGCGTTGACCGAGTGGAGATCGCGAATCACGCGCCCTCGCGGCTGACCTCAACCGCGTAGCTCCAGAGTTCGGCACTGATCGGGAGCGGAGCCGGGGCCTGCTCGCCGGTGGCCAGTGCGGCGCGATGGCCGTCTCGAAACTGGGCCGACTGGGTCCATGCCGCGAAGGCTTCGTCGTCGCGCCAGCGAGTGATCACGAGCCAGGTCTCGCGATCGTCGGTGGGTCGCAGGAGCTCGAAACCCTCGAACCCATCCATACCGTCGACCGCTCCGGCCCTCTCGCCGAAGCGACGAGCGACCTCGTCGCCCATCTCACCCGGAACGGTGATCGCGTTGATCTTGATTACAGAACTCACGGTGTGATCCCAGCGTAGAAATCGGTCTCGTATGGCTCGCCGGTTCGGTCGACACCGTGGCGTATGAACCACTCGGTACCGAAGGCGGCGGCGAAGGCAACTTCGGGCAACTGAAGGAAAAACGACTCGGGCGGAATCTGGCTCTTGTGGGCCGCCATCGCTTCTTGCTTTCGGGCGATCGTGGCAGTGACGTCGATCCCGTGGGTGATCTCGGCTGCAGGTGTACCCATTTCGGTGTTGCGGATCTCCTCGCGCTCTCGCTCGATCTCTTCGATGTCTGATGCCATCTCCTCGAAGGCGGGGTCGTCGGCCAACGAGCGCATCTGGTCGCGGTTCATAGTGGACTCGTAGACGTGCTGCACACCGGCGATCTCGGCTGCTCTCACCCCGACGCGGTGGACTTGGATGTGGTCGGGATGGCCGTAGCCACCGTGTTCGTCGTAGATGGTGATCAGTTCGGCGGTTTCCTCGCGGAGGATGACGGCCAGTCGCTCGGCCGCTTCCTCGAGGTCGGCCTGCCAGAAGGAGTCTGGGTGATTGTTGGTTTCAGTGTCGGCCATGCCCGAGTCGCGGTATCCGAGGAACTCGATCCGATGAACACCGAGGATCTCGCCGGCGCTGGCGAGTTCGGCGGCCCGCACTTCGGCGAGCGACGACCCGGCCGGGATGTGGTGGTCGTCGGCCTCACCGACGGACCCGTCGGTGGCACAGATCAACACGATGCGATGCCCGAGAGCGGAACCCTCGATCATCACGCCGGCCGTGGCTATCGCCTCGTCGTCGGGGTGGGCGTGGAAGAAGACAGCGGTGGCCATCTCAGCCAACTGCCCCTGATTCGCGGAGGGCACGAATCTCGTCGGCGTCGTAGCCGAGGTCGGCGAGCACATCGTCGGTGTGTTGACCGGCATGGGCAGGAGGCCGCCCGAGCGTGCTGTCGGTACGGCTGAACCTCGGAGCGGGTCGGGGCTGCACCACACCGTGGGCTTCCACGAAGGTTCCCCGGGCCTGGTTATGAGGATGCTGCGGCGCTTCCTCCAACGACAGCACCGGCGCGAAGCAGACGTCGGACCCCTCGATCAGTTCACACCATTGGTCGCGGGTCTTTGTCTTGAAGATCGCCGCGATGTCGTCCTTCAGTTCGGGCCAGGCGTTGCGGCTCATCTGCTGATCCCACTTCGTTTCGTCGAGGTCGAGTTTCTCTCTCAGCTCGGCGTAGAACTGGGGTTCGATCGAACCGATCGACACATACTTGCCGTCGCTCGTCTCGTAGACGTCGTAGAAGTGGGCTCCGGTGTCGAGCAGGTTGGTGCCCCTCTCATCGTTCCATACCCCCATGGCGCGAAAGCCGTGGAAGAAGGTGGTGAGTGATGCCGCGCCGTCCACCATGGCGGCGTCGATCACCTGGCCCTTGCCCGATGATCTGGCCTCGAGGATCGCACACACCATTCCGAACGCGAGGTACATGCCCCCGCCGCCGAAATCTCCCACCAGGTTGAGGGGAGGAACCGGGCTTTCGCCCCGGCGGCCCATGGGTTCGAGCGCCCCGGCCAGAGAGATGTAGTTGATGTCGTGACCTGCGGTGGAGGCGTAGGGACCCTCCTGCCCCCAGCCCGTCATCCGTCCGTAGGCGAGGCGGGGGTTGCGCGACAGGCAGTGGTCGGGGCCGATGCCGAGGCGTTCGGTGACGCCCGGGCGAAATCCCTCGATCAGGCCGTCGGCCCCCTCGATCAGGCGCATCAGGGTCTCGACCCCATCGGAAGACTTGAGATCGATGCCGATCGAGCGTCGACCTCGACTCATCGGGTCGGCGGGCGGGACATTCGGGTCGCCGCCCCGCACCGACCCGGCCCGGTCGACACGGATCACGTCGGCACCCATGTCGGCCAGCATCATGGCGCAGAAGGGACCGGGTCCCAGCCCGGTGAGCTCGATGATGCGGACGCCGTCGAGTGGTCCCATGGTGTGTCCTCCTGGCTCTCAGCCGAAACTCAGTCGAATGTACGAGCAGCTAGAGCGGTAACCGCCTCGATCAGGGCTGGCCACATCTGATACACAAAATCGTGGGACATCCCCTCGATCTCGAGATACTCCGCGCCGGGCACGAGTTGGGCGGTGAGTCGGCCGGCCTCGCGGGGTATGAGGGTGTCGTTTTCACCATGCACCACGAGCGTGGGAACATCGAGTCGGCGGAGCTGGTCGGTCCGGTCGGTGCTGCGGGCGGCTGCCGCTAGTTGGCGGAGGCCACCGCCCGGCACCCATGACCGCTCGTATAGCGACCGGAAGTAGGTGCGCATCTGATCTTCGTCGAACCAGTCAGGGTTGGACCAGAGTGGCCTCACCTTCAAATCGGTCTCGACCTGTTGCTCGAGTGTGGGTTCGGGGGGAAGCATCAGAGCTTCGATCACTTCGGGGGATGAATTCTCGACCGCGCTCTCGCCGCTGGCGGAGGCGAGCGACACCAGGGCGCGAACCCGTTGCGGGTAGCGGATCGCCACGACCTGGGCGATCATCCCGCCGAGCGAGAGTCCGAGGACGACGGCATCGTCGACACCCTCGGCATCGAGCACGGCAATGACGTCGGCGGCCATGTCGTCGAGGGTGTACTCCTCGCTTTCCACGGTGACCGTCGACAGTCCGGCATCTCGGTTGTCCATCCGGATGACGTGGAAACCCCTGTCGACGAGCGACTCGCAGAACTCCTCGGGGTAGACGAGGAGCTGGTTGCCCATCCCCGGCAGGAGGATGATCGTGAGGTCGTCGAGGATGCCGAAGGACTCGTAGCAGAGCTGGATATGGCCGTTTGCCGCCGTGCTTGTGTCCACCCTCGAATAGTAGACCGAAGTAGGTTCGACTCCGTGAAGATCGTGGATCGTCGTTTCAGTCGCCTTTCGACCGACCAGTTTCACGAGATCGTGCGCCTGCGGATCGAGGTGTTTGTGGTGGAGCAGGGTTGCGTCTACCAGGAGCTCGACGGGCGCGATACCGAACCGGGCACCCGCCACATCTGGATCGAGGACGACATCGGTGTGCGGGCCTACGTGAGGGTGCTCGACGACGACGAGGCGCGTCGGATCGGCCGCGTGGTGACTCGCAGCGATGCCCGCTCCGGCGGACTCGCCGCGGCTCTCATCCACCACGTACTGGAATCCACCGACGGCCCGTGGGTGCTCGATGCCCAATCCCACTTGGTGGGCTGGTATCTCGATCGGGGCTTCGAGGTCGAGGGCGACGAGTTTGTCGAGGACGGCATTCCCCACGTCTCGATGAGTCACCCGCTCTGACCGAGCAGTCCACCGCCCGGGAGCGCGCCGTGGAGGCCCACCGGCGACTCTGGGGCGAACCGGAGTTTCTCAGTAGGGCTCCCGGACGGGTCAACCTCATCGGAGAGCACACCGACTACAACGATGGCTTCGTGCTACCGATGGCCCTACCGTTCGACACGGTGCTGGCGGTGAGCGAGGGGCAACCCCACTCCGGCGTCGAGATCGAGTCGGAGGGTTTCGGCCGACTCCAGTTGACCGGCCCGCTCGATGGTTCCGAGGCCGGATGGGAGCTTCACATTCAGGGCGCCCATCGCCTGACGAGCGAGTCGGTGGCGGTGCCGAGCGCCTGGCGGGCGACGATCGCTTCCGACGTGCCCGTCGGCGCGGGACTCTCGTCGTCGGCTGCACTCGACGTAGCGATGATCCGGGCGCTCCTCCGATTGGCCGGCGCGTCATGGACCGGGGCAGATGTGGCCCGGTTGGCTCGAAGGGTCGAGAACGAGGTCGTGGGTGTTCCGAGCGGGATCATGGATCAACTCGTTTCGGCGACCGCCGTCGCCGGGCATGCCCTGCTGATCGACTGCAGGAGTCTCGAGACGGCCCCTCACCGCCTACCCGAGGGGACCGCCGTGGCGGTGATGGACACCGGCACGCGCCGCCGACTCGCCGACTCTGGCTATATCGAACGGCGCGAGGAATGCGTGCGGGCGGCCGAGTTGCTCGGGGTGGACTCGCTTCGCGATGCCACCTCGGTCGAGTCGATGCCTCTCGGTGGAGGGGCCGAGCGGGAGCGGGCCCGTCACGTGATCTCCGAGAATCAGCGCACCCTCGACGCGGTCGCCGCGATCGAAGCCGACGACGCGAACCGACTCGGCCGGCTGATGAGTATGAGTCACGCAAGCCTGCGGGGCGATTTCGCCGTCTCGGGCCGGGCCCTCGACCAGATCGTGGCCATCGCGGAGGCGCAACCGGCGTGTCTCGGGGCCCGTATGACGGGCGGAGGTTTCGCGGGCTGTGCGGTCGCACTGGTAGATGCCCAAGGTGCCGACTCGTTTGGCGATGCGGTCATCGACGGTTATCGGAGTGTCTCGGGCAATACCGCGACGGTCTGGCTTTGTGAGGCCGGGGCGGGCGCCTCGGTGGTCGAACTCACTCCCTGAGGGCGATCACACGCGTCTCGTCGAGCCTCAGTCGGGCCTCGGTGCCAGGCACCAGTCTTTCCTGCAGGGTGAGTCTGAGTTCGTCGCCGTTGCTGGACCGAACCAGGGTGTCGTAGTCGCTGCCTTGGAATCGAGACCTGATCACGATGACGGCCAGTTCACCGGCTTCGTCCACGGCTGCTGCATCGCTTCGCACCACCCTCAACCCGTCGGTACCGTCGATGATGTTGGTGTGGCCCAAGAACCGAGCCACCTCTGCGGTTGCCGGCTGCGCCCAAACCCGCTCAGGCTCACCTGTCTGACGAAGTGCGCCCTTGGTCATGACCGCCAACCGGTCGCCCACCGCGAATGCCTCCTCATGGTCGTGGGTGACATGGATCGCGGCGGTGCCCGCAGCGCGCAGAACGCCCGGCAGTTCATCGACGAGGCGGTCGCGCAGGCTTCGGTCTAGCGAGCCGAGTGGTTCGTCGAGCAGGAGGACTCGAGGCCGCGGTGCCAACGCCCGGGCGAGGGCGACCCGCTGGGCCTCTCCGCCCGAAAGAGTCGCCACCGAGCGCGCCCCGAATCCGGGCAGGCCGACGAGGTCAAGCAACTCGGCGACCCTCTCGATGCGGGCCTCGGGCTGGATGCCCTGCATCCTCGGCCCGAAGGCGATGTTGTCGGCGACGTTTCGGTGCGGGAACAGGGCATGGTCCTGAAACATCAAGCCCACTCCCCGCTCGTGAGGCCCGGCCCCGGCGAGGTCGTGATCGTCGAGCAGGATGCGCCCTCCATCGATGGGCTGGAGTCCGGCGATGGCGCGAAGCAGGGTCGATTTTCCGCAGCCACTGGGTCCGAGGAGAGCCAGCGTTTCATCGCCCATTAGTTCGAACGACACCGAGTCGACCGCGGTGGTGGCTCCGAACCGCACGGTCAGGTCTTCGACGGTGAGCATCACAGGCCTCCTTCGGCGGAGCCTCGAAGCATCTCTATGGCCATCACCACGATCGCGACCGTCACCATCAGTACGACGGCGAGCGCCATTGCCTGGCCCCGCAACAGATCGCCGGGGGTTCCGAGCAGGCGAAACAGGGCGATGGGGGCGGTGAGGTTTTCGGGGCGACGGGGGATGAACGATGTGGCCCCGAACTCGCCGAGCGACACCGCGAAGGCGAAGCCTGCTCCCACCACCAGCCCCCGGGCACCGATCGGGATGTCGATTTCGCGCCGGACCCGGCTCGGGGTGGCCCCCAGAATCGCCGCGGCCTCCCGCAGCCGAGGATCGATGCTGCGCAACACCGGCACCATCGTGCGCACGACGAAGGGGATGCCGATGAGGGCGTGCGCGATCGGCACGATCCACCATGACGTTCGGAGGTCGAGTGGAGGTTCGTCGAGCGCAATCAGGATCCCGAAGCCGATCGTGACCGCCGATGTGCCAAGTGGAAGGGTGAGGCCGAGATCGAAAAGGCGGCTGAGCCCGCGGCGCCCGTGCACCACCACCAGGGACGCGAGCGTGCCCACCAGCACTGCCATTGCCGTCGCCGCGATGGCGAAGACGACGGAGTTCCAGATGGCGATGGTGGCCGGTGCCGGAAGCTGTCGCACCCTGGTGGCGAGGGCGCGATAATTGGCGAGGCCGTAGCCGTCGCCTGCCACCAATGATCGCTCCACGAGCACCGCGATGGGTGTGCCGAGCAGCACCAGCGCAACTGAGGCGTTGAGGATCACCCATCTCGCGCCCAGTGCACCTCGCCGCACCCGACCGGGGCGGTTGTGAATCGGCCGGAGACGCTCGAGTCGGGTGGCCACCGCGACGAGGGCAAGCACTGCGACGAGTTGCACAAGTGCCAGCGCGGCTGCGGTGGAGAAATCGGACCGGGTGACTGCGTACCGGTAGATCTCGGTTTCAAGGGTGGCCCGTCGAGGCCCACCGAGAATGAGCACCACACCGAACGACGTGAACGAGAAAAGGAACACGATCGCCGCGGCAGAGGCGATCGCGGGGCGCAGCCTGGGGAGGGTCACTTCCCACCATGTGCGGCGGCGACTCGCCCCCAACATTCGAGCCTGATCCTCGAGCCGTCTATCGAGTCCGGCCCAGTAGCCGCCAACCGTCCTGACCACGACCGCGTAGTTGAAGAACACGTGGGCCAGCAGGATCGCCCACACGGTGTGACGCAGACGGAAGGCGCCGGCATCGAGGCCGAAGCGATCGAAGACACCTTCGAAGGCACCGGCAACCACCAAGGTGGGAAGCACGAAGGGCACCGTCACCAGCGCACGCGTCACGCGTTGGGCGCGCCCACCCATGCGCGCCATCACCGAAGCCGCGGGCAGACCGACCGCGAGGGTCAGCACCGTGGAGACCAACGCCTGCCACACCGTGAACCAGAGCACGCCGCGCTGGCGGGGCGAGGTCGCCAGATCAGCCAGAGCGCTGAGTCCGTCGCCACCCAGACCCCTAAGAAGGATCGAAGCGACCGGGAAGACGAAGAAGACCGCGATGAATGCGGCGGGGACAAGTACCACCACGCCGGCGGCGGCGATGGTGCTCGTCGGACGGCGCATCAGCCGAGGACGATCTCGACCCAGCGGTCGACCCATGCGTCGCGATTGGCCTCGATCTCGGCCGGGTCGAGGAGGTGGGGCCGGTCGGCGAGTCTCGCGTGGTCGGTGAACTCCGATGGGAGCACCGCCGATTCGATGGCGGGGAACACAAACATGCTCAGCGGCACCTCGTTCTGGAACGTCGGGGTGAGCATGAAGTCGATGAAGGCGCCGGCCGCCGCGGCATGATCGGTGCCGGCGAGAACACCGGCGAATTCGATCTGCCGGAAGCAGGAGTCGAGGAGAACACCGGTGGGCGGCGTGTCGACAGGCGGATCGGCGAAGACCACTTCGGCGGGCGGGCTCGAAGCGTAGGAGACGACCAGGGATCGCTCGCCGCCGCCGGCGACGAATTCCCCGTAGTACGCGTCCTCCCAGCCGGCGGTGACAGTGACACCGTTGGCGGTGAGGTCGGCCCAATACTGCTCCCAGTCTTCGGTGCCGGCGATGGTGGCCAGCAGGAAAGCGAGTCCGGGAGAAGACGTTTCCGGGTTCTGTACGACCAATTGCCCCTCGTACTCCGGAGCGGTGAGTTGCTCGAGCGTGGTGGGCACCGGCGCGGGAAGGGCATCGATCCAGTAGTTGACGCAGACATCACCGAAGTCGATCGGGGTGACCCGGTTGTCGGGGTCGAGAGCAAGCCCATCGATCACGTCGTCGAGATGCACCGACTCGTAGGGTTCGAACAGGTTTGCATCGAGGCCCCGTTGCAAGAACGTGTTGTCGATCCCGAACATCACATCGGCCAGCGGGTTGCCCGCGGTGAGGATGGCCTCGCTCACCATCTGGCCGACGTCGCCCGACGACAACAGCTGTACCTCCACGCCGGTATCGGCGGTGAACGAGGCGAGGGCGTCGGTGGATATGGCGAAGCTGTCGTGGCTGATCACCGTGATCGTGGTGCCGGCGATGTCGTCCCCGTCGGTCGTGCCGTTGGATGCGTCGTCGGCACCGCACGCTGCGCCGAAAAGGGCAGACGCGATCAGAAATCCGAGGATTCGAGTGGGTGTCTGCATGGCTTCCTCCGCTGGCATTACCCAGATCAGGTTCAGGCGGGTCGCCGACGCGGTGGTCGACCTCTCAGCCCGGCTGCCCGAGCTCCCCGGATTTCGATTTTGCTACCACCATATTGCATGGAGGCCGGTTGTCGGATCTCGGGCGGGATGTCAGCCAACTACGGCCAGCGCATCGACGAGCTTGTCGATCTGGGCCTCGGTGCAAACCAGTGGTGGACAAAAGGCGAGAGAGTCCGCGAGTGGTCTCACGATCACGCCCTCGCCGAGGGCAGCGTTGCGCACATCGGCCGGAGTCTGGTCTTCTCGCGTGACGAGGGCGTAGACGAATCCTTCTCCTCGCAGCCCGGCGTAGAGACCGTCGTCCACCAGCGACTGAAGTCCGGACTGGAGGCGAGCGCCGAGCTCCTTGGCTCGGCCGAGCAGGCCTTCACGTTCGGTGATGTCGATACAGGCCAGCGCCGCGGCACATGCCGCGTTGTGGCCGGAGTAGGTGTAGCCATGACGCAGAATCCAGTCGGCGTCGGCTTCGAGCGGCTCACGTACCTTCGATCCGACGATCACCCCGCTCAAGGGCATATAGCCCGATGTCACCGCCTTGGCGAAGGTGATCATGTCGGGCCGAACGCCGTAGTAGTCGGCCCCGAACCACTCGCCGAGTCGTCCGAACCCGCAGATCACTTCGTCGGAGATGAAATAGGCGCCGTGCTCGTCGCACATGCGCCTCACGGCCTGGAGGTAGCCCTCCGGCGGCGGTATGACCCCGCCGGCACCCTGGAGCGGCTCGGTGAGCACCGCTGCCACCTCGTTGCCTCGCTCGGCGAAGACCTTGGCCATGTGCTCGATGTCGTCGTTGGGCACCACGACGTGGTGGCTGAGAAGGTCGCCGAATCCCTCCCGGTTGGGTTGGATGCCCTGGGCCGAGGTTCCGCCGTAGTTGGTGCCGTGATAGCCCGCGGTACGCGAGATGATCAGCTGCTTCTCGGGATGTCCCGCCCTGATCTGGGCGGCGCGAGCGATCTTGAGAGCGGTGTCGATCGCTTCGGACCCGGATTGGCCGAGGAAGACCCGGCCATTGTCGATCGGCGCCAGCCCCGCGATGCGGTCTGCCACCTGCTCGGCCGGGTCGTTGGTGAACGGATCGAACACGTGGTACGCGTGGATCTTCTTCAGCTGGGCACTGATGGCGGCGACCACCTCCTCGTTGCCGTAGCCGAGGTTGGCGTACCACAGCGACGACATCCCATCGACGTAGCTGTTGCCATCTGTATCGGTGACGATCGCGCCCTCGCCGGAAACGAGATTGAGATAGGCGCCACCGTCCTTCGATGGTGGGCTGAAGGGATGGATCAGAGCAGGGGTCGTCATAGCGAGAGTCTGGACCTCCGAGCGCGGACGCGCCAACCCTCAGGTGCGGGTCTGCACCCCTGGCAGCACACACAACATCTCGAAGAGGAGGTCGGCCGCGAGACGCGATGTCATGCCCGACACGTCGTAGATGGGCGCCACCTCCACCAAGTCACAACCCACCAGATCGAGGCCCTGGCAACCCCGGATTATCTCGATGGCCTGGGGGGTGGTGAGGCCGCCCGATTCCAGCGTGCCGGTGCCTGGAGCGAAGGCAGGATCAAGGCCGTCGATGTCGAAGCTGAGATAGACCGGGCCACCGGCCACCTTGTCGCGGACCTCTTCCATCAGAGGAACCATCGACCGGTGCCAGCACTCCTCGATCTGCACCACTCGAAATCCTTGCTGGCGCGACCAGTCGAAGTCGTCGGCCGCGTAGCCGGTGCC
>JAJCXY010000062.1 GCA_029263215.1 Acidimicrobiales bacterium
ACCAGCTTGAACGTGGAGCCTGGCGCGTAGGTTCCCTGGATCGCACGATTGAGGATCGGTGAGAAGTTGTCTTCGGCGATGAGTTCTTCGAACTGCCTGCTGGAGATGCCGTTTACGAAGTCGGCCGGCTCATAGGTGGGATAGGAGGCCATGGCGAGCAACGCGCCATCCCTCGGATCGACGGCCACCACCGAGCCCGCTGAGGCCACGAACGGTGGCTCCCCCTCATCGAGTTCCTGGAGCCGTGCTCGCGCCAGTCCGCGATCCAGTTCTGTCTCGGCAAGATCTTGCAGATCGATGTCGATTGTGAGCCACACGTCGTTGCCTGCCACCGGCGCTGATCCGAAATCCTTGCGCTCGTCCACCACATTGCCGCTGGCGTCGACCTCGAGGAAGCGCACGCCGGGCACGCCGCGGAGGTCGTCCTCGAACACCCGCTCCACGCCGGTCTTTCCTATCTCGTGATTCAGCTGATAGGTCTTCGCTTCATCTGCATCGGTATCGATCAGGGCATTGGCCACGTCCCACTCGGCGCGGGTGATCGGGCCTACATAGCCGAGCAGGTGGGCGGCGAGGCTGCCATAGGGGTAGTGGCGCACGGTGCGTTGCACCACCTCGACACCGGGGAACTCATCGGGCCTCTCCCCCACGAACACCAACAGTTCCGGATCAACATCCACCGCCACCGGGATCCGCTCGAACGGCCCATAGGAACGGTCTGCCACCTCTTCACGGATCGCATCGACCTTGGTGAGACGACCCGAGCGACTCACCGCAATGGCCAACCGGAGAAACATCACCTCCTGGGCGGCAGCATCCATCTCCGAAAGGGCGGCCCTGTCGATGGTGACCACCTGCACAACCTTGTTGTCGACGATCACCCTCCCGTTTCGGTCGAGGATGCGCCCCCGCGGAGCCTCCTCGTAGACCGGCTCCAGCACGTTGGTGAGCGCCTCCTGCTGGAACTGCTCACTCTCCAGGGCCTGGAGATACCAGAGGCGCGCCACCAACGCGCCGAAGAGCGAAAAGGCCACGAAGGCAAATATGCGAAGGCGAACTCTCTGGGGATCCTCCTCCATCAGCGCGCCTCGCCGGCGACGAGAGCCCAGCGCATCATCGGCGCCGCCACCGGAGTGAGAGCGCCATTGACCACGCCCACCACCAGGCTCACCCTCAGCATCTCGACGTCGACCAGGCCCCGCTGGCCCACCAGCTCACCGATGAGGGCGTAACCGACCACGGTGGAGGCGCTGGCCAGGCCGACAACCGCAACCAGCTGGAACCGGGAGTCGTGGAACAGACCTTCCTCCAATGAGCCCACCGCGAAGGCAACCAGCGCGAAAGTGACCGCGGCAACGCCGAGCGGGGTCGGGAGGTATACGTCCCAGATCAAGCCGGCGACGAACCCGATCATCGGACCGCGTTCAGGACCGGCGAAGAATCCGGCGATCACCGCAACGAGAGCCAGCAGCTCAGGGGCCACCCCCGCCAGTCGAACGTCGATGAACACGGTGAGTTGAAAGATGATCGCAATCAGGTAAATCGCGGCGAGCTTGACGGGGGTACTCATCCGTCCTCGCTCTCAACCTCGGCTGGATCGGGCTCAACCGCGGGAGTGACGATAGGGCCCGGCACGGGCTCTTCGAGGGGCACCTGATCGATGCCTTCGGCCAGCAGCACGGTGACGAAACCCAGATCGCTCACGTCGTTGGACAACTGCACCGTCACCTCGAGCGACAGTCCGTCGACAGCCTGCTCGGCGACTGTCACCCACCCGATGGGGATCTCGGCCGGATACCGACTCGCAGCTGCGGTGACTACCACGGTTCCCGGCGCGGGGAGAAGGGACAGGTCGTCGTCTTCGGGCCAATCGAGGCCCTGGTCGATCTTGAACAGACCTTCGCGCCCAGGTTCGGCCTGGCCGAGTCCGACCTCGTCGGTGTCGACGAGGCGAACACCTACGACAAGATTACTGTCGCTGATCAACTGCACGGTTGCGGTGGTGACATCCACCCGATCGACGCGGCCGACCAGGCCGGCGCCGGTGACGACGGCCATTCCCGATCGAATTCCTGAGTTGCTGCCCTTGTCGATGGTGATCACATCGGAATCGAAATTACCGACTGCGCCGCGCACAACGGTCGCGGTCTCGAACGGGACGTCCTCGAGGTAGGTGATGTCGGTGGCATCGAGGAGACGCTGAAAGGCGAGCCGCTCGGCCTCGGCACGAATCTGATCGCCGCGAAGTGCGTCGAGTTCGTCGCGCAAGACGGCGTTCTGCGCTTCGAGGTCGTCGTAGTCGAACACCGCATTCCATGCATCGGAGAACGGCGAGAAGACCGTGCCCGCGACCTCGGTGACCGGATGGAGAAGGTCGCGAACGAACCGTTGGGCCGAGTCGAGCGGGCCGAAGCTGCGGAGGTCGAGCGTGAGCAGGGTGATCGCAGTGAGCACCAGCAAGATGAGCCGGTGTCGTGATCGCCCGATGCGCTGGGCGAGCGCCATGGCGAGGAGGGGCTAGAGCTCGCCCGAGCTCAGGACGACCCCTCGAAGGGCCTCGAACTCCTCGAGCACCTGGCCTGAGCCGGTGGCAACTGCATAGAGCGGATCCGGTGCGAGCTGGATCGGCATGCCCGTCTCATCGGTGAGCCGATCTTCGATCCCCCGAAGCAGGGCACCGCCACCGGCGAGGGTGATTCCGCGGTCCATGATGTCGGCGGCGAGTTCGGGAGGGGTCTTGTCGAGGGTGGATTTCACCGCGTCGCAGATGGCAGCCACCGGCTCCTCGAGCGCCTCACGAATCTCGCCGGTGGTCACGATGATCGTGCGAGGGAGACCAGATACGAGGTCGCGGCCTCGGATCTCTGCGTTGAGTTCCTTCTCGAGCGGCCAAGCCGAGCCCAGCTGCATCTTGATTTCTTCAGCGGTGCGCTCACCGAGCGCGAGGCTGAACTCCTTCTTGACGTACTGGATGATGGCGTCGTCGAGCTCGTCGCCACCGACGCGCGCCGACTGGCTGGCCACGACACCACCGAGTGAGATGACGGCTACTTCGGTTGTGCCACCGCCGATATCGACGATCATGTTGCCGGTGGGCTCCTGGACCGGGAGACCGGCTCCGATCGCGGCCGCCATCGGCTCTTCGATTATGTAGGCCGGCTTGCGGGCTCCGGCGAATTCCGCAGCTTCCTGAACGGCACGCTGCTCGACGCCGGTGATACCCGACGGAACCGCTATCACCATGCGGGGCTTGGCCCACTTGCGCTGGTGCACCTTCTGGATGAAGTAGCGCAGCATCTTCTCGCAGATCTCGAAGTCGGCGATCACGCCGTCTTTGAGAGGGCGGATGGCCTGGATGTGAGATGGGGTGCGCCCGATCATGCGCTTGGCTTCCACACCGACGGCGAGGGGCTTGCCGTCGTGGGTGTTGATAGCAACCACCGACGGCTCGTCGAGCACGATGCCTTCACCGCGCACATAGACGAGTGTGTTGGCGGTGCCGAGGTCGACCGCCATGTCGCGACCTACGACGGCGCCGAAGCTGGAGAGGAAGGAGTCTAGAACCATGGGAACGAGCCTCTTGACCGGACGGGGGTGGGGTACAGCCAGAGGAAGATCCATGGAAGACTCCCTCCGCTCAGGGAAGTGTAGGCGCGAATGGTCACAAGAATGCAATAGAGATACGGCGTGTAATCATTCCACCACTGTGAGTGGTGATGGTGGGTGACTACAGATCGGGAAAGAAGATGCCGATCTCGCGCTCCGCCGATGCCAGCGAATCAGAACCGTGGATCAGGTTCTCGGTGAAGAGGGTGCCGAGATCGCCACGGACCGTGCCCGGCGCAGCCTCGAGCGGGTTGGTGGCACCCATCATCTGGCGTACCACCTTCCACGTGTCCTCGGGCCCTTCGACCACTGCCACCAGGGCCGGTCCCCTGCTCATGAACTCGACGAGGCCGGCGTAGAAAGGCTTGCCCACGTGCTCCTCGTAGTGCCGAGCGAGGGTGCCGGCATCGAGGGAGCGCAGCTCTGCGGCGACGAGCCCGAATCCCTTCGTCTCCAGACGGCCGAGGATTTCCCCTACGAGGCCCCGTTCTACGGCGTCGGGCTTGCAGATGATGAGGGTGCGATCCATCCGGCGAGGCTATCGAGGCCCGACCAAGATCGGGTCTGCGAACTGGCGTCAGGTGTCGAGCTCGAAGCTCGGAATCGAGGGAGCGTAGGTCGTGCCATTTTGGCCGACGATCGAATTGATCGTCACCAAGACCTCGAAGTCGCTACTGCTCAGGCCCTCCCACTTGAAGGTGATCCTGCCCTTTCTGTTGGTGGTGCCGGTCGTGCTCGCCGTTGTTCCGTCGGCCAGGGTGAAGGTAACCGAGACGTCGGCCTTCTTGAGATTGTCGCCGTTCTCGTCCTTGAGCGTGATCCTGGCTTTGGCGACCCAGCCGTCGTCGTAATAGGTGCGATCGCGCCAGCTCGTCTTGGAGACCTCGTCGGGTGCCACGGTCGTGGTGGTGGCCGGCGCCGCGGTGGTTGTCGGTGCCGCGGTAGTGGTGGTCGTGGGTGCAGCCGTAGTTGTCGTCGCCGCCATTGTGGTGGTGGTAGTAGTGCTCGTCGTTGTGGTGGCGGCCGCCGCCGTCGTCGTAGTGGCTGGTGCGGCTGTCGTGGTGGTGGTCGAAGTTGTCGACGATGTGGCCGCCGCGGTGGTAGTCGTCACGTCGAACGCCGCCAGGTCCTTTTGACCGATGTCCTCGGCGGTGTCGGTGTAGTGCTCCTCGATACCTTCGTCCATCATCTCGAAGCTGGCCGTGCTGCCGACCACCAGCAGTGAAACGACGAGTGCGTACTCGACGCCGGTGACACCCCGGTCGTCTCGCCTGGAATGTCGATTGAAGAACCTGCGCAGATAGGCCACGAGATAGTGATCGGCCGGCGATGGGGCGCGACTTCATGGGTCGATCGGGCCTATCTGGCGGGCCGATCGACCTAGGGACTTCCGGCCTTAGAGGTCGTCGGCGAGTGCCCTGACCGCGCCCACGACGGTGATGGAACCCGCCACCACCACCATGTCGTCGGCGTCGACCTGGCCGAGAACATGATCGAAGGCAGTCTCGACATCGGCGACTGCCTCCGCCACAGCGCCTGCTTCGATCGCCGCATCTCGCAGCACCGCGGCCTCGACACCCCGTGCGGTGGGTGCGGTGCAGGCCACCACGAGTTCGTAGCCCGCCACGTCGAGTGCCTTGCACACCGCCACAGGATCACGGCCGTCCTGCATCCCGATAACCAGGTATCGGCGATGCCCTTCACCGAAGTCGTGGGCAGCCGCGCTCGCCAGGGCGGCCGCGCCCGGCACATTGTGGGCGGCATCGATGAGTACCAGCGGGCTGCGGTGCACAATCTCGAGCCGGCCCGGCACCTCGATGGTGTCGAGGGCTTCGACAACGACATCCTCGGGCAAAGGAGCATCGAAGAACTCCTCCACCACCGTGACCGCCAGCGCGGCATTGTCGCCCTGATGGGAACCATGGAGACGAATGAAAACCTGCTCGAGTTCGGTGCGAGGGGTACGGATCGTGATTGCCCGGCCGCCCACTGCGAGTTGGTCTTCGACAAGAGCGAAGTCGGTGTCGCGAAGAACTGTGCGGACCGCGCCCTCGGCGGCAAAGACGCCCGCCAGGTCCGGATCGGACTCGCCCAGCACGAGCACCGATTCGGGCCCGATGATGCCAGCCTTCTCCTCAGCTATCGAGCGACGCCAGTCGCCTTCACCGGAGGTGTGGTCGAGGCCCACATTGGTGACCACCGCGATCTGGGCCGACACAACATTGGTGGCGTCGTAACGGCCGAGCATCCCCACCTCGACCACGGCCACGTCGACAGCTTCGTTGGAGAAGTGGAGCAGGGCAGCCGCGGTGACCGTCTCGAACCAGGTGAGCTGGCCCAGCTCATGGGCGGACGCGGCGAGCACCACATCACCGATGGATTCGCCGAACGCATCATCGCCAATCGCTTCGGCACCGACCCGTATCCGTTCGTTCACCTGATGGAGATGAGGGCTGGTGTAGGTGCCGACCCTCAGCCCCATCGAAGTGAGCATGCGCTCCACCAACCGAATGGTCGAACCCTTGCCGTTGGTTCCCGTCACATGGATGACGGGGTAGGCCTCTTGAGGGTCGCCGAGCGACTGCATGAGAGATGTGATCGGCTCGAGGGAGAGTCCCTCTACGCTGCCGGCCCGCGGCAGGACCTCGTAGTTGATCAGGGAGTCGAGATGGTCGAGTGCCTCGTCGTAGTTCACAGCCCGCGCAGGCGGAGACTCAGCTCGCCCGGCGCCCCTCCGCATCGGTGACGATGGTGGGGTCGACCTTGTCGATCACCGCATCGCGGGTGACGATCACCTTGTCGACATCGTTGCGGCCGGGGATGTCGTACATCGTGGCCAGCAGGGTTTCCTCGAGGATCGCCCTCAGGCCTCGGGCGCCGGTGGCCCGCTTGATTGCCTCTTCGGCGATTGCGCCTAGGGCATCCTCGCTGAACTCCAACTCGACATCTTCGAATTCGAATATCTTCTGATACTGCTTCGCCAACGCGTTGCGAGGCTCGGTGAGGATCTCGATCAGGGCATCGCGCTCGAGTTGGCGTACTGCTCCAACCACCGGGAGGCGCCCGATGAACTCGGGGATCAGGCCGAACTTGGTGAGGTCCTCGGGCATCACTTCTTCGAAGATCGCCCCCAGGTCCTTGTCTTCGGGGCGGCGAATGTCGGCGCCGAAGCCGACGCCGCTGGTGCCGATCCGGTTCTCGACGATCTTCTCGATCCCGGCAAATGCCCCACCACAGATGAACAAGATGTTGGTGGTGTCGATCTGGAGGAATTCCTGGTGGGGGTGTTTGCGGCCGCCCTGTGGCGGCACCGCAGCGGTGGTGCCCTCCAGGATCTTCAAAAGGGCCTGCTGGACCCCTTCGCCCGACACGTCGCGGGTGATCGAGGGGTTCTCGCTCTTTCGGGCAACCTTGTCGATCTCGTCGATGTAGATGATGCCCGTCTCGGCCTTCTTGACGTCGTAGTCGGCCGCCTGGATCAGCTTGAGGAGGATGTTCTCGACGTCTTCGCCCACATAGCCGGCCTCGGTGAGCGCGGTGGCATCGGCGATGGCGAACGGCACGTTGAGCATCCGAGCGAGGGTCTGCGCCATGAGCGTCTTGCCGCAGCCCGTTGGGCCGATGAGCAAGATGTTGGACTTCGCCAGCTCCACGTCGCCATCAAGGGTGGAGCCGAGCTCGACACGCTTGTAGTGGTTGTAGACCGCAACCGAGAGGATCCGCTTGGCCTTGTCCTGGCCGACTATGTAGTCGTTGAGAAAGGAATAGATGTCGCGCGGAGAAGGCAACTCTCCGAGACTCACCTCGGAGGTCTCGGCCAGTTCCTCTTCGATGATCTCGTTGCAGAGATCGATGCACTCGTCGCAGATGTAGACCCCGGGGCCCGCTATCAACTTCTTAACCTGCTTCTGTGACTTGCCACAGAAGCTGCATTTCAGAAGTTCTCCACCCTCGCCGAACTTTGCCACGCGGTCTGCCTCCCTCAGCTGATCGAAGTGATCGGGCCGGTGTTGTCGACCAGGTTACGTGTTTCGATCACCTCGTCGATGATCCCATACTCGACGGCTTCCGCCGCGGTCATTACAAAATCTCGATCGGTGTCGGCCGCGATCTTCTCGGCAGATTGTCCCGTGTGGTAGGCGAGCACCTCTTCGAGCGACGACTTCATGCGGGCGATCTCCGCCGCGATCAGCTCGATGTCGGAGGCCTGGCCTTGGGCCCCGGCGTAGGGCTGGTGGATCAGGATGCGAGCGTGGGGAAGGGCGAGGCGCTTGCCCCGAGCCCCCGCCGCGAGCAGTACGGCCGCGGCCGACGCGGCCTGGCCGAAGCAGATCGTGGTGATGTCGGGCTTGATGTAGGACATCGTGTCGTAGATCGCGAACAGTGCGTTGATGTCGCCACCGGGAGAGTTGATGTAGAGGTTGATGTCCTTGTCGGGATTCTCCGACTCCAGGTGCAGCAGCTGGGCGCAGATCAGGTTGGCGATGGTGTCGTCGATCGGCGTGCCGATGAAGATGATGTTCTCTTTGAGCAGGCGGCTGTAGAGGTCGTAGGCTCGCTCGCCGCGGTTGGTCTGCTCGACGACCGTCGGGACCAAATAGTTACGCGGGTTGATATCCATCACTCTTCCTCGCTCACGGGTTCATCGGGGCTGTCGGCTGAATCATCACTATCGCTGCTGTCGGCACTGTCTTCACTATCAGCACTGTCTCCGCTATCGGCGCTGTCTTCGCTTTCACCACTGTCGGCACTATCGCCGGAAACTCCATCGACTTCATCCACCGGAAACTCCAGTGTGGCTCTGTCGACGGGGTCACCATTGTGGTCGATCAGTTCGACATTTTCGGTGAGCCACTCCATGGCGGCCTGTTTTCCGAGATCGGCACGAAGCGATGAGAGCTGGCCGACCTCGGCCAGCCGAGCCATCAGTTCATCGGGGTTCTGGCCGGTCTGGCCTGCCATCTCCGCGATCTGTTCGGCGAGCTTGTCGTCGTCGGGGGTGAGACCCTGCAGCTCGGCGACGCTGCGAAGCGCCAGATCGACCTTCACGGCCTGCTCCGCCGGCTCACGAAACTCAGCGGCGAGCGATTCGGCGGTGTTGCCGGTTGCTTCGAGATAGGCCGACACGTCCATACCCTGCTGCTGAAGGCGACCCACGAGGTCTTGGATCCGATGGTTGACCTCGTTTTCGATCATCGCTTCGGGGATCTCGTCGACGACCAGACCGGCCAAGGCCTCAGCCGTTTGCTGCTGAACAGCCATCTGCGACTGGGCGATCTTCATCGATCCCATTCGGGTGACGAGATCGGTCCTCAGCTCGTCCACCGTGTCGAACTCGGAGGTCTCCGAAGCCCACGCGTCGTCGAGTTCGGGAAGGACTGCTTCCTTGACCTCCTTCACCGTGATCGAGAACTGGAGAGCCCCTTCCTCCTCGGGGTCGGGGTGGGCGGCTTCGAACTCGACGTCGTCGCCGGCTGAAGCCCCTCTGAGGTGCTCGTCGATCTCAGCCACCACCGCCCCACTGCCAACTTCGTAGTCGTAGTCGGTGGTGGTGAGGCCAGGGACCTCTTCGCCATCGTGGGTACCCGAGATGTCGATGGTGATGTGATCGCCATCATCGGCCGCCCGCTCCACGGGGGTGAGCTCGCTGTATTGGCGACGCATCGAGGTGAGCTGCTCATCGATCTCGTCGTCGGAAGGCACCGGGCTCGGGATCTCGATGCGCAGACCGTCGTAGCCGCCTGCGTTGACGCTCGGCCGGACCTCGACGACGGCGTCGAACTGCACCGTGCCGCCTTCCTGGCCGGATGTGATCTCGATCTCCGGGGGAGCGATCACATCGACGTCGTGTTCGACGACTGCCTGGGAGTAGTACTCCGGCATTGCTTCGCGAAGGGCCTCCTCACGACCGACCTGGTGCCCGAACTGGGCCTCTAGGAGCCGGCGAGGAGCCTTACCGGGGCGGAAGCCGGGAATGCGGACCTCCTTGGCGATCCGCTTGAACGCGGCATCGACGGCGGAGTCGAACTCCGTCTCGTCGACTTCAACCGAAAGTTTCACCCGGTTGTCTTCGAGGGTCTCGAGTGTGCTTTTCATCGGGGCGAAGCCTAACGGTGCGGACTGACAAGGACGCCCGCCATCTGCCGACCATCGACCCGTCCCCGGTTTGTGACAACGTGGCCGCGGCCGACGATCTCAGATTGGAGCGAGATGAACGATCACGAAGCACTGACCACCGCTCACACGGGGTTCTTCCCGGTTGTCTCGGGCGAAACAATCGACATGCAGCAGTGTGGCGCGGGCGCCGTTCTCGCCCGGGGCGACGTCTCGCTGACCCAAGGCGGGGCCCAGATGATTCTCGCCGGCGGCGATCTCACCGTGGAGCAGGGAGGCGGACGAACGATCGCGGCGAGAGGCAATCTGTCGATCAACGACGGAGGTGCTCTCGTCGCTGCGGGATCGACTGTGAGCGTGAGCGACGGCGTGGTGGGGATGGCGATCGGGGCCAAGGTTGATCTCACCGATTCGAAGGTTCTGCTCGGTCCGGCCCAGGCGGTGGGGCTCGGCGTCGGTTTCGGCATTGCCGCGGCAGTCGTCCACCGAATCCTCAAGCGGCCAGGCGCCTGAGCCGACCCGCTCGTTCACCCACAGCGCTCTTCCTCACTGTCGTGGGTGACCGGCCGACGAGTGGCTCATGCGATCGTCAGCCAGACTCCACGTCACCCTTCATGGAATGACCGAGGTCGTGGACCTCCATGGAGCGGAGGCGGGTGAGGCCGTCGTCGATGCCATCACCGCCCGACTCGAAGCTCTTTGCGGAGAACATGATCACGTTCTCCGCGTTGGAGAGACGAGCTTTGTTGTTGTCCACCCAACAACGATCGTCGCCGGAGCGGAGAATCGACTGGCCGATCGTTTGTGTCGGTCGGTGAGTGAGCCCGTGCGAATCGACGGTGCGTTGACGAGCGTGAAGGCTTCCGTCGTTGTCGAGGACCTTGTAGGGGCTTCGCCGGCACCGTCTGGGATCGCCGCTCCCGCCCGATAACCTGCTGCAACCCGCGGGCGTAGTTCAACGGCTAGAACCTCAGCCTTCCAAGCTGATGATGTGGGTTCAATTCCCATCGCCCGCTCCATCCCTGACCTGCATGTTTGCCGGTCGGGGCTTGTTTCGCCGTGCCATCCATCGCGCGTCTATCGCGCGGCTGGGATGAACTGTGCAGGCGTCAGGCTCTCTCCACGAACGCCCCGTAGCGCTGTTGGGCGGCTTGTGGCGAGGTACCGAGGAACTCCCCGATGCGCCTCCATGAGAGCCCCTTCGCCCGGGCCGCCGACACTGCCTCGACGATCTCGCGTTCACTTCGGGCACGAGCCATTGCAGCCCGCTGCAGGAGGTATTCCTCGACAAGACGTTCGTCGCCTGGCGCCGGGTCGTAGTCCTCGAAGCGCCGTGCGAGTTCGTGAGCGTGGTCGAGAATCTCCTGAACGGATCGTGGCATTGCAATCACCTCAAGAATTTGGGTCGAGCCGGCATGGCGTGGACGATGAACTCGACTCCTTCTGCGGAGGCGACGCCCACTTCGAGAAGTCGTCCCGCCTCGTCGGGGCCGATGAGCATGGTCATGTCATCGGGATCGAAGACTCGGATCGGATTGCGATAAGCGTGCAGCATGTCGTTGTCAGCTATCCCGTGCCGTCTGGCACTGTCGAGAACCACTGGGTCCCCAGTCATCAAGTTACCTTGATAGCGATGCCAACCGCAATGGCAGTCATGGCTCGGAGGTCTCGAACAGTTCGCCGAGGCGGTCGGCGATCTCGCGGTCGCGATGCTGGGCGGCGTGCTGATACCGGAGCGCGGCGCGGGGAGTGCTGTGGCCGAGGCGGGCCATCAACTCTCGAGTGGACGCACCGGTCCACGCAACCAAGGTGGCTCCGGTATGGCGGAGATCGTGGAGAGTGATGTGGGTCATGGCGGTGGCCCGCCGGGCATCGGTCCACGCCAGCTGAAGAGTGGCTCGATGAAGCGGTCCACCTCGCTCACCGACGAAGACCCACGCGTCTGCCGACTCGGCTGTGAACCGATCGACGTGTTGCTCGAGCGTCTCCATGATGTTGGTCGGGATGGCGACCGTGCGCCGACCCGCTTCGGTCTTGGGTCCGGTGACGATCCTGGTGCCGTCCTCGAGTTCGATCGCCTGCTGCTCGACTCGCACCGCCGCCTCCCCAAAATCGAGATGCCGGCGTTGAAGGCCGAGCAGCTCCCCCACCCTGAGCCCGCCAACGGCCGCCAATAGCACAAGAGCCCGAAACCGAGGCTCGATGGCGTCGGCCAGGCGGAGCACATCAGCAGGCTCCGCAAGTGGGCGCTCTGGTGATCGCTCGGTGCCGGCACCACTGATGCAACACGGCGAATGGGCGATGAGGCGGTCGGCCGCCGCGGTGTTGAGCATCACCCGTAGGAGTCGATACGCCTTGGCAGCCTGGAGGGCGCTCACCTGACGGGTGACCTGACCATGCCAGACCCGGACCGCCTCGGTTGTGATGCGATTGATGGGCGTGGTCCCAAAAGCCGGCGCGATCAACTTGTCGAGCAGGTGCCGATACAGCTCGCGGGTCCGCGGGCGCAGGTCTCGCGCAGGCAACCACCGCTCGGAATAGTCGGCAAGGGGAACCACTCCGGCCCTCACATCGACGAAATCACCCAAGTCCTTGCGAGACTCCTGCTGGCGAGCCCAGCGCTCCGCGCCGGCACGGCGCCGAAACGTGCGGGTCAACACACCACCGTCAACTCGGAGCCGGACGTCGTAGCGGGTGTCGCCACTCTTGATCGTGCGCTTGGAGATGGACGCCACCGACGGCCTCCCGGTTGAAGGGATCAGGAGGCAGCCGAGGGCTGCGAGGCGGACATCAACTTACCCATCACCAGTGACAGCGCCGGGCGACGAAGGCCTCCAGTTCAACCACCGGCACCCGAACAGCCCGCCCGATGTGCACCGTCTTCAGTTGCCCGTCGGCAATCAGCTGGTACAACGTGGTGCGGCCGATGGCCAACACCGCCGCCGCCTCCCGCACGGTGAGCAACAGGCGTCGATCATCATTGTCTTCCATAACCACGGAAGGCGCAGACGACACCGCAAACGCGACAAGCTTCCATGCTGCTAACTCGATTACCGACTGCACCAGACAGCGGCGATATGAGTGGCACAGACTTGCGAGGTGCGCTTTGCGCACCTCGCTGGCCAGTCTGTGCCGCTCATCCAGCAGGCGGCCGACGGAGCGATCCGATGCCGATGGTGCAGGCCATAGGCAGATCCGGTGCAGCGCGGCGTGCAGGGTCTGAGGCTGGCGCGAGAGGGATTGTCCGTCGATCTAGCCGAGTGTGGTGCATAGGTCTCCGAGTGAAGGGAGCAGATCGTCGGAAAGGCCGGCGCAGCGCTCGATCCGGTCGCGGTTACCGAAGTCGATCTCCGCGACGAACTCCCAGCCGCCGGTGGGGTCGGACTCCATCACGAGAGAACGGTCGCGCTCCAAAAAGTCGACCTGGTTGACACCGACCAGGGCGTAGTCGCCGAAGCAGCGTGAGACGTACATCGGTGGGGCATCGGGGCCGGTGATGCCGCTGACCGCTTCGACGAGAGCGCTATCGACACAAGGCAAGAGGAAATCTTCGGCCGAAGCGATGCTGTCATCAAACTTCGCGATCGCTAGTCCTGTCTCTGGATCGGGAGCGATGGACTCCTGGCCTGCTCGGCTGATGGGCGCTCCCCGCTTCAACACGTAGATTTCAGAGTTCCACTCCCAGAGATCAGGCTCAAATCCGAAGAGGCACGCAACTCGTGTCGGCTCCGCTGCCGCTCCCGAGAATTCATAGCAGCGCCCAACAGGCTCAGTAGCGTCGGGGTGCGGGGGCGGGTCGACACGGACC
Organism: Acidimicrobiales bacterium; assembly: GCA_029263215.1. Lineage (GTDB taxonomy): Bacteria > Actinomycetota > Acidimicrobiia > Acidimicrobiales > Aldehydirespiratoraceae > OFTM10. The sequence continues at coordinate 13,529 of JAJCXY010000062.1, forward strand.
ACGGTTACCCTCCGCAGGTCCGGCTGGACGGGATCAGGGGTCACGGCAATGCGGATCGCGTTCCCTTCGACGGCGACCATGACGTCCTCGGGCCTCGCTGACGCTGCTCCCCAGATCGAGATCTGCACGATGTCGTCCTCTGGTTCGCAGATGATGATCTTCGCCACCCCGACCGGGCCGAGGACGGGGCCCTCAACGATCTCGAAGTCGGGAGCGAACCAGGTGGCGGGGATGAGGATGTCGACCGTGCGGTTACCAGGTGATGGGAAAGCGTGGGTATCGCCGCAGACGAGGATTTGCTCACTGAGATCATTCGAGGTCTGGGCTGTGTAGATGACGGAGGCGGATGGCCCATAGGCGACGTCATCGACCAGCCGGACTGTGGTGTCGGGCAGATCAGCATCGAACGTGACCACGACATCGGTTGTACCGTGATCGCTGGCTGAGCTGGCTTCGATTCCGGCGAGAGTGATCCCCGGTGAGTCCGGTGTGCCGGGATCTGCTTCTTGCGTCGAAACGTCGGGCGTAGCCGGTGTCAACTCGTCGTCACTCGCGCAACTGAGCGCCAAAAGCCCGAGAGCTAGGCAGAACGCCGACGACCGTCCATACACGAGACCACTCTCTCACAGACACGATACGAGAGGACCGGCGTGCCTATGGGCAGGTTGCGCCAGGTCAGGCTCGGCCCCACGGACCAAGCCCTTCCATCGCGCGCCTATCGCGCGGCCGGGGAGATTCGCCCCGGTTCGCCCTTGACCGTGTAACTCGCTGACCAGGCACTACGCGCCCCCGGCATCCGCCAGAGTCCGCTCCGATCAGCCTTCCAGGTTGATGATGTGAGTTCGATTCTCATCGCCCGCTCCATTCGAAAGCCCCATGCTTGAGCTACGCGGACGAAGGGGTTCGACGAGTTGATGGTGGGACGCCCTTCACCCCTCGACGTGAGGGCGGAGGAAGCGGGTCACGCCAAACAGCTCGGTCGAATAGCGCGACTGGATCAGCTGACCTGATCGAAAGGAGGCCACAAACGGGCAGCTCCGATCGACAGCGGATGACCATTCGTCGGTACCGATCACAGCGCCTGAGCGGGCCTCGCGTAGTGTCAGCACATAGTCGGAGTCATAGAGGGCCAGGACCCGGTCACCGTAGGCGCATGTCTCGACAAGGTCCTCCATGACCCGATCGAGGCAAAGGACGAGCTCGGACTCCCACGGATCTCGCCGCGTGTCCCAACCCAGATTGTCGACCAGGCCGATGTCGACAAGCTCTTGCTCGTCGACATCTACTCCAACAACGAGATGCGGGGCGGCGCCGGTTCGGTAGTCATCATGTTGACTCGAGCCCGACCCATTGCAGATCGACACCATGTCGGGATCTCCGAGTCGGGGCGCCCAAAGCTCTGTGGCAAGCACGACACCTGCGCCCGCGACCCCCAGCCCCATGGCGCCCAGGAGACCGATCGCAGCCCGCCGGACCCACCTCCTCGTCGGCTTCACCATCTCGCCCGCCACGATGGCGGCTCGCTTCCATCGCGTGGGGTGGTGCACGATCTCCACCTCACCGGTGTAGTTACCACCCAGCCAGCTGAGCCGTACGATCCCATCGCCGTCGCTGAATTCGACCTGAGACAACCATGCACCACCGCCTTCTGCGCCTCTGCGGTACTCGGTGGCGACCACGGTCCCTGTCGTGCGGGTCCCATTCTCCAACAACCACCGACTCCGTCTCGCGAAGATCAACACGATCAACCCACAGGCAACGAGAATCCCTAGGAGCATGACTCCGAGGATCTGAGCATCGGTCATGTTCGGCGTCCCCCCACGCCTTGTTCAGTATGGCCAAGGCCCGCCCGACAAGGGGTCCAGATGTGGTGTTGCGCCCCCTTGATCGCGAACGGCGGCTTTCAGGCGCTAACTCCGCTGACGGCGAACACTCGGTGAGGCACGAACAACTCACCGGGGAAGTCCTCGGCGAGGACACCGACCAACTCCTCGTCGAAGCGCTCGACCTCGTCTGGGCTCAACGCCGACCCGACGCCGTTGCAGGTGCGGATGCGACCCCGCCACGCTTCATGGCTGAAGGGCACATCGATCACATAGCTGAAGCTCTCGACCTCTCGAAATCCGCCGTGATCGAGTGCATTCACCTGTTCGGGGTGAATCCCCGACCAGCCTGCCTTCGGCCAACCGGGATTGTGATCGAGTATGAGTTGCTCGGTGCGGCTCGCCACATTGCCGGTTACGGGCAGGTAGCAGAAATCGCAGATGAGAAGGCGGCCGCTCGGTGCGAGCACTCGCCGCGCTTCACGGGTTGCCGCGTCGGCGTCAAACCACCACCAGCACTGGCCCGCGCTCACGAGATCGAACTCACCATCGTCTCGACCGGTGGCCTCGGCGCGACCTTCGATGAACTGAACCGACAGATCATGATCGATAGCCGTCTGACGGGCGACGTCGAGCAACTCCGGCGCGAGATCGAGTCCGGTGACCGCCAGCCCGCGAGAGGCGAAGCCGAGGGCCAGTGAACCGGTACCGGTGCCGAGATCAAGAGCCCTCTGACCGGACTCGATCCAGCTGATGCTCTCGAGTCGATCGAAGAAGCCCTCGGGGAAGCCGGGACGATGACGCTCGTAGTCGGCAGCGGTGCGTCCGAAGTCGATCGATCGACCCTGATGATCCAGATTGTCGCCACCTTCGGCCATGGTCGAGACCCTATTCGCAGAACTTGACGTCGCAGGTAAACACAACGGCGATGCCGGGCGTGTGCATGATGTGAGGACAACAGGAGGTCACGCGGTGAGCGAACCCACCAGTGGGCGGCATCGAGTCGGAAGAGACTCACCCCTGCTCGTGGTGCCCTCGTTCGAGGCACTCTTCGTGGAGGAGTACCCGAAAATGGTGGCCCTCGCGGCTGCTGTCTCGGGTAGTCGGACCTTCGCCGAGGATCTCGCCCAAGAGGCCATGCAGCGCCTCAACCGCGACTGGAGCAAGGTGCAGGGATATCAGTCTCCCGGCGCCTGGCTACGACGGGTCACCATCAATCTGGCCTTGTCTCAGCGCCGCCGCTTCGCCAACGAGGCCAAGGCCAAGCTCCGCCTCTCCCCCATCACCGCCGACGCACTGCCGCAGAGCGCGGCCGAACACGAACCGGTGTGGCAAGCGGTGGCGGAGCTTCCTCGCAAGCAGAGAGCGGCCATTGCGCTTCTCTATCTCGAGGACCGGTCGATCGACGAGATCGCCGACATTCTCGACGTAGCCCCATCCACCGTGCGAGTCCACCTCCACCGGGCCCGCCAGACCCTGCGCGACCAGCTACCGGGATTCGACCCCGGGCCCCGGTCCGCTTCCCCCCATTCATCCCCCACCGGCGAGGAAGATCCCCGATGAGCGACCGTCACGACCCACTCGAGGCCGCGTTCGATGCTCTTCGCGCCGATACGCAAGGACTCGACATCATGGAACCACTCAACAAGGTCAAAAGCCCCAAAAACTTCCGTCCCCCGGCCCTCATTCTGGGCACCGCCGTCACCGCTCTCGTGGTGCTGCTCGGATTCGTCTTCCTGAGAGACGGCGGTGGAGACGACCTCGTCGCAGGCACCGACTCCGCGTCCAGTGGCAGCGACGGTGAGATCGAAGGCGGACACGACTCCCTCGTCGACTCCTCGTGGACACTGGTGAGCGGCAGCGGCCCCGACGGCGACGTGCCCATCGTTGACGGTTGGCCGATCACGCTCACCTTCGACGAGTCGACCCTCGGCGGGACCGCTGCATGCAACGGCTACGGCGGGAGCTACTCGATCGACGGTGAGACAATCACCCTCGACGAGGTCGGTCACAACGACATGGGATGCGAGCCTGCGGTATCTGAGTCGCAGAACATCTTCTTCGCCGCTCTGCTCGACGTGAACCGAGTCACGGTGACAGACGGAAATCTGATCCTCTCGGGCACTTCAACTGAACTCACCTTTGCCGTCGAGGCACCGGTGCCGGTTGCCGACCTCGTGGATCAGCTGTGGCTACTCGACACTTTGATCCAGGGCGAGGCCGCCTCCACGGTCTCCGGGGATCCAGCCACCCTCCTGTTGAGCGGCGACGGCACCATCACCGGCGGCACTGGATGTCGCAGCTTGTCTGGCGAGTACGTGATCTCTGGCGCGTCGGTTCAGTTCACCACGTTCGGGGCAAGCGGCGACTGCCCCCGCGACCTCCAAACCCAGGATGGAGCGGTGGTCGGCGTGTTGGGTGATGGATTCACCGTCGAGGTCGATGGCCAACGCCTCCTGGTGATGTCGGCCGGAAACGAGGGCCTCGGCTATCGAGCCATCACCGAGGAGGAGCTTGAGGAGTTGTCAGCCTCACCAGGCGCTCCCGACACTGATCCGATCAGCGTCTCGGCCCTGCTCGACGTGAGGCCGGCCGACGCTGTCAACGTGACCGGCACCGCCCTCGCCAGCGGCGACGGGTGGATCATCTGCGAGCAGCTTCGCACCGACGGATTCGAGGGCTGCGGGGGCCGCTGGGTGACCGTGTCCAACTTCGATCCCGACCTTGACAATGTCGACGAAGGAACCTGGGCCGGATCCCTCACCTACGACGACCGTTTCGCCATCTTCGGACGCGATCCGCAGACCGAGCCGAACGATCACGAACTCACGGTGGCCACCGAGCTCGCCGCAAATCTGCTCGAGGGCACCACGGTCGACACGTTCCCCCTCGCGCTCGCCGACACCGTCCTGATCGGCCTCGGCGACCAGCTGCTGGTCGAACGATCCTCGACAGAGTTGGCGACCGCTAGTGCGTGGGAGCTGAACCTGGAGCCTTTCCGGGGCCGCACCGGGCCGTACTCGGCCCTCGACCTGCTCGCTCAGACCGGCGAGACCGAGATCATCGTGGGGCCTCACGACCACTGCGCGGCTCCCCCCGCCGCGATCTCGCCGGAGATCTCCTTCGCGTCGCATCTCAGCATCCAGCGCACCGGAATCGACTCGTGCCTCGACTGGTTCACGGTCGACCTCTTCTTCGACAGCAGCGGCTCCGTCGTGGCGATCACCCTCGATCTCTGGGAGCCCTAGGCCCCGGCTCCTGTGCCGAGTCGCTCGCCCGGTAGCGTCGTCACATGACCGTGACCCGTGGACCGCTGCTCACCGTCTCCCTCGGCATCGCCGTGTTCACCATCGCAGGCTGCGGTGCCGAGGAAACCACCTCGCCCCAGGCGAACAGCACAGAGCAAGAGACCGAAGTCGAAGACCCAGCCGCAGGCGCTTCCGAGGACACTGTCGAAGGTTCGGTTGTCGACTCGTCCGATGAGCCCACGCCGGTCGAAGAGCAGCCTGCATCGGCGGCCTACAACTTCTCGGACGTCTCACCAATTGTGCAGGCGTTCATCGACGAACAAGACCTCAACGGTGCCGGTCTAATCGTGGTTCACCGCGACGACGGCATCATCCACCACGACCACTGGGGCGACTTCGAACCCGATCGGATTTCGCTCATCGCCTCGTCGTCGAAGATGATCACCGCTGGCGTGCTGCTGCGGCTCGACGACGACGGTCTACTCGACCTCGATGCACCCGTCGCCGACGTCGTCGAGTGGGGCGCCGCCAACCCGGACATCACCCCCGCCCAGCTCATCTCCAACAGCTCGGGCCTCGTGGGCCTGCTGCCGAATCCGCTTTACGGTCCTTACCTGTGCCAATACGTCGCGGCCGGCACGCTGCAGGCGTGCGCGGAGCGGATCTTCACCACCGGCGACGACGATGACGACATAGCTGCACCCGATTCGGAGTACCGCTACGGCGGGGCCCAGTGGCAGGTCGCCGGGGGCGTGGCCGAGGCTGCGTCGGAGAAGTCCTGGGCCCAGCTGATCGACGAGATCTACGTGCAGCCGTGCGGGCTCGATGCCTTGTCGTTCAACAACCACTTCGGCCAGTTGGCCGGTGACCCCTTCAAGTACCCCGATGCGTTCGCTGCCGATCCGTCGAACCTGTCGCCATCCGACAACCCCAACATGGAGGGCGGCGCCTACATCACCACCGGCGACTACGGCGCCCTGCTCCTAATGCACCTTCGCAGCGGCATGTGCGGCGACGTCAGGGTTCTCTCCGAGGATGCCGTCGATCGCATGCACGCCGATCGCATCGCCGTGGCCTATGACGGCGATGCGTGGAATCCCGACACCGGCTATGGCATGGGCTGGTGGGTCGATCGCGAAACCGGTCGGATCAGCGACGGCGGCGCCTACGGAAGCGTGCCCTGGCTCGATCTCGACGACGGCTACGGCGCCTACCTGGTGGTCGAGGCCGATTCGGCGACTGGCAATGCCCTGGCCGATCAGCTCTACGCCCTCATCGAGTCGGCCGTTACCGGGCGCTGAGCGCAGCCCTTAGCTGCTCGATGGTGGGTGACCCTGCCGGCCCCTCGGGGGTGTCGTAGACGCGACAGGAAAGTCCGACCGGCGCATCGGCATCGGCGAAGGGGTCTACTCCGTCCAGCAGCACACTCGGCGATCCGCGGAACCTGGCTTTCTCTGCTTCCTCGGCCGTGTCGACCAGGTGCCGCTCCACCTCGAGGGCTGGGTTCTCCGATGACAGGGTGCGGATGTGGTGGTCCATCACCTTCCAGTTTGGGCAGTCATCGAAGTACAGGAGGGTCAACTTCACCCCACGATCGTAGTGGGCCTCTCACCTCAACTCGATCGCAGGCCGCTACGGTCCCCGGAGTGATCCCAGACCTCGCCACTGCCCTCGCCGCAACCGAAGCGCAGGGCCGTCGATTGTTCGATGCCTGTGAGGCTTCACCCGACGCGATGGTGGCGGCGTGTCCGGGCTGGAGCAACACCGACCTCGCCATTCACACCGCCAGCGTGTATCGCCGCGTGGCCCACTGGTGCAGCATCCGAGCCACCAGTCCCGAGCGCTGGCCCGACCACGAACCAGCCGATCCCTCAAAGCCTTGGGCATGGTGTCGCGAAGGTCTCGAACTCGTCTTGGCCTCGCTACGCGACATCGGTGCCGACGAATCGGTGTGGTCGTGGACCGATCGCCGCGACGGTGGCTTCTACCACCGCCGGATGGTGCACGAATCGGTGGTGCACCGCTGGGATGCCGAGGCAGCAGCGGGTTCGCCCGGATCGATCGATCCTGAGATCGCGGCCGATGGCGTCGACGAGGTGATCGACGTGGGCCTGCGCTTTCGCAGCACCGCTTCACCGATCGAGTATCCCGAGGGCGACGTCCTGCTCATCCGCAGCGATGGTGCCCAACGCTGGTGCCTCCGCGCTATCGATGGCGTGCTCCAGGTGGCCAAGGGTGTCGACGCGGGGGCATCCGCCGCAGCGGTCATCGCCGGCCCAGCCGAGGATCTCCTCCTCTACATGTGGGGGCGCTCGACGAGCGGCGTGAACATCGCCGGTGACGAATCGGTGGCCGAAGCCTGGAGCCGGGTGGCGCCGTAGCGTCAGTCGGCGGTGCCCTGAGTCTCGGGATACAGGTGGCTCATCGAGCCGGGCTCGACGCGGCATGAGTCGATGTAGGAATCGACATCGGTCTGCTTAAGACGAATGACCCGGCCGAACTTGTAGGCGGCTAGCTGACCCTCATCGATGAAGCGGTAGAGGGTGCGCGGCGTGATGCCGAGCCGCTCCGCGGCCGCAGGTGTACTCAACCAAGTGATCTCGTCGTCGGTTTCGTCTGCCATAGGTCCATTTCTAGCAGATTCTGGTGACTTTCAGTAGATTTCGACCCACAAATCGCACACAACGTGACGGGGTTGATGACCGCCGTCACACACCGGGTCGGACCTTTGGCAGATCGTAGGGCACGATGGCCCATTTGACTGTGTTTCATTTTATCCTAGTGATCGTAGAAGGTTTTCGGTATCTTTCATTCCGTACGGCCTCTGGGAGTGGCGAAGTCGCCTCCGGTCGACACTGAGGGAGACGAACCAGAATGGCGATCACAACAGCTGAGCCCACCACACAAGGACGAGGGCCCACACGGGTGATTGTTCCGCGACGGGCTCTCCCCAACGGACGAGCCATCGTGGGCGCACTGCTCGTGACCCTCGCCACCATCGCCTCGTTCGCGGTAGCCACATCCGGCGAGGACGGACCTGAGACCCAATACCTCGTCGTCAGTACACCGATCGCGGCCGGCGACACAGTGAGCCTCCGGGCGGTCACCGCCGAACCCATGGAACTGAGCCCCACCCTCATCACGTCGGCCCTCACCACTACGGCCGGGCTCGAGGGAGCAACTGCACTGCGCGACCTTCGCGCCGGCGAGTTACTCAACGCAGACGACCTGATCGCCGCCCATTCGATCGACGGCGACGTGATCACCAACGTCCACGAAATCACCTTCTCGGTGCCCCTCGATCGCACGCCACCCGGAATCCGCAGAGGTGATCGTGTGACGATCCTCGGCACGTCAGCCGATGTCACCTCAGTCGCAGTCGAGGACGCTCTCGTCCTCTCGATCGACACCCAGCCCGACCAGATCGGCTCGAGCGGAAATGGTGCTCTCACCCTCGCGATCGATGATGCCGAAACGGTGATGGCGATCGCCCACGTCACCCAGACCGCCGAGATCACGGTGGTGCGATCCACCCGAGCTCTCGCCGACACGTATCCCCCCGTGCTCGGCACCGATCAGGCAACTCCATGAGCGCCGACAGATGGGTAGTCCTCGGTCTCGCCCACCCTCGCGCCAGCTGGTTCAGCGAACTCGCCCGTTGGGCAACCACCGCAACGGTTCCCGTCGATTTCGTGAAGTGCGTATCTGCCGACGAGGTGCGGGCCCGCCTTGCCGGTGGTCGCGCCTACTCGGCGCTGTTCGTGGGCGGAAACGTGAGCGGACTCGATCGTGACCTCGTCGACAGCACCCACACCGCGGGAGCAGCTGTGGTGGTGGTCGAGCCGATCACCGACCGCGACTGGAGCGAACTCGGGGTCAACAGCCTGCTTCCCGGAGACTTCGACCGGGCCGACCTCATGGCCGTACTCAACGAGCACGCAATACCGATCGCGCGTATCGCCGAGCACGTCCCCGACCGAGGAACCGAATGTGAGCCCCATTGGCGGGGACGAATGATCGCGGTGACCGGTGCAGGAGGAACCGGCGCCTCCACCGTGGCAATGGCGTTGGCACAGAGCATCGGCGACGATACGAGCAACCAGGGACTCGTCGCTCTCGCCGACTTCGCACTCAACGGAGAATTGGCGATGCTGCACGACGCCCGAGAGGTCGTCCCCGGGGTGCAGGAACTGGCCGAGGCCCACCGGGCCAACCGCCTCCCCATAGACGAAATCCGATCCATGGTCTTCGAACCAGAGGGGCGGGGCTACCACCTTCTTCTCGGGCTGCGTCGACACCGAGACTGGACCGCCATTCGCAAGCGTGCCCTGGATGCAGCCGTCGATGGGCTTCTCCGCTCCTACCGACTGATCGTGGCCGACGTCGACTCCGATGTCGAGGGAGAGTCAGAGACGGGCTCGATCGATGTCGAAGATCGCAATCTCATGGCCCGCACCACGATTCGTCGCGCCGACCTGGTGATAGTCGTCGGTCAGGCCTCCCCGAAGGGGCTTCACGCCATGAGCCGCACGATTCGAGGCCTGAGTGAGTTCGGCGTCGATTGCCCCCGACTCATCGCTGTGATCAACCGGTCCCCGCGGGCACCACACCGCCGAGCCGAAGCCAGCCAGGCCCTCGCCATGCTGATCGACTGCGCCGAAGGACTCGAACACGTTCCCAACCCCATCTTTCTGGCCGACCGGCGAGACATCGACTCCGCCATCCACGACGGTGTACGGCTTCCGGTCGGATTCGGGCGACCCCTCCACGATGAGGTCACACGTCGCCTCGATGAAGCGACCACGGTTCACACGCCGAGGGTCGACACCGACCCGGTGGCTGTCATCCCAGGCTCGCTCGGCGCGTGGTCGGAGCAGGCGGGATGACCATCTCCGCCGAGCACCCCAGCCCCCTCGCTGAGATCGAGCAGCGAGTTCAACAGACCGCCAAGGACGATGCACTCGATCTGGACAGCATCGGCACCAGCGAGACCCTGCAGGTGCTCGTCGACGAGGAAATCCGCCTCTGGAACGACGACTTCCGCCGCGGCGACCGCCCCTACCCCCTGGCCGATCCCGCCCTGGTCTCCGAGCGAGCCATGCGTAACCTCGTCGGCTACGGACCCTTGGCGCCCCTCTTGACCGACGACGACGTGTGGGAGGTGATGATCAACGCTCCGGATGCGATCTTCGTCAAACGCCACGTCGGACCCAGCGGCTACCACGATGAGGTCTTCCACGACGACGAACACGTCTTACGGACCCTCACCAAGATTCTCGACGATGCCTCCACCGCCCACCGCAAGCTCGACCCGAGCGAGGGGCTTCAGGACGCCCAGTTGGATGATGGGGCGCGCCTCCACATCGTCCATGGCGACGTAGCACGCGGTGGCCATGTGATGGTCAACATCCGCAAGTTCACCGGCATCAGCTTTCGGAGTCTCGATGAACTCATCAGCCGCGGGATGCTCACGGCCCAGGTCGCCGAATTCCTGCGTGGCTGCGTGAAGGCGCGCCAGACCATCGTGTTCGCGGGGGCTCCCGGCGCGGGCAAAACCACGATGCTCAATTGTTGTGCGGCCGAGCTCGATCCCTCCCTCCGGGTGGTGGTTGCCGAGGAGGTCTTCGAGGCAGATATTCCACTCCCAAATGTCGCAAGCATGCAGACGCGCGCCTCACGCGCTGATCGACCCGAAGTCGATCTACGCCGCCTCGTCGCCGGATTCCTGCGTATGGCCCCCGATGTCGCCATAGTCGGCGAAGTCCGCGATCGAGAGGCCCTACCCCTTCTGCTCACCCTCTCGTCTGGCGTCAAGGGATTCACCACCATCCATGCCGGTTCGGCTCGCCAAGCCCTCACTCGGCTGAGGTTCATCTGCCAACTGAGCGATACCAGCAACGAGCTGCCCATGTCGGCTCTGAGCAGCCTGGTGAGCGAGGCCATCGACGTGGTGGTCCACTGCGTCCGTACAAGCGAGGGGCCCCGCGTCGGGGCTGTGTTGTGCGTCGAAGACAACACGAGTGGTGCCGACGGCACGAACTTCACCGCCACCGATACCTTCACGCGGGGAGGGCCCGGAGCGGAGCTTGCCTGGACCGGCAACATCCCCTCCCGCGTCGGTCAGGCCTTCGCCGATGCCGGACTCGACATCCGCGAGCCGCTGATGCCTGAGGTCGGCCCATGACTGCCCTGGTGGTCGCGATAGCGGCTGGTCTCGGAGTGTTCTGGCTGTATTCAGCGGTCGCCTACGGCTGGAAGGGACTCGGGTTCGGTCCCGCCATTTCCGCCGCCCGGTCCGCCCCCCGACTCGATCTCGACGCGTGGCTTCGCCAGGCTGGGCTCGAAGACGTCGACCGGCGCGAGTTCATCGCCGTCGTGGGGATGCTATTCGTTCTCGGAGCTGTGGTTGCCTACGCGGCATTCGGCGGGCCCTTGCCCGCTATCGCGCTCGGCACGTTCACCGCCTCGTTCCCGGTCGCCTCGTATCGGCTCCGACGCCAAAACCGCATCCAACGCGCTCAGGAATCCTGGCCGCGCATGATCGAGGAGATCCGCGTTCAGACAGGTTCCATGGGCCGCTCGATTCCCCACGCCCTTTTCGACGTAGGGCGCCGCGGACCCGACGAACTCCGCCCCGCCTTCGAGGCTGCCCACCGCGAGTGGCTGCTCACCACCGACTTTCCTCGTACCGTGCGCGTACTGAAGCAAAGGCTCGCCGACAGCAGCGCCGACATGGTGTGTGAGACCCTGCTGATCGCCCACGAGCTCGGCGGAACCGACCTCGATCGACGTCTCGAGGCACTCTCGGAAGACCGTCTTCAAGACACCCAGGGCCGCAAGGATGCCCGAGCGCGGCAGGCCGGGGCCCGGTTCGCTCGCGTCTTCGTGCTCGCCGTTCCCGCCGGCATGGCGCTGGCGGGAATGTCGATTGGCAACGGCCGCGCCGCCTACCGGTCCACCACTGGCCAGACCGTGGTGATGCTCGCCCTCGCTCTCGTCATCGCATGCTGGGCCTGGGCCGGCCGAGTGATGCGCCTGCCCGACCCGCACCGGGTATTTGTCGAATGAGTCATCCTTTCGTGCTCATCGGCCTGGTCGGATTCGTCGGTCTCAGCCTCCTTCTGTCCGAACTCAGGTGGTTCCGACGACCTTCGATGGCAGACCGGCTCACGCCCTATGCGCCTGGCCTCAACCGATCGCTGAGATCGGGATTGCTCTCGGTCGCCTCGTTTCGCGATGTCGTCGCCCCTCTGTCGCAGCAACTGGGCGAACGCCTCGCTCGACTGGTCGGCATCAGCGAGGAACTCGGCACCCGTCTACGCCGGATTCACTCCCCTCTCGACGCGACCACCTTTCGCGTCCGGCAGATCGGCTGGGCGACCGCAACACTCGGCCTTGGATCTCTCGCTTCGGTCGCTTTCGGGGCCGCCGCGCCTCTCGCGATCCTCGTGGTTCTCGGCGGGCCCATCCTCACCTTCCTCCTGCTCGAGCAACGAGTAGCGGCGGCATCGTCCGACTGGCAGCGCCGGATCTTCCTCGAACTACCGGTGATCGCCGAGCAACTGGGGATGCTCACATCCGCCGGCTGGTCGCTCGGCGCGGCCATCACACGCATTGCTTCTCGCGGGAGCGGAACGTGCTCAGCCGACCTGAAACGAGTCGTGCAGCGGATGCGCCAAGGCCTGTCCGAGGTCGATGCGCTTCGCGAATGGAGCGATCTCGCCGATGTCGACGACCTGGATCGCCTGGTATCAGTGCTCGCTCTCAACCGCGAGGCGGCCGATCTCGGTCGCCTGATATCAGAAGAGGCGCGCACTATCCGCCGAGAAGCCCAACGAGAACTGATCGAGTCGATCGAGCGCCGAAACCAGCAGGTCTGGATCCCGGTCACCGTCGCGGCCCTGATTCCCGGGGTCTTGTTGATGGGTGTCCCATTCCTCGACGCGTTGACGCTGTTCGGCGCATGACCACCACTGAAGAACTCACTGAACCACCGAGAGGGAGCAAGCAATGAAGATCACCGAACAGACCTGGATGGAGATCCAAATGCTGGTCAGCGCAGTCAACCGCCGCACCGGTCGCATGATCGGCGACCGCGGCGAGGGAGTGATAAGCACCGCGATCGCGGTACTTATCACCGCCTTTATCGGAGCCGCGATGTGGGTCGCATTCGACCGCATATGGGGCAACGCCGAGGCCAATATCGAAGGGGAAGTCGGCCGCATCGGCACCGCCGGAGGGTGAACCACTCCCGCCTCAACGCCGAGCACGGATCTGGCATGGTGGGCACAAGCGCGGGGTTTCTCGTGTTCCTGCTCCTCATGTTCGCGGCGGTGCAGATCCTGTTCAACCTCTACGCCACGTCGATCGTCACTGCGGCGGCCCACGACGCGGCTCGGGAAGTGGCCGGGTTCGACGCGTCCACCGACAGGTGCGCCGCCGTGAGCGGGGCCGAGTCGAGATTCGCCGAGGCACTCGGCCAGTACAGCGACGCCGGTCATGTCGCCCTCGAGTGGACGTGCGCCGATCCCGATGTTGTCCGACTGAGGGTGGTGGCCAACCACCCCACGATCCTGCCGGCGCGGCTGAGTGGACTGCTCTCCTTGGGCCACCTCGACCGCACGATCGAGATGCGGGTGGAGTCGCTCCGATGAGATCTCCGGGCATCTGCCGAGGTGACGCCGGCCAGGTCGGTGGCATGGAGGCGCTTCCGTTCGGATTCCTGATCTTCATCGCCGGCACCCTGCTCTTCGCCAATGTCTGGGGTGTTATCGATGCGAAGCTCGCGGTCACGAGCGCGGCGCGCGAAGCGGCACGGGCCTATGTAGAAGCACCTGATGCGGCCGCCGCCAGCCGTGCTGCGGGTCAACGCGCGGATGAGACATTGGCCGCCTACGGACGCGACGGGCAGCGGGCTCAGGTAACAGTGCCTCCGATCCAAGACGGCTACCGCCGGTGCGCTCGCGTTTCGGTCACCGTGTCCTACGACGTTCCCGCGGTGGCCATTCCGTTCATCGGCGGGTTCGGAGATATCGCTCCGGTGAGTTCCACGTTCACGGAATTGATCGACCCGTTCCGGGACGGCCTCACGGGGGAGGCAGCATGCTGACCTCCCGCAGCGAGCGGGGCACTGTGCTGCTGATGTTTCCTGCGGCGATGCTCATCATGGTGGTGCTCGGGGCGATCGTGATCGACGTCGGTCTCAGCCAGGTACGCGGTCGTGAACTGGAGGCAGTTGCGGCGTCGGCAGCCAACGACGCTTTGGGGTCCCTCGATGTCCAGCAGCTACGAACCGACGGAACCATCCGTCTCGATCAGCCCCGGGCCGTCGCCATCGCGCGAGCCGCTGTGGCCGCAGGACCGCTCCCCGAGGCCGTGGTCACCGATGTGGTGATCACCAGCGATCCGCTGGGCCGCCCCGAGATCGCGGTGACCCTCGAACTGGAGGTGGCCCTGGTGATAGCACCCGCCCTCCCCGGCGACCTCGAGGTCACCACCATCCGCCGCACAGCGTCGGTGACGATTCTCGGTTGACCTCTCGCCACGCGATGTCGCTGTTCAGAAGTAGATGAGTTCCTTGGCCCGCTCACTGACCTCGTCGAGGTCGTCGGTCCAGGCGCCGGTCGAAAGGTATTTCCACCCTCCGTCGGCCACGATCACCACGATCGTTCCTTCATCGATGCGCTCCGCTGTGCGCGCCGCGCCGGCCAGCGCCGCGCCGGCGGATACACCGGCGAACACGCCGAGTTCGCTGAGTTTGCGGGTGTATTCGATCGACTCGCGGGGTCGGACGATGCGCTTGCCATCGAGGAGATCGACACCACCCCACTTCACGTAGATGGGCGGCACGTAGCCGTCGTCGAGATTGCGGAGCCCGTCGACGATCTCACCGGCAGGGGGTTCCACCGCCAACACTTTCACTCCCGGCTTCGCCTCCTTGAGGTAGGTGCCGACACCCATGAGGGTGCCGCTGGTGCCCAGACCGGCGACGAAGTGGGTGACCTCGGGCACGTCGTGGAGGATCTCGGGGCCGGTGGTGTCGTAGTGGACCTGGGGGTTCGCCATGTTGGCGTACTGGTAGAGGAACACCCACTCGGGATTCTGGTCGGCGAGGAACTGGGCATGGCGCACGGCACCGTTGCTTCCCTCCGATCCGGGAGTGTCGATTATCTCCGCCCCATAGACGTCGAGCATCTTGCGTCGCTCGGGCGAGACGTTGCCAGGCATCACGATCTTGATCGGATAACCCCTGAGCCGGGCGATCATCGCGAGAGCGATACCGGTGTTGCCCGACGATGGTTCGATGATGGTCTTGCCCGGTCGGAGCGTGCCGTCTTCCTCGGCGGCGAGGACCATGGCTTTGGCGATGCGATCCTTCACCGATCCGCCCGGATTCTGACCTTCCAGCTTGGCGAGGATCCGCACGCCGGGGTTGGGACTGAGCGCGCTCACGTCGATCACCGGCGTATCGCCGATCATGTCGAGAACGTCTCTGTGAATCGTCATTCTTCAGGCCTCTACCGGCATAAACCCGACAATGTCGGTAATTATGATCGGAACAGTAGGGATTATAGGTACCTAACGCCTACAGGTCACCCATTCATTCCCGATCTGCGCCAGTTTCAAACCTCAGATGATCTCCACCGGCTCTTCGGTGATCTCACCGTCGAGGATCCGGTAGCACCGCAGAGACGCTTCGGGATGCTTCAGCGACACGATGATGAAGCGCCACGCCCCGAATGGATCGAAGCGGGCCGCGTCGGCCACATCGGTGGGCGACGGGTAGTTGGTGGAGTGGGTGTGGGAGTGCATCACCCCCATCACCGCCACGCCTGAATCGTCGGCAGTGCGCTCCACATCCATCATCTCCTGGCCGTCGAGCTCATAGATCGTGCTCGATTCGGCTGCATTGCGCATAGGGAAGAAACGCACCACCTCGTCGCCATCAAAGGGACCGGCGAAGAGGCCACACGCCTCGTACGGGAGGCCGTGGAGAGCGTGGGCGACCATCTCAGCATGGACCGAAGCGGGGAGGCGCAACACGACGCGCAGGTTACCGGCGAGCCGGTACCGTGACCCGCCATGGCCAAGTCGCAAAAGAAGCGTGACATCCCGGCGGGAGCAGTGGCAGTCGCCACCAACCGCACGGCGCGCCGCGACTATGAGATCCTCGACACCCTCGAGTGCGGGATCGTACTGCGGGGCAGCGAGGTGAAATCACTGCGCGAAAGCAAGGTGCAGCTCCCCGAGGCCTACGCCATCTTCTACCGCGGCGAACTCTGGCTCGTCGGCCTTCACATCTCCGCCTACTCCCATTCCGCCGAAGCCTTCGCCCACGACACCGACCGGCGCAAGAAGCTCCTAGCCCACCGCGACCAGCTCGAACGTTGGAACTCCCGGGTCGATCGCGAGAAACTCGCCCTGATCCCCCTCGCCATCTACTTCAAGAACGGCCGGGCCAAGGTGGACCTGGCGCTGGCCCGGGGCCGTAAGCAGCACGACCGTCGCCAAGACATCGCCAAGCGCGATGCCGACCGCGAGGCCCAGCGAGCCATCGCGAAATCCCGACGCCAGCGCTGACGCCGACGCCTGACGCCCAACGCCCAACGCCCAACCGGGCTCTAGCGCTTGGTGCCGGCGGTGAAGGTCATGGGCATGATTCGAGGCCCCCGCACCTGGCCACCCGCCCATTTCATCGGCTCACGATCGCTCACATGGAAATTCGGGATCCGGTCGATCCATACCTGTATGGCGGCGGTCATCTCCAAGCGGGCAAGGTTGGACCCGGCACAGCGGTGTATGCCCGAGCCGAACGCCACGTGGCGGTTACGGGCTCGATCGATGATGAACTCATCGGGGTTCTCGAAGTGCTCCGGGTCGTGGTTGGCGGCCGGGAAGTTCATCAGGACCTTGTCGCCGGCATGGATGCAGACATCGCCTACCTCCACGTCTTGTTCGGCCACGCGGGCCATCGTGACCGGCGAGTAGAAGCGCAGAAACTCCTCCACCGCAACCGCCATGAGTTCGGGCTCATCGACCAGGCGCTGGAGATCGGCCGGATTGGTGCCGAGATGCCACAGCGCCGAACCGATCGAGCTCCATGTGGTGTCGATTCCCGCCACGATCAAGAGGTTGGCGATACCCACCACCACCGCAGGGGTGATGTTGGCTTCAGGGTGATCCAGCTCCATGTGCAACAACTCGGTGAGCAGATCTTCACGGGGATCCTCAAGCCGCGAGTTGACCTCGTCGTTCAGATAGGTGAGCAGCTCATCGCGTGTCCTCACCCGAAGCTCGGGGTCGTTGAGGCCTTCGCCGAGGACCCCGTTGACCCACTCCACGAAGGTGTCGGCCATCCCGGGATCGACGCCGATCATGTGGGCGATCACGCGGGGCGGAATCTGCTGGGAGTAGTCGACCGCACCATCGCACTCACCCTTCTCGATGAAACCATCGATGAGCGAATGGCACAGCTCCTCGGTGAACTCGGTGTAGCGCAGCACCGCCTTGGGTGCGAAGGTCGGCAACAGCATCCGCCGCGTCCAGGAATGGATCGGCGGATCGGCGGTGATCGGCGCCGCCGCAATCTGCTGTTCGTAGCGAGACATCTCGGGCATGCCCGCAGGCGGAGGCATCACCAGGACCTGTCGCGACGACAGCTCCGGAACCAGTCCCGCCATCTCGCGCACGTCGTCGAACCGGGTGGGATTCCACGACCCACCGAGTCTGTCGGTGTGGGCGATCGGGCATTTGTCGCGCATTTCGGCCCAGATCGGAACGGGGTTCTCGACATACGCGTCGTCGCGGATGTCGTAGTCGGTGGTCCAGTCTTCGACCGGGCCGCCGGGAAGCCACATCTCTGCGTTCGATGGATTGACCGGGGCGCTCTCACTCATGGCGTGAGACAGTAACCCACTACGCCGTAAGCCGCAGACCGACCGGCGCGCCGGGAATGGAACCGACGGCCGCCGACTTCTGTGAGAACACCCATTCTCACCGGAGTCGACATGACCGAACAACGGCCGCCCTTCCCCCCATTCGATGAAGCATCGGCCCACGCCAAGGTGCTCGGCGCCGAGGCAGCCTGGAACAGTCGAGATCCCGAACGAGTCTCGATGGCGTATTCGGTGGACAGCGAGTGGCGAAATCGCGACACCTTTCTCAAGGGCCGCAACGAGATACGAGAGTTCCTCGCCCAGAAGTGGGCTCGAGAACTCGACTACGCGCTACGCAAGGACCTCTGGGCCTTCACCGGCAACCGGATCGCGGTGCGCTTCCAGTACGAGTCCCTCGATGAGGCAGGCCAGTGGTGGCGCTCCTACGGAAACGAGAACTGGGAGTTCGACGAGCACGGCCTCATGCATCGTCGCGAGGCGTCCATCAACGACGTCGCCATCGATGTAGCCGACCGGCGACTCTTCGGCCCCCGAGCCGATGGCGATACCGAGGGATTCCCACTCCGGTGAGCCCGGCCGCCATCGTTGACCATGCCGAAGGCGAGTCGGCCGCCCTAACCGCGGCCGCTGACCTCTTCTACAAGCACGGGATCGCCGCGGTCACGATGAGCGAGATACGAGATCAATCCGGTGTATCTCTTCGACGCTTGTACACCCTCTATCCATCCAAGGTCGATCTGGTGTCCGCGTGGCTGCGGCACCGGCACCAGACATGGACCGACTCGTTCAGGCACCGGGTCGAACAGCGCCTGCAGTCGGGGGACGTCGCGATCGACGCGATCTTCGGCGCTCTCGAGGAGTGGATGACCGAAACGGAGTTTCGTGGCTGCGCGTTCATCAACTCTCATGCCGAGGCCAGCAAGCTGATCGACGACCACCGCGAGATCATCAGGCTCCACAAGGAGAGCTTCGCCAACTACCTGGAGTCGCTGACCTCCCAGGGGAGAGCCCTCGCGGTGATCGTCGACGGAGCAATCGTGCAGGCCGCCATCTTCGCCGGGCCCGACCCGATCCACCACGCCCGCCATGCTGCCGAAGCACTCACCGCGGCGGTCACAGATCTCCAGGAGAGTGCCGACTCAGGCAGCGATCGCGGGCTCGAGTGAGAGTGCGCCGACCACATGGTCGAGTGCGTCCCGAATCGCCGTCAGGGCCGGACGCTGGGCACTCGACCGGCGGACGGCAAGCTGAATCGAACGGGTGAGAGGCTCCGCGAGTTCCAGAACTCGAATCCCCGGCGGTGGTTCGATCAGACCCAGGTCAGGCACGAGCGCTACCCCCTCACCCGCCGCCACGAGCTTCAGGGAAGCGGTGTAATCATCGAGGGCATGGGCGATCAGGGGCTCGAATCCCGCCTCACGGCAGGCAGCAAGCACCCACCTTCCACAGCTCATCTCGGTGGGCGAGCAGATGAACCGGCGATCGACAAGGTCGGCAAGCTCCACCGTCGGTGAGTCGAGGGGGTCGGACTCGGCGACGATCAGATGGAAGCGGTCGTGGATGATCGTCCAGCGTTCGATGTCGGGCGGCGCCGGCACCGGGGCGATCGGATAGTCGATCGCGAACGCGAGATCGATGGTGCCGTGGACCAGTTCATCGATGGCGGCGTCCGGGTCGATCTGGCGGGTGCGTAACTCGAGGTCCGGGTACCGGAGCCTGAGCTCACCCAACAAGGCCGGGAGCAAGGAGTTGGCGACCGACTCATAGATCGCTGCCTCCACCACACCCTGTACCGCATTTCCCACCCTCTCGACCGCAACGAGGGCTTCCTCAGCGTCGGCGAGGAGCCCGTTGGCGCGCCGAACAAGCTCGCGTCCCGCATCGGTGAGGCGAACGTTGCGACCCACCCGCTCGAGCACGGGCACCCCGCAGGCTCGTTCGAGGGAGGCGAGCTGCTGAGAGACAGCCGAGGAGGTGTAGCCGAGGGTTTCCGCGGCGGCAGTGATAGTGCCCTGAGCGGCGACCTCTCGCAGCAGGCGGAGGTGATGAAGCGTCAGATCCATGCCTACAGAGTGCCTGATGGAACGATGAAGTAAAAGCGGCTATTTATGTCCACTTATCATCGCTTTTCCTGAACTATTGGTTCAGGCACGCTGGGGACATGTTTGACATCTACTGCCCTCATTGCCAGCTCCCCCACCTGATGGAAACCAAGACGATCCTCTCGACGCACAGCACGAGCGACGGGCCGGTCGCCTACGTCAGATGCCCGAACGGCCACCTGGTCGTCAAGGAGTTCCGGGCCAACCGCACTCGCGCCGCCGCCGAGTGGGCAGAGTCCTACCGCAAGGCGAGCTGATCTCGACGGCCTCGGATCAACCGGTGACGGTCGGGCGAAGAACAAGCACGCCTTCCACGACCTCGCCGAAGAGGACTATCTCATCTTGGGTGTAGGTGAGTCCGTCGTGGATCACGAGATCGGCGCCGATCACGTCCAGTTCGAGATTCTCGACCAGCACGCTCGCTCCGCCACATTCGTAGCGTTCGCCTGCGGGGGCGAGACTCTCACAGAGCCGTACGCCGTCGCCATCGTCGAAGCCGTGGCCCTTGACCGCCAGGACTCCGGTTGCCTCGGTGGTCAGGGCATCGCCGACCAAGAGTCCACCTTCGACCAGAACCCCGGTGGAGGAGTCGGCGTCGACAAGCGGGGCCTCCGGCTCATCATCGATCGGAGGGAGATCTTGGCCTGTATCTGGCAAGGCCGGGTTGTCGGTGCAGTCCGGCTCGTCCGCGAGGCACGCCGATGCCGTTCCCGGCCCCTCGTCACCGCCTTCGGTATTGATAGGAAGCTCCTCGGCATCTGTGACCGACTCAGCATCTGATCCACACGCGGCGGACAGCAGGGCCACCGCGGCCAGGCCAGCCAGCGCGGATGTCCAACGTTTCTTGGCCATGTCGGCCTCTCCTTAGATCACAGATGCCTCGTGCACCCTTGCGTCGACCAATCAGACGAAACAAGTCACGTTCGAGTTCCCCAGCAGCAGAACTTCCTCCAGGAGCACAGCGTCCGGCCCTGTGAGAGACCCCGAATTCGTACAGCTCACGAAAGAAGTGCTCACATGCCAGCAGTTACAAGCGTCGCCACATGGGTCCGAATCCGGGCAAGGCCGGCGAGTTTCTCGCCAATGCCGCTACGGCGAAGGCAATCCACGAGCGATTGGGGGCCCAGGTGATGATGGCCAGACCCAATCCGGCGGCGTTCCGATGAGTGTCGTCAACATGCTCAGCTTCGAGTCCGGTTCCGACTACGGCGCGTTCATCGATGCCATCAATGCCGACGATGAATGGCTCCAGTTCTGGGCGTCGGTGGCCACCGATCCCAGTGCTCAGCTGGTGGGGTCTGCCCTCAACAGCGCGCTCGACGTGTAGCCGGCTCCATCGCATTCAGACGCCGACGCCTGCCGGCGCCAAGGCCCTACCGTGAGAGCATGACTCCTGACAACGCACCGGTGCCGTGGATGCGGCGCATGGTGTGGACCCCGGTCGGCCTGCTCGTTGTCGCGCTCGCTCTCATCTGGGGCATCGAGATCGCCGACTCGGTCGCCTTGGACGATCGACTCCAGGGCAACGGCATTCGACCGCGCCGCGACGAGGGACTCGCCGGCATCTTGTGGACGCCGTTCCTCCACTCCGACTTCGGCCACGTGGCGTCGAATTCAGTTCCCCTGATGGCCCTTGGCGGGCTGGTGGCCATCCGCGGCATGCGCTACTGGGCCCGGGCCACCGCAGTCGTGATCGTGGGAGGCGGTGGGCTCACCTGGCTGGTCGCAGCCGACGGCAACCACATCGGGGCGAGTGGAGTGGTATTCGGCTACTTCGGGGCCATCGTCGGAGCCGCTGTATTCGAGCGACGACCGAAGGCTCTCGCCCCGGCCCTGCTCGCCCTCGGCTTCTACGGCGGCTTGGTGGCGGGGCTCGTGCCTCAGACCTCGATCTCCTGGGAGGGCCACCTGTTCGGCTTGGTGGCCGGCATCGTCGCGGCGCGTTGGCTGAAAGAGCCGCGCCAACCCCGAGTAGCCGCATCCGACAAGGTCCAACCCTGGGAACTCGACGAGCCCTGGCTCGACTGAAGTATCGCGCCGCCAGCCGAGTGTCACGCTATGGCGGTACGATGGAGTTACTCCCCTCGGGGAGGCCGCACCTTGAAAACAGACGGCACCACGGGGCTGATCGGTTTCGACGTTGGGACCGGGAGGCTTTGGTGTGCGACCGGAGTTGCTCAGACTCCTTAAACGGGGCAAACACAGAGACGCCAATACGGACGATCTCACTCTCGCAGCCTGATCTAGGTCAGTAAGTAGAGAGTCATCGCGAGCAGCAATGCCACGCGGGGCCTGACCATCGCAGCCTGTCACCAGAAGCGGTGGTGGACGGTAGGGAAAGACCACTGACAGCAGGCAAAGACCGCTGACATCGGAGAAAGATCCGGCGGCTGGGCCTCGTGCCCACTCGACCCGGCGAGCTGGTGGCCGTGAGCCAGAAGCTCGGGAATGGTCGTAGCGCGTCAGGTCGCCACCTGACGGACGAGGGTTCGATTCCCTCCAGCTCCACAGCACCCGTGTTAATTCCTGGCCCGAGCTCATGCTCGGGCCAGCCGTCTTTTTCGACCCCCCCGGCCCGAGTCGTCGGCGCCAGTAGCCCCGAGTACGATGTGAACGATCACTTACTTACGGAGAAGCTCATGTCGGACGCCCTGACCCCCGAGAACGCGGAGGCATTCCGTACCCGTTGCCGCGAGTTCCTCGACGAGCACGCAACCGGCATCCACCTCGCGGGCGACCCGGACACGCGCGGGGCAAAGCGACTCGAAGCCGCCAAGGTCTTCATGCAGGCCGCGACCGGAGCCGGGCTGGCCGGACTCACCTACCCCACTGAATACGGCGGTCAAGGACTCGACCGCCAACACGATCTGATCTGGCGCGAAGAATACGCAAAATATCCCAGCATGACCAACGAGCTGACCATCAGCCACGGCATGTGCCTGCCCATGGTGGCCGAGTACGGAAGCCACGAGCAGAAGTCTGCCTTCATGGCCGATCAGATCTCGGCCCGTTCGGTGTGGTGCCAAATGTTCTCCGAGCCCGACGCCGGGTCCGACGTCGCCAGCCTCCAAACCAAGGCCGAACGCGACGGCGACACCTGGGTGATCAACGGCCAGAAGGTCTGGACCACTCTCGCCCACGTCTCCGACTACGGCGTCATCATCGCCCGCACCAACCCCGACGTCGCCAAGCACGCCGGAATCTCAATGTTCATCGTGCCCATGGACGCTCCCGGCATTGAAACACGCGCCATCCATCAGATCGATGGAGGTCTCCACTTCAACGAGGTGTTCTTCACCGACGTGGAAGTTCCGGCCGACCACCTGCTGGGAGAACTCAACAACGGCTGGAACATGGCAACCGCGATGCTCATGTACGAGCGAGTAGCGATCGGCACCGGCACCACCAGCGGAATCAGCACCTCGCTCTCCGACGGGCTCATCGAGGAGGCCACCAAGCGCGGCACGATCACCGACCCGGTGCTGCGCCAGAAGCTCATGAAGCTTCGCGCCTTGGAAACCACCGCCGCTCTGGTTCGTATGCGAACCCGAGCCGAACTCCAGGCCGGCAAGACCCCCGGACCCGGTGGCTCCCTCACCAAGCTCAACTCCACCGCCATCATGGATGTCTATCGGAGCCTGTCCCTCGAGATCGTCGGACCCGCAAGCGTGGCATGGGACGACCCATCCGGCGCGACGTGGCAGCGGGTGGCGGTGGGCTCGTTCATGGGCGGCATCGCTGGCGGCACCAACGAGATCCAGCGCAACATCATCGGCGATCGCGTGCTGGGACTCCCTCGCGACATCAGCGTCGACAAGGGAGTGCCGTTCAACGAACTCAAGCTCGGCACTCAGCGCAACTGAACTCAGCCAACCAGCTCTTCGCTGATGCTCCAGAGGCGAGCCGATGCCACGACGTCGAGAGCATTCTCCTGAGCTGTCGCGATCCTGCTCCTCGCCAGGTAGGCGCCGGTCACACCCGTGAGCTCGGGGGACGTAGCTGCCCATACCGAAGTCCGAGCACCGCTCTCCGGCGACAGGGCCACCCGACCGAACACCGGCCACAAGGCTTCGCCCAGGCGGCTCTGCTCACTGTCGCGTGCGAGCCGGGTTTTCACGGCGCCGGGATGCACACAATTCACCGTGACACGCGAGTCGTCGATCCGGAGGGCCAAACCACGCGTGTGCAAGATGTTGGCCAGCTTCGACTGGGAGTAGACCCTCAGGCCCCGCCAGGCTCCGTAGCGGCCTCGACGGTTGTGCAGATCGTCGAAATCGAGACGCTTCACGAAACGATGGGCATCGCTCGCAACGATCACGACACGAGCCGAGCCCGCCGCCGTCAGCAGGGGGAGCAACTCCGAAACGAGTAGAAAATGCCCGAGATGGTTGACCCCGATCGTGTACTCGAAACCGTCCACGGTCTCACGGCGTCGGGCCGACATCACCCCAGCGTTGTTGATCAGCACGTCGAGCGAACGACGCTCTGCACACAACTCCTCGGCCAGCGCCCTCACCGACCCCAGGTCGTCGAGATGCAGGAGTCGGAAGTCGACACTGGCTGCCGGTCTGGTTCGCCGTATCTCATCGACCACGCCCTGCCCCGACTCCTCGCTGCGGCAGGTGAAGATCACATCGGCGTCTCGGTCGGCCAGGGCTTCCACCGTGGCGCGACCTATCCCGGTGGTGCCACCGGTGAGCAGAACCGTCTTGCCCCGTATGTCCCAGTCCCCCATCCACTTGATCCTGCCATGCTCAGGGCTCCATCACCGCGACACAGCGTCGGCCCGATTTTCGAGATCGAATCCGACGCTGCATCAACCTGGAGGGGTTGGTTTCGCCCCCATCGGCAGAAGGCGCACGGATGTGAGGTCTGAGCGATGTGCTCGGCTCCGGCGCTACACCCTGACCGACGCCTCGAGGAAGGGCCTCACGATGTTCAGAACGGATGCGACCTGATGAAACGCTGCGCCCGAGTCGCCCACCACCACACCCGATGCGATAGGTAGCGCCTCCGCCCTCTCAGCGTTGTCGGAGTGGAACCATTCACCCTCGCCCCAGTAGGCAAGGGTGGGAACGCTCGGTAGTACAAACCCGCGGGGTCGCAACAGATCGGATCGGAGCTGAGCCGACACCACGCGCGGGTCATTTTCCGCAATCGCCCTCGAGCGATCCTCGGCCGACACCGTGCAGAGTTCGGAATCGAAGTAGGCCTCCCAATCGCCACGTTCGAGTAGGCCCGCCACCCGCTCCACCTTTGCGGCATGATCAGGGCCGAGCAGGCGATATGTGTGTGGCATGTCGCCCAGAAACAGGCAGCCGACAACCACCCTGCTCACCAGGTCGGGACGCCGACGAGCGAGTCCGATCGCATACTCCGCACCGCTCGAGTAACCCCATACCGCGGCCGACTCGACCGACTCGCGTTCGAACACCGACAAAAGCTGTACCACCACCGATTCCGGGCTGTAGGCGTTGCGGTCGAGGGACACATCGCTCTGGCCATGACCCAGAAGATCGACCGCGATCACCCGATGTTGGCCGGTCAACCCGTCGAAGTAGCCAGCACGGTGCCACGCCTCCGCAGACTGAAGCCGTCCCGGAATCAAGACAAGAGGCGCACCATCACCAGCCACCAGATAACTGATGCGAATTCCATCAGATGTGACAACCTCCCGCCGAGGAGTCATCAGAGCCACCTTCCGCCTGTCTCACCAACCCTACATCACACTGCAGTTCAGCTCCGGGCGATGATCTCCGCGCCCCGCTCGAAAAGTGCCACCGTGGTGGCGTGCAGGAGATTTCCGAACTCCATCGCCGCTTTGCCCGCCTGAGCCCGCGCGTGGGTGCCCTCCAAGATGATGCCCGTCTTGTAGCAAGCGAGAACGCCGTACCATTCGATGGCGCTCAGGTCGCGGCTGCTGAGCTCCCGGTAGCGGTTCACCAGGTCGTCGATATCAGGGAAACCGCGCCACGGCTCCACCTTCGCCGGTCCGGCGGCGCGCCGATCGGCGGCGGGCCACATCGCCATGATGAGCCCTACGTCGATGAGAGGATCACCGATCGTGGCGAGCTCCCAATCGACGATCGCCGCCAGATCCGCTCGATCGTTGCGGAACATGACGTTGCCCAGGTGGTAGTCGCCGTGGATGATGCCAGGGGTGAACGAGAGAGGACGATTCCTCTCCAACCAGTCCGCGATCTCCGCGAGGTGAGGAATGTCGGGGCCGAGATAGCCGTCGAGCTCGGAATACGAGTCGAGATGGGCCTGCCATCTGGGGACCTGGCGCTGCAGGTAGTCGTCGGGACGGCCGAACCCGTCGAGTCCGACCGCTAGATAGTCGACCTCGCCGAGCGCAACCAGCGCATCTACGAACGACATACCCATCGCCCACTGCACGGCAGGTTCGTGGTGTGAGTCGGGCAGGTCCATGGTGGGGGCAAACCCGTCGACCGCCTCCATCAGATAGAAGGCCGCTCCGAGAACGTCCTCGTCGGGCTCCGCCGCGATGAGTTGGGGATGAGGAACCGCTGATCCGGTCAGGGCGCCGAGGACCCTCGCCTCTCTGCGCATGGTCTCATCGCTGTTGCGCCGCTTGTGCTCGGGGGGTCGCCGCAGAACGAAGAGGCGCCCTTCGCGTTCGAAACGCAGCAGGAGGTTCTGGGTGCCCCCGGCCAACACCGTGAGATCGGAAATGTCGCCACTGCCGAGCCGGCGCTCATCCATCCATGCCCGCAAACGGGCAAGGTCGACCACCGACGGGTCGACGGGTTGTGATTCAGCCACCGCCGACCACCTCACTCATTCCACCGTCGACCTTGATCGTCGAACCGGTGATGTAAGAGCCGGCATCGCTGGCCAACAACAGCGCTGCTCCGACGATCTCGTTGGGCTCTCCGACTCTTCGCATGGGCAGCCGCTTCATCTCCCGCTCGATCATTTCCCAATCCCAGGCATCGCTGATGTCAGTGCGAAACGGCCCCGGCATCAAGGTGTTGACTCTCACCTCGGGTCCGAAGGTCTTGGCGAGTCCGACACTCAGATTGTTGATACCGGCCTTGGCCGCACCGTAAGGAATCTCCGCGGCACCCGGCTTCACCGATGCCGTGCTGCTGAGGTTGATGATCGACCCTCGTCCCGCACTCTTCATACGCTCCGCCACCAGTGTGGCCAGCCGAAATGGCCCCTTCAGATTGACATCGAAGACCTTGTCCCACAACGCCTCGCTCACCTCGCTGAGGCGTTCGTAGACCGGACTCATCCCCGCGTTGTTGACCAGGATATCGATCCGGCCAAACCTCTCGTAGACCTCATCGACGAGCGCTGTCGTCTGTTCCCAATGGCCCACGTGGCACTGGATCGGCGTGACCTGACGACCCGTCGCATCGCCGATCTCAGCCGCCGCAGTCTCCAGAACATCGAGCTTGCGGCTGGCAATGACCACGTCGGCCCCATGCGACGCAAAGGCCTCGGTCATCTGTCGACCCAACCCGCGGCCTCCTCCGGTGATCAGCGCGATGCGGCCTGTCAGATCGAACGGATCAGTCACCTGGTTCGCCTCGTCGGTCATGGCAGCCCGGCCCCGGGCACTTCAACTCTTGTGCTCACGATCGTGGAGAGTCCTTTCCCGGCCACGACATCGGGATGCGAGCCCGGCGACACGAACACGGACAAAGTGCGCCGGTCGTCGCCTCCCAACACCGCCGCCACCGCATGGCCGTCGGTGGCGAAGCTGTGGGTGATCTCGCCGCCCTCGAGCACCCGAGCCACCCGCTGCCCCGTGAAGTCGGCCATCCAGATCGCCCCTTCGGCATCGAGGCAGCAACCATCGGGGGCGCTGCCAGGCACCTCAGCCCATGTCCTGCGACTGCTTAGCTCCCCGCCGGAGCCGATGTCGAAGGCCGTGTAGCGAGCTCCGTAAGTCTCGGCCACTACAAGGATCGATCCATCCGGGGTTATCACCGAACCGTTGGGAAACATGAGGCCCTTCGCCGCCACCGACGCTTCACCCTCCGGGGTGATCATCACGAGATCGGCCGGCGCGAACTCGCCTGCCCCTTCGGAGTCGAACCCGAAATTGCCGACATACGCAGTGCCATCCGCTGCGACAACCATGTCGTTGGTGAATCCGGCGGCTAGGTCAGACAGGTCGGCATGCTCGCTCACCTCGCCGTCGGGGTCGACGGCGAGGACACGACGATCGGTCATCGACACAACCAACATCGTGGCATCAGGCATCCAGCCGAGACCAGAGGGCCGACCTGAAACGGTCAGCCTGCGAGTCTCGACACCAGCCGCGTCGAGCGTGAACACTCCATGGCGGTAGAAATCAGAGAACCACAGCTGATCGCCATGCCATCGGGGCCCCTCGCCGAAGTCGATGCCGGTATGGATCGTTTCGAGTGTGGACACAGTCGAATCGTAGCCAACCGTGGTTGGCGGTTACAGATCTGGTCAGTTGTCGAGATATCGGGTGACCGCCACCGAGGAACCGATCACCGACACCGCGATTGCGATGCCGAGCACCAAGAGACTGGTGGACAAGAACTCGCTGTCGCTCACTTCGAACCCGGCCATCAACTCGAGACTGTCGGGATCGCTGAGCCCGGAGATCACCTTCCGGTCGATCACATACAGCCCGCCCCAGGCCAGCACGGCACCGATCACCGCCTGCACGATTCCTTCGAGCATGAACGGGATACGGATGAACCAGTTGGTTGCCCCGACCACCTTCATGATCTCTATCTCACGGCCACGATTTCGGATCGCACTCACGATGTTGGTGAGGATCAAGAGGGTGGCGGCCCCGAGCAGGATGATCGAGCCGATGAAGAAAACGATACTGATCTCGTCGGCCTGTTTCTGGATCGCCCTGATCGTGTCGTTGGCCGAAACGACGGTCTTCACCCCGGGCCTGCCCTCGAACTGGCTCGCCAACTCCTCCACGACATCGGCATCCGGATCAACCGGCACCACGCGATACGACGGCGGCATCACGTCGGGGCTGACCACCTCCACCAACTCGGGAGTGTCGGAGAAGATCTCCTTGAACTCCTCGTAGGCCTGATCCTGATCGACATAGGTGTGATCGCGAATATCAGGACTCGTGCTGATGGCCTCGAGGATGGCACCGTCTTGTTCAGGCGAGGCTTCAGGGTCCATCCACACCACGAACTCGATGCCGCCCTCCCAGCGGGCGGTGGCGTTGTCGACGGCGTAGTTGAACAGGAAGAACCCGCCGAAGAGCCACAGCGACACACCGATCGTGATGATGGTCGCCAGGGATAGCAGGAGGTTGCGCCACAGGTTCTGACCTGTCTCGCGAAGGGCGTAGAGGGGGCTGATAGCCATGTCTCGTCGTCCCTACTCGTAGACGCCGCGGGCCTGATCGCGAACGATCACACCCCGGTCGAGTTCGATCACACGGCGCCTCATCGTGTCGACGATGCCACGATCGTGGGTGGCCATTACGACAGTGGTACCGGTGCGGTTGATCCGATCGAGCAGGCGCATGATGCCCACCGATGTCTGGGGGTCGAGGTTACCGGTGGGCTCGTCGGCCAGAAGGATCAGAGGCCGATTTACAAAAGCGCGTGCGATCGACACTCTTTGTTGCTCACCGCCCGAGAGCTCCGAAGGAAGACTGTTGATCTTCTCTGAGAGACCCACGAGTTCGAGGATCGCCGGCACCTGCTTGCGAACGACATGGCGAGGCTTGCCGATCACCTCCAGGGCGAAGGCGACGTTTTCCGACACCGACTTGTTGTCGAGGAGCTTGAAGTCCTGGAAGATGTAGCCGATGTTGCGCCGAAGATAGGGCACCTTCCAGCTCCCCAGGGCACCGATGTCCTTGCCGGCCACATAGATGGTGCCGTGCTCGGGCACCTCCTCGCGGTTGAGGAGGCGGATGAAGGTCGACTTGCCGGAGCCCGAAGCCCCGACGAGGAACACGAACTCGCCCTTGCCGATATCGACGGTGGCGTCGCGAAGCGCGACACTGTCGCCCTTGTAGACCTTGGTGACGTTCTCGAGTTTGATCATGTCGATCCTGTGGAGAAACGGGTGGCCCGACTGCGAGACGCTAGCAGCGCGGCGTGTGAGTTCGGCGTCATGTGCTGTCGTCTCGGGCTCGGGTCCAGCGAAGGTAAGCCTCCATGAACTGCTCGACCTCCCCGTTTAGCACCTGCTCCACCTGGGCCGTCTCGTGCTCGGTGCGAAGATCCTTCACCATCTGGTAGGGCTGCATCACATAGGACCGGATCTGGCTACCGAAGCCCACGTTCTGTTGCTCGCCGGTGATGCCGGCGATCTCGTCGCGCTGCTTCTTGCGTTCGAGATCGAGAAGCTTGGCCGCCATCATCTGCATCGCCCGATCCTTGTTTTGATGCTGGCTGCGCTCGTTCTGACAGCTCGTGACCACACCCGTCGGCAAGTGGGTGATACGCACGGCCGAGTCGGTGACGTTGACGTGCTGGCCGCCCGCTCCCGAAGACCGGTAGGTGTCGATGCGAAGCTCCTTCTCGTCGATTTCGATCTCATCGGAAACCGCTTCGAAGAAGGGGGCCACCTGCACTGCGGAGAACGCGGTCTGACGTTTCCCCTCGTTGTTGAACGGCGAGATGCGAACGAGGCGATGAACGCCGTGCTCGGACTGCATCAAGCCATAGGCGTGGCGTCCCTTGAGAATGAACTCGACATTGTTGAGCCCCGCCTCGGTGCCTTCCGATACTGCCGTGACCTCCACCTGGAGGCCACGCCGGTCGGCCCAACGGCCGTACATGCGCATCAGCATCTCGGCCCAATCCTGGGCATCAGTGCCGCCCTCACCAGATTTCACCTGGCACACCGCGTCACGTTCATCGAACTCACCGGTGAACAGCGAGCGCATCTCGAGTTCATCGAGCTCGGCTTCCAGCCCTCCTGCTGCCGTCGAAATCTCCGGCTCCAACGACTCATCGTCTTCTTCTCGAGCCATCTCGTGGAGTGTCTCGACGTCGTCGACCTCGCCGGCCAGCCGAGCGAAGAGCTCCAGGTCTTCGTTGACCGAGGCGAGTTCGGAAGTGACGAGGCGAGCCTTGTCCTGGTCGTCCCACAGGTCGGGGCGTGACGCTTCCGCCTCGAGTTGAGGTTGGCGTCTTTCGAGTTCGGCGACGCGTAGATACCCAGCCGCCTCGTCGAGGCGGCTACGGATCGCGGCGATCTGGTCCGTGAAATCCTGCATGGCTCAGAGGTTGACGATAGGGCGCTATGAGGCTATTCGGCCGCACCGGCGCGGCCGTGGCACTGCTTGTACTTCTTGCCGCTCCCGCACGGACAAGGGTCGTTTCGTCCGACCTTCTCGAGTTCGGATTTGACGATGGGAGTACGCGACCGGGGCTGGTTGGCCTTCACCGGGGCCGGCGCGCCGGCATCTGGAATGGCATCGACCGAGGTGCCCGGCGATGCCTCCGACTTTTGGGCGGTGACACCCTCCAGCTGGGGTTCGTCGGCTGCCTGCTCGAGCTCGTCGGGCTTTTTGGTGGCGACCTGCACGTGCATCACATACTTGACGAAGTCGAGAGCGATTCCGGTCATCATCATGCCGAACATCTCGAAGCCTTCACGCTGCCACTCGGTGGCCGGATCCTTCTGCCCCATGGCGCGTAGGTGTATGCCTTCTCTCAGCAGATCCATCTCGCGCAGGTGCTGGCGCCACTTCTGATCGATGATCCGGAGCATCACCTGACGCTCCACCTGGCGCAGGATCTCTTCCCCCAACTCCAGCTCACGAGCCTCGTAGAGCGCGACGCCCTCATCGGCGAGTATCTCTTCGAGGTCTTCTATCGAACGTGCCTCGCCCAGCCGTTCGACTGTGAGGTCGGTGGGCCAGAGGGTGGCAACGTCGGTGAGAAGTCCTTCGAGATCCCACTCTTCGAAAATCTCCGACACGCAATAGGTGCCGACAGCGCCGGCCACCGCGTCGTCGAGATACTCGAGTGCCTCGTCGCGCAGGTCCGCACCATCGAGGATCTGACCCCTGCGCCGGTAGATCACCTTGCGCTGCTCGTTCATCACCTCGTCGTACTTCAACACGTTCTTGCGAGTCTCGGCGTTGCGTTGCTCGACGGTGTTCTGAGCACGCTCGATGGCCTTGGTGACCATCTTCGCCTCGATGGGCATGTCGTCGGGTAGGGCCCGCTCCATCACCCAACTCATCGCGCCGGTGGCGAACAGACGCATCAATTCGTCCTCGAGCGAAAGGTAGAAGCGGCTCGCACCAGGGTCGCCCTGTCGTCCGGCTCGACCACGCAGCTGGTTGTCGATCCGGCGGCTCTCGTGCCTCTCGGTACCGAGAACGTAGAGCCCACCCAATTCGAGCACCTCGTCCTTCTCGGCGTCGGTGATCTCCTTGTGCTTCGTGAGCAACTCGGCGTAGCGAACCTTGCCTTCATCGCTGGCCGGCTCGAGGCCTTCCGCCTTCACATCTCGACTCGCCAAACCCTCGGGATTGCCTCCGAGCAAGATATCAACGCCGCGGCCCGCCATGTTGGTGGCCACCGTGACTCCGTTCAGGCGCCCCGCCTGGGTGACGATGTCGGCCTCACGATGATGCTGCTTGGCGTTGAGCACCTCGTGAATGATTCCTCGCTTCTCCAGCTCGCGAGACAACTTCTCTGACTTCTCCACCGAAATCGTGCCCACCAGCACCGGCTGACCAGCCTCGTTCTTCTCGGCGATGTCGGCGATGCACGCGTTGAACTTCGCGTCTTCGGTCTTGTAGATGAGATCGCCATCGTCGATACGAGCTAGCGGACGATGGGTGGGTACAGGCACGACATGGAGCCCATAGGTACTCACGAACTCCGCGGCCTCGGTCTCCGCCGTGCCCGTCATACCCGCCAGCCGCTCGTAAAGTCGGTAGTAGTTCTGGAGCGTGATCGTGGCGAGAGTCTGGTTCTCCTCCTTGATCGAGACACCCTCCTTCGCCTCGACAGCCTGGTGCAGACCCTCCGACCAGCGTCGGCCATCTAGCACCCGACCGGTGAACTCGTCGACGATCAGCACCTCGCCGTCGCGGACGATGTAGTCCTTGTCCTTCTTGAACAGCTCCTTGACCTTGAGCGAGTTGTTCAGGTAACCCACCAGCGGGGTGTTCGCCGACTCGTAGAGGTTGTCGATGCCCAGCTGGTCCTCGATGTAGGCCACACCCTCCTCGGTGACCCCGATGGTGCGCTTGCGCTCGTCCACCTCGTAGTGCACGTCGCGGGTCATCAGCGGAGCCAGCCGGGCGAACTCGGTGTACCACCGGGCGCTCTGCTCGGCCGGCCCGGAGATGATCAGTGGGGTGCGGGCCTCGTCGATCAGGATCGAGTCGGCCTCGTCGACGACGGCGAAGTTGTGCCCGCGCTGCACCATGTCGACGGTCAGCCAGGTCATGTTGTCGCGCAGGAAGTCGAAGCCGAACTCGTTGTTGGTGCCGTAGGTGACGTCGGCGGCGTAGGCCTCGCGGCGCTGCGCGGGCTGCATCTCCGACAGGATCACACCGACCGACAGCCCCAGGAACCGGTGGATGCGGCCCATGTTCTCCGAGTCGCGCTTGGCCAGGTAGTCGTTCACCGTCACCTGGTGCACGCCCTTGCCCGAGATGGCGTTCAGGTACGCGGGCAGCACCGAGGTCAGGGTCTTGCCCTCACCGGTCTTCATCTCGGCCACGTTGCCCAGGTGCAGGGCGGTGCCGCCCATCAGCTGGACCTTGAACGGCCGCTGGCCGATCGTCCGGACGGCGGCCTCTCGGACCACCGCGAACGCCTCCGGGAGCAGGTCGTCGAGCGACTCGCCCCGGCCGTGCCGGTCGATGAACTCCTGGGTCTTGCCGCGCAACTGCGCATCGGACAACCGTTGAACCTCTGGCTCGAACGTGTCCACCTCGTCGGCGATGCGCCCCAGGCGCTTCACCAACTTCGTCTCACCGGCCCGGAGCAGACGATCTAGAACCACCGGATGACCTCAGCTCGTGTTCGCTCTGCGCCGCGCCGACGCGGGCGCCTTCCCGCAGCCCATGGTAGGCGGGTGTGCCGCGGACCATGCGGCGGGCCGCGAGCCGGCCCGCGCGGGGCCGCCGCCGGACATGGGCGAGGGCACGGGCTCGACGGCCCGTGCCCTCGGTGACTTCCTCGTCTCGTCGTACCGGTCAGCTCAACCTGATGACGCCGTAGTCGTAGCCCTTGCGCCGGTACACCACGCTCGGCTGTCCGGTGTCCGCGCAGGAGAACAGGTAGAAGTCGTGGCCCACGAGCTCCATCTCGGAGAGCGCCTCGTCGACGGTCATCGGTTTGGCCTCGTGCTCCTTCTCCCGCACGATGCGACCGGGGACGTGCTCGGCAAACTGCTCGCCCTCGGTGGCGGAACGGGGCGCGGGAACGGTGGGCAGCCCCATCGCCGCGAGCAGGCTCTGCTCCTCCTCGGTGCCGTGCTCCAGCAGCGCCACGTCGGTACCGTTCACGGTCCGCACGCTGCCCCGGGGGCGTCGCCCGTAGGGCACCCGGCGCCGGTCGTGGGCGCGGCGCAGGCGTGACTCGAGCTTGCCGATGGCAATGTCGAGCGCGGCGTAGAAGTCGGGGCCGCAAGCCTCGGCGCGGGCCACCGGGCCGCAGCCGCGACCGGTGATCTCCACCCGCTGACAGCTCTTGGCCTGGCGCCGGTTGCGCTCGTGGAAGAGCTCGACCTCCATGCCGACGATC
This sequence comes from Acidimicrobiales bacterium, assembly GCA_029263215.1. Taxonomy (GTDB): domain Bacteria; phylum Actinomycetota; class Acidimicrobiia; order Acidimicrobiales; family Aldehydirespiratoraceae; genus OFTM10. Next base: position 48,318 of record JAJCXY010000062.1, read on the forward strand.
TTGTGGTCGTACCGTTCCAGTCGGGCGATCTTGTCAGCAACGTGCACTCTGAAGTGATCGGGAACCTCGACGTTCCGACCAGTGACGACAATCTCCACTCGGACCTCCCTCGCACCTACGTCGGGGAAACCCTCGCTCTCCGGAAGCCTCCTCGCTTCGGGGACCGAGGTGATTGGCTACTCGCTCTTCACCACGCGTTAGCGGGTGGGACGCACGGTAGCCCGCATCACGGTTCGGCAACACCCCCTACCGAGTAGGAGCCC
>JAJCXY010000063.1 GCA_029263215.1 Acidimicrobiales bacterium
CAGTGCTCCAACTGGGAATCTCCATCTGACAAGCAAGATCAAATGATCCTGCGGTCGGAGGTGACTCCTTCGAAAGGAGGTGATCCAGCCGCACCTTCCGGTACGGCTACCTTGTTACGACTTCACCCCAATCACCGATCCCACCTTCGGCAGCTCCCTCCCCGAAGGGTTAGGCCACTGACTTCGGGTGTTACCGACTTTCGTGGTGTGACGGGCGGTGTGTACAAGGCCCGGGAACGTAGTCACCCCGGCGTGCTGATCCGGGATTACTAGCGACTCCAGCTTCATGGAGTCGAGTTGCAGACTCCAATCAGAACTGAGACTGGCTTTATGGGATTCGCTTAACCTCGCGGTCTCGCAGCCCTTTGTACCAGCCATTGTAGCATGTTTGCAGCCCTGGACATAAGGGGCATGATGACTTGACGTCGTCCCCACCTTCCTCCGAGTTGACCCCGGCAGTCTCCCATGAGTCCCCGCCATTACGCGCTGGCAACATAGGATAAGGGTTGCGCTCGTTGCGGGACTTAACCCAACATCTCACGACACGAGCTGACGACAGCCATGCACCACCTGTGTAAGGCCCAAAAGGACACCGTATCTCTACGGCTTTTCCCTACATGTCAAGCCCAGGTAAGGTTCTTCGCGTTGCCTCGAATTAAGCAACATGCTCCGCCGCTTGTGCGGGCCCCCGTCAATTCCTTTGAGTTTTAGCCTTGCGGCCGTACTCCCCAGGCGGGGCACTTAATGCGTTAGCTACGGCACGGAGTCCGTTAGAAGACCCCACACCTAGTGCCCAACGTTTACGGCATGGACTACCAGGGTATCTAATCCTGTTTGCTCCCCATGCTTTCGCTCCTCAGCGTCAGTACCGGCCCAGAGCACCGCCTTCGCCACTGGTGTTCCTCCTGATATCTGCGCATTCCACCGCTACACCAGGAATTCCATGCTCCCCTACCGGACTCTAGTCATCGCAGTATCAGATGGCGTCTCAGGGTTGAGCCCTGAGTTTTCACATCCGACTTACGAAACCGCCTACGAGCTCTTTACGCCCAATAAATCCGGACAACGCTTGGTCCCTACGTGTTACCGCGGCTGCTGGCACGTAGTTGGCCGGACCTTCTTCTGTGACTACCGTCATTTTCGTCGTCACTGAAAGTGGTTTACAACCCGAAAGCTGTCATCCCACACGCGGCGTTGCTGCGTCAGGCTTTCGCCCATTGCGCAATATTCCCCACTGCTGCCTCCCGTAGGAGTCTGGGCCGTGTCTCAGTCCCAGTGTGGCTGATCGTCCTCTCAGACCAGCTACCCGTCGATGCCTTGGTGAGCCATTACCTCACCAACTAGCTGATAGGTCGCGAGACCCTCCCAGAGCGCCAGAGCATTTCCTCAGTCGGCCATGCGGCCATCTGAGGGCATCCGGTATTAGCCATCGTTTCCAATGGTTGTCCCGGTCTCCAGGGCAGGTTTCTCACGTGTTACTCACCCGTTCGCCACTGTCCACCGGTGCAAGCACCGGCTTCTCGTTCGACTTGCATGTGTTAGGCACGCCGCCAGCGTTCGTCCTGAGCCAGGATCAAACTCTCCGTCGAGATCTCCAGACCAGCCGAAGCCGATCCTTTAATCAGGTTGCTGGTTCCTCAATCACTTCTTAGCCGCAGCCACTAGGTGGCCGAAGCCTCGTCGTGATCGCGTGAGGGACCTGCGTACGTTGAGCCGGGCCACCGCTGGCTAGCAGCGACCCAGTTTTTGCATCCGGTCACCCGAGGGTGTCCTTCTGCGTTCGCCCGATGACCCGAAGGTCGCCGGACTGGCTCTGCCGGCCCCGTTGGAAATGGGCCGACGTTTCTTGAATTGACAGACAACGATCTAGATCGCGAAACCTAAAACGCTGCCCGCACTCGCTTTTGCGTCCGTCTCTTCCGTTTTCAAGGAGCAATCGGCACCGAAATGCCTGGCACTCGATCCGCTGAGCGGAGGGTTGGTGCCTTTTGCTTTGCCCTACCGCGGCCTATCGGCCGCCGCTTGGGGCGAATAACTAAGCTAGCGGGACACCCAGGGAAGTTCAACCCCAGATCTCCGATTTCTTTGAGTGAGTCACCCTCAGAACCAGCTGGGCGAACACTAGCGGTGGAACGCCGCGGCACCAACGCCTACGGGCATGTCGGCGAGTGAACGGGGTCACACCGCGCCGACAACCGCCAGGTGGCGCTGCTTCTTGCCCCGCTGGACCAGGAAGTACCGTCCATCGACCGCCGCGATGGCGGTGGTGGCTGCCTGCACTTTTGCGCCGTTGATCCGGATACCTCCCTGCTCGATGGTGCGCCTGGCATCGCCCTTCGACGAACAAACTCCCGTGGCGACCAAGAGATCGACCACCGGTTCCTCGCCGGCGATAAGCGATCCATCGATATCGGTTTCGGGCACGATCCCCCTCAGAGCATCGAGGGATTCGCCGTCGAGGAGCTCGCCACCGAAAAGGGCACCGGCCGCGAGCCGGGAGCGGCGCACCTCATCGGGTCCGTGGATCAGGGCGGTGACCGCGTCGGCCAACTCATTTTGGGCGTGACGGATCTCGGGCGCGGACTCGTGCTCGGCCATGATCTCTGTGACCCGTGAGACCGGGAGAAGGGTGAGTTGGAGCAAGAATCGCTCCACGTCGCGATCATCGGTGCGAAGAAAGTACTGGTGGAACTCATAGGGCAGGGTTCGATCGGCGCCGAGCCACACCGCTCCGTCGGCTGTCTTGCCGAACTTCGCGCCGTCGGAGCGAGTGATCAGAGGCACCGTGAGCCCATGCACAGCCACCCCGGCGCGCCGCCGGATCATGTCGATGCCGGCAGTGATGTTGCCCCACTGATCGGATCCCCCGACCTGCATCTCACATCCGTGGCGGTCGTGAAGGGCGACGAAGTCGTTGGCCTGCAAAAGCATGTAGGAGAACTCGGTGAAGGAGAGACCCTGCTCGCCGTCGAGGCGAGCCTTGATGGACTCCTTGGCCAGCATGGTGTTGATCGTGACGTACTTGCCTACGTCGCGAAGGAACTCGAGCACGGTCACATCCACGATCCAGTCGCGGTTGTCGACCAATTGGGCCTGGCCGCCGATATCGAGGAGGAGGCCGAGTTGGAGCTTGATCGCGGCCAGATTGTGGTCGAGCACATCGCTGTCGAGGAGGTTGCGCTCATCGGAGCGACCCGACGGATCGCCCACCATGCCGGTGGCCCCACCCGCAAGGGCGATGGGTCGGTGCCCGAAATCCTGGAAACGCCTCAGCAACAAGAGAGGCACCAGATTGCCTATGTGGAGGCTGTCGGCGGTGGGATCGAAGCCGCAGTAGACCTTGATGGGGCCCGCATCGAGGCGCCTTCTCAGCCCAGCCTCGTCGGTGTGGTCGTGGATCAACCCACGCGCCAACAGGTCGTCGATGATCGCGGCACCGGTCATGGCGACCAACGATATGTCGCCCTGCCGTGGTTCGTGACGGAATTGCTACCAGAATGACCGCCATGCGCCGCCTCCGTCGCCCCCTCTCTGTGCTGCTCCTTGCCGCGGTCGTGGCTGGGTCGTGCTCGTTCGAGACCAAGGATTTCGACGACCTCTTCGGTGAGGACTTCTCCATCGATGCGCTCGAAACCGCGCAATCGTCTCGGGTTTTCGATCGCAACGGTGTTCTCATCACGGAGCTGAGAGGCGAGCAGAACCGCACCGACATCAACTTCGACGAGATACCGGAAGTCCTCTACAACGCCGTGGTGGCCATCGAGGACGAGCGCTTCTGGGACCACTCCGGTGTCGACCTCAAGGCCATTCTCCGAGCGGCTCGGTCGAACGTGAGTGCGGGTGGTATCTCTCAGGGCGGCTCGACGATCACCCAGCAGTACGTGGGCAACGTGTTTCTCGACCGGTCCGACCAGTCCGGCAGTCGCAAGGTCGAAGAGATCTTCATGGCCCGGCGCTTCGAGCAGCGCTACACCAAGGAGTTCATCCTCGAGCGCTACCTCAACTGGGTGTTCTTCGGCCGCGGTGCCCATGGCGTGGAGGCCGCCGCCCGCACCTACTTCGGTCCTCCGGACTGCAGCCGTCAGCAGCTGTTCAGCGACTCCGACGACCGAGACTGCCTGAAGGTGAGCGAACTCACGCTCGTCGAGGCGGCCACGATCGCCGGACTCATCCAGGCGCCGAGTCGGTTCAACCCGTTCAACGACTACGACGCAGCTCGCGACCGACGCGACCTCGTGCTGCTGAGGATGTACGCAAACGAGTACATCACCGAAGAGGAGTACGACGCGGCCCTGATCGAGCCGATCGATCTGGTCGAGGACATCCCCATCCTCGAAGAGCAGTATCCCGCCGCCCACTTCGTCGAGGACGTCAAGCAATGGTTCCTCGACAACCCGACCTTCGGCGCCACCCGTGACGACCGTATCCGGCTCCTGTTCGAGGGTGGCCTCGACATCCACACCACCATCGACCTCAGCCTCCAGGCCGAAGCCGAAGAGGGCGTGGAGCGAATTCTGCCCCAGGTAGCAGCCGACGGTTCCCTCAACCCCGATGCGGCGGCGATCATCATGGGCACGACGCCCGATGCCAACGGCCACATCCTCGCCATGGTGGGGGGTCGCGACTTCTTCGGCGACGACGACGACGCCAAGTTCAACCTGTCGAGCGGATCGGGGCGTCAAGCCGGCTCGTCGATGAAGCCCATCGGGCTCGCTGCCGCTCTCCAGATCGGCATCCCGATCACGCGGGTCTACGACGCAACCAGTCCGATCGAGATCGAGAACCGCGCTGTGTGCGGACCCAAGTGGAGGGTGCGGGGTGGCACCGCCGGCGACAGCACCATCGCCGACGCCACGAAGTGGTCCCGCAACACCGTCTTCGCCCAGCTGATGGTCGACATCAACCCGTCACGCTTCGTCGAGATGGCTGAAGCTCTCGGAATCGGCGAAGGGCGCATCCAGCCGGTGTGCGCCGCCATCCTCGGCACCGAAAACGTCAACATGGTCGAGATGGCCACCGTCTTCTCGACCTTCTCTCGCCAGGGCATACGGGTCGATCCGGTGATGGTCACCGAGATCATCAACAACGACGGCACCACGCTTTACCAGCACACTCCCGAGTCGTCGACCGTCCTCAACAGCACCGTCGCCGCCCAGCTCACCTGGGCTCTGAGCCGGGTCATGAGTGGCACAGGCCACCGAGCCGCCTTGGATGACCGCCCCGCCGCCGGCAAGACCGGAACCGCCCAGAACAACGCCGACGCAACCTTCGTGGGATTCACCCCCCAGAGGACCACGGCCGTCTGGGTCGGCTACCCCGACGAGCAGATCCCGATGCGCACCCAGTTCAACGGAGGAAAGGTCGAGGGAGGAACCTTCCCGGCCCTGATCTGGCACGAGCTCATGACCGAGGCGATGGCGGGGTTCCCAGTCGAGGAATTCCCCACCCCACCGCCCAGCTCCACCACCACCACGCTCCCCGAGATCCCCGAGGAGGCGACCGTTCCGAACCTGATCGGTCGGGCCCTCGACGACGCCCTCCGGCTCGAACTCGAGGAAGGATTCTGGATCATCGAGGCCGTCGAGATCGAGACACGCGATCACGAGCCGGGCACGATCTTCAACCAGGTCCCGGCCGCGGAGTCGATAGTGCCCGGCGGCAGCACCATCACCGTCGAGATCGCCATCGAACCGGAGATCCTGCCCGTGCCGTCGGTGATCGGGCTCACCGAGGCCGAAGCCAAGCAGGTCATCACCAGCGCGGGGTTCGGCGTGGCGGTAGAACTCATCGAGAACCCTGCTGTCACCGACAATCCCCATCCTGTCGGCATCGTGTGGTCCCAGGACCCACCGGCCGAGACCGAAGGTGAGGGAGTCCTCACCGTCACCATCACGGTGAACCCCGAGCCGCCACCCACCACAACCACCACGACCACCACCGTGCCCGAAGACGGCGACGGGTGAGCCCCGCCGACGAAGGGCGCTACTGGTCGGGCGGCCGTATCGGCCTCGGGGCCGTGGTGCTCGCCATGGTGCTCATGTGGGGATGGATCTACCTCTTCGCGTCTCGCGACAACCCCGATCGCTTCGACAACCGGGCCTTCCCCACAGCGGCGGAACCGATCTGTTCGGCCGCCGAAGCCGAGATCGACGGCCTCCTGAGTCCGCGCGAGACCACCACGCCAGCCCAGCGCTCCACCCAGGTGGCTCTCGGCACCGAGATCACCGAGGAGATGGTGGCCGACCTGAAGGCAGCCGCGTCGGTGGTGACCGACCCGGTCGAGCGCGAAATCCTCGATGCCTGGTTCGCCGACTGGGACGTCTACATCGCCGACCGCTGGCTCCATGTGGACCGCCTCGCCGCAGGCGACGAGACCACCTCCGACCGCGACCTCGCCTTCATCCTTTCGGCGCGAGCCGAAGGGGGCATCTACACCCGGAAGATCGACGGTCTCGCCAACGTCAACGACATGAGGTCGTGCAACGTGCCGGGCGACATCTGAGCCTCAATGCCCCACAGAGCGGGCGAGTGCGAGGCCAGTGGTGGCGAGCCTCTGGAGCCCTGAGTCGGCGCCGAGGCCGGCGAGTTCGTCTGGTCTGACCCACTGCTGGGCCTCGGACTCGTGGTTGGCGTCGATCTCCGCCCCGCGAGGCGCGAGCACCACGAACCTCACATCGTGATGGAAGTGGGCATCCTCCCTCGGCGGCCTCACCTCGTGAACGTCGAGATCGATCGCCACCGACCACACGCTGAGGCCGGCAATCCCCGTCTCCTCGGTGGCCTCTCTGAGGGCGACGGCGCCGAGATTGGCATCACCATCGGCGTGCCCACCGGGTTGGACCCATATCTGGAGCTTGGTGTGGAACAACACCAGGGTCCGTTCGAGATCGGCGTGCACCACCAGAGCACTACCGGTGAGATGGCCGGGCCGTTCGGTTCGATCGAGCGGAGCAGGACGCGTTTCGAGCAGGCGCCGCATCCGACCACGGCTCGAACGCAGGATGGGATCGTCGATCGCCGAGATCGTTGCCCACGCGTCGCCGAGCCTCGCCGACGGAGCGAGACGCCGGTCGTCGCCGGAAAGGAGTTGGGCCGTATCGCTCATGCCCGGCCGACCGTACCGGAGCCGGTGCTCACATCAACGACGCCATCCACGTACCAGCGCCACGGCAAGTCTTGCCCCTTCGAAAGGCCCACACGGGTGGCCTGCACCGGATCGACCGGCACCGGCGTTTCGTCATCACGGATCGACACGCCTCGGTCGGCGGTGACCAGGTCGGCACCGTCGTGGGAGCCATCGAGCCCGAATGCCTGACACAGCTTTGCCGGGCCACTGCAGAGATCGCGAGGCCGGCGGGCGGCTTCACCGCGAGCCAGTCGCATCTTGTCGTGGCCCCGGAGAGGAGTGGCTGCCCGCAGCAGCACCGCACCGGCCACACCATCGCTCTCGACCACGACATTGGCGCACCAATGCATGCCGTAGGAGAAATACACATAGAGCACGCCCGGGCTCCCGAACATCACTTCGGTGCGCGGCGTGCGGCCGCCAAAGGCGTGACTACCCGGATCATCAGCGCCGCAGTAGGCCTCCACCTCCACGATGCGACCGGCGCGGCCCCCCGGGCCGACCAGGACCTTGTTGAGCAACTCGGGCGCAACGTCGAGAGCGGGACGGGCGAAGAAGCCACGCCCCAGCCGACGAGTCATCCGTCGATGCGAGCTCGGAATCGTTCCAGTTGCCGGGCCACCGCTACCGGTGAGCCCCCTCCCACGGTGGTACGGCGAGTGACCGACACACCGGGCTCGAGAAGCGCGGCTGCCTCCGGGCCGAGCTCGGCGGAAGCACCGACCAGGGCGATGAGTTCACCCTCGCCGGCAAGGGCACGGCGAACGAGCTCTCCCACAACTGCGTGGGCCTTACGGAACGGCACACCGCGAGCGACGAGCCACTCGGCGAGGTCGGTGGCCGCGGCGTAGGGCGAGGACGCCGCCTCGGCCATCCTCTCGGTGCAGAAGGTGGTGCTGGCCACCATGCCATCGAGGGCAAGAAGGGTGAGTCGCACCGTGTCGACGGCGTCGAAGAGGGGCTCCTTGTCTTCCTGGAGATCCTTGTTGTAGGTGAGAGGTAGCCCCTTCATGGTGGCGAGGAGGCCGGTGAGGTTGCCGATCAGCCGCCCCGCCTTGCCACGAGCGAGTTCGGCGATATCGGGGTTTTTCTTCTGAGGCATCATCGACGATCCCGTCGAGAAGCCATCATCGAGCTCAACAAACCCGAATTCGGTGGATGCCCAGAGAATCAGTTCCTCGCCGATCCGGCTGAGGTGCACACCCAACAAGGCAAGAGCGAAAAGGGTCTCCGCCACAAAATCACGGTCGCCCACCGCGTCGAGGCTGTTTTCGAACACAGCTCCGAACCCGAGGAACTCGGCGGTCTTGGTGGGGTCGAGCGGTAGAGATGAACCAGCGAGCGCTCCGGCTCCGAGCGCGGAGACGTCGACTCGAGCGCGGGCCTCTCCCAACCGTTCGACATCGCGATCGAGGGCCCAGCCATGGGCGAGCAGATGGTGGGCCAAGGCCACGGGTTGGGCCTGCTGGAGATGGGTGTAGCCGGGAAGGAACGCGTCGCCCGCCGATTCTGCCCGAGCCAGCAGGGTGCGTTGGAGGTTTCCGACAAGTTCGACCACCTCGTCGATGGCACCCCTAGTCCACAGCCTGACGTCGGTGACCACCTGGTCGTTGCGGCTACGGCCGGTGTGCATCTTGGCCCCAGCCGGTGCCAACTCCGTTACACGACGTTCGACCGCGGTGTGAATGTCTTCGTCGTTCACCGCGAAATCGAAAGAACCGCCCGCTATCTCGTCCTCGACGGTGTCGAGGGCGGCGAGAATCTCGTCGCGCTCACCCGCGTCGAGGAGGCCCACCTCGGCCAACATCTGGACATGAGCCCGCGAACCCGCGATGTCTTCGCGAAACATGCGAAGGTCGAACCGCAGCGAGTCGTTGAGGGCCTGGAGGGCCTCTGACGAGCCGCCCTCGAACCGGCCATGCCACAGGGTCGCCATCATGCGCCTCGCTTGCGAGCGAGGTTGCGCAGGCGTAGGGCGTTGAGCTTGATGAACCCTTCGGCATCGGCCTGGTTGTAGGCACCCTCGTCGTCTTCGAAGGTGGCGATCTTCTCGTCGAACAGGGAGTCGTCGGACCTTCGCCCGGCGATGTCGATGCTGCCCTTGTAGAGCTTCACCCGTACCTCACCGTTGACGTATTGCTGGCTGTGGTCGATCGCCACCTGGAGCATCTCGCGCTCCGGGCTCCACCAGAAACCGTTGTAGATCAGTTCGGCGTACTTGGGCATAAGGGAGTCCTTCAGATGAGCCACTTCGCGGTCGAGGGTGATCGACTCGATTGCCCGATGGGCCTTCAGCATGATCGAGCCGCCCGGGGTCTCATAGGCCCCCCGGCTCTTCATGCCCACGAAACGGTTCTCCACGATGTCGAGACGTCCGACACCGTTGGCACCGCCGACCTCGTTGAGGAAGGTGAGCACCGCGGCCGGACTCATCGCCCTGCCGTCGATAGCCACGATGTCGCCGCCCTCGAAGGTGAGATCGAGATAGGTCGCCTCGTTGGGTGCCATCTCCGGGCTCACCGACCAGCGCCACATCTCCGAAGGAGGCTCGTTCCAGGGATCTTCCAAGGGGCCGCCCTCGAATGAAATGTGGAGAAGGTTGGCGTCCATCGAGAAGGGCGACTTCGTGCCGCGCTTCATCTCGATGGGGATGTTGTGCTCGGCCGCGTAGCTCATGAGCGACTCGCGCGAGCCGAGATCCCACTCCCGCCAGGGAGCGATCACCTGAATGTCGGGGGCCAAGGCATAGGCCCCCAACTCGAAACGAACCTGGTCGTTGCCCTTGCCGGTGGCGCCATGGCTGATCGCATCGGCGTTGTGCTCAGCGGCGATCTCGACCAGCCGCTTCGCGATCAGCGGGCGCGCTATCGACGTGCCGAGCAGGTACTCGCCTTCATAGATGGTGTTGGCCCGAAACATCGGATACACGAAGTCGCGGGTGAACTCCTCCCGGAGATCCTCGATGTGGATGTCGGACTCCGGCACCCCCATCTCGAGGGCCTTGGCCCGGGCCGGCTCGACTTCCTCGCCCTGACCGAGGTCGGCGGTGAAGGTGATCACCTCTGCGTCGTAGGTCTTCTGGAGCCAGCGCAGGATGATCGAAGTGTCGAGGCCGCCGGAATAGGCGAGCACGATCTTCATGGAAGCATTCGAATCAGGCACGTTCTTCTCTCACAATCCGGCCAGCTCGCGAAGGCGAGCGGCGAGCGATTCCCCACCGATTTCCTCGGTGGCAACAATCATCAAGGTGTCGTCTCCGGCGACGGTACCGAGGATCTCCTCAATCCCGGCACGATCCAGAGCCGACGCCACCACGTGAGCAGATCCGGGTGGTGTGCGCAGCACGACCAGGTTGGCCGAGCACCCGACATCGGCCACCCAATCGCCCATTACCCGCCGAAGGTGGTCCTCCGGAGCGATGCGGTCGACGGGATGTTCGGGGATGGCGTAGACGGTCTCGCCGCCCGGCACCCTCACCTTGATGGCCCCGAGTTCGTCGAGGTCGCGCGAAACCGTGGCCTGGGTCGCCCCGAGCCCCTCATCTTCGAGCAACTCCACCAGCTGGACCTGGTTGGTGACGGCATGCTCCTCAAGCAGGGCCGCGATCCGGTGCTGGCGCCGCGCCTTGCTCATTGGGTCGCCTCCGGCTCGGTGCTCACGGCTGTGAACCATTCTCCGAGAGGATCCATGCGAGGGCACCCCGGGCCGCGTGCATGCGGTTGGCTGCCTGCACCCAGATCCTGCTGCGGGGACCGTCCAAGACCTCATCGGTAACCTCTTCGCCCCGGTGAGCGGGCAGACAATGCAAGAACACCGCTCCCACCTGAGCCAGACCCATCAGGTGACGGTCGACGGTGAAGCCCTCGAAATCACGGCGCCGCTGCTCGGCCTCCACCTCCTGGCCCATCGATGTCCAGGTATCGGCATACACCGCGTCGGCGCCTGCCACCGCCTCCTCGGGCCGATCGAAGATCTGGGGTTCGATACCGGCGGTATGGATCCGATCAAGATCAACATCGCTGAATCCGTAACCGGCGGGACTGGCCACGCGGAAGGTCATTCCCGCGAGGCCGGCCCCGAGCGCAAGGGAGCGGGCCACATTGTTGGCGTCGCCCACGAAGGCCACGCTGCGTCCCTCGAGTCGGCCGAATTCCCGCCTCATGGTGAGCAGGTCGGCCAGTGCCTGCATCGGATGGGCGGCATCGCTGAGCAGGTTCACCACCGGCAGGGCATCGAGGGCCGCCATCCGTTCCACGGTGGAATGGGCGAAGACCCGGGCTCCGAGGGCCGAGTGGTAGCCGGCCATCGTTTGGGTGACATCCTCCACCGTCTCGCGGGTGTCGAGGCCCACCTCCTCCGCGCCTATGTAGACGGGATGACCACCGAGTTGGACTACTGCCATCTCCATGGAGTTTCGGGTGCGAGCCGATGGCTTCTCGAACACCAGAGCCATTCCCTTACCGGCCAGGACACGGGGCGGGTCGGTGGTAACGGCGAGGTCGAGGATTCGTTCGAGCTCGGCCCCGGACAGGTCGTCGATATCAAGCAGGTGGCGCATCAGGATTCCTCAGTGTGATCGTGGAGGACAGAAGCGATCACCGCTACGCCCTCGGAGAGTTGTTGGTCGCTGACGATGAACGGTGGCGCGATTCGCAGAGCGGTGGGGGTGACCCCGTTCAGTATGAGGCCCCGGTCGAGGCAGGCGCGAGCGATCTCGGGCGCGGTGCGGCCGCGCCGGGCCGACTCGGCCAGCTCGATACCGAGCAGGAGTCCCCTCCCGCGGACATGGGCGATTCCGTCCACCTCTCCCAGCAGGGAGCGGATGGTGGACTCCTTCTCGCGAGCGAGGCCAGGTGCATCGATACGTTCGAGTTCTGTGATGGTGGCCAACGCCGCGGCCAGGGCGAGGGGCTGACCGGCGTAGGTCGATCCGTGATCGCCCGGCTTGAACGCCTCGGCCACCTCGTCGCGGGCCCACATGGCTCCCACCGGCATCCCGTTGGCGACACCCTTGGCGATGGTGACGATGTCGGGCCGAATCCCCGACGACTGATAGCCGAACCAGCCTCCGGTACGACCCAGGCCCGTCTGGATCTCGTCGATGACCAGCAGGATTCCCCGGTCGTCGCAGATCTCCCGAACCGCGCGTAGGTAGGAGTCGTCGGCCGGGTTGACCCCGCCCTCTCCCTGCACCGGCTCGAGTAGCACCCCACCGACCTCGGGGCCGAGGGAGCGTTCGAGTTCGTCCGGGTCGTTCCACACCACGTGGCGAAAGCCGTCGGGCAGGGGCTGGAAGGGCTCGTGCTTCTCCGGTTGACCGGTGGCGGCGAGAGTAGCCATTGTGCGACCGTGAAACGACCTGAGGGCGCTCACCATCACGTGGCGGCCCCGGCCCTGATACTTGCGGACCAACTTGATCGCGGCCTCGTTGGCTTCGGCGCCCGAATTCTGAAACAGCACCTGCCCTGATCCGGCATCGAGAAGCCGATTCAGCGCTTGCGCTACCGGTGCCTGGAGCTCGTTGGCGAACAGGTTGGACGTGTGGGTGAGGGTGTCGGCCTGTCGAGCGATCGCGTCGGTGACAACCGGATGGGCGTGGCCCAGCCCGGTTACGGCGAGCCCACAGAGGAAATCCAGATGGCGCTTACCCTCACGATCCCACAGCTCCGCCCCCTCCCCCTTCACGAAGAGCCGCGACGGAGACCCGTAGTTGTTCATCACCGGGCAGTGGTCGCCCGAGGCCCCCCAAGCCGACGCCTGCTCAGCACTCACGACGCACCTTCGGTGACAGCGACGTCTGGGTCACCTTCGGTGACAGCCACGTCTGGGTCACCTTCGGTGACCATGGTCCCGATACCAGCGTCGGTGAACAACTCCAGCAGGAGCACGTGGGGAATCCGCCCGTCGAGCATGTGAGCCGACGCAGCCCCCGACTCCACAGCTTCCATGCACGCCCGCACCTTCGGGATCATGCCCCCCTTGATCGTTCCGTCGGCGATCATCGCCTCCAACTCGGCCACCGAAGCCCGAGCGACGATCGACGAAGGGTCATCGACATCGGTGAGGAGCCCTGGTACGTCGGTGAGGTACACCACCTTCTCGGCGCCGAGAGCTCCGGCCAGGGCGCCGGCGACGGTGTCGGCGTTGATGTTGTAGGCCTGGCCCGAGGCGTCGGCACCGATGGTGGAAATGACGGGAATCATGTTTTCGGCCAGTAGCCGGTGGATGATCCCGGGCTGGATCGACTCGACATTGCCGACGAAACCGAGCGCTTCGTCGCGCGGCGATGCAGTGATGAGCCCACCGTCCTCGCCGGAAAGGCCGACCGCGTAGGCGCCGTGCACGTTGATGGCACCGACGATCTCGCGGCCCACCTTCCCCACGAGCACCATGCGGGCGACATCGAGGGTCTCCTGGTCGGTGACCCTCAAGCCATCGATGAAGGTGGTCTCCTTGCCGAGGCGGCCGAGCAGGTCGCCGATCTGGGGTCCGCCTCCGTGCACCACTACCGGCATGAGCCCCACAGAGCGCAGCAGCACGACGTCTTCGGCGAAGGTCGCCGCCAGAGACGAATCGATCATTGCATTGCCACCGAACTTCACCACCACGATCGCGCCACGAAAGCGCTGGATGTAGGGGAGCGCCTCCACGAGCGCACCCGCTCTCTGGGTGGGAGCGAATCCCCGATCGGGAAGAAGTTCGTCGGTCATGAGCGATACCCCGCGTTGATCTCGATGTAGCCATGGGTGAGGTCGCAGGTCCAGATGGTGGCGGACCCGTCGCCCACCCCCACATCGACACTGATCACGACCTCGTTCTCCGCGAGATGGGCGGTGGCCCGCTCCTCGTCGTAGCCGTCGAGCACAACTCCACCCGCGGTGACCTGCTCGGGCCCGATCCAGATCTCCAGCGCATCACGATCGGCCTGCTGGCCGGCCTTGCCGACCGCCATCACGATCCGGCCCCAGTTGGCGTCTTCGGCGGCGAGGGCGGTCTTCACGAGAGGGGAGTTGGCGATCGAGAAGGCGATGATCTCCGCGGCCGCATCGTCGCTCGCCCCCGACACCCTGACCTCCACGAACTTGGTGGCGCCTTCGCCGTCGCGGACGATCTGGTGGGCGAGATCGAGGGTGACCTGATCTAGCGCGGTCTGGAAGCCGGCCAGTCTCTCGTCCTCGAAATCGTGGATGTCGTCGTCGATCTGTTCGCCGGTGGCGAACAGGAGCACGGAGTCGCTGGTTGATGTGTCGGAGTCGACCGTGATGCGGTTGAAGCTACGAGTCACCGATGCCGACAGGCAGTGCTGGAGCACCTCGGGCGACACCGCGAGGTCGGTGAATACGAAGGCGAGCATCGTTGCCATGTCGGGTGCGATCATCCCGCTTCCCTTGGCAATGCCCACAATGTGAGCCGCAGTGCCGTCGATGCGCGACCACGCCCCTTTGGAGAAGGTATCGGTGGTGCGGATCGCGGCCGCCGCCTCCGCCCACCCTTCTGGCCCCGAGGTGGTGAGCGATGTGGCGAGGGCGGGCAGACCCGCGGCTAGTGCAGCAGTGGGTAGGGTCTCGCCGATGACGCCGGTGGAGGCCAGCAGGATGCGATCGGGATCGACGTCGAGTGCCTCACCGATCAACTCGGCGGTGAGTTCGGCCGCGGTGTCTCCAGCCCTCCCGGTGAAAGCGTTGGCGTTGCCGGAGTTGCAGACGATCGCTCGAGCCGTGCTGTCGCCGTTGGCGAGGATCCGGCGACACCAGTCGACGGGAGCCGACGGGCAGAGCGACTTCGTGAACGTTCCGGCCACCGTGGTGCCCTCCGCCAGCGCAGCCATGAACAGGTCGGCGCGAGCTTCGTAGCGAATACCGGCCGCGTGGGTGGCGAGCTGCACACCGGCGAGGGGTGGCATCTCGGGGAAGGACTCGGGTGCCAGGGGCGAGATTGGGTCGGACACGGGAGCCGGCTAGGGGTAGAGCCCGGCCACCGCGAGACCGGTC
This sequence comes from Acidimicrobiales bacterium, assembly GCA_029263215.1. Lineage (GTDB taxonomy): Bacteria > Actinomycetota > Acidimicrobiia > Acidimicrobiales > Aldehydirespiratoraceae > OFTM10. The sequence continues at coordinate 15,118 of JAJCXY010000063.1, forward strand.
TGTTCGGGGATACCGAGGGCGAGATTTGCGCACTGGACGGCCTGACCGGCCGCACCCTTCACGAGATTGTCGAGCGCCGAGATCACCACGACCCATCCGGTACGGGGATCGACCCTCGCGGTGAGGTGGCAGCTATTGGAACCGAGGGTGGCCTTGGTCGACGGCGACCGCTCGCTCACTACTACGAATGGTTCATCGGCGTAGGCATCGGCCAGACAGGCCAACACCTCGTCGGTATCGGTGGGTCCGGTTGGGCGGGCGTAGCAGGTGGCCAGGATTCCGCGGTTCATCGGAGCAAGGTGGGGGGTGAAGATGAGCTGGACCGGCGTGTCGGCATGAGCACTCACCGCCATCTCGATCTCGGGTGTGTGCCGGTGGGTGAGGAGCGAGTAGGCGGTGAAGTCCTCGTCGACCGAGCAGAACGTGGTGTTGGGCTTCGGGGGTCGACCTGCTCCGGACACTCCGCTGGCCGCGTCGACCACGATGCCCGTCGGTTCGATGAGGCCGGCCTTCACGACCGGGGCGAGCGCAAGGGCGGAGGTGGTGACGTAGCAACCCGGCGCGGCCACGAGTTCGGCGTCGTGGAGTTGGGGGCGGAAGAGCTCTGGGAGGCCGTAGGCGAAGTCGTCGAGCAACTCCGGAGCCGTGTGCGCCTCGCCGTACCAGGTCGGATAGAGGCTGGGATCACCGAGGCGGAAATCGGCGGCCAAGTCGACAATGTGCTTCACCCGTCCCCGCATGTTGGGCACGATCGACTGCGACGCCCCGTGGGGCAGCCCCAGGAAGGCGAGATCGGCTGAGTCGAGCAGATCGTCGCTGTACGGCGTGTAGATCATGTCGCCGTAGGCGCCGGCGAGGCTCGGGTAGAGATCGGCCACAGCCGTTCCCGCCTGGCTGTCGCCAGTGGCCGCAACCACCTCCAGCTCAGGGTGTTGGGCACAAAGTCGGAGGAGTTCTGCCCCGGTGAATCCCGACGCGCCGATGATCGCTACCTTCTGCATTCGTGAACCCTAGCGATCACTGCATGTTCATGCAACACTTTGAATCAACAATCGAAGCCAGTCTTCGAACCCTGGGCTAGAGCGCAATCCCGGCCAGCTTGGTCTCCAGATACTCGCCGATCCCCTCATGGCCTCCTTCACGCCCGAGGCCCGAGTCGCCCATCCCACCGAAGGGCGCCGCGGCCGACGTCGGATTCACATCGTTGACACCGATTATGCCGAACCGTAGACCCTCCATGGCCCGAATCGCGGTGCTCAGGTCGCGGGTGTAGACGTAGGCCGCCAGCCCATAACTGGTGTCGTTGGCCATGGCTATGACCTGATCGACATCGTCGTAGGTGATGATCGGCGCAACGGGACCAAAGGTTTCCTCGCGATAGATCACCATCTCCTCGGTGACCCCGGTGACCACAGTGGGCGCATAGAAGTGACCCCGTTCGAGGCCTCCCTCGCTGAGCCGATGCCCGCCCACCGGCACTTCGGCTCCCTGGCTGCGGGCATCGTCGACCTGGGCGGCGACCTTCGCCACCGCCGCCTCGTTGACGAGGGGGCCCACGCCGACTCCTTCATGGGTGCCGTCGCCAACCTTCACCCTCGCCACTCGGGGCACGATCGTGTCGATGAACGCCTGGGCATGATCGCGGTGCACGAAGATCCGGTTGGGGCTGATGCAGGCCTGGCCGGAGTTCAAGAACTTGAGCGCCGCCGCTCCCTTGGCGGCATGCACCGGATCGGCATCGGGGAACACCACGAACGGAGCATGGCCGCCCAACTCCACCGATATGCGCTGGAGGCTGTGAGCGGCCCTTGACGCCAACAGGCGCCCGACCGCGGTGGATCCGGTAAAGGTGAGTTTCTTCACCCGTGGATCGGACGTGAGGACCTCACCGATCGGAGCGGGGTCGGCGGCGGTGACCATGTTGATCACCCCGGCTGGCACCCCGGCATCGTGGAAACACTCGAAGATCGCCTTGGCGCAAAGCGGGGTGGCCTCAGCCGGCTTGAGCACCACGGTGCACCCCGCGGCCAGGGCGGGACCCATCTTGCGGGTGAGCATCGACATCGGGTAGTTCCACGGGGTCACCGCACCAACCACCCCCACCGGAGTCCTGATCGACAAGAAGCGTTGATCGCGCCGCGCCGAGGGCAACCACTCCCCCCTTATGCGACGGGCCTCTTCGGCGAACCAGCGCAGAAAGTCGGCGCCATAACGGACCTCAGCAGCCGACGCCTTGAGCGGCTTGCCCTGTTCACGGGTCATGAGAGCCGCAAGGTCGCCTTGTCTCTCGCCCATCAGGCGCCAAGCCTCCATAAGCAGATCGGCTCGCTCATAGGCCGTGGTGGCCGCCCAGGAGGCCTGGGCGGCTGACGCGGCCGCGATCGCCCTCTCGGCGTCGACCGCTCCCCCATCGGGCACCGATCCGATCACGTCACCGTTGGCCGGGTTGATCGTCTGGAACTCAGCGCCGCCGGCGGCATCGGTCCACTCACCGTTGATGTACATGCCCAAACGCTACCGGGGCCAAGGGTCGGGGATCAGACGTAGTCGGCGTACTTGGCCAGGTGGCGCACCGGGGCGCTCATCGCGTCCTTGCGGAAGGGATCACCGAGTTCCTTCGTGGTCATGACTTCGATCACCGTGGTGAGACCTTCATTCATCTGGTCGCCGATCGCGGCAGTGAAAGCGGGTCCGACATCGTCGAGCTGGTCGACCCGCACCCCTCGCGCCCCCATCGCCCGGGCGATCTCGGCGTAGCTCTCGCCGCCGTCGAGTTCACCGGCGACGAAACGACGGCTGTAGAAGTCGACCTGGTTCTTCTTCTCCGCCCCCCACTGGCGATTGTGGAACACAACCGCGGTGACGGGTATGTCGTGGCGAACCGCGGTCATCAACTCCGACATGCTCATGGCCCAGGCGCCATCACCGGAGTAGGCGACCGCAGGGCGCTCGGGCGCGGCCGCCTTGGCCCCGATCATGGTGGGCAGGGCATAACCGCAGTTGCCCCAACTCATGGGAGCGAAGAAGGAGCGAGGCTCCTCGAACCGCAGGTAGCTGTTGGCCACCGAGTTGATGTTTCCGATGTCGGTGGACACCATCACGCGCGCCGGCATCGCCTTCTCGAGTTCGCGCAGCACCTGGCGGGGGTGCAGCCAGCTTCCCTCCTCCGCGGCGGCCTGCTTGATCATATCGATCGAGAAGTCGTCGGTCTCCTCGGTCCAGTCGTCGAGCTCAGCCTCCCAATCGGCCTTCTCAGCGGCCAGCGTGGCCCCACGTTCGTCGCGGGTGGCGTCGCAGGCGAGCTCCCGGCCGTCGAGTCGTTGGAGGATCGCGGTGGCTGCCGCGCTGGCGTCGCCACAGATTCCCACCGCCACCTTCTTGATCAGCCCGAGCATCTTCTGATCGGCGTCGACCTGGATGATCTTGGCGTCGTCGGGCCAGTAATCGAGATCGTGCTGGGGCAGGGTACCGAACGGGCCGAGTCGGGTGCCGAGAGCGAGGACCACATCGGCCCGAGCGATGAGTTTCATGGCCGCCTTCGAACCCTGGTAGCCGAGAGGTCCGCACCACTGGGGGTGACTGGCGGGGAAAGAATCGTTGTGGAGGTAGCTGTTGACCACCGGACAGCCCAGGCGCTCGGCCAGCGCGACCGCCTCGTCGATGGCGTCGCCCATGACCACTCCGCCACCGCTCACCATCACCGGGAATTCGGCCCCGGCGAGCAGGTCTGCGGCCTTACTGAGCGTCCGCTCGCCACCCGGGCCACGATCGATGCGCATCGGTTCGGCGATCTCGACGTCGATGTCGCCGAAGAAGCGGTCGCGCGGGATGTTGAGCTGGGTGGGGCCGATCTCCGACATCGCCCGGTCGAAACATCGGGCGGTGATCTCCGCCATACGATTCTCGTTGTTGATGTGACCCTGGTATTTCACGAACTCCTGGAACATCGGGAGCTGGTTGGCTTCCTGAAAGCCACCGAGGCCGATCCCCATCGTGCCCGTTTCCGGGGTGACGATCACAACAGGGCTGTGGGCCCAGAAGGCCGCGGCGATCGCGGTGACACAGTTGGAGATACCGGGACCGTTCTGACCGATGACGACACCGTGGCGGCCACTGACCCGGGCATAGCCGTCGGCCATGTGGGCTGCACCCTGCTCATGCACCACCGGCACCAGGCGAATACCTGCCGGCGCGAAGATGTCCATCGCGTCCATGAATGCACTGCCCATGATGCCGAAGACGGTGGTGACACCGTTGGCCACCAAGGTCTCGACGAACGCCTCGCTGGGAGTCATGCGGGTCATGGATCGGTCCCCCTGATCGGTCCCGGACTCACCTGAGAGCCTCTGACAGGAACGCCAGATTATCGACCCCGCGCCGACAGCGCCCAACGCGCCCTCAACTGGCCAGTTCGGATCGGCGGACCTACCGTTCGGGCATGCGTAGCTGGCGATCCCACGAACTCGGCGACCCCATCGACGTCCTCCGCCTCGAAGAGGTCGACGACCCGGAGCCCGGCCCCGGTCAGGTACTGCTCGAGACCAGAGCAGTCGGCCTCACTTTCCCCGATGTGCTCACCTGCCGCGGCGACTACCAGGTGCCCACCAAGCTGCCCCACACGCCCGGTGGGGAGACCGCAGGAGTTGTGACCCGCCTCGGTGATGGGGTCGAGGGACTCGAGGTGGGCACCGCCGTAACCCTGCTCGGGGGCGGGCTGAGCGAGAGCAATGTCGTGGCCGCGAGCTCGTGCCAGCCCTATCCCATCGAGGCCCTTTCCCCCACCCAAGCCGCGGCGTTACCCGTCAACTACTGCACCACCTGGTTCGCGCTCCATGAGAGAGCTCGGATCCAGGCCGGCGAAAGTGTCCTGATCACCGGCGCCGCCGGAGGCACGGGCACGGCCTGCATCCAGCTCGCCCTCGCGGCCGGCGCAACTCCGATCGCGGTCGTGGGAGGCATCGAGAAGGCCGAACTCGTGCGATCACTCGGAGTTCACAACGTGGTCGACCATCGCGAAACGCCCCAGTGGGTCGATACGGTGCGCGAGATGTCGGGCGGAGGCGTCGACATCGCCTACGACGCCGTGGGGGGCGACGCCTTCCACCAAGTCAGACGGTGCATGGGTTGGGCCGGGCGCCTCCTGGTCATCGGCTTCGTGGGCGGCATCGCCGACGCGCCCACCAACCATGCCCTCCTCAAGAACTACTCCATAGTGGGAGTGCATTGGGGAGCATCGCTCATGCGCGACCCCGCCAGCGTCGCACGACAGATGAACGAGGTGTTCGCGCTGGCTCGGGAAGGCAAGGTATCGCCCGCTCTCTACCCGCCCTTCACCTTCGAAGACGCAGCCCGGGGCCTTCAGGCAATGGCCGACCGCAAGGTGTGGGGCAAGGCCGTCGTGGAACTCGCCTGAGCGAAGCCCCGAACCTCAAGCCCGTAGAATCGCGCCGGTCTTCTTGGCCACCTGATCGACACAGGCCCGGCGGGCTTCAGCCACCTCGGCATCGGTGAGGGTGCGGTCGCGGGCCTGGAACCGGAGTCGGTAGGCGAGCGAACGTGCGCCCCCGTCGACACCAGGGCCGCGATACACGTCGAACAGGTCGATGGCCACCAGGAGAGCACCGCCGCCCTTGCGAAGCGACCCCTCGACCTGGGATGCGGGCACGTCGTCGGACACCACGAAGGCCAAGTCGATGTCGCTCGACGGAAACTTGCTCACCGGCGTGTAGCGGCGATTGCCGTGGGGACCATCGAGAATTGCACCGAGATCGAGCTCGAACCAGGCGACTCGCCCCTCGATGCCGTAGGCCTCGAGTACCCCCGGGTCGACCTCACCCACAACACCACGAGTGCGACCGGCAACAACGACCTCGGCCGAACGGGTGGGGTGCATCCCGGCCGGCGAGGCTGATTTCAGTTGCAGATTCGGGAGCGTCAACGCCCGATCGAGGGCGTTGAGCACCTCTACCGCGTTGGGCGCCTCGACCCCTGCGAGAGCGACGGCAAGGTACTCGCGCTCATCGGGCAGCAGCTCGCCCGGGGCGGCGGGAAGGAATACGTGATCGATCTCGAAGAACCTGACGTCCGCCATCCGGTGCGACTGGTTGTAGGCAATCGCCTTCAACTGTCCGGGCAGCAGGGAGGTACGCAGCACCGACTCTTCGGCGTGGAGGGGATTGGTGAGGGTGACACCGTCCTCGGGAAGTCCGGCCCGGGCCAGGTCACCGGGAGCAAGGAACGGCATGGGAAGGGTCTCGTCGCAGCCGGCTCCCACCAGCACCTGGCGAACCAGGCGACGATCCTGCTGATACGCACTCAGGCCGCCCGCGTCCTCGCCCTTGGGAACGGTGCGGGCGATGTTTTCGTAGCCGTAGAGGCGTCCGACCTCCTCGGCCACATCGGTTTCGGTGGTGGTGTCCCATCGCCAGGTGGGGATCACGACCGACAGCTCCGAGCCGACGATGTCGACACCGAACCCGATCGACGTGAGGTGCTGGGCCATTTCCGACTCGGTGAGTTGGGTGCCGAGTAGGCCGTTGATCTTCGACGACCGAACCGTGATCGGCGTGCGGTCGGGTGTTTCGCCGGCCACGTCGATGAACCCGTCGACGGCCACAACTCCGGATTCGGCTGCGAGTTGGATGAAGCGGCGCATGGCTCGTTCGATGTTGGCGCCCCAGTCGGCGCCACGACGAAATCGGGTGGAGGCCTCGCTCGGGAGGTTGAGTCGCTTGACGGTGCGCGAGATCGACGGGGGATCCCACCAGGCCATCTCGAGCAGCACATTGGTGGTGGTGTCGGAGATCTCGGTGGTGGCACCGCCCATCACGCCCGCGAGGCTGACGATCTCGTCGGCCTCGTTGGTGATGACACCGTCGTTGGTGGTGAGGGTGCGCTCGACGTCGTCGAGGGTGCGCAGGGTTTCGCCCTCGCGAGCCCGGCGCACCTTCAGGTGACCGTTGGCGATCGTGTCGAGATCGAAGGTGTGGTTGGGTTGGCCCAATTCGAGCATCACATAGTTGGAGATGTCGACGATCGAGTTGATGGGCCGCATGCCGAGTTGGGTGAGGCGATCCGCGAGCCAGGCCGGCGAGGTACCAATGGTGACATCACGCAGCACGGTGGCCACGAAACGCCCGCACATCGTGGGGTCGAGGACCTCGACTTCCACCAGGCCCGCGATCTGCTCGTCGGTGGTGCTTATCTCGTATTCGGGGAAGGCGAAGGGCACACCGAGCGCGGCCGCCAGGTCGCGAGCCACGCCGGCCACCGACATCGCATCGGGCCGGTTGGCATTCACCTCCAGGTCCCACAACACATCTGGCTGCAGCCCCAGCGCATCGCCCAGAGCCATCCCCAGCTCGGCCCCGTCGATCACCCTGTCGTTGAGGATCAGGATGCCTGCCTCGTCGTCGCCCATGCCGATCTCGGCCGCGGAGCAACACATCCCGTTGGAGGTCTGCCCTCTCAGCTCGCGTTGGGCAATCTCCATGCCGTTGGGCATGACCGTGCCGATCGTGGCGAACGGGATGAGATCGTTGACGGCCATGTTGAAGGCACCGCAACAGACTTGGAGGGGCTCCCCATTGCCGCGATCGACGTCGACGAGCTGGATCTTGTCGGCATCAGGGTGGGGGCGCAGACCGGCCACCCGGGCCAGGACAACACCCTCGACCGCTTCGCCGATCAGCTCCATCTCCTCCACCGCGAGCCCCAACGAGCTCAGGATCTCGCCGAGATCATGAGGATCACCGTCGATGCCGGGCGCGAATTCGCGGAGCCAGGAAAGGGTGACCTTCATCAGAACTGCCTCAGGAAGCGAACGTCGTTGTTGACCAGTTCTCGGATGTCGTCGAGCTCATAGCGCATCACCGCGAGACGATCGATCCCGAAACCGAAGGCGAAACCCTGCCACTCCTCGGGGTCGATTCCGCAGTTGGCGAGGACATTGGGATGCACCACCCCACACCCCCCGAGTTCGAGCCACGACCCATCGGGGCGCGAGATGTCGAACTCAGCGCTCGGCTCGGTGAACGGGAAGTAGGACGGCCTCAGCCGCGTCTTCACCTCGCCACCGAAGAAGGCGTGCACGAACTCCTCGATGGTGCCGGCGAGGTCTCCGAGGGTGATACCCCGGTCGACCACGAGTCCCTCGATCTGGTTGAACGCCGGAAGGTGGGTGGCATCGGCGGTGTCGGTTCGGAAGGTTCGACCGGGGGCGACAATGTAGATCGGGGGCTCCGTGTTTTCCATGGTTCGGATCTGCACCGGTGAGGTGTGGGAGCGCAGCATCACTTCCTCGGGCTCGCCGAGATCAACGAAGATCGTGTCGAAGCTGCCTCGAGCCGGGTGCCACTCGGGAATGTTGAGCGCCTCGAAGTTGTACCAGGCGGTCTCCACCTCGGGTCCCTCGGCGATGGTGTAACCCATGGAGACAAACACGTCTTCGAGCCGATCGCGGGCTTGGGTGTTGAGATGCAACGAACCTCGGCGGATCTCTCCGAGCCGTTCGGAAAGATCGAGGCGTTCGGCGTCGTACTGGATCTGTCTCGCGGCGGCGGAGAGACGCTGGCGGGCCGCAGAGATGCCGGCCTCTATCGCTTGGCGGATCTCGTTGACCGCCCGACCCGCGGCCTTGCGTTCCTCGGGCTCGAGGGTTCCGAGCTTCTTCTTGGCGGCCGACAATTGCGACTTCTTGCCCAGTAGCTCGGCATCGAGGGCAGCCACGCCGTCGAGGTCGGTGGCTGCCATGAGGCGTTGTTCGGCTGAGGCGGCGAGCGCTTCGAGTTCGTCGATCATCGGAGTCACAGGTTAGGGGCTGAGCGGCGCCGACGGGCTCACATTTCGTGACACACTCACCGAGTGGACCACTCCGTGTGCGACAACCCAGAGCGGGAGCGCTACGAACTCCACGTCGACGGACGCCTTGTCACCATCGCCGACTATCGGCGCGACGGCGACGTGATCGTCGTCCCGCATGTGGAGACCGACCCCCAGATGCGCGGGCAGGGCATGGCCGACCGCTTGATGAGGGGCATGCTCGACCAGCTGCGCTCGCAGGGACTCAGTATCCGGCCCCTGTGTCCCTACGCCGCCGACTTCATCCGCCAGCACCCGGGCGACCACGACCTCACGGCCTGATCGCGCGGCGAGCTTCGAAGAGGAGCAGGGTGCCGGCCATCGCGACATTGAGCGATTCGGTGCGGCCGGGCATTGCGATGGTGGCCCATGCGTCGACCAGGGAGTCGACCGAGCCGTCGAGTCCGTGAGGTTCGGATCCGAGAACTATCGCCACTGGAGCCTCCAGCACCCCGCCATCGTGGGGCTCACCCTCCCTGACATCGGTGGCCACCACACGAAATCCCGCCTCGCTCAGAGCCTGAAGAGCAGTGTCGGGTTCGATCGCCGAGACCACCGGCACCCGCAGCACCGATCCAGCCGACGACCGGACCGCCTTGGGTCCCCACGGATCGGCACCCCCGGCCACCACCACCGCGGTGGCCGCCGCGGCGTCGGCCGCGCGTATCAGGGTGCCGACATTGCCTGGATCGGAGATGTCGATCAGGACGAGAACCACTGAGTCGGGATCGGTGGCGGCGGGAAGCTCGACCCGGGGGCGGGGCACGAGGGCGAGCATCGGTTGGGGTGCGACCGACGGCGCCAGCTTCTCGAAGACGTGATCGCGGACTGTGAGCAGCTCCACATCGGCGTCGAGGCGATCGCAGATCGCCTGGCACTCAGCGGAGGTGGACTCGGTTTCGGGGATCACGACGGTGTCGGGCTTCACGCCCGCATCGAGGGCCTCTCGCACCGTGCGCGGACCCTCGAGCACAACTTCGGGTGAACGTGAACTGCGCCGCCCTATGAGTCGGCGCAGTTCGATAATTCTAGGATTCTTGGCCCCGAGGACTGCAGTCATTGCAGTAGGGAGCCGAAGCTCAGGACGCGGCAGCCTCGGCGCCCGCGCTGTTGGCTGCTTCGACGAGGGCGGTGAAAGCCGCCGGCTCGTGGACGGCCAGATCGGCCAGGTTCTTGCGGTCGACCTCGATGCCGGCTGCCTTCAGCCCGGCGATGAACCGGCTGTAGGTAGTGCCGTTTTCGCGGCATGCCGCATTGATCCGCTGGATCCACAGCTTGCGAAACTCGCCCTTGCGGGCGCGACGGTCGCGGAATGCATAGTTGCCCGCGTGCATCACGGACTCGTTGGCCGACTTCCACGAGCGGGAGCGGTTGCCGTAGTGGCCCTTCGCCCTCTCGAGTACTACCCGGCGACGTTTCTTGGAGTGCACGGAGCGTTTGACGCGTGCCATCTCAGTTCTCCTTCTTCAGTTCTGTTCTGGGTGCGGTGACCGGGCTCAGACGCCCAGATCGCGAAGCTTGCGCTCGTCGGCCTTGGCGACCTCGGTGGAGCCGCGCAGCTGGCGAACTCGCTTGGGACTCTTCTTCTCCATGATGTGGTTCTTGTTGGCCTGACGGCGCCGGAGCTTGCCGGTGCCGGTGCGTTTGAACCGCTTGGCCGCACCTCGGTGAGTCTTCATCTTTGGCATGTGATCGCTACTCTTCTGTGTCTTCTACTGTGTCTGTCGCGGCCTCGGCTGCTTCGATTTCGGCGGCTTCGGCCGCTGCCTGCTTCTTGATTTCCTTCTCGTGGCGGGCCTGAGCCTGCTTGTCGGGAGCGAGCACCATGATCATGTTGCGACCGTCCTGACGGGGGTGGAACTCCACCTTGCCGACATGGACGATCGTGTCGGCGACCTGGTCGAGAATCTTGCGCCCCAACTCGGGATGCTGCATCTCGCGACCGCGAAACATGATCGTGACCTTGACCTTGTGACCCTCCCCGAGAAACTTCTCGACCTTTCGAGTCTTGGTGTCGAAGTCGCCGGGCCCGATCTTGGGCCGGTACTTCATCTCCTTGACTGTGAGGTTGGAAGACTTCTTGCGGGATTCTTTGGCCCGTTGGTCGGCCTCATACTTGAATTTGCCGTAATCCATGATCCGACAAACCGGCGGGTTTGCCCTGTCGGCGACCTCAACCAGGTCGAGGCCGGCGGCCCGGGCGATATTGAGTGCCTGGGGTAGGGGCTTGATGCCGATTTGCTCGCCGTCCTGTCCGACAAGTCGGACTTCTCTGGCGCGGATCCGGTCGTTGATCCTTGGCTCGTCTGTTGGCGCTGCTATCGCCCTGAACTCCTCGTGAGCACGGAACCTCCGTAGTGAAGCGGAACGTTCGACCCGCAACTTCCTGGTGGAAAAAGCGAAGCGGACGCCGGGAGTCGACGTCCGCGAAAACCCAGGTGTACGAGACACGAGGTGTTACCGAGTGGTCGACCTGACGCACTGCCTTCGTCGGGTGTGAACCCGCTTCCGTTGTGGCCAGGTGGGGACAATCCCTGAGGATCGACCCACTTCCCGCTGAATTGTTAGCGATATCGTACCAGCATGAATTCTCTCTGGACACCTGGAGGCGAGCACCCCGTCGATCGCGACGCGGGCCCCGCCGATTCGACCCCACCCCCATCCGCCGATCCCGAGCTCGATGATGCCATCGCGGCGGCCCTCCCCGACGGGATGAAGCTCGACGATCTGAGCCCCGAACAAAGGGCACAGGCCGAGGAGATGGTACAGGAGATGGCGGCCGCACGCGAGCGACTGCTCGACGCTCCCGCCGGCACCGTGGTGGCCAACCACGCCATGGGACTCTATGAGTTGGCCGCCCTCCACCTGTCTCAGCAAGAACCCAACTTCGCCGAGGCCACCGTGGCCATCGATGCCCTGGCCGCGATCGTCGACAGCCTCGGCCCCCGCCTGGCCGATGCCGAGCCAACCCTTCGCGAGGGCCTCGATCAGCTGCGGATGGTGTTTGTGCAGCTCCGCAACCAGCAGGACCCCACCGAAGACTGAGCCGTACGGGCGCCTGTTCGCCGCTACGACATCACCATCATCGAACCGCCCACCACGAGGGTGGCGCCCACCACGAGCGGCCTGGTGGCGGCGCGAGGCACCAAGGCCAGACCGAACAGGATCGATGTTGCCCTCAGGGTGGCCACGTTGGCCGCGTCGGCGCGGGTGTAGGCCAACAAAATCAGGCCGTAGGCCGACGTCAGCATCAGGCCCACCATCACACCCTGGCGGGCCGCCGCCCTGAGCCGGGTGAACGTCACCCGGCTGGCCAGGGTGGTCGTCAGCGCGGCGATCGGCGTGGCGGCGGCAAAGAAGCCGAGCCCACTGGTGGAGTTGGCCCCCTTGGCGTCGAGCAGGGTGTAGGACGCGATGAACAAGCCCGTGGTGAGAGCCATCAGCAGCGCTGATCGTTCACCCAGACCAAGCGCCACACCTCCGATGAGGGCCAACCCGGCCGCCACCGAAACCACACCCCCGATGGTGACCGCCGACGGGGTCTGGTCGAGGAACCACACCCCCACCACCGCCACGATCAGGGGAGCAGATCCCCGCGCAATCGGGTAGGTGATGGCGAGAGCGCCCCGGTCGTAGGCGGCCGACAGCGACCAGATATAGCCGCTGTGGGCCATCGCGCTCAGGGCCAGAACCCCCAGCACTTCGGTGGGCGGATCGGTGAGCAGCCAGGGTGAAAGGAGCACTGGCACCGCGAAGTAGGCCACGATGAGCGTGGCCCGGCGATCATCGCCGGAATGGGTGCGCACGTTCCACGACGCGTGAAGGAAGGCGGATCCCAACACGAGCATGATGGCTGCCGCGCTCAAGGATCGACCCCTTCAGCTCACACCGGGCGGATGTCGGACGCTTCCCAACGCCCGAGATGACCGGGGGTGAGGGCAAAGTCGACCGCCGCACCCTCGATGATCGTGCGCGATCCGTCGGCGATGGCGGTGCAGTGAAAGAACCACCGGCTCAATCCGTCGTAGGCCTCACCGATTCCCGCCCTCTCGTCGAAGCTCGCAATGCAGCCGCGACGGCGATCGCGAGGCGAGACCATCACCCGATTATCTTCGCAATCGGCATTTCCACGATCCCGCTGGCGCCCTTGTCGCGCAGCGCGGGTATCAGGATGTTGATCTCGTTCTTGGGCACGACGGTTTCTACGGCGTAGCCGGCGCCCCTGAACAACTCGTTGACGGTGGGCGACTTGAGCGAGGGGAGCACACCGATCACATCATCGAGAGCATCTGCCGGCACGTTCATCTTCACCAGCACCTTCCCCCTGGCGTCGAGAACTCCCTGGAGCAGGGTGTTGATCTGGCGCATCGCATGGGCCTTCTCGGGATCTGCGGCCGAAACGGGGTTGGCGATGAACTCGGTGTAGCTGGTGACGATGGTGTCGATGATGCGCAGGCCCGCGGCAATGAGGGCCCGACCCGTCTCGGTGATGTCGACCACCACGTCGACGATGTCGGGGACCTTGGCCTCGGTGGCGCCGTAACTCAATCTGACATCGGCATCCACACCGGCATCTTCGAGGAAGCGGCGGGTGATCTCGGGATACTCGGTCGAGACGCGAACACCGCGGGGAAGATCGGCCACGTTCTGCCACGGCGAGTCGTGGGGCACAGCCATCACGATCCGTACCGGTTTGGCGGTCGCCTTCGAATACTTCAGCTCGCCGAGCGACTCGACCACGCTGCCGGTTTCTTCGATCCAGTCGCGACCGGTGATGCCGATGTCGAAAAGGCCATCGGCGACATAGGTGGGGATCTCCTGAGGCCGCAGGATGCGAACCGACTCGATACGAGGGTCGTTGATCGTAGCCTTGTAGGTGACAGCCGAGGAGCGGTCGACAGGCAGGTCGGCGGCCTCGAAGAGCTCGAGAGTGGCCTTCTCGAGTGATCCCTTGGGGAGCACGAGCTTGAGCACGGGAGTCGGTCCTTGGGTGGGGGGCGAACCCGTCTGAGGCTATCCGGCCCCGCTCGACCCGCCGCGATGATTTCCCGGCGCCTCTTCGGGGTGCGGATCGGTGTTGTCGACGAGGAGCTTCACAGCATGGGCCAAGACGTCGATGACCGCATCGACGGTCTCCACGCAACCCTTGGAGGATCCTGGCGTGTTTATGATCAGCGAATTACCGCGCGTGCCGCAGACGGCTCGGCTCAGTCTTCCCAGCGGGCTGATCAGGCGCATCGCCTCGGCCAGGCCGGGAGCTTCACGCTCGATGACGGAGCGGGTTCCCTCCGGGGTCAGGTCGCGGGGTCCGAAGCCGGTACCGCCGGTGGTGACGACGAGGCCATGAAACCCGTCGGTGAGTCTCTTCAACGAGGCGGCCACCGGGTCCTCGCCATCCTCGGTGACAGCGCGGTCCGCCACCTCCCAGCCTGCGGCCTCGAAGTGTCTTTGGAGTATCTCGCCCGACTTGTCTTCGCGAGTGCCGAAGACAACGCCGTCGGACACGGTGAGGATCTTCACCTGGAGCATGAGCCAAGGCTAGTCAGAGCTGATCACCCTCGTCTCCAGCGGGCGATGGCCATGCCATCGGTGTCGTCCCCGGGCAACAGGAGATGGGCGTCGTTGGTGAGTGGGCTCCACTCTCCTTCCGGTGCCGGCAGAGGCCGAAATTCCAGCCGCGCCAGCTCGTCGGCCACCTCGCCGGCCACACCCTCGGACTCCGCTGAGGTGAGGGTGCACACGCTGTAGACCAGGGTGCCTCCAGGCGCCACCAGGGGCGCGGCGGCGGTGAGCATCTCGACCTGCAGCCTCGCCAACCGATCGACCGCCGCGGGCTCCACCCTCCAGCGGGCATCGGGCCGTCGACGCAAGGCGCCCAGACCCGTGCACGGCGCATCGACCAGCACGGCATCAAAGCGGGCCGGCGCGAACGACGGCCGGGTGGCATCGGCCTGGACGAGGTGTAGATCTGGCAGCTCGAGGCGCTCTCGATTCTGCGCCACCAGTCCGATCCGACCGAGTCGTTGATCAGCGGCCACCACACTCGCGCCGCGAGCCGCGATTGCGGTGGCCTTACCCCCGGGTGCAGCACACAGGTCGAGAACGCGGTGGCCGTCGCCAGCGGGCACGGCTGCCGCCACCAGCTGGGAGCTCGCATCCTGGACGTATCCATCAGAGCGGGTATGGACGGTGGCGGCGGTGTTCATGGCTCGCAGGGCAGCCTCCGCCCGATCTGCGCCGATATCGACGGCGAGACGCTCCACCATCCAATCGGGGTAGCTCAGCTCGACCGCCAAGGATGGATACTCGACCGTTGCCACAGCCGCCGACACCTTCCGCAGGATCGCGTTGACCAGACCACGGAAACGTTTGGGCGCAGCCGACACCGTGGCCGACACCGCGGCGTGGGGAGGAGTGCCCAGCTCGATCAACTGGTGCGCACCGATTCGCAGAGCCGCTCGGGCGGCGGGTGGTGGTGCCTGCATCAAGAAACGATCCACCACATGGTCGAGCGCCCGACGCCGACGGGTGGAGCCGTAGACGAGTTCGGTGACGAACGCCCGATCGCGACCGTCGAGGTCGGACTCCGCCAACAGGCGAGGCAGGAGAACGTTGGCATAGGCACCCTCCTCGTCGATCCTCACGATCGCGTCGATGGCGAGCCGTCGGGGATCGCTGGTCACGCGCCCAGCCGGTCGTCGGTGTCGGGTCGTGCTCCGCGTTGCCAGGTGTCGGCCGCCTGACGGGGCTTGCCCTCGGGTTGGACTTCCACAAGTGACAGAACCCCGTCGCCGGTGCCCGCCACAGTGTGATCGAGCTCTCCGGGCCCCAGCGGCGCGGCGTGAGCGGCGACCAGAGCGGAGCGATGGATCTTGAACCGCTTCCCCCGGAAGCTGGTGAAGGCGCCACCGACTCGCACCCGTCGATGGATGCTGGTGGCCGACTCGGACCAGTCGATTTCGCGGTCGGCGCCAGTAATCTTCACCGCGTAGGTCGGCGTCCCCACCTGGGCCTTCGGCTCGCCCAGACCATCACCGAGCGCCGTGAGCATCTGGCTCGTGCCGATCTCGACCAGGCGTCCTCTCAGCTCATCGAGGGTCTCGTCGGGGCCTATCTCCACCTCGGTGCGCCGGTAGACGGCTCCCGTATCGAGCTCTTCGGCCAGCTCCATCAAGCAGACACCGGTGGTGGTGTCGCCGGCCAGGATCGCCCTCTCCACCGGAGCGGCGCCTCGCCACCGAGGCAGCAGAGAGAAGTGCAGGTTGATGAAAGCCAAGTGGTCGAGCAGGGCGGCCGGAATGAGACGCCCGTAGGCCACCACCACTCCGAGATCGGCCTCCACCGAGCCCACCTCGTCGAGATCATCGACCACACGGAGGCCGAGTTCGGTGGCGGCAGACTTCACCGGCGATGGCTGGATACTTCGGCCCCGACCACGCCTCACATCGGGCCGGGTGACCACGAGGGGGATCTCGTAGCCGGCGCCATGGAGGGCGACGAGGGGCGCCACGGCCAGCTCCGGCGTGCCCAGATACACGATGCTGCGGACCGCTTCCGGTGGGGCCAGGGTCACAGAAGACGGAGGCCGTCGCCGACCGGTGGAGCGGGCTGGCGCCCGCCGCCCAGCTGCAGATCACGAAGGGTCTTGAGCGCGGCCTTGCGTGTTTCCTCATCGAGACGCTCGATCAGCAAGGTGCCGTCGAGATGATCGAGCTCGTGGAGAAACAGGCGGGCCTCGAGCTCGTCGGCCTCCACCGAGATCTCGTTTCCGTCGAGATCGCGACCCCGGACATGAACCAATTTCGGTCGGGTGATCTCCCACGACAGGCCCGGTACCGAAAGGCATCCTTCCTCGAATATCCATTCGCCATCGGACTCCACGATCTCGGGATTCACCATCGCTCGCGGGCCGGTGCCGGTGTCCCAGACGAACAGGCGCTTCTGCACGCCCACCTGGGGTGCGGCCAGGCCGAGCCCCGGCGCCTCGTACATCGTCTCGAGCATGTCGTCGACGAGTCGCACGAGGGCTCCGTCGATATCGGTGATGAGCTGCGACTTCTGACGCAGGACCGGATCACCGATGATGCGAATGTCGTAGGTGGCCATGGAGCCAGGTTACCGACCACACGAGTACCGTCGTCGCCGTGGCCCCCGCTCACTATTTCGATCACGACCCCAACGTGGGATCGTCGCCCACCTCCGTAGAGGTGAACCTGCCCGATCTCGCCCTCCAACTCACCAGCGACCGCGGAGTCTTCTCCGCGGCGAGCCTCGATGCCGGCACCAAGCTGCTATTGCTCGAGGCGCCCCCGCTCAGCGACTCCGACGCCACGATCCTCGACCTCGGTTGTGGTTGGGGGCCCATCACCTGCGTGGCCGCACGACGGGCTCCGGAGGCCCGGATCTGGGCGGTCGACGTCAACCAGAGGGCCCGAGACCTCACCGCCGCAAATGCCGCCTCGGTAGGCGCCGCCGACAGGGTCAGGGTGGCCGCCCCCGACGACGTTCCCCGCGATGTGAGATTCGACCGCATCCTGTCGAATCCCCCGATCCGTGTCGGCAAGGCCGCCCTCCACTCACTGCTCGAACTCTGGCTCGACCGTCTGACACCCACCGGCGTCGCTCACCTGGTGGTACAACGTCACCTCGGAAGCGACTCGCTCGCGAAATGGCTCGAGGGTGAGAGATTCACCGTGGATCGTCTGAAGAGCAGGGCCGGGTATCGAATTCTCGAGATCGGCCCACGCGGACGGGAGCCCCAGCCATGAGTCAGCTCGACGGCACCGGCATGAAACGGCTCCACCGCGAATGGAGGCGCCGCACCCAGGGCCGCCTGGCCCTCGTTCTCGACAATGTGGCCAACCCGTTCAACCTCGGCTCGATCGTTCGCACCGCTGCGGCCGAACGAGTCGATCACGTCTGGATCGGAGGGGGCACCGAGCCATCGCACACAAAGGTCAACAAGACCGCTCTCGGCACCGCGCGCTACCTCACCTGGACCGTTACCGACGACGGCCCGTCGGCGGTGCAGGCCGCGGCCGCGGCCGGCTATCGCACCGTTGCCATCGAACTCACCGACGCCGCCACGCCGCTTCACGAGGTGGAGATGGGCGACAGTGTCGCCCTCGTCATAGGTCACGAGGATCGCGGAGTCACCGCCGCCACCCTCGCGGAATGCGACGCTGTGGCCTTCATACCCCAGCTCGGCAAGGTCGGTTCGCTCAATGTGGCCACCGCCACCGCGATTGCCATCTACGAAGCCCGGCGCCGAGACTGGAGTAGCTGACCGGGCCGGGTTCAGCCCAACGGCGGCACGGCGGCGCGGCACGCCTCGACGATGGCGTCGGCGAGCCCTTGGGAGTCGTCGAACACACTCAAGCCGCACTCCACATAGTGATCCGATCCGTCGTGGAACACCGCCACAAACACCTGAACAGCACCGGCAGCCGTGCGGGCGGTGAGAACGCGGCTCGAATCGTCGCTCGATTCATCGACATCGAACAAGAGGTCACCCTCGACGTCGCGCGCCGCCACGAAAGTGGGCAAACCCGCGCCGAAGTCACTCCACTCGGCCAGTGAGCGCGGGGTGCATTCGGCGGCACCGCAACTCCAGGCCACGAGCCACGAGTCGCCCGACGAGGCCAGCTCCGTGGCCGGTCGAAACTCGAACGGACGCTCGTCGACCGGTTCCCAGCCCACGGGGACGTCCACCTCGAGTCCTTCCGCGGTGACCACCCGCGCGACGACAGGCGCGGATTCCCCGCCGGTGACCACGAGCACCAGGCCGACCATGCCGAGTGCGCTCAACAAGACAAGGGGCAGACGGCGACGCACGGGGGTCATACTCGCAGGGGGTCGACCTCCACGCGCACGCGGGCCGAAGGTCGAGGGGTGGCCGCGAGAGCATCGAGAAGGGGATGATGGGAATCGGCTCGCAGCAACCAGCGCCCATCGAGCGGGCCCCTCACCTGCACCCCCGGTGGTTGACCCAATGTCTCGATCAGCTCCGCTCCCCCAGCCCCGCTGACCGCGGCCTGCGCACCGTAGGGAGGCGACCCGACCGCCTTTCGCCGGTCGCGTTCGACGATGGCGACGATCGATGGATCGGCTCGTTGGGCCGCCCTGATCACCTCATGGTCGGGTTGACGGGTTTGGACCACGAGTCGGCCGCCGCGGTCGCGTCCACCGAGCAGGCGAGCTGCCCGAGCGAGCAGGGCCAGGGCCTGCTCGACGGTGCGCTGTCGAGGTGCCAGGAGTTCCTGGTCGAGGTCGAGGAACACCACCACATCCGCCTCTTCGACGCGATGCAGCACTGCTTCGGTTCCGATCACCACCCTCGTGGTGGCCAACTCGTCGGACTCAGCGGTGACTTCGGCCACCTCTTCGCCGACGAGGGCGGCGAGTTCCTCACGGGCACGATCGATACCGACCCTCAGGTTCTTCAACCTGGTTGCACCACAGTTGGCACACACCACGGGGCGTTGCTCGCTGCCATCGGGCGCCTCGAGGCGGTCGTCGCGCTGGACCATCGCCCGAGTGCCATCGTCGGTGCGCGCCAACTCGCCGCAGGTGGCGCAGGCCAGAAGGCGTGACCGGCCCTTGCGGTTGAGCACACAAACCACCCGCTGAGACCCTCGAATGAGCGCGGTGAGCTGCTCTGAGAAGGGACCGGCCTTGGCCGGGTCATCGTCGCGGCGATCGAGAACCTCCACGATCGGCCAGGTCTCCCTCTCCTGTGACCGCGAGAGCCGCAGCAGCCGACCGGCCCGTAGGGCCTCGAGCGAAGGCACGGGTGTGGCCATCACCGAAGGCACGCCGCGCCGGCGAGCCCGCTCGAGCACCACATCTCGGGCGTGCCATGTGGGCGTGCGCTCATCTTGAAGCGCCTCATCATGCTCGTCGATCACCACCACAGCCGCCAGCGCCGGCATCGGCATCCATGCGGCCGACCGAGTGCCCACAACGGTTGCACCGCCCGCAGCCATAGCCCAATCGTCGGGGGCCAGAGCCACCTTCACCCCGGCCCGGCGCAGGGCGATCGCGAGGCGTCGGGCGCGCGTCACGTCGGGCACGATGATGAGCGCATCGCCCAGTCGGCAGGCGGCCATCGACACCGCCACGCCGTCGTCTGAGGGAGGCACACGCACGACGGCGACATCGAGCTCGAAGGCATCGTGAAACACATCGGTGGGCCCGCTCGGTACCGGCGCACGCGGCGCGCGTACCGGAACGGCTGCCACCATCCTCGGTGGTGAAGCCGCCCGCATGAATGCCACTCGGCGACCGGCCCAACGCCACGCAGCCCAACCGGCGAGCTCGATGAGTTCGTCGTCGGGGCCGACCCCACTGAGCTTGGCCAGCTCGGCCAGGGTGATGCCAGGCTCCGGCTCGACATCCAGAGCAGTGACCCAGCCGCCCACTCGACGGCCGGCCAGCGGTACGCGCACCATCGACCCCACCTGGAGGCGGTCGGCGCGCCCATCGCCCCACGACGCGGGCACGAGGTAGTCGAACTCGCGATCGATAGCGGGCACGTCGGGCAAAACGCGAACGACCCGCCCCGAAGGGCGGGCCTGTTCCGCGATGGAGATGGTGTCGGCCGGCGAGGGAGCGATGATCCCGTCGTCGAGATCGAGGCGACCCTGGTCGGTCGGGTTCAGAGCCCCAGCGCCGACTTCACGTCGTCGACCCGATCGGTGCGTTCCCAAGGGAACATCCCGTCGGTGGCATCGCGACCGAAGTGGCCGTAGGCCGCGGTGGAACGATAGATCGGGCGACGTAGATCGAGGTCGCGGAGGATGGCCGCAGGACGCAGATCGAAGATGTCGTCGACTGCCTTGGCAATCGCGGCACGGTCGACCTTCTCGGTGCCGAAGGTCTCCACCAGCACCGACACGGGATGGGCCATACCGATCGCGTAGGCGACCTGGACCTCGCAGCGGCTGACTGCGCCGGCCGCGACAAGATTCTTGGCCACCCATCGGGTGGCGTAAGCAGCCGAGCGATCGACCTTCGAGGGGTCCTTGCCGGAGAAGGCGCCACCACCGTGGCGAGCCATACCGCCATAGGTGTCGACGATGATCTTGCGGCCGGTGAGGCCGGCATCGCCCACCGGACCACCGATCACGAAACGGCCGGTGGGATTGACGTGGACGTCGTAGTCGTCGTCGGCGAACTGCTCGGGGATCACCGGGCGGATCACGTGCTCGATGAGGTCGGGCCGGATCATGGTGTCGCGATCGATGCCGTCGTTGTGTTGGGTGGATACCAGCACGGTCTTGAGCCGCACCGGACGGTTGTCTTCGTATTCGAACGTGACCTGCGTCTTGGCATCGGGACGCAGGTAAGGGATACGTCCCGCCTTGCGAACCTCAGCGTGCTTTTCTGCCATCCGGTGCGCGAGATGGATCGGTAGCGGCATGAGCACATCGGTCTCATCGCTGGCGTAGCCGAACATCATTCCCTGGTCGCCGGCTCCCTGCTTGTCGAGTTCGTCCTGCTCACCTGCGTCACCCGACCTGACCTCTTCAGAGGCGGTGACACCTTGGGAGATGTCGGGTGACTGCTCGTCGATGGTGATCATGACGCCACAGGTGTTGCCGTCGTAGCCGAACGATTCACGGTCGTAGCCGATCTCGTTGATCGTGCGCCGCACCGTGCCCGGGATATCGACATAGGCCTCAGTGGTGATCTCTCCTGCCACCACCGCTATTCCGGTGGTGACGAGGGTTTCGCAAGCCACTCGGCTGTACGGATCCTGGGCAAGCATTTCGTCGAGGATCGCATCGGAGATCTGATCGGCCATCTTGTCGGGATGGCCCTCCGAAACGCTCTCAGAGGTGAAGGTCCAGTTGGTCACTACTGCTCCTGGTTGAGGTTGGTTGAGAGGGAGCCCAGAGCGGCATCGAGCACCGCACGCGCGATCTCGCGCTTGTCAGACAGCGATACATCATGCCGTGATCCGTCGGCCATCAACACAACTACCTCATTTGTCGTGTGCTCAAAACCGACACCGGGCTTGGAGACATCGTTGGCCACGATCAGATCGAGATTCTTGCGCGCCAGTTTCTCGGCCGCATTGGCGACGAGGTCGTCGGTTTCGGCCGCGAAACCCACCAGTATCTGGCCTTCGGGCTTGGCTGCCCCGAGCAGGGCGAGGATGTCGATGGTGGCCACGAGTTCGACCTCGGGTGCTCCGTCGGCCTTCTTCAGCTTTCGGGATGCGGAGTCGGCGGGGCGGAAATCAGCGACTGCAGCGGCCATCACAACCAGGTCGGAGTTGGTGGCCTCGATCTCACAGGCATTGGCCATCTCTGCGGCGGTCTCGACCGCCACGACCCGAACACCACCGGGCGCCCGGCCCGGTTGGGTGGTGACGAGCACCACGTCGGCACCACGCGCCGACGCTTCCGCAGCCAGAGCATGACCCTGCCGGCCCGACGACCGATTGCCGAGATAGCGCACCGCGTCGATGGGTTCGCGGGTGCCGCCCGCGGTGACCAACACCTTGCGTCCGGCCAGATCCCCCGATGACAGAGCAGCCTCGACCGCGGCCACCACGGTGGCGGGTTCGGCGAGACGGCCGTGGCCCATGTCGCCACCAGCGAGGCGCCCGCTCTCGGGGGCCACGATCAGCACCCCACGATCGGTCAACACACTGATATTTTCCTGCACGGAGGCCTGTTCCCACATCTCGGTGTGCATCGCGGGGCACACCATGAGAGGCGCCCTCGTTGCCAGCACGGTGGCCATGAGAAGATCGGCCGAACGCCCGGTGCGAATGTCGCTGATCACCCGGGCAGTGGCCGGACAGATCAGGATCAGGTCGGCGGCCTGGCCCAGCACGGTGTGGGGAATGGGGGTTTGAGGGTCGTCGAACAGGGAGGTGCGGGCGGGTTCACTCGCCAGGGCGGAGAATGTGGTGGCTCCCACCATCTGAAGGGCGCCCTCGGTGAGCACCGGGGTGACGTGAGCGCCGGCGTCGACCAGACGCCGGCACACCTCTACTGCCTTGTATGCCGCGATTCCGCCGGTGACGCCGAGAACGATGCGGCGGCCGCTGAGCGGGTTCATCGAGCTGGGGTGAGTCAGGCGCTCTCGTCGCCGATTTCAGCCGCGGCGAGTGCCTTGGCCTCGGCGAGAGCAGCGGCTTCGGCCTCGGCCTCGGGGTCGAACTCGACCGCGGTGATCTTCTCTGCTGCGATCTCCTCAAAGGCGATCGAGAGCGGCTTGGCCGCCGTGGAGGTGACCTGAG
The DNA here is from genome assembly GCA_029263215.1 of Acidimicrobiales bacterium. Classification (GTDB taxonomy): domain Bacteria; phylum Actinomycetota; class Acidimicrobiia; order Acidimicrobiales; family Aldehydirespiratoraceae; genus OFTM10. The sequence continues at coordinate 38,231 of JAJCXY010000063.1, forward strand.
GCGGAACCGACGCACCGATGCCCTGGCCGAGTTGGCCGACATAGTTGGTGATCTCGCGACTACGCATCGCGGAAAGCGAGACGAGGCGGAACTTCGAGCCCGTCTCCTCGAGGAGCTCCTCGATCGCGGGGTTCATCATCGTGTCGTAACCGTGGGCCATCGTGTTGTCTCCAGAGATTCGACCGGCGTATCAGGCTAGCAGCGCCCGAGCCCGGATCGGCGCTCCTCGATGAGCTCCTCGACTTCAGATATTGCCCGGTCGAGGTCGTCGTTGACCACCACCGAGCATTGCAGACGATGGGCCATTTCCACTTCCTCGGCTGCCTTGGCCAGGCGGGCGGCAACCGTCTCGGGATCGTCTCCACGCTTACGGAGTCTGTCTTCTTGATGACTTCGACTGGGGGCATCCACAAAGATCAGGAGGGCATCGGGATAGCGCTGCTGGATCTGGGCCGCGCCGTGCACATCGATCTCGAACACCACATCGTGGCCGGCCGGAGGGTCGGGAACGGGCGTGCCCTGCATGTAGTCGAGAAATTCAACCCATTCGAGAAAGCCACCACCCTTGGCATGAGCCTCGAACAGCTCGCGACTGGTGAAGTGGTATGCCTCCATGTGTTCCCCGGAGCGTCGACCGCGGGTGGTCCAGCTCCGCGACAACCAGAGACGAGGGTCGCGGTCGAGGAGGCGGGCAACGATCGTGCCCTTACCCACTCCACCAGGCCCGGACACCACGATGACGAGGCGATCGTCGGACTCGATCATCAGCCGAATGCGTCGAGCAACTCTTCTCGCTGCTTGGCCCCCAGGCCCCGCAGCCTGCGGTTCTCCGCGATCCCGATTGATTCCATGAGGCGTCGGGCCTTCACCTTGCCCAACCCGGGGAGTGATTCGAGAACGGCGAGAACCTTGGTCTTGGCGACGATCTCGTCGGCATCGGCCCTGTCGAGAAGCTCAGAAAACGAGATCGAACCCATCTTGAGCAGCTGCTTGAGTTCGGAGCGAACCCGGCGCGCCTCAGCTGCCTTCGCCAGTGCTGCAGCGCGCGCTTCATCGGAGAGCTGGGGTGGCTGTGACATGGCCGCGACTGTAGCCGACGACGCTCAGACCGCCTCGGCCGCCGACTCGTGGATCCGGCGGGCCGCCGCGACCCGGTCGTCGGCGTGGGTGACCGCTCGACCGACCACCACCAGATCGGCGCCATTCGAGAGTGCCATTTCGGCCGAAGCGGCACGGGCTTGATCGTCGACCTTGTCGCCGGGGAGTCGGATGCCGGCCGTCACCCTCTTGAGACGCGGTGCGTAGTGATGGGCCTCCTCGAGATCGCCGGCAGCACACACGATGCCGGTGCACCCGGCCTCGGCCGCCAGCATCACCCTCTTCGGCATGATGTGCGGGGGCGCATCGCCGTCGCTGGTGAGCACGGTGATTGCCAGAGAGGCGGGCTTTTCCAAACCTGCGTTGCGGGCACCCTCCTCCAGCCCCTCCACGCCCGCGTGGAGCATCTCGACCCCTCCATGGGCATGCATGGTGAGGTACTGCACGCCGAGGGCCCCGAGAACCCTGCCCGCATTGCCCACCGTGGTGGGGATGTCGTGGAGCTTCAGGTCGAGGAAGATATCGAAACCGAGATCGGCGATGGCACCGATCGCTTCGGGGCCGGCCGCGGAATACAACTCCAGGCCGATCTTGGCGACACCGAAGTAGTCGTTGAGCTCGCGGCCGAGCCTGATGGCGGCCACGAGATCATCGACATCGAGCGCCAACGCCAACCGTTTCCGGATCTCCGGGTCGATCGAGTCTTCTGGGGATTGAGTATCAGCCATGTGCTCCTCCGATCAGTTCCGCGACCGATGACACATCGTGTCGCTCACACCATTTTTCGAACTCGGTGAGAATCCGCCGGGGGGCCCGGGGATCCGCGAATGTCGCCGTACCAACTTCCACCGCCGCAGCGCCAGCGAGGAGGAACTCTACGACATCGGCTCCCGTGGTGGCGCCACCCACGCCGATGATCGGGAGTTGGGGTGCGGCCTCGTGTACGTCGTAGACGGCTCTCACCGCAACCGGATGCATGGCTGCGCCCGATACTCCGCCTCGCCCCGCGCCGAGAACTGGCCGCCGTCGGTCGACGTCGATCACCATTCCGAGCAGGGTGTTGGTGAGCACGACGGCTTCAGCGCCGGCTTCTGAGGCCGCGATCGCTATCTCGGGAAGGTCTGCCGCGTTGGGGCTCAGTTTTGCCCAGCGAGGGCGGCCACACCCGCCGGTGACCGATACCACCTCGGCGGTGGCAGCAGCTGCATGGGCGAACATCCGGCTGCGATCCTCGAGATTTGGGCAGGACACGTTCACCTCCACGGCCACGACCTGGTGAGGCGCGTCGGCCAGGGCATCCGCGGCAGCAGCGTAGTCGGCAACGGAGTTGCCCCAGATGCTGGCGACGATGGTGGCCCCGGTGTCGATCAGGGCGGGGAGCTCGTGCTCGAGCCAGTGAGCTATGCCCTGGCCCTGAAGGCCGACGCTGTTGATCATCCCTGCAGGGGTGGGGTGGACCCGCGGCGAAGGATTACCGGGCCACGCTTCTGCCTTCATCGACTTCACCACCACCGCTCCGAGCTCGGCGGGCCTCAGGTAGCGCGCCAGTTCGGCGCCGTGCCCCGCGGTGCCCGATGCCGTCATCACCGGTGCCGACAGCCCGACCGAACCCACCCATGTGGTGGTGTCGATCACGACGATCCCCACTCGATCGACAGCTGATCGGTGGTGGCGCCTTGGTGGTACTCCTGAAGGCTGCGGACACGGAGCGGGTAGTCCTTCCAGTCGCGCATGCCCCGAGCCGCGGCGACCGCGGCCGCGCCGGTGGTGAGAAGGGGGACGTTGGCCAGTCCGGCCGCGCTGCGAATGTGGTCGCCGTCGGCTCGCGGACCACGCCCTCGAGGCGAGTTGACCACCATTTGCACGTCGCCTTGTCGGATCAGGTCGACCGCATGCACACCCTCGTGATCGCCGAGCTTGGCCACCACCAGACCCACGTCGATACCGGCGGCCGCGAGCGCCAGCGACGTCCCCGCGGTGGCCACTATCCCGAAGCCGAGTTGGATGAAGATCTGGGCCGCGGTGACACCGAGGTCCTTGTCGCGATCCGCGAGCGACAAGAAGATCCGGCCCGATTCGGGTAGGCGGGTGCCGGCCGACAGCTGGGCCTTCACGAAGGCGAGGCCGGGGGTGAGATCGATACCCATGACTTCGCCGGTGGATCGCATCTCTGGCCCGAGCAGAGCATCGGCCTCCGGGAAACGGTTGAACGGAAGGACAGCCTCCTTGATCGAGATGTGGTCGGACTCGACCCGCTCACACAGGAGGCCCTCGATGCGCAGTTCGGCGAGCGTCGCTCCGACCATCACGCGGCTCGCCACCTTGGCGAGCGGCACGCCGGTGGCCTTGGCCACGAACGGCACCGTGCGAGACGCACGGGGGTTGGCCTCGATGACGAACACCTGGTTGGCCTTCACCGCATACTGCACGTTGATGAGGCCGCGAACATCAAGTTCGGCGGCGATCCTTCTGGTGTAATCCTCGATCACCGACACCGTCTCGGCGGACAGGAGAGAGGGCGGAATGGTGCAGGCCGAATCGCCGCTGTGGACGCCGGCCTCCTCCACGTGTTCCATCACCGCTCCGATCACGACCTCGCCGGTGTGATCTCGGATGGCGTCGACATCCACCTCGGTGGCGTCCTCCAGGAAACGATCGACGAGTACCGGCCTTTCCGCAGAAAGGCCGCCTTCTTTGCCGAGCGAACCGAACCCGGCCAATTCGGCCATTGCCCGCCTCAGGTTCTCGTCGTCGTAGACGATCTCCATGGCGCGACCGCCGAGCACGTAGGAAGGACGAACCAGGGCCGGGTAGCCGATGCGTTCGGTGATCACTAGCGCCTGCTCGATCTCCACCGCCGTGCCACCGGCGGGCTGGGGGATCTCCAAGCGGTTGCACAAGGCATTCCACTGCTCGCGATCTTCGGCGAGATCGATCGAAGCCGGCGAGGTGCCGAGCACCAACTCGGGCGGGAGTTGGTCGGCGAGCTTCAGCGGTGTCTGTCCACCCAACGACACGATCACCCCGAGCGGATCCTCACTCTCGATGATGTCGGTGACGTCCTCGAGGGTGAGGGGCTCGAAATAGAGTCGGTCGGATGTGTCGTAGTCGGTCGACACCGTCTCCGGGTTGCAGTTGACCATCACCGTCTCATAGCCGGCTTCTCGCAGCGCGAAGCTCGCGTGAACACAGCAATAGTCGAACTCGATGCCCTGACCTATGCGGTTGGGGCCAGAGCCGAGGATGATCACCCGCTCACGACTACCGGTGCGGACCTCGTCGGTGTCCTCGTAGGTCGAGTAGTGGTACGGGGTGGCCGCCTCGAACTCCGCCGCGCAGGTGTCGACGGTCTTGAAGGTGGTGCGCACACCGGCCCCGGTGCGGGCATCGCGCACCGACTGCTCGGAGTGGCCCCAGAGATAGCCGAGTTGGGCGTCTGAGAAACCGATCTGCTTCGCCCTTCGCCACTCACGTCGCGACATCGATTCGAGCGGACGGGAGGCCAGATGGTGGCGCTCTTCGGTGATAATGAGCATCTGGCCGAGGAACCACGGATCGACCCCGGTGGCCTCGAAGACCGCCTCGATCGAAACGCCCCGACGTAGGAGCGCCTCGAGCTGGAAGGGCCGATCAGGTGTTGCCGCGGCGGCAAGCTCGAGGAGGTCGTCCGTCTCGACGCCGTCGAGCACCACCTCACCCGGATCGCAGTTGAGTCCGTAACGTCCCTGCTCCAACGAACGAAGGGCCTTCTGGAGCGATTCGGGGAAGGTGCGACCGATCGCCATGACCTCGCCGACCGACTGCATCGACGTGCCGAGCAGACCGCTGGTGCCCGGGAACTTCTCGAACGCCCAACGCGGCACCTTGGTGACCACATAGTCGATCGATGGTTCGAACGATGCGGGTGTCTTCTCGGTGATGTCGTTGGGTATTTCGTCGAGCGTGTAGCCCACCGCCAGCTTGGCCGCGATCTTCGCGATCGGAAACCCTGTGGCCTTGGAAGCGAGAGCCGACGAGCGCGAGACGCGCGGGTTCATCTCGATGATGACCTGGCGTCCATCGTCGGGGTGAACCGCCCACTGCACATTGGAGCCTCCCGTCTCCACACCGACCCGGCGGATGCAGGCGAACGAGCTGTCGCGCATCTGCTGGTATTCGACATCGGTGAGAGTCTGGGCGGGAGCGACAGTGATGGAATCGCCGGTGTGCACGCCCATCGGGTCGAAGTTTTCGATCGAGCAGATGATCACGCAGTTGTCGGCGGAGTCGCGCATGACCTCCAGCTCGAATTCCTTCCAACCGGTGATCGACTCTTCGATCAGGATTTCCGAGATCGGGCTGCATTCGAGTCCGTAGCTCGCCGCTCGCTCGAAGTCCTCGATGGTGGACGCGATGCCGGTGCCGCGACCGCCGAGGATGTATGCCGGTCGGATTATCACCGGTAGGCCCACCTCCTCCACGACCCGTCGCGATTCCTCGATGTTGTGAGCGACACCCGACCGGGCCACTTCGAGCCCTATCTCGGTCATCGCGATCTTGAACTTCTCACGGTCTTCGGCGGTGGCGATCGCCTCGGCATCGGCACCTATGAGCTCTACGTCGAAACGCTCGAGCACTCCGTGTTCGACGAGTTCCATCGCGAGGTTGAGCCCGGTCTGACCCCCGAGGGTGGGCAGGACGGCATCGGGCCGCTCCCTCTCGATGATCTTCTCGAGGACCCTCACGTCGAGAGGTTCGATGTAGGTGGCGTCGGCGAAATCCGGGTCGGTCATGATCGTGGCTGGATTGGAGTTGGCCAGGATCACCCGATAGCCCTCCTCGCGCAGGACCCGACAGGCTTGGGTGCCCGAGTAGTCGAACTCACAGGCCTGACCGATCACTATGGGCCCGGAGCCGATGATCAGGATCGACGCGATGTCAGTGCGCTTGGGCATGAGCATCCATCAGTTCCGCGAACTGGTCGAAGAGGTAGCGGCTGTCGTGCGGGCCGGGTCCCGCTTCGGGGTGGTATTGCACGCTGAACGCGGGAACCTCGTTGGCCACCAGCCCTTCGAGCGCGCCGTCGTTGAGGCAGACATGGGTCTCGGTGACATCGGGAACCGAGCCGGACTCGACCGCGAAGTTGTGGTTTTGGCTCGTGATCTCCACCTTGCCGGTGCGGGTGTCCTGCACGGGCACGTTGCCGCCGTGGTGGCCGAACTTCATCTTGAACGTACGACCGCCGAGGGCCAACGACAGCACCTGATGGCCGAGGCAGATACCGAAGATCGGTACTCGGCCGAGCAGGGCGGGCAGTTCGGCCACGATCGAACCTGCATCTTCGGGGTCGCCGGGTCCGTTGGACAAGAACACTCCATCTGGTTCCAGGGCGAGAACATCGGCGGCACTGGTGTCGGCCGGCACCACTGTGACGGTGGCCAGTTCGCCGAGGTGCCTCAGCATGGTGGACTTCACCCCGAGGTCGAAGGCGACGACGTTTCGCGGGCCGTCGCCCACCACGTAGCTCCGCTTGGTGCTCACGAGGTCGACTAGGTCACCGCCGGCGGTACCGGCCTCGCCCTCGGCTTCGGCCCTCAGCTCCGCCGCATCAGCAGGCCCGAAAGCGCCGGCCATCGAGCCCGCTTCACGGATGTGGCGGGTGAGGCGGCGGGTGTCGATGCCGGCGATTCCGGCTACGCCATGGCGCCGTAGGAAGGTGTCGAGGTCGCCTTCGCTTCGCCAGTTGCTGTGGCGACGGGCCAGATCGCGTACGACCACCCCACGACAGAAGGGTCGGGTCGACTCGTCGTCGATGGCGTTGACACCACAATTGCCGATGTGGGGGTAGGTGAAAGTGATTATCTGGCCGGCATATGACGGGTCGGTGAGCACCTCCTGGTAGCCGGTGAGAACGGTATTGAACACCACCTCACCGGATGCCACGCCATCGATGGGATCGGCACCGATACCTTCGCCTTCAAACACCTCACCGTCGGCGAGGACGAGCTGATACTCGCGAATCCCGCTCACCGCACCGCCAGGTTGTCGATCACCACGGGCTCACCGTCGAGGATTGTGTGCCTCACCCGGCCCCGCAGTTTGCGCCCCTCGAACGGAGTGTTGGTGCTACGACTAGCCATCGCCGCGCCCGACACCGACCACTCTGCATCGGGATCGACAACGGTGAGGTTGGCCGCGGCGCCCTCCACGATCGGGCCGCCATGGCGCCCGTGGATACCGGCGATGGCCGCGGGGCGCCACGAGAGGAGCCCGATGACCTGCTCGATCGGAAGACCGAGCTCGGAGTTGGCGAGAGTGAACGCGGTCTCGAGTCCGATCATCCCCGGAGGGGCCTCACCGAACGGGCGGTCCTTGTCCTGGGAGGTGTGAGGGGCATGGTCGGTGGCGATGGCGTCGATGGTTCCGTCGGCCAGACCGGCCTTCACCGCGGCCACATCCTCGACCGTTCTCAACGGCGGATGCACCTTGAACGCGGAGTCGAAGCCCGCGCAGGAGCTGTGGTCGAGAGTGAAGTGGTGCGGGGTTGCTTCCGCACTGACCGGTAGTCCCGCTTGCTTGGCCGCTCGCACCATCGCCACCGAGCCGGCCGTCGACAGGTGTTGGAAGTGGAGGCGGGTGCCGGTGAGTCGGGCGAGGGCGATGTCGCGCATCACCATCAGCTCCTCGGCTTCCGCGGGCTGGCCGGGCATGCCGAGCAGGCTCGACCACTCGCCCTCGTGCATCACTCCCCCCTTGGCCAGGGAGTCGACCTCGCAATGCTGGGCGAGCACGAGGGGCTGACCATCGCTCAGATGCGAGAGACTCCCCGCGTACTCGAGCGCGGTGCGCATCAGGCGCTCGTTCTGCACACCGCTTCCGTCGTCGGTGAAGATCCGAACGCCGAGCCGAGCGAGCTCCGCCATGGGAGCGAGGGCCTCGCCGCGCCTGTCGACCGTGATGGCGGCGGAGGGGAACACCTCACACGCTACGCCCACCGCCAGCTCCTGCACTTCGCGCACAACCGCGGCGGAGTCCATCGTGGGGGTGGTGTTGGGCATGGCGACGACTGCGGTGAAGCCTCCGAGCGCCGCACCGCGCGCCGCGCTCTCGATCGTTTCGGCCTCTTCGTGGCCGGGCTGGCGCAGGTGGGTGTGGAGGTCGACGAACCCAGGGGCGACGATGCATCCGCTTGCGTCGAGAGATCGGTCGCCATCGAGTCCCGGCTCCACGGCCAGGATCCGACCGTCTTCGCCCACGATCACGTCGGCGCGTCGAGAGCCTGTCGCGTCGACCACGGTGCCGCCTCTGATGGCCAGGGTGTCGGAGCTCATGCCACCGCCCTCTGGTCGTCGACCACATCCAGACCCGAGCCGAGCAGTAAGAAGAGCACGGCCATCCGGATCGCCACACCGTTGGTGACCTGCTCGGTGACCACCGCGTTGGGACGATCGGCCACCGAACCCGCTATCTCCACGCCCCGGTTCATCGGACCAGGGTGCATGATCAGGGCATCTCCGCCGAGTCGGTCGGCGCGGGCCACCCCGAGCCCGTACTCGGTGTGAAATTCGCGCAAGGTGGGGACTACCGCATCTTTTTGGCGTTCGAGCTGCATTCGGAGCAGGTAGCAGATGTCGAGATCATCGATCACTTCATCAAGGTCGTGGGTGACCTCCACGGGCCAGCCGACGAGGCTTGGCGGCATGAGCGTGCGCGGGCCCACAAGGGTGACCTTGGCTCCCATCTCGGCGAAACCGAGGGCATTGGACCGAGCAACCCGGGAATGCTTGACGTCGCCCACGATGGCTATGTGCTTCCCGTCGAGATCTCCCAGGTGCTCGCGTGCGGTGTAGAGGTCGAGCAGGGCCTGGGTGGGATGCTGATGCCAGCCGTCGCCGGCGTTGATCACCGATGCATCCACCCAGTCGGTGATCCGGTGGGGCGCACCGGCCGATCGGTGGCGCACGACGATGCCGTCGATGCCCATCGCCGCGATCGTCTCCACCGTGTCTCGCAAGGATTCGCCCTTGTTGGCCGCGGAGGAGCTGACGCTGAAGTTCATGGTGTCGGCCGAGAGGCGCTTGGCGGCGGTCTCGAACGACAGACGGGTACGGGTGGAGTCTTCGTAGAAAAGCCAGGCGATGGTCTTTCCCCGGAGGGCGGGGACCTTGGGGATCGGCCGCTCGCCCACCTCCGCGAACGATTCGGTGAGGGTGAGGAGTTGCTCGATGTCGGCCCGGTCGAGGTCGGTCATCGACAGCAGGTGGCGGTTGGATCGGTTCATGAGATCTCCCCTAGATCGACGCCTTCGGTGTTGACATCCACCATCTCGGCGCGGCGGGTAGGCAGGTTCTTACCCACATAATCGGGGCGGATGGGCAACTCGCGATGGCCGCGATCGACCATCACCGCGAGTTGAATCGCCCGGGGGCGGCCGTAGCTGTGGATGGCGTCGAGCGCCGCTCGCACCGTGCGCCCCGTGTAGAGCACATCGTCGACCAGCACGATGACGCGATCGGTGGGATCGACGGGAATGTCGGTTGCGGCCTCCGGCATCACCGGGCGAATGGCGAAGTCGTCGCGATGCATCGTTGCATCGAGGGTGCCCACCGGAATGTCGGACCCCTCGATGTCGCCGATCGCAGCCGCGAGACGGTTGGCCAGATGAACCCCACCGGTCTGCATGCCGACGATCACCACATCGGTCGAGCCCTGGTTTCGCTCGATGATCTCGTGGGCCATTCGTAGGATTGCGCGGTCGACGTCGTCGATCGACATCACCCGCGTTCGGGCCTGGAACACACCGCCGGATGGCGCTGCAGTCAGGCGACGTTCTCGCTCTGCCACTTGGTCCTTCTTTCGTCCGTATGGGCCTCACGGGACTCATTTCACGGTCGAGGTCGAAACGTACCAGTCGCGTGGCGCGCGCGGCGCGCGCTAGGCCGAGTTTTTTCTGCGGCGAGCCACAACCCCGGCCTGCTCGGCCGTCGGAGGCCGCAGAACCTCGAACCCACACTGCTCAGCGACTCGCCACGACGCCTCGTTGGCGGCACCGATTTCGGCCACCATCACCTCGAGACCAGCCGGGCCCAGGGCCCAGTCGGCGAAGCCCGATACCGCCACGGTGGCAATTCCCCGGCCTCGCTCGCCGGCCGCGGTCCACCAACCGACCAGGCAGGCGCCACGCCGAGGATCGACGGACGAAAGCCCGACCTCCCCGAGGACCCGGTCGTCGTCGCCGTCGGCTACGACGAGATCCACCGCCAGACCGGCACGACAGCGTTCGGCGGCTCCCTCGATCCAGCGCTCGGCACCGAGCACTGATCGGTCGCGGGGAGGTTCGGCTTCGGCGGTGATCGTCGGGTCAGACCAGGCAGCCACCAATGCAGGTGCGTCAGCGAGACGCCATGGCCGAAGAAGCACCGCGCCGAGTTCGATGGTGGGGAGTGTCAGCTTGAGCCGAGCGAGGCTCACTGCGAAGGACGGAGCTCGTTGGCCACGCTTCGCAGCACGCCGTTGATGAAGCGGGGCGACTGCTCACCTGAGTACTGGGTGGCCAGTTCCACCGCCTCGCTCAGAACGACGCCGGTAGGGACGTCTTCGCACCGGAGCAGCTCAAACGTGGCAATCCGGGCCAAGACCTTGTCGATGAGGGCCATACGTTCGATGCGCCAGCCCGTGAGGTGGCGCCCGATGATCGCATCGAGATCGTCGACTTCATCGTCGACGCCCTCGGCCAGCTCGATCGCGTAGGCCGCGGGCGCAACGTCGCGCCCGCCGAGAGCATCGAGGACGGTCTCCGCGGTGAGTTCGACCTCATAGAGCACAGCCAAGGCTTCCTCGCGGGCTTCACGCCTTCCCCCGAACCCGGGGATTTCAGCAGTCACGCGCGGCTTAGGTAGGCGCCCGAACGGGTATCGATCTTCACCCGTTCACCGGGGCCGATGAACAAGGGCACCTGGATGATGAGGCCCGTCTCCAGCGTGGCGGGCTTGGTGCCGCCCGAGGACCGATCGCCCTGTAGGCCGGGTTCGGTCTCCGCGATATCGAGTTCCACCGCGGCAGGGAGATCGGTGCCGACGATCTCCGAGCCGTGCATCTCGAGCACAACCGATGAACCATCGACGATGTAGTTGCCTGCGTCGCCGAGGGTGACGGGGGTGACGGTGATCTGGTCGTAGGTCTCGGAATCCATGAACACGTAATCTTCACCATCGCGATAGAGAAACTGCATCTCTCGCTTGTCGATCGTGGCCCTCTCCACCTTCTCACCGGCCCGGAATGTGCGTTCCACGGTGCCGCCGGCGCGCACATTACGCAGCGAGGTCCGCACGAACGCAGGCCCCTTGCCTGGCTTGACGTGCTGGAAGTCGACAATCTGGAACAGGCCTTCGTCGAGATCGAGTGTCATCCCGTTCTTGATGTCGTTGGTGGTGATGGTGGGCATCGGAGACTCCGCTCAGAGCGCGATCTTTGGTGAATGTGTGAGGGGGTCGCACCCGGATTCGGTCACAACGACCGAGTCTTCGATCCGGACTCCGCCGAACCCCGGAAGATAGATGCCCGGCTCAACGGTGATTACCTGACCCGGCTGGAGGATATCGGTGTTGGCCCTCCGGACGGCCGGGAGTTCGTGAATGTCGAGGCCGACGCCGTGGCCGGTGCCGTGAGAGAAAGACTCACCGAATCCAGCGGCGGTGATGATCGAACGACAAGCCTCGTCGATGGCACCAGCCTCGATCCCCGCCCGCACCGCCGCGACGCCGGCGGCTTGGGCTTCGGCCACCACCGTGACGATCTCTCGTGCCTTCGGTGAGCACTCGCCGATGACGAAGGTGCGGGTCATGTCGCTGCGATAACCATCGACCTCGGCCCCCACGTCGATCACCACCAGATCACCCGCTTCGAATGCCCGCCGTGATGGCGATGCATGAGGAAGCGCCGAGTTGGGGCCTGCCGCGACGATCGTCTCGTAAGCAGGGCCAACCGCGCCGCGGGCGCGGATGCCATCGTCGAGGGCGAGAGCGAGTTGGGCCTCGGTGGTGCCCACCTGCAGGAGACCCGCCACCGCGGCGAGAGCCTCGTCGACCACCCGGGCCGCAGCCTTCATCCGTGCCAGTTCGGCCTCATCCTTCACGCTGCGGAGCTGGGCCACGATGAGCTTGGTAGCCACCGGATCGCCTTCGAGTGCTGCTGTCCACTCGCGGGATTCGGCCCATGTGATGTGGTCGGCCTCGAAGCCAACCGACCCGCAAGAAGCCAGCCGGGAACTCGCGTCGGCGACCATGTCGGTGGTGAGCACCACCTCCGCCTCGCTCCCCGCGTGCTGGAGTTCCTTGATCGCTCTCTCCCGGTAGCGGCTGTCGGTGAAGAGGACGGCGCTGTCTGCGGTGAGCACCAACTGGCCGAACGAACCGGCGAATCCGGTGCACCAGCGGACGTTCGACCGCGAGGTCACCACCATGCCGTCGCAACCCTTCGCCACGAAGTCCCCGCGCACGCGTGCGAGTCGGCCGGCCACATCGATCGGGGGAAGCTTGTCGATCACGGTTCAGCGCACCGCAGCGAGCGACTCGACGAGCACCGACGGATCGATCCCGCTCACCGGCTGGACTCCCTCGGGACCATCGAGCACGAGGGTGAGGCCATCGATCGACTTCTTGTCGTGAGCAAACAGCGCCACCAGCTCCTCATCACCGAGGCCGGCGGGGATCATCATCGGCAGATCGTAAGCGGCAAGCACGCGACGGTGCTCGGCCACCCGCTCATCGTCGATCCGGCCGAGGCGTCGAGCCACCTCGGCTGCGTAGGCGATGCCGATCGCCACCGCTTCGCCGTGGCGGAGGTCGTAGCCACCGGCCGTCTCGATCGCATGGGCCAGGGTGTGGCCGTAGTTGAGAATCGCCCGGCGCCCGCCCTCTAGCTCGTCGGCCGCAACCACCTCGGCCTTGATCCGTACACATGCCGCCACCTGGGCGGGGAGATCTAGAGCGTCGAGAGCTCCACCGCCGAGGAAGTGATACTTGGCCACCTCACCGATACCGCTACGAAACTCCGACGGGGGCAGCGTGGCGAGGGTCTCGGTGTCGCACAGGACCGCGGAAGGCTGCCAGAAGGCCCCGATCAGGTTCTTGCCCTCAGGTAGGTTGACCCCGGTCTTGCCCCCTATTGCAGCGTCGACCTGGGCCAGCAGGGTGGTAGCCACCGACACGAAGCGAATCCCTCGGTGGTAGACGGCGGCAACAAAACCGGCCACGTCGGTGACCACACCGCCGCCGACGCCGAGCACGACATCGCCACGGGTGATGCCGCTACGCGCCATCTGTCGACAGACGTCCTCCACGACCGTGAGCGATTTGGCCGCCTCACCGTCGGGGATCGTGATCACCTCGTGATCGACTCCGGGGTCGACGGTCCACGGGATGTGAGCCTGGGTTATGAGCGCCACGCGGCGCACACCATCGGGCAGCACCGTGGCGAGTTCGGACCGCACACCGTGGCCCACGAGCACGGGGTAACTGCGATCACCGAGATCCACATCGATCAGGTCGGACACTTCAGCAGGCTAGCGGCGCCCGGACAAGGGCTGGAAGCCGGGATCTGCTCAGACGCCGAGCACGGTGTCGGAGAACAGCACCACGATCATCGTGCCGGTGGCGAGAGCCGGCCCGAACGGGAAGCTGTTACCCAGGAAACGTTGGGGTTGACCCGCATCGGCCTCAGAATCCACAGCGGGATCGGTGATGAGATCGCGTCCGGTACCTCGACGCAATACTGCAAGCAGCAAGCCCACCACCACACCGAACACCGAGCTGATGAGCAGGGCGTAGAAGACGAGACGAACGACCGCCGACCATCCCACATAGGTAGATCCCGCGATCCAGCCGAGATGGAGGCCGAGAAGGAGCGCGAGCTTGACATCGCCGAAGCCCATCCCACGCGGAGAGATGAGGTGAGCGACGAACAGCAACAGGAAGAATCCGACCGCGCCAAGCGCAGCTCGGCCGAGAGCACCGGGACGATCGATAGCGAAGGCGACCACCACGATGGCGATGGCCGATATCCCCAACGCCGGGAACACGATCCGGTCGGGAAGGCGATATACGTAGAGATCGATCACCGAGAGTGCCATGAGCGAGGTGACGAGGATCAAGGGAGGCAGCACCTCCCATTCGGCGCCGAACCGGGCCGCGACGGCCACGAACATCCCGGCTGTGATCAGTTCCACCACGGGGTAGGCGGGCGTTATCCGGTCGTGGCAATGGCGGCACCGACCGCGACGCGCCAGCCAGGAGATCACCGGCAGGCTGTCGCCGAACGAAAGAGCATGGTCGCACTGAGGGCAACGTGAACCCCAAGACAAGGGGGTCTTGTCGGGCACTCGGTCGACCAGCATGGTCACGAACCCGCCGACCACCAAACCGAGTGGGATCGCCAGGATAACGATCAGGGTGTCCACGGCCGTGTTCCGCCGATCCGTCGGTTGGTCAGGACTCTACCGAGCCGAGAAACTTCAGGAGGAGGCCCCGGTTGACCGAGTCGTCCTCGGCTTCCACCGCGGCCAGTGCGGCGTCGCGTTCGGCATCGGTTGATGCCTTCGCGGCCGCAGCCACCGCCTTGGCGGCCTTCGGACTCAGGTTGGCCAACTGGCGCGCCATCTCGGCGGGGTTGAGATCGCCGTCGTCGGATCCGCCATCGGAAACACCGAACAGTCCGCCAACCGGCGCAGGCACCTCGGCCATGGCCTCGAGCGGGTCGCCGCTCGTGAGGAGGGGGTCGGTCGACGGCTCGTCGGATGGGCTGAGAGAGGCAAGACTCGGCACCGTGCTCGGATTGGCGTGACCGGCATCGGAACCGTCTGCCCCGGAGAACGCATCCCCGAACGCGTCGTTGGCGAGCGACTCGTCGATGAACGACGGGATCGCCTGGGGGTCGACTTCGTCGGCGGATTCGCTGTCGCCGGCGCTCTCATCAACAGCACTTTCGTCAACAGCACTTTCGTCGACAGGGCTTTCGTCGATCGGGCTTTCATCGAACGAAGCCTCATCGTCTTGCTCCGGGTGACCCTCGTAGTCGTCGACCAGGGGCTCGACAATGAACTCGGTAGCCCTTGGCATGGCAGCCTCGACGGGCTCCTCGGTGATCTCGACAAGGCCGAGTTCGATCAGTTCCTTCACGATCCGGCACGACTCGATCTCGTTGAGGTGCAACACCTCGGCCACCGCTCCGACCTGGGAACCGTCGCCGACCGCGGCGATGCACTTCCAGCGACTGGCGTCGATCATCACATCGGGTCCGTCGAGCTCGGGAGAAAGGCCAACCCAAACCGCAAGAGACGGCACGACCTCTTCGATCGACCGCCACTCCGTGAGCATGTTCTCCGCCGCACTGAGGATCGGGTCCATCGCCATCGCGTCGCCCGCATTGGGAGAGGAGGCATCGGTCTCGAAGGTGAACGAGCCGGCGTCGAACCGCAGGAGCCCGAAGACAACCTCTATATCGGTGGGTTCCAGCGAGTTGAGGGAGGACAGTTCGGTCGCGACAACCTCACCGTCGTCGACCCAGACACTGCCTGAGCCGCGATCGCCGGTGACGCGAAGGCGTCCTGATTTCTGAGTCGACCCGAGGAGACGAAGAACGTCCGGTAGGGCAAAGGTGTCGAGGGTGCCCGAAAGCGCCACGGTGGCCTCCGTAGTAGTAGAACAACTGACCATCGGCATCAATGCCGCGGGAAATAAGGACTACGTACCGCGGATCTGTGGATGGGCCGCCGCCGCCATGGCATCGATGGGCGCTTCGAGCCCTGTCCACATCGAAAATTGGCTCGCGGCCTGATGCAGGAGCATCGCGAACCCGTTCATCACCGCGGCACCCTGCCTTCGGGCACCGGCAAGCCATTGTGTGTCCCAAGGGTCGTAGATCAGGTCGATCACCAGCTGGGAGGTCCCGAACGTGGTCGGATCGCACGGCATCGAGGAGTCGGCCGCCATCCCCAACGGTGTGGCGTTCACCACGATTTCGACATCCGCGGCATCGGAGGGATCGCCGACGCGCCCAGACGATCCGGCCAGCGAGGCGGCCGACCGCGCCTTGTCGACGCTTCGATTCACCACGATGATCTCGGCGGCGCCGGATCGGGCACAGGCATCGATCACGGCGCGAGCCGCCCCACCCGCACCGAACACCAGCACCGATCGGCCGGTCACGGCCTGATCGGCCTCGGCGGCCAGCGCCTTGATGAAACCGGGGCCGTCGGTGTTGTGCGCGGTGACCAGGCCGTCGTGGTCGAGTACGAGACAATTCGCCGCGCCGAGCACATCCACCTCGGTCGAACGTCGGTCGGCTGCGGTGGCCACATCGTGCTTGTGGGGCATCGTGACCGAGAGGCCACGGATGCCGAGCGTTCGCATCGCGCTCACAGCCGCGGTACCCGACCCCGCCGACACAGGAAAGGCCACGAAGTTCCAGTCGAGGTCGCATGCAGCGAAGGCTGCGTTGTGCAGCGCCGGCGACAGTGAGTGATCGACAGGGTCGCCTATCACGCCGGCAACGGCGGTGGCACCGGAGGGCACCGGCCGCGAGATCATCCGCAATAACCGAGTTCTTGGCAGACGGCGACCGCCGCGTTGTGTTCGTCGAGGGTGGTGGAGAAGGTGTGCGCCCCCACCACTCCGTCGGCGTCGGTGCGAGCCCAGAAGATGTAGTCGCCGTCGGCGGGTGCGAGTGCAGCACGAAGAGCGGCCTCGCCCGGGGCTGCGATCGGTGTGGGTGGGAGTCCGACCGTGAAGTAGGTGTTCCAGGGCGATTCGTTGTCGAGATCGGACTGGAAGAGGGTCTCGGTGAACGATTTGTTGACCGAGTAGTAGACGGAGGCGTCGATCTGGAGCCTGGTGTCGGTGAGTAGTCGGTTGTAGATCGCCCGAGCCATGAGTGGACGGTCGACATCAACCCTCGCCTCCTCTTCGATGAGAGAGGCGATGATGATGATCTGATAGTCGGTGAGCCCGAGTTCGATGATGGCCGGGTCGCGGCCGAACTCGTCGAGAAGGGAGCCGAATCGGCTGTCGAACTCATCGGCCATCCGGCGCAGGAAGCGGGCTTCGTCGGCAAGATCGGCTTCGGGAATGTCGTAGGTGGCGGGGAACAGGGTGCCTTCGAGCCGGAGGAGGTCGGGGGCATCGGGGTCGAGGTATTGCGACACCAGGCTCGGGTTTTGCATCGCCTCGAGCAGTTGGGCTCGCTCGAACCGGTCGTTGATCGCCACCAGGCGATCGACGATCTCGGGCAGGCGGAGGCCCTCGGGAATCGTGAATGACTCGAAGATGATCGGGATCGGACCGTCGTCGAGTATGGCGACCGCATCTTCATAGGCCATGTTCTCGAAGAGTTCGTAGTCGCCGGCCTGGAACGACTTCTCTCCGTCGCAGCTCAAGAAGCCGGTGATGGTGAGTTCCCCATCGCAACGGAGCCAGTAGCGAAAGACCGTGGCATTGCTTACGATCCCGGAGTTGACCAGCTCAGTGGCGACATTGTTGGTGGAGGCGCCATCGGGGATCGTGAACTCGATGGATGCCCCTTGCTGGCCGCCGGGATCGATCTGGTCGTCGACCCAGCCGTAGATCCGTCCCCTCACCGTGGTGATGAGCCAGATCACGAAGATGATGAAGGCCACCAGCCTCAGGAAGCCTCCCCAACTCGTGCGGTAGCGCACCCAGTTGCGGTCTTCGAGGTCGTAGCGGGGGTCGACGAGGGGCTGGGCCTCGGGGTCGTCTTCGAGCACGTATTCGGTGCCGTCGGCGTCGACGCCGGCCACGATCACCGCACCCGGAGGAGCGAGATGGTCGGGCAGGGCCACCGGAACCGCATCGCCGAAGTCGGGGTCGACGATCACCGGGGTGGTGGAGGCTGCGGGCGGTGCGGCGCTGACCGGCCTGGCCACCCTGGTGGCGGGGCGCCTGCTCTGGGCCGGCGGATAGAGGGGCGCCTCGGATGCACTCGAGGGTTGGCGGGGCTCGGGAGGCGCTTCCTCTTCGGCGGCGCCGGTGAGGAAGGCGGCAAAGTTGCGGCGCTTGCGCGGGGCGTCAGCCACGGGGCATCCCCGCATCGAGCCAGGCCTGGAGCATGACGGCGGCTGCGACCTTGTCGATCACCCTGCGCCGTTCCTCGGCGTTCATGTTCTGCTCCATGAGACTCCGCTCCGCGGTTACCGTCGTCAGCCGTTCATCGTAGGGAACTACAGGCACGTCGAGGGTGTCACCCAGCACCTTGATCTCGGCCAGGCACTTCTGAGCCATGGGTCCGAGGCTGCCGTCGAGGCTGTAGGGGAGCCCCACCACCACGATTTCAGCCTCCCACTCCTCCACCAGTTCTACGATGATTCGATGCTCGCGGGGACGGTCGCCGAGGCGGGCGACGACCTCTATCGGTGTGGCGAGAGTGCCACCGCTGTCGCTCACCGCGACCCCGACACGTTTGGTGCCGAGATCGAGCCCGAGGGCTCGCATCTCAGCTGAGCCCGGCCGCGGCCCGGACCTGGTCGAGAGCCTCGTCGAGCATCTCCACGTTTTTGCCGCCGGCAACCGCCAGCTCATCACCGGGGCGTCCGCCGCCTCCGATGGTCGATTTGGCGTCGGCGATCAGGACGCCGGCATTGTGAGGACTCTCCGGCGTGACCGCCGAGGCCAGGGCGACACCGCTGCCATCGAGGGCGGCGCCGAGCACCACCGCGTGGACACCGGGTTGGTCTCGGACCGAGACGGCGAGATCGCGAAGCCCGTCGCGGTCGACTCCGTCGACTCGGGCCACAAGCACACCGTCGAGGGCCTGCGCGGCCAGGGTCGGGGCCTGCCCCACCGCTAGCTGCTGCTTGAGCTGGGCATATTCGTTGCTGAGCGTCTTGTGCTCGGCCTGGAGACGGTGGATGCCGGCCAGCAACTCGTCGGGAGGCACGTTGAGCTCATCGGCGGCAGCCGCTCCGCGGGCAACCGCCTCGCGCAGGAGTTCGACGGTGGCGAGCCCGGTGACCGCCTCGACGCGGCGGATGTTCGACCCGATCGAGCCTTCCGACACGATCCTCAGCTGGCCGATGTCGCCCAGCGCCCTGACGTGGGTGCCGCCACACAGCTCGACGGAGTTTGTGCCGGCTTCCAATACCTGCACCACATCGCCGTACTTGTCGCCGAAGAACGCAATGGCACCGAGGTGTTCGGCATGATCCATCGTGGTTTCGAAGTGGCGACAGGGTCCGTTGGCCAGCACCTCCTGATTGACCAGATCCTCGATTTCGGCCGCTTGTTCGGTGCTCAGCGCCTCATAGTGACTGAAGTCGAAGCGCAGGCGGTCGGGGCCCACATGGGAGCCTTGCTGCTTCACGTGATCTCCGAGCACCCGACGCAGGGCCCAGTGCAGGATGTGGGTGGCGGTGTGGTTGCGGCGGATGGCCGCCCGCCGATCGGCGTCGATCGTGGCGGTGGCCTGCTGGCCCACCGACACCTCGCCGGTGAGGGAGTCGATCTCGTGGATGTGTAGGCCGGGTACGCCGTATCGCGTGTCGCTGATTCGAGCTTCGCCGGATTCGGTGCTGATCGTGCCGGTGTCGCCGACCTGGCCACCACTCTCGGCGTAGAAGGGTGTGCGGTCGAGCACGACGACCAGGTCGTCGATGTAGATGACGTTGGCCGTCGACTCGTCGTCGGCGCGCCCGGTGAAGTCGGTCTCGCCGAATTCTTCGACCAGCGCTACGAGGGCCCCGGTGTCGCCGGCCGCCGCGACCTTGCGAGCCTCCTTGGCCTGGCGCTGCTGCTCGGCCATTGCCACGCCGAACCGCTCGACGTCGACCTCCACTCCCCTCTCACCGGTGATCTCCTGGGTGACTTCGAGAGGGAAGCCGTAGGTGTCGTGGAGAAGGAAGGCGGTATCGCCCGACAGCGCCTCGCCCTCACCCAGCGAGGCAAGTTGCTCGTCGAGAATGGCCTGGCCCTTGCGAAGGGTCTCGCGGAACCCCACCTCCTCGCGGTGGATCACATCGCGAACGAAGTCGTGGTTCTTCACCAGATCGGGGTAGTCGCCCCCCATCAACTCGACGAAACGGTCGACCATGGCCCCCATCACGGGGTCGTCGACACCGAGTATGTAGGCGTGGCGCACAGCCCGGCGGAGAATACGTCTCAGTACATACCCTCGCGCCTCGTTGGACGGGAACACACCATCGCTCACCAGCATCGAGGTGGATCGCGCATGGTCGGCGAGGATGCGCAGGGAAACGAGCTGTTCTTCGGGCGCGGAGTCGGGATCGACGCCGGTGAGTTGGCCGGCGGTGCGCAACAAGGCGTTGAGTTCGTCGGTCTCCCAGACGGAGTCGACCCCCTGGAGCACCGACACCGTGCGTTCGAGGCCCATGCCGGTGTCGATCGAAGGCTTGGGCAGGGGTGTCTTCGAGCCATCGTCGAGCTGATCGAACTGCATGAAGACGAGGTTCCAGATCTCGATGAACCTCTCCTCACCGCCGTGCTCGGGTCCGCCGTCGGTGCCGTATTCGGGGCCCTTGTCCCAGAAGATCTCCGAGCAGGGCCCGCACGGGCCGACGTCGCCCATCTTCCAGTAGTTGTCTTCGTCGAGGCGCTGGATGCGCTCGGCCGGCACGCCCACCTCGTCGTGCCAGATGGCCGCGGCCTCGTCGTCACTGAGATGAACCGTGACCCACAGGCGCTCGGGATCGAGTCCGAGCACGTCGGTGACGAACTCCCACGCCCAGGCGATCGCGTCGGACTTGAAATAGTCGCCGAAGCTGAAATTGCCCATCATCTCGAAGAAGGTGAGGTGGCGCGAGGTGCGGCCGATTTCGTCGAGGTCGTTGTGCTTGCCGCCGGCCCGCACACACTTCTGGACGGTGATCGCCCGCGGACCGGGCGCCTGCTCCTCGCCGGTGAAGTAGTTCTTGAGCGGCACCATGCCCGCAACCGTGAAGAGGAGCGTGGGGTCGTGCGGAATCAGGCTCGCAGACGGAAGATGAATGTGGTCGCGCTCAACGAAGAAATCGGTGAACGCCTTGCGAACTTCGTTGGCCTTCATGAGGGATAGAGCCTACCGGCGCGCCCCACGACACGGGGTGGGATAAGGGCGGGCGAGATCAGCGGCGAGGGCGGAATCCGCCACTGGCCCGTTCGGATGGATCGATGCCACGGGCGGGCCCGGCATGGAGATCCTCGTCGGCCGCGAACTCCGCCAGCAGATCGGCCTTCTCCCGCCTCATCGCATCGACTCCCTCTTGAGCTGCTTCGCGCAGGTCGATCACCGCGTCCTTGGCCCGAGATGCCACCTCACGACCCTTCGTCATCGCATCGGTGCGGACTTGTTCGGGGGTGTAACGCTCGACGGTTCGACGCACCCGCTTCTGTATGTAGAACGAGCTGCCGAAACCCAGGGTGTAGCCCACTCCGGTCCAAAACGTTCGCTTCATCGCGATCGACCCCGAACCTCTATGGCACGATGGCGCCGCGGCGTTCTGATTCGGCGGGTGGCCCGCCCCGCTCCGGCCACCAGGGAGAGCGCCTTGATTAGGGGTGGAGCCATGGCCTTGTAAGTGAGCCGGGAGGCAACGTCGACGGTGGCGGAAATCCGCTCGGCTCGACCGATCACACCGTCGACGCGTTCGAGTTCCTCTCCCGCGCGGGCGACGGTGAGATGGAGATCATCGACCATCGGCAGGGTGCTCGACCGCAGATCATCGACGGTGCCGCGCAGCTCGCGAAGGGTGCGCACCAGGGACTGGACCGCCACCACCAGCACCACTACGACCGCCAGACACACAACGGT
>JAJCXY010000064.1 GCA_029263215.1 Acidimicrobiales bacterium
CATCACCCTGATTCCTCCGCCGGATGTCATCGCCTTCCCATTGGATACCACAAGGAGTGGTGGACGCCATAGGCCGGGGAGGCCATTTTCCGCGCCTCAGAACGCAGAGAGTGGCGAGAAGCGCGCTCAGGGGATCAGGTCGTAGCGGTGCAGAAAGGCCGCGGCTTGGCCACGGGTGGTGGTGGCGACTGGTGAGAACTTGGTGGCCGACGTGCCGGTGGTCACCCTTACGCCGGCGGCCCAGGCGATCGCGTCGGCAGCGAAGCTGGTGGGGCCTACGTCGACGAATTGGTGAGAGCCAGCTGGCGCCGGCCTGCCCGCGTAACGCCAGAGGAAGGTGACGAACTGGTCCCGCGTCAGCTCGACGTGGGGTGAGAATTCGGTGGAGGACGTGCCGGTGGTTATCACCAGCTCCACCATCCACCTCACCGCTTCTGTGAAATAGACATTGTCGGGGACATCAAGGAATGGGATTGCGGATGTGGCAGCCGGCTCACCCTCCATGCGCCACAGCATCGTGGCGGCCTGGGCTCGAGTGATTGTTGTGGTCGGACAGAAACGGTTTGTGTTGCAGCCGGTGGTGATGCCCTCACTTCGCAACCACTCGACGTCCGCGGCGAAGGTCGAGCCAAGGGTGTCGCAGAACGTTGTCTCTGGCGAGGGGTCGAAGTCGCCGCAGATGATGTTGATCGGCCCGATCCAGACGAACTCCCAGGGTTCGGGGTCGGGTCCGGCGGCCGAGGCTCCGGCCGGGTAGCTGGGAAGCCAGCCGAACGATTTCGCCACGGCCCAGTTGTCGGCAGCCATCCAGGCGTAGGCGTCGGAATTGGCGAAGTTGTGGAGAAAGTGGGTGGGGGTGCGGATGTCGATGGTGTAGCCGGTGTGGTGGCGCGAGTAGCCGGGAGCGGCGACGGTGGCCAGCACATGATCGATGGCGGCGTCGGTGGCGCCGTTGAGCCGTGAGCGAAACAGGCCGGCCTGGGTGACGGGGCTTCGGTATGCCGATGTGATCCTGATCGAGTGACCGGCCTCGAGAGCCGCGCCCTGCATGGCCTCCCACGCCGCCGCCGCTTCGGGTTGGAGCCGGAACCCGTCGGCGACGACGAGCTCGCGATCGGGTTCGGGGTGTCGCTCATAGCCGCGCGTCTCGGCGATCGTTCTGATCCGGGTGTCGAGTTCGGCGTTTCCGGTGATGGACGGCCCCGGCCCTTCGGGTGCGAGGCCGGGGAGTTCGGCGTTGTCGAAGGAGGCGACGAGTTCGTCGGGGGTGTGGGCCGTGGCCGCGACAGCATCTTCGACGATCCCGGCGTGGGCGGGTGACGGGGCGAGCACCGCAGCACCCAGGGCCACGGAGAGGAGGACTCGCTGCATCATTGATCCGCTGGTCGCCACGATTGGGAACGTTAGCGAACTAGGTGTCGTCTGCGGTTGCGGCCGCTCGCGCCGCTTCGATGCGTTGGGTGGTGAGCTTCGGTGCTGCGAATACGAGCAGCAGGACCTGGAGTCCTGCTCCGATGAGCCATGGCAGTCGTAGCGCCATCTCCCGTGAGACGAGCGTCTCGCTCGTTACCACCACCAAACCGCCGAGGAGGGAACCGATGGGCATCATGCCCCAGCCGAAGAAGCGATAGACGCTGTTGACTCGGCCGAGCAGGTGGTCGGGGATGATCGTTTGGCGCAGGCTCACGGTTATGACGTTCCACAAGACGCCGACCATCGAAGAGATCGCGAACATCAGCCAGGCCAGCATCCACCAGCTCGTGAGTCCGATCACGAAGGTAGTGGCCGCTCCTCCGAGCAGGGTGAGCCACAGCGATGGACCTGCACCTATCCGGCTGCTGATCTGAGACGCCGTCCAGCCGCCGATGATGCCGCCGATAGCGCCACCGGTGCCGAGCAAGGCGAACTCGGTGGTGCTGGTGTGGAGCACCTCCTGGGCGTAGAGCACCAGGATCGAGATCATGAGCATCCCCACTCCATTGAGCAGCCCGAGGGTGATCGCGAGCGGTCGGAGTAGTTCGTGATTCCATAGCCAGCGGAATCCTTCTGACAGTTCGGCCCGCCATGGCTTCCTGTCGGTGGTATCGCCTGGCTTCGACGGAACGGCCGAGGGGATGAGGGCGACCAGGATCGCCGAGATGCCGAAGGTAGCGGCGTCGACGAAGAAGGGTAGGGAGAACGCCACCGCCAGTAACAAGGCGCCGAGAGGAGGACCCGCGAAGGTGTTCGCCACCATCTCCACGCTCCACATGCGTCCGTTTGCCTTCTCCAACTGCTTGCTGTGCACGATCGCCGGCATGAACGTCTGGGCCGCGTTGTCGTAGATGACCTCGGCGGTGCCGATCAGGAGCGTGGCAGCCAACACCAGGAGGTAGAGGCCGATGTTGGTGCTGATGATCGCGTCCGGGTCGGCGACAACGTCGACGTCGGGTAGCACGTCGCCGCGGTTGAGCACCACGAGAGCCACGA
This sequence comes from Acidimicrobiales bacterium, assembly GCA_029263215.1. GTDB lineage: Bacteria > Actinomycetota > Acidimicrobiia > Acidimicrobiales > Aldehydirespiratoraceae > OFTM10. The sequence goes on from JAJCXY010000064.1 coordinate 2,470, forward strand.
ACACGGTGAGCACCGTGCGGATCAGGTTGGCTCCAACCATGAGGGTGCGGCGGTCGTTGCGGTCGGTGATGACCCCGGCGGGAAGGCTGAACAGGAGCCACGGGAGCCGTTGCACCACCAGGACCAGGGCAATGAGCAGGGGGTTGCGGGTGAGGGCGCTGGCGAGCCAGGGGTAGGCGATCAAGGCAATGCCGTCGCCCAGGTTGGAGATCGTGCTGGCCGCGAAGAGCTTGAAGTAGTTGGATCCGAGGCGATCGGTGGACAGACCCCCGCGACCCGTTCTGGTGGCGGATGAGGGATCGATCGGGCCGGTCATGATGGCCTGATTCGGGACTTTGGACTCTTTATGCTTACGCCGTAAGGGGCAAGGGTGGTCCAAGCGCTGTCTACCTGGAGCTCAACATGGCCGATTTCTTGTCCCAATACTCGATCCAGCGGTGGTTGGAGATGTGCCCTCAGGGCTATCTCGAAGACACGGTATACGGACGAGGTGCCGATGAGAGCGAGGCAGAAGACCTGCTCGGCAACGAAACCATGCTCGACGCAGCGATCACCGCGACGGTGCAACTCGTGGTGGGAGAGCGGTGCGCGCTTGCCGCATCATCGGGCCTGGTCAATGCCGCACCCGACTATCCGAGTAAACGTTTCCTGGCCACCCAGACGCTCGATGAGGCCCGCCATGTGGAGATCTTCACCCAGCGCCTCTACGACCTGGGTGTGAAGAAGGACAAGCTCGAAGACGAGATCTCCGATCGGGCCAACCCCCATCTGGTGAAGTTCGCCGAGGTGCTGTTGGAGAAGGTCGAAGCCGGAGATTTCATCGCCGGTGTGGTTGGCCAGAATATCGTCTTGGAGGGAATGGCGTTCAGCGTCTTCGAGATGATGGAGGCCGGCAACCGCCAGCTCAACCCGAAGTTCGCCCACACGCTGCGGGGAACCATCGCCGACGAGCGCCGCCACGTCGGTTTCGGCGAAAACCGGATCGGTTCGCTGATCCAGGAACATCCCGAGAAGAAGCCGGAGATCGAACGCATGCAGGAGGAAATGACCTACCACATGCTTGCCACCTTCGCCTTGGCGTTCTCGGAGTCCCCCGATGAGGCGATCCAGAGCAACGGCGATTCTCCCGAAGCCGAATGGCACGGCACCAACCTCGCCACCGCCACGCCGGAGGAGATGGAAGCCGTTCTGGCCGAGACTGTGCTGGGAGAGTTCAAGACCCGCCTCGGCCGAATCGGCCTGGAGTATCAGTCGCCCAAATCCCCCGTTTGATGGTGATAGCCGACGACGACGACTTCGACCCGCACCTACTCGAGGAGGACGACTTCGTTGAGGAGGTGCAGTCGTTCGAGTTCTGGTTCGGTGCCGTCGAGGGCTACCTCGTCGATCGGCCCTACGGCCGCAGTCCCGACACACCCGACCCCGAACTCGATGACACCAGACGAGATCGGCTGATCACCACGCTGTGTAACTACTGCGTTGGCGAGACAGCGGCCCTGGAGGGGGCATCGGGGCTGGTGCGCCTGGCGCCCAACCACCACGCCAAGGTGTTCATGGCCACCCAGGTCGTCGACGAGGCGCGTCACCTCGAAGTGTTCCTGCGCCGACTCACCGACCTGGGTGTGGTCGACACCGCCACGGAGATACAGAAGCGGGCGAATCCGGCCCTGCTCGACTTCAAGTCCTCCCTGTTGGAGTTGGTCGACGCCGGTGAGTGGGATGCGGCCGTTTTCGCTCAGAACGTGATCTTGGAGTCGATGGAGTTCACTGTCTTCCGTTCTCATGCCGAGAACGCCGACCCGGTCACCGCTGAGGTGCTTCAGGGTGTGATTTCAGATGAGCGCCGCCATTTCGGCTTCGGAGAAAACGACCTTGGCCGACGCATGGCAGACGATCCGTCGCGACGTCCTCGGCTGCAAGAGGTGAAGGAGCAACTCGACCGGATTGTCCTCAGTGTTTTCGAAGGGGCGCTCGACGACCTCGACGTCCCGGTCGCCGATCGCCCCCGACTGGGCCAGGAGTACCTGGAGACCGTCGAGCGACTCGGCCTCACATGAGTGATGCCCGCGATGCGGTCGCGAAGAACCGCCACACCTACGAGCTGGAGGAGACGGGCTTCAATGAGGTGCCCAAGAAGTGGCGGAAGTTCTACCGCTACTGGGAAGGTGTCGGCGATGTTCTCGCCCCCAACGAGGTCGTGTGTCCCGTCTGCAAGGTGGTCATCCGGTCGAAGCGGGAGTTGAGGCCAGGCGACAAGGTCTATTGCATGCCCTGCATGTCGAGGATGGTGGTCGTGAAGGCCGCTGACGGCAGTCTGGAAGCAGAAGTCATCTTCTAGATGGTGTCGCGAACCTTTCACGCGTCAAACTGACGCCATGGCCGAAATCTACGACGAGACCCATGAGTTGTTCCGAGCGAGCTTCCGCGCCTTCGTCGAGGCGGAGATGGCTCCGCGTCGAGAGGAATGGGAGAGCGAAGGAATAACGGATCGGTCCGTGTATGCCGCCGCGGGTCGACACGGCTTCACAGGGATGGCGATCCCCGAGGAGTACGGCGGGGGAGGGGTCGACGACTTCAGATTCAACGCGGTGATCAGTGAAGAGTTGGCGAGGGCCGGACTGGGTGGCGCAGGCCTCGGTCTCACGCTTCACAACGACGTCACCACTCCCTATTTCCTCGAGTATTGCAACGAGGAACAGAGCAGGCGTTGGCTGCCGGGTATTGCATCCGGAGAGTTGATCACCGCGATCGCCATGACCGAGCCAGGTACGGGTTCCGACCTGGCATCGATCGCCACCACCGCCGTGCGCGACGGCGACGAGTATGTGGTGAACGGGGCCAAGACCTTCATCACCAACGGGATCAATTCCGACCTGGTGATCACGGTGTGCCGCACCGGAGAAGGTCGAGGAGGCCTGTCGCTGATCATCTTGGAGCGGGGCATGGAAGGCTTCGAGCGGGGCCGCAACCTAGACAAGATCGGCCAGCACTCGGCCGACACCGCCGAACTCTTCTTCTCTGACGTCAGGGTCCCGGTTGCCAACAGGCTCGGAGAGGAGGGCAAGGGGCTCGAGTATCTGGCTTTCAACCTCGCCCAAGAGCGCCTCTCGCTCGCGGTCTACGGACTGGCGGCCTCGCGATCCGCTCTCGACTGGACGGTGGAGTACGTCAAGGAACGGTCTGCATTCGGCCAGTCGGTCGCTTCCTTCCAGAACACGAAATTCGTGCTGGCGGAGGTGGCAACAGAGGTGGAAGTCACCACCTCGTTCATCAACGACTGCATGATCGAACACAACGAGGGGGGCTTGGGCTCCACCCAGGCGGCCATGGCCAAGCTCTGGGCGTCCGAGCTCCAGGGTCGAACCCTCGACCGATGTCTCCAACTCTTCGGTGGCTACGGCTACATGAGCGAGTACCCGATCGGTCCGGCCTACGCCGATGCCCGGATAACCCGGATATACGGGGGCACGTCGGAGATCATGAAGACCATCATTTCCAAGGACGTTCTCGGATGAGCGTGGGGCCAGGCATGGTCGCTCTGGTGACAGGCGCGTCAAGTGGCATAGGCGAGGCGACGGTTCGTGCTCTTTGCGCTCGGCAGGTGGAGGTACACGCTGTGGCGCGGCGAGCCGATCGGTTGGCGCGGTTGGCCGACGACACCGGATGTGTTGCTCATGTTCTCGACGTTCGCGATCGCTATGCGGTTGCCGGGCTCGGGGAGGAAGTGCCCGCCGATGTGCTCGTGAACAATGCGGGAATCGGTCGGGCCATGGGCTCTCTGCTC
>JAJCXY010000065.1 GCA_029263215.1 Acidimicrobiales bacterium
TCATCTGAAAAGTGCGTGTGGAGTTCATCGACGAAGGCCTGGACGACGCGCCGAGGCTTTCCCGACAGTTGACCGACGACGATTCTGAGCGATTCGATGCGTGGCCGGATTGGCACGGCTACGACGCGGTCGCCTGCGTAGGTGAGGTCGGTCGCTGGGCGCATGTGGAGGAGAGAGCAGCCGACGCCTGCGCCGACCAGGCTTCGTACCATCTCGAGGGTCGTGGCCGTTGCAACCACGTTTGGGTCGACGCCCGCTGCCTCGAGCGCACGGCGGTAGTACTCCGACACTCCGGGAAGGTCGAGCAGCACCAGGTCGCGGCCCTCGAGATCGCTGATCGAAACGGCGCGTCGCGTCGCTAACGGGTCGTCCTCGGGAACGAGGACGTAGGCGAAAACATCGATGAGGGTCTGATAGTCGACTCTTGCCGTCGGGCCTTCGTCGAGGCAAACGATCACATCGAACTGGCCTGAGGTGAGACCCAGTCGCGCGGCGCGGTTGTCGCACGCGGTGTACTCGATCTCGATGAGTGCCCCGATGTCGCGTAGCCGCCGGGCGACCAGCGGAAGGAATGCCGGTGCGACGGGAGCGTAGTAGCCGATACGGAGGGTGCCGGTCAGTTGGGTCCGCATGTCGTCGGCTTCGGTGAGCAGCGCTTTGTACTCGTCGAGAAGGTCTCGGATGCGAGGGAGGACGAGGAGCCCGGTTGTGGTCGGCGTGAGGCCTTTCGAACGCTGGCGCGTGGTCAGCGTGAGTCCGAAGGAATCTTCGACCTGATTGACGGCTGCGAGAACGGCCGAAGGGACGACGTGCAGCTGGGCAGCGGCAGCGGTGATGCTCCCCGCGTCGACTGCGGTGAGGAAGTAGCGGAGGGCTTTCACGGTTGGCTCAGGCATCGGTCCATTACTTCAGAAATTGTGAACTAGATCTTCTGTTATTTCAGATTTACACAACTAGCGGCGACCGGAAGAATTGGCGACCATGAGGTCTGAAGCTCGTGTTGTAGTGGTCGGGGGCGGCGTTGCGGGGTTGTCGGCCTTGTATCACCTCACGTTGGAAGGGTGGAACGACGTGGTGCTGCTCGAACGCCATGAGCTGACCTCGGGGACCACGTGGCACTCGGCCGCCCAGGCCCCCGCGATCGCCTTCAATCAACTGTTGCTGTTGATGCGTGACTACACGATCAAGCTCTACGACGAGTTGGCTGGCGATCCCGAGTACCCGATCAACTACCACGGTGATATCGGCGGCCTGCGGCTGATCACCGATCAGGAGCAGCTGGACGGCTGCAACCACATTCTCTCGGTGGCCAAAGGCCTCGGTTTCGACTTCGAGCTGCTCGATCCATCCGAGGTCGGCGCGCTCAATCCACTGGTCAAGGAGCACGACCTGTTCGCAGCACTCTGGGACGGCCGTGACGGCGACATCGATCCAGCCCAGCTGTGTCAGGCGCTGGCCCGCCGCTGTCGTGCAGCGGGTGCGGAGATTCATCGCTACACGCCCGCCACCGGGTTCGAGCAGAAGTCGGGAGGGGAGTGGATTGTTGAGACTGAGAAGGGTTCGATCACGGCTGAGCACGTAATAGTCGCGGCTGGCTATCGGGCCAACGAAGTGGGCGCGATGCTCGGCATCGAGTATCCGGTGATCTCGATGGAGCACATGTACTTCATCACCGAAGACATACCCGAGCTCGTGGGTCGCGAGCACGATCGGGTGGCCATGGTGCGCTGCCCTCGCGACAGGTTCTACATGCGTCAGGAGGGCGCTGGCCTGCTGGTCGGCATCTACGAATGGGACTGCAAGACCTTCGGGATGGACGGCATCGACCCGAACTTCGTCAACGCCCTGTGCCCACCCGACCTCGATCGGCTGCTCCCGAAACTCGACCCGATCATGGAGCGGGTCCCCGTTCTCGGAGAGGTGGGCATCCGCTCGGTCGTCAACGGACCGATCGCCTATGCCGCTGACGCCGGTCCGTTGGTGGGCAAGCAGCCCGGCTATCGCAATCTATGGTCGATGAATGGCATTCGGGTGGGGATCGGCGAGGGCGGCGGGTACGGCAAGATGCTGGCCCAGATGATCGTGCACGGCGAGACGGAGTGGGACTGCTGGCAGCTCGATCCGCGTCGACTCACCGACTACGCCAACACCGAATACACTGCAACGAAGTCGATCGAGGACTACCAGTTGGAGTTCGTCTGGCATCTGCCTCACGAACATCGCCCCGCCGGTCGGCCGGCGAAGACGAGTCCGATCTATCCGGTGCTCGCGGGCAAGGGCGCTGAATTCGAGGTCATCAACGGCTGGGAACGGCCCAGCTTCTACAAGCCCGACTCCGACTTCGTTGAAGAACACAGCTATTCGTTCACGAACGCCCATGGCGTGGTGGCGACGGAGATCGCGAACCTTCGCGCCGGTGTCGGCCTTGCCGAGCTTTCGGGCTTCAACCATTACAACATCACCGGCACCGGCGTGATCGACTGGCTCAACACCCTGTCTTGCTCGCGAATCTCGCCCACCGTCGGTCGGGCGAGCCTGTGCTACTTCCTCACCCCATCGGGCAACGTTTCTTGCGAGGCAACGGTCGTACCGCTTTCCGACGGAAGTGTCTTCTGGGGATCCGGAGCTGCCGCGGAGTTCCACGACCGTGACTGGCTTCAAGAACACCTTCCTGCCGGCTCTGACATTCGCATCGAAAGCCGAACCAACACCCACACGCTGCTGCTGCTCGCCGGTCCTCGCGCTCGTAACCTGCTCGCCGTCGTATCTCCGCGAAGCAAGTGGGGCCAAAAGGAATTGCCATGGTTGAGCGCCCAACGGTGCTTCATCGGCCACGTCGAGGCCCTCGCCATCGCCGTCAGCTTCTCCGGCGAACATGCAGTCGAGCTGCACATCCCGAACACCCAGCTCTACAGCGCTTATCAGACTCTGATCGGGGCCGGTGAAGAGCTCAGCCTGACCCACTTCGGCATGTACGCCATCGACTCCATGCGAATGGAGAAGGGCTACGGCCACTGGAAGACCGACTTCATCACGGAGTTCAACCCCTACGAAGCCGGCCTCGAACGTTTTGTCGACCTATCCAAGGAGTTCCCCGGCAAACCCGGACTCGAAGCCCAAGTCGCGGCGGGGAACCGACGCCGGCGCGTCGTCCTGGAGATCGACAGCACGGACGCACCGGCCCAGCCAGGTGAGGGCGTGTTCGCCGGCAACGAACCCGTTGGGGTGATCACCTCGGGGGCATGGGGCCACCGGGTCGGCAAGAATCTCGCGATGGCCTATGTACGCCCCGACCATGCCCAAGAACACACCGAACTGACGGTATGGCTGCGCGGCCGGCCCGCCGATGCCGCCGTCACGACCTTGTGCACCTTCGACCCCGGCAACACCTTGCCCCGGGGTGTCGGGACGTGAGTTCGGCTGCTGATACGTCGGAGACTGAGAACGACCCGTGACCATCACCTATGTCAAGCGGGCTGATCGACCGCTCAACGAGACCGCCGGCGAGGTCCGTCAACGTGTCAGCAAACTTCTCACTCGGCTCGAGGTGGGGCGCGAGACCGAGGCCGCTCGCCTGGCGAGAGAGTTCGATGGCTGGGACGGACCCATCGAGGTGCCAGTCGAGGAGATCGAAGCGGCAGCGAGCCGACTCGATCTGAGTGTGCGCGAAGACATCGAGTATGCGCACCGACACATCCGTCGGTTCGCCGACGCACAGATGGCCTCTCTCGCCGAATTCGAGGTCGAAGTTGAGCCGGGCCTGCGTGCCGGGCAACGCAACGTTCCGATCGAGGTGGCCGGTTGCTACGTGCCTGCCGGGCGGTTCGCGCACGTCGCGTCGGCACTGATGAGTGTCGCGACTGCCTCGGCCGCAGGGGTCGAAGACATCGTGGTCGCCTCGCCGGCTCGAGACGACCGAGGTGGCGTGCACCCGGCGATCCTTCATGCGGCCAGCGTTGCCGGTGCCGACCGTGTGCTCGGACTCGGCGGGGTGCAGGCCATCGGCGCCCTTGCGTTCGGGCTGTTCACCGGGTTGGAAGCCGACATGATCGTCGGACCGGGCAACAGCTTCGTAGCCGAAGCGAAGAGGCAACTCTTCGGCCGTGTCGGAATCGACGTGATCGCGGGACCGACCGAGTCGATGATCGTCGCCGACGGCACGGCCGACCCCGCCATGGTCGCTACCGATCTCATCGGCCAAGCCGAACACGGGCCCGACTCGCCGGTCTGGCTCGTCACGACCTCTCCCGAGCTCGCCCATGCCACCGACGCTCTCTGCCGAAACCACGCCCAAGACCTGCCAGATCCTTCCCGAGCGTCAGCCTCAGCAGCATGGCGTGACTACGGCGAAATCGTCCTTGTTGGCTCGAACGAAGAGGCGGCATCGGTGTGTGATGACTACGCGCCCGAGCACCTCCAAGTTCTGGCCGCCGACCTCGCCTGGTGGCGAGCGCGGCTCCGCAACTACGGCTCACTCTTCCTTGGGCCGAACACGAACGTGACCTTCGGCGACAAGACATCGGGACCGAACCACATCCTCCCGACCGGTCGCGCTGCCCGATACACCGGCGGGCTGAATGCCATCAAGTTCGTGAAACAGCTCACCTGGCAGGAGCTCACACCGGAGGCCGCTGCTGTGGAGTCTCCAGTTGCTGCCCGGGTCTCGCGCCTCGAGGGTATGGAGGGCCACGCCCGCAGCGCCGACCTGCGGAAAGGGCCGGCCAGCCCATGAACGTTGGGCGCCTCCCACCCCATGGAAATCCCAGGTCGGGAGTGTCGCCCCGTCAGGCTGCTTCAAGTCGCGGACTGGATCGCACGGGATCGCCCGTGTTCATGCCGGTTGAAGCGCCCCGGGAATGAGAACCACTTCTCTCTCAGAGGTACGACACAGTTTCCGACGCCCACACGCTCCGTGCTACCGCTCTCGTTGATCGATGGCCTCGATGACGCGTTCGACCGCGAGCCCTGCTGTCGCCAAGTTGTAGTCGCCAGGCGACGATGCGAGCTGCTCCAGATCGGTGGTGAAGGACACGTCGGCGAGCTTGGCCTTCAGGTTCTCGAGGGCCCGCGTCGCTGTCCAGCCGTCGGGCCGGTACGGACCGAAGCAGTCGGCGATCTCGCCAGGAGGGACTCCGGCGTGTTCGACCGCGAGCCAGAGGTCGAACAGGTCTCGGCCCTTCGATCGCTGGAACAGGGCTCGCACCTTGGTTGCGGTAAGTTCCTCGATCGTGAACGTGAGTACGTCGGCCGAGCCGGTGAACCACGCGCTGTCGACCGAAAGTGGGCGCGTCACCGCTGGCCGAGCCGGCGATCGCTCGAAGGTGTTCATCTCGATCTTGATTCGCATCCGGTCGCCGGAAGCGAATGTCGACCGAAGCCTTACCTTCGGATGACGCCCTAGTTGGGTCTGAACATCGTCGAAGCCGGCCGAGTGGGCCACCTCTCGTAGCGCGTCGAAGACTTTGCCGATGCCACCACCGGTGCGTCGGACGTAGTCGAGGTCTTCGCTGTAGCGCCATGGGCGGTCCAGCCACAGTTTGTGAAAGCACGTGCCGCCTCGAAAGACAAGCTCATCGCCGAGGAGTGAATGCGAGGCGATCTCGATGATCAACCGAGACAGTATGAGGTCTTGTTCGACCTGGTTTGCCTCCGTCCACGGAACGACCTGGCGCCAGTGAGCAAGTTCGGCGTCGGAGATCACAGGTCGGGCTCAATGTCGATGTTCACGAAGATGCCCCAGCGGTCATCGCGATCTCTCGCCCGCGGGCGATGAGGCGCGAGGCGAGTCGGTTCGGCGTGCTCGACTACCGCTGCGAGAAGTTTCAGGTTGATCGGACTGTCGATCATCTTGTCCATCGTCTCCACCATGTAGCCGACGCGCTGCGAAACCGTTCTCGGGTAGTGCACGGCCTGCTTGGCAAGCTCTTCAGGGCTGAGGAGGTCGTCCTCGAGGAGTTCTCCGATCACCGTTGCGATATTGGAGAGGCCACCCCCGAGGCGTGGTGAGTCGATGAGATCGAACACGGTGACTTCTGGCGACGAGATCGTGACTCGTCCGGTCGGCACCGTCTTGCGTAGCGTCTCTCGTAGGCCGGCATCGGCGCGCTGGATGAATCGGAACCGACCGCGGCCGATCGAACGGTCGCGCAAGACCGCTGGCGTGGCCACCTGGAAGACCATTGGCGCCTGATGAGCGGCGCCGTGCATCGCAGCTGCCGACAGGAACCCGACGTAGTACGGGTGCCCGAGATGGTTCATTAACGCATCGATGAAGTGGGATGGGGGAGGCGCACCCGCGGACCGGTGCTCCGGTGGTACCGGTATCCAGCCACCCTTCGTGATTGCGAGTATCGCCCCGGCCTCTCGGGGCCGTCGGAGACTGTTGCGCACGTCCGGCGGCGCGACACCCAGCAGCTTTGCAGCATCTTCAGTAGTGATGAAATGACGGCCGCGCGCCATGAGCCAGTCCGCCAGCTCACTCGGTCTCAACGATTCGGCCATCCGAAGTAGGTTACCAAAAGAGATCACTGTGCACGCTTTTGATACTTTGTCTCCACCATTCTCTGGTCTGGTGCAGACCTGACGCACTGCACCAAAGTCTGCACCGTTGGCAGTCTGTCGACACCCCGGGGCTGGCCTGCAAGACGATTCGTCGCGTTCTGGCGCTGATCGACGCCTTCCATGGGTGTGAATCACCAACCGACAGGAGTCGTCCATGACCAACACCGAATCGCAATTCCTCACGATCCCCGAAGCAGGCGAGCGGCTGCGGATCTCCCGCAACGCCGCGTATCTTGCCGCTCGTCGCTACCGCCAGACCGCCGGCCGCGAAGGCTTACCCAACATCGCGATCGGCGGTTCGTATCGAGTCCCGGTCGCTGCCCTCGATCGCATGGCCGCCCTCGACGTTCCCGTCGTGACGCCGTAGTCGACTCGTCGGCAAGCCCGACGCCGCGACTGCACCGGCAGACCCATCATGATCGTTCACACCGATGCACCAAGGGTGCTCGGCAGTGGCTGGGTGCCGTCCGATGATCTCCATCGGCAAGGTAAGAGACGCCGACTACTACCTCGCCGAGATCGGCCAAGACGACGCAGCCGGCTACTACGTCGGCGACGAAACCCCCGGGCGGTGGCTAGGCACGCTCGCCGCCGATCTCGGACTCGCAGGTGCGGTTGACGCCGATGACTTCCGTGTCCTTCTCGTGGGCAAAATGCCCGGCAACGGCCAATCCCTCACTGAGCATCCGGTCAAGGTCAGGGCGCTCGACCTGACCCTCAGCGTCCCGAAATCAGTTTCGGTGGTGTGGGCGCTCGGCGATCGCCGGACTCGGCTCGACGTAGAGCGCGCCCTCGACGTGGCCGAGGCCGCGGTCGTCGACTTCATTGAGCAGGAGGGCACCAAGATTCGACGGGGCCACGCGGGCGCGATCCTTGAACGCGGGAGCGGGCTGGTGGTCGCCGCCTTCGATCACCGAACCAGTCGCAGCGGCGACCCCAACCTGCACAGGCACCTGGTCGTCGCCAACGCCAGCCGTGGTCCCGATGGAAGGATCACTGCACTTGACACTCGCCAGCTCTACCGGATCCGCTACACCGCCGAGGCCGTATTCCAAGCGGTGCTGCGCAACGAACTCGCCCAGTCGGTTGGCCCGCAGTTCACGTCGATCGATCGTCATGGCGTGGGTGAACTCGTCGGCGTGTCGCGCAAGGTGATCCGCCATTTCAGCCAGCGCCGTCGAGATATCGAGGCCGAGATGATCTGGCGCGGCGCCACCACCGGCCACGGCGCCCGAATCGCAGCGTTGGCGACCCGAGAAGCCAAGGGCAACGAGCCCTCGCCCGAGTTGCTGGAACATCGCTGGAGGCAGCGCGCCGAGGACCTCGGCTTCGACTTCGAGCGCATTCCCCGTGAACCTCGAGTCCCCGGCCTTGACGTCAGCGACGAACAGCTCGCGACTGCGGTCACCGAGCACGAGTCGACGTTCGGTCGCTGGGACGCGATCCGCTCTGTTTGTCGCAGCGCCCCGGATGGCGTGCCGCTCGGAACGCTTCTGAGCCGCACGAGTGAGTATCTGGCATCGACCCATGCCATCTCGCTTGCACCCGACACGTTCACCACCCCCGAGATCCTCGCCCTCGAACAGAGCGCCGTGAAGATCGCTGAGGCCGGCCGCGGTATCGGCTCTGGAGTCGCGCCGGCTGCCCCGGTCGGCGACGCAGTGGCGGCCCGGCCGCGGCTCGCGCCGGAGCAGCGGCGACTCGTCGAACGGATCGCCTCCTCCGGCGACGCGATCTCCGTTGTCATCGGACAAGCCGGCGCGGGCAAGACCACCGCACTCGATGCCCTCCGAGACGCCTACCAACGAGGTGGCCACCGAGTGATCGGCGCGACCCTCTCAGCTCGAGCGGCCGCCGAACTCCGATCCGGGGCCGGCATCGAGAGCCAGACCATCCACCGTCTGCTCACGCTGCTCGACTCCGGGCGACCGCTCCTCAAGGACCACACGGTGCTCGTCATCGACGAAGCAGCCATGGTCGGTACCCGCCAACTCGCCCGGATCATCGACCACGCCAACCAGGCCAGATCAAAGTTGGTCCTCGTCGGTGACAACCACCAGCTCCCAGAGATCGGCGCCGGTGGCACATTCTCTGCTATCGCTCGACGAGTCGAGCCGGTCCGGCTGACCGAGAATCGCCGCCAGCATGACCCGGTGCAGCGTCGTGCGCTCTCGGCCCTGCGACGGGTCGATGTCGACCAGGCCCTCGTCGATCTCGAACGCTCCGGCAACCTCACCACCGCAGCTGATGCCGACACGCTCCGTACAGCGCTTGTCGCCGACTGGCTTGCCGCGGTCGATGGGGGCCACCACGCCATCATGCTCGCCGCTACGCGCAGCGACGTGGCCGACCTCAACCGGCGCGCCGTCGAACTCTTCGCACTCGCCGACCGCAGCGGTCCGATCGTGTGGCGCAGTGAGCTGGTGGCCTTCGCCGGGGGACAGCGGATCGTCGCCCACCGCAACCGGCACGACCTCGGACTACTCAACGGCGATCAAGGCATCGTCAACGGTTCCACCCCCGAGGGTATGAGCATCGAACTCGATCGGGGAGGTCGCGTCGAAGTGCCATCCGCCTACGTCGAATCCGGCCACCTCACCCACGGATACGCCCTCACCGTGCACAAAGCCCAAGGCATGACCTGCGACCACGTCTACTTCCTCGGCGACGACGGGCTCTACGCCGAACTCGCCTACACCGGCCTGTCCAGAGGCCGACACGTCAACCACCTGTACGCCGTGGCCAGCAGAGCCGAGTACGGGGTCGCCCGCTACGACGCGTTCTCAGACATCCGAAGATCCTTGGCAGTCTCGAGATCCAAAACGGCCGCCATCGATCACGGCATCGACGGGCCCGACTTCACGTGACCGTCACCGGAGGTAACCTGCAATCTCGTCGACGGCCCTTCAGCCAACGAACGCTTGACCACGCGGCGGCGCTATCTATCGCCACTGATCACAGCTTGGAACCGGCTCACGGTCCCTCCAACCCACCCAGCCGATGGCTTCGCCATCGGCATCAGGAGGAGTGACCGGTGCCCCGACGCCAACCCGGAATCACCAAGTACACGACCTCGGACGGCCGCACCCTCTGGCAGTACGTGGTCGACCTCGGCGACGACCCCGAAACCGGCAGACGACGTCAACGCCGCAAACGGGGCTACAACACTCAGACCGCGGCCAGCGGCGCGCTCGACGACGCCCGGCGAGCGATCGACGTCGGCGGGCACGTCTTCGACGTCGAACACATGACCTTCCTCGAATATCTCGAGCTCTGGCTCGACGGGCTCCCCAACACCAACAAGACGCCTCGCACCATCGCCGACTACCGCAACGAGATCCGTCGCTACGTCCGGCCTCACGTGGCAGATACCAAGCTCGCCAACCTCACACCGCTCCACCTCGAACACCTCTACCGAACCCTCGTCAAGAAGGGCGGACAGAATGGCAATCCGCTGTCACCCAAGACCATCCGCCGGGTCCACCAGGTGATCCAGAAGGCGCTCACCGACGCCGAGCGCAAAGGCATCATCCAACGGAACGTCGCCCGCCTTGCCGACAAGCCCAGCACCGCCCAGCTCGAAACGAACCGAATCTCCTGGACGCCCGACGAGCTCCGCACCCTGCTCACTGCCGCCGAAGGCCACGAGCTGTTCCCGCTCATCCGGCTCACCGCCCTCACCGGCATGAGAAGGGGAGAGGTGTGCGGCCTTATGTGGGAAGACGTCGATCTCCAACGCATGCAGCTACGAGTTCGGCGAACGCTCGGTGTCATCGACGGTAATCCCGTCGTCGGCACACCGAAGTCGCGCCGCTCACGGCGGACCGTCGATCTCGATGACGAGACCGTCGACATCCTTCGGCTTCACCGGGAGCAACAGGCCGAGGCTGCCGAGTTCGTGGGGGAGGGGTGGCACCAAAGCGGCTACGTGTTCACGACCGTCATCGGAACCCCCACCCACCCCGACAACGTGGGCAAGCGCTTCACCGACCTCGTCCGAGCCACCGACGTCCCGTACCTCACGCTGCACGGGCTACGACACACCCACGCCACGCACCTGCTGTCGATGGGGCAGAACCCCAGGATGGTCAGCGAACGCCTCGGCCACGCCGACGTCGCGTTCACCCTGCAGGTCTACGGCCACGTGCTCCCCGGCCACCAACGCGAGGCGGCTGAGGCAGCAGCAACCTTGGTCGATTACGGATCTAGTGTGACCACCGTGTGACCACGGGCGTAAAACACACCAGAACGCCGAAACCCCAGGCCTGCCAGAAAACTGGGCTTGACCTGGGGTTTCTAGTTGGTACACCCCCTGGGACTCGAACCCAGAACCTGCGGATTAAGAGTCCGATGCTCTACCAATTGAGCTAGAGGTGCTTGAATTTCTAACTATAACTTCTACGGGTGAACGAGGGGATTCGAACCCCCGGCCTCCTGGACCACAACCAGGCGCTCTAACCAACTGAGCTACGCCCACCATGCCGGCGAACCAGCGGGACCCGAAGTGTACCGGCTGGGTCCGCTGCGGCGTACCCTGTTTTTGCCTCCGTAGCTCAACTGGATAGAGCACCGGGTTTCTACCCCGGCGGTTGCAGGTTCGAGTCCTGTCGGGGGTACCAGGTCACAGCCCAGAGAAGAGAGAGCCTCATGAGGATCGCTTCGAAAATGGTCGGCTACACCCGCGACTGGGTTGTGGGGCATCGCGAGCCCGACCTGCCGAGCCTCAAACTCTCACCGACGGTTGCTGCGAAGTGGGCGTTCGACGAGTGGGCCCTGCAGACCGAGATCCTGCGTAGCCGGGTTCGGATCCCCAACATGGACTTCCGCCGCCGTCTCAGAAACGAGCTCGGCGATGCCGTCGACATGTACAACGAGCAGGGTTGGGTCGACGATCCGAGGTCGTACCACCGCACGCCGCCTCTTCTCGAGGACCCGGAGCTGAAGCCCCACGAGGCGTGGGGGATGCCGTTCGAGCACCTCACCTTCGACAGTGGGTATGAGCCTCACGACGACGAACCGGGCCGCGAGCGCTGGCTGGGATACGAAGCCAACGCCACCGGCCATGCATGGGTGCTGCGCCACGAGGGTGAGCCTCGACCGTGGCTGATCTGCATCAACGGCTACCGCACCGGTTCTCCCGCCGTCGACCTCTGGGCTTTCGAGGCCAAGCGACTCCATCACAAGTACGGCCTCAACCTCGCCTTCCCTGTCCAGCCCCTCCACGGCCCTCGGTCGATCGGAATGTCCGGCGACCGCGTGCTCTTCGGCGGAGCGATGAACCTGATCTACACCGCGGCCCATGGTTTGTGGGACATCCGCCGGCTCAAGTCGTGGATCCAGAACGACCAGAAGGCAACCTCGGTAGGCGCCCTCGGTCTTTCTCTCGGTGGCTACTTCACCGCCCTCACCGCCTGCTTCGAAGACGACCTCGCTTGTGCGATCGCGGGCATCCCCGAGCCCGACCTCGTGCGGGGGATGCGTCGCAACGTCGAGCCCTTCCTGCCGCCCTGGTATGAGCAGTGGGGGCTCAGCTGGCGTTCTCTCGAACGGGCCAACCGGGTGGTGTCGCCGCTGGCGATGGACCCGGTGATCGACGTCGACAAGCGCTTCATCTTCGCGGGTCTCGCCGATCGATGGGTGCGCCCCGGCAACGTCAAGACCCTGTGGGAGCACTGGGATGAGCCTGAGATCCTGTGGTACCAGGGCGCTCACCTTTCGTTCGCCTTCGAGTCGAGCGTTCGTCGCTTCATCGGCGATGCCCTCCGCTCAACGGTGCTCGCCGATTTCAAACCTCACCTTGAGACAGAAGGGCAGCCGACATGAAACAGCTCACCGGACTCGACGCCGCCTTCCTGTCGATCGAGACACCGAGCTCATTCGGGCACGTGAGCAGCGTGGTCGTCTACCAGCGTCCCGACGACCCCGAGTTCAGCCCCTACGAGGCCTTCCACAACCAGCTCGAGAAGCGGCTTCATCTCCTCGAACCGCTCCGCCGCAAGCTGGTAGAGGTCCCGTTTGGGCTGGATCATCCCTACTGGATCAACGACCCCCATTTCGACCTCGATTTCCACGTTCGCCATATGGCTCTGCCCGCCCCCGGCACGATGGAGCAGCTGTCCACCCAGGTGGCGCGCATCATCGGCCGTCCCTGCGATCGCAGTCGGCCCCTATGGGAGGTGTACGTGATCGAGGGGCTCGAGAACGACGAGTTCGCGATCCTCACGAAGGTGCATCACGCCACCATCGACGGTGCATCGGGCGTCGAGATGTTGATGATGATGCTCGACAGCGATCCCGACGGCGACGAGATCGCCGGCGACGAAGACAACTGGGAACCCGAGGCCGAGCCTCACAATCTGGAGCTCATCGGCCGAACGGTGCTCAACATGGCGCGCACACCGGGCCGCGCCGCGCGTGTACAGATGCGGATGCTGCGCCGCTTCGCCGATGCCAGCCGGAGCAAGGGAGTGGCCAACACAGTCGACCAGGTGCGGCGCCAGCTTCCCTCGAAGCTCGGTGGACTCACATCAGTCGAGCGCGACCAGCCTCGGACTCAGGTGCTCGCTCCGCCCACTCCGTTCAACCGTTCGATCGGTCCGAATCGCCGGCTGGCCATGGCGTCGGCTCCGCTGGCTGATGTCAAGGCGATCAAGTCGGCACTGGGCGCCACGGTCAACGACGTGGTGATGGCGGTCACCGCGGGCGCGTTGCGTCGCTACCTCCTGTCCCACAACGCCCTGCCCGACCAGCCGCTCAGAGCCATGGTGCCGGTGTCGATCCGCACCGGCGAGGAGGCCGACCGCTGGACCAATCGGGTCTCTGCGGTCTTCGTGGCCATACCCACCCATCTCGAAGATCCGCTCGCTCGCGTGCAGGCCGTGCACGAATCGATGAACCGGGCCAAGAAGCAGTTCGACCTGGTCCCCGCCGACGCCCTGGTCGAGGTCGCCGAATTCGCCACTCCGGCGATCGTGAGTCAGGTGTCGCGCCTGGCGGGATCTCTCCACCTCGCCGACCGGGCTGCGGGATCTCCGGTGAACGTCGTGATCTCCAACGTGCCGGGCCCCCGCCAGCCTCTCTACATGGGTGGCGCGAAAATGGTCCGCTTCTTTCCGGTGTCCACCATCACCGAGGGGGTCGGGCTCAACATCACCGTGCAGAGCTATCTCGACTCGCTCGACTTCGGCCTCGTAGCGTGTCGCGAGCTCGTGCCCGATCTCGACGATCTACTCGAGCACCACCTCACCGAGATCAAGGTGCTGGCTGAGGCAGCGGGCCTGGGAACAGCTTGATCTTCGGCGTCGCCCGGCGTCTCGGGTTGCTCGACCCTGTCAGGGTCGCCGCAAGTGGGGCCGGCCTGCTCCGGTGGGGGCCATCGCTGGGCGCGGCCACCGCGGGCGCGGCCTTGCGCCATCCCGGTCGAACCGCGGTGATCGACCATCGCGGTGAGCTGAACTACCTCCAACTCGACCGTCGATCGAGCGCCCTGGCGACAGGATTTGCCGGCCTCGGTCTCGAACCCGGCGACCACCTGGGAATCCTCTGCCTCAACCATCGAGATTTCGTCGAGGCATCGGTGGCGGCAGCCAAGGCGTCGCTCGTGCCGGTGATGCTCAACACCGGCTTCGGTGCCGCTCAGCTCGCCGCGGTACTCGCTCGAGAATCCATCGCGGCCTTGGTCAGCGACGAGCGATTCGGGTCGGTCGTGGAGGCCGCCGGGTTCAAGGGACCCGTGGTGACCGCCGACGGCACCGGGGAGCTCACGATGCACGACGTCCGACATCGACGCCGCTTCGCGGTACCGCGCCGGCCCCGGATGCTGGCGCCGGTGCTACTCACGTCGGGCACGACCGGCGTGCCGAAGGGCGCGCGCCGCGAAACTGCGGTCGACATGGGCGCCGCGATCGGCATCCTCGACCGACTCCCGGTCCGCAGTGGCGATGTGTTCGTAATCGCCCCGCCTCTCTTTCATGCCTGGGGGCTGGCCCACCTGACCATGGCGATCTCGCTCGCCTCCACCGTCGTGCTCTCGCCCACCTTTGATCCGGCCGACACGGTCTCGATGGTGGTCGACAACGAGGCCACGGTTCTCGCAGTGGTGCCCACCATGATCCAGCGCCTCCTCGGCTCCGACGATCTCACCACCGATGGTCTCGCTGCTTTGCGGATCGTCGCGTCGAGCGGTTCCGCCCTTCCGGGCCCGGTGGCCGAGGAATGGATGAGTCGGGTAGGGCCCAATCTCTACAACGTGTACGGGTCCACCGAAGTGGGGCAGGCGACGGTGGCCACTCCCGAGGATCTCGCTGTCGCCTCCGGCACCGCGGGCAGGGTGATCCCGGGCACCACGGTGAGAATTCTCGACGATCTCGGAGCGTCGGTCCCCGCCGGGGAGGATGGCCGGATCTTCGTCGGCAACTCCGCCCAATTCGATGAGTACACCGGCGGCGGCACCAAGGAGATCATCGACGGGCTCATGGCCTCAGGCGATGTCGGCCACTTCGACGACGACGAGCGTCTCTTCGTCACCGGTCGATCCGACGACATGATCGTGAGCGGAGGCGAGAACGTCTTCCCCCGCGAGGTCGAAGATCTGATGCTCACCATCGAAGGTGTCGCCGATGCGGCGGTGGTCGGCATGCACGACGACCAGTTCGGTCAACGACTCGTGGCGTTCGTCGTGCTCGATGACCCCAACCTCGATGGGCCGACGATCTGTGGCGTGGTGAAGGACTCGCTGGCCCGCCACAAGGTGCCCCGCGAGGTGGTGTTCGTCTCCGAGCTTCCCCGAACGGAGACCGGCAAGGTGTTGCGCGATCGACTCATCTCACCGAGCGCCGACGACTCGAGCGAACGAAAAACGTTGCCATGACGACAGGCCAGGCTGGTTGACCACCCCGAGAAGCGCGATAATTGACCGGAACACGTTTGGGGGTACCCGGCATGCAGGCAGAGAAGTTCATTCGCGACACCCTCGAAGAGGCTGGCGTCGTGATCGGCGGCGATGGTCTGGCCGACATTCACGTGCACGACGACCGCTTGTACCAACGCGTGGTTCGTGACCGCGAACTCGGCCTCGGTGAGGCGTTCCAGGATGGCTGGTGGAGTGCCAACCAGCTCGATGAGTTCATCGCCACTGTTCAGGAGGCGAATCTACGCGACGTCGTTCGTCCCAGTGTCGCCCTGCTGAAACTCATGGCGTCGTCGCGGTTCACCAACAGGCAGACCGTGAAACGGGCTCAGAAGAACGCGTCGGCTCATTACGACATCGGCAACGACCTCTACGAACGCATGCTCGACAAGCGCATGATCTACTCCTGTGGCTACTGGCGCGATGCGGCCGACCTCGACACGGCACAGGAAGCCAAGCTCGACCTGATCTGTCGCAAGCTCGGCCTCGAGAGAGGCATGAGGGTTCTCGACATCGGGTGTGGATGGGGTGGTTTCTCCCAGTTCGCGGCCGAGCGCTACGACGTTCATGTCACCGGGATCTCACCTGCGATCGAGCAGGTGAAGGTTGCCCGTGAACGAACTGCCGGCCTGCCGGTATCGATCCAACAGGCCGACTACAGAGATCTCACCAGCACGTTCGATCGAATCGTTTCGGTGGGGATGATGGAGCACGTGGGTCCCCAGAACCTCGGTGAGTTCTTCGAGCGCTGCAACGCGCTGCTCGACGACGGCGGGATGATGCTGCACCACACCATCGGGTCGAACGAGTCGAAGACCCACTCAGATCCCTGGTTCGACAAATACATCTTCCCGGGCGGTGTTCTGCCCTCATTGGGTCAGATCTCCCAAGCGGCAGAGGATGCGTGGACGATTGAGGATGTGCACAACATAGGCCCCGATTACGACCGCACCCTGATGGAATGGCACGCCAACATCACGGCCCGATGGGACGAGCTTCCCCACTACGACGAGCGTTTCCGGCGCACGTGGGACTATTACCTGCTCGGCTCTGCGGCCAGCTTCCGAGTCCGGGTGCTTCAGCTGTGGCAGGTTGTGTTCACGAAGGCGCGTCGCCGCAATCCGCTCTATCTGACGGTTCGCTGAACGCAGTGATCACGTAAGCCGTCATTATCGGGGCGATGGCTCGACTGACATCGAAGAATCGCCACCAGACCTGCTGGGTCAGCAATACCGCGACGACGATGAACCCCACAGCTCCCCAGGCCAGCGCGTTGGGGCGGCGGATCGCATGCACGACGAGGAGGGGCATCACCACGATCAGGCCGGCAATAACGCCGAGGTCGACGGGGTTGTCGAGCCAGTTCGAGATCGAGTCGAGCATGCCGCCAAACGGCGGGCCGAACTCCTGTACTTCGTCGACACCGTCGTGGGAGTCGAGTTGGATACGAACGTAGGCTGCCCAGGCCGCCCCGGTCAGGGCCGGGACCGCACCGAGTAGCCAAGGGATCCTCCGGGTTCGCCACAGGCGGTAGACACAGACCCCGGCTAGGTAGAGGAGCATCACCTCGCGGGCCAGCACGGCCGCGGTGAACCAGATGACCGCCGACCTGAGCTTGCCGGTTTCTATGGCGAGGGTGCCCCAGATGGCGGCCGCCAACGCCACGAGACCCGCGCCCGATATGTCGAACTCGAAGATGACGCCGGGGTTCAGGGTGAAGGCGAGACCGAGCCAGGCCGAACCGCCCAGCCGGCGAGCCAGGCGACCGGCCCCAACCGTTCCCAGCGCGAGTGCCGCGATGTTGGTGAGCGCCATCGACCAGAGAAGGGCCTCGGCCGGCATGAGACCGCCGACGCCTGCGATAACCGGGAAGAGCATGCGCTGGGCCCGGTAAACCGGCCGATCAAGGTAAACGGCGTGCTCGTCGCCATCGAGAAAGAAGGGGTCGAGTCCCTGGAGGAAGAACATCGACCCGTCGTGACCGAGTAGGTCGACTGTGGCGACGTCTCGTCCGAGAACGTCTTCGACATGGGCTGTGCGTTCGGCGACGGAGTCGCCGGCCCCGAACTTGATGAGTCCCGCGATGTCGCCGTCGTGGCGAAGTAGCGACGCGGCAACGATCAGGACGCCCACGACCACGGCGACCAGCGCGAGCGATCGATCATGGGAGCGTCCAGAGGCGATGGTGTCCGGGCGCGTGAGTGTCGACATGTCGGGCATACACCCAACCTGTCGGCTCCCATCCTCATTCTGTGAGCGGCGCTACTCCGGCTCAGAGCAAGGGATCGGCCGCGATCGTCAGATAGTCGCAGAGCTCATCGGCGAAGGTGACCTCGTGCAGAATCCGTGCCGCCTCGGTGAACTTTCCCGCCGCCCAGTCGTCGGCGCCGAGCTTGTCGTGGAGGAGCTCGAACTCCTCGTCGAAAACCCGCATGAGCATGGCGTCGTCGACCTTGACCCCGTTGGAGAGGGTGACCCCGTGGTGACGCCACTGCCAGATTTGGGTGCGGCAGAGTTCGGCCGTCGCCGCGTCTTCGAGATTGTCGTCGATCACCACCGCCCCGTTACCGGCCAACCATTGGCCCAGGTAGTGCAAGGCGATACAGATGTTGCGACGTAGGCCGGTTTCGGTGCATTCCCCGCGTGTCGATGCCACCGCCAGGAGGTCGCCCGCGGTGACGTAGACATCATCGCGTTGGAACTCGACCTGGTGGGGCCGGTAGCTGAGCACCCGATCGAATTCAGCCTCGGCCGTCTCGACCAGGGCGGGGTGGGCGATCCGGGTGCCATCGAACCCGTCGCCGGCCTCGCGCCGCTTGTCGACGGCCATCGAACGCAGGCTGGGGGCCGTTCGAGCCGGATCGACCGGATCCGGGACCACACCGGACATGCCGCCGATGGCGTGGGCGCCGCGGCGGTGACAGACCGAAATGAGCAGTTCGGTGAAGGCTCGGATGAACGGTGTGGTGGCGTTGAGACACTCGCGGTCGGGGAGGATGAACGCCGGATCGTGGCGGAACGTCTTCGCCATGTTGAAGAGATAGTCCCAGTTGCCGGTGTGGAGGCCGGTGATGTGGTCGCGTAGTTCGAAGAGGATCTCGTCCATCTCGAAGGCAGCGAGGATCGTTTCGATCAATACCGTGGCCCGGATCGTCCCTTGGGCCAGTTCCAGGGTTTCTTCGGCCCATCTGAAGACTTCTCGCCACAGACGGGCATCAGCGGCGCCTTCGACCTTTGGCAGGTAGAAGTAGGGGCCCGAGCCGGAGTCGAGCGCCGCCTGTGCGTTGTGAAACAGGCAGATACCGAAGTCGAAGAGCGCGGCGGCGATGGGCGCGCTATCGATGTTGAGATTCGGCTCGACTAGGTGCCAGCCGCGAGTGCGGACGACGAGTGTGGGCGGCTTGCTCTCGGTTACGAGCGATCCGTCGTAGGCGTGCTTCAGGTTGAGCTGGCCCTCCAGGCAGTTGACCCAGGTGGGTGAGGTCGTGTCCTCGAAGTCGGCCATGAACACGCTGGCCCCGGAGTTGAGTGCTTCCACCATCGCCTCGCGGTCGACCGGGCCGGTGAGCTCGGTTCGCCGGTTCGTGAGGTCTGGTGGAGCGGGTGCGATATGCCAATCGCCGGAGCGGATGTGGGCCGTCTCGGCGGCGAACGAGGGGCGCGCACCCGCATCGATCGATCTCTGGCGGTCGGCCCGGTCGGCCATGAGCTTGCGGCGCCCCGGTTCGAAACGGCGATGCAACTCGGCCAGGAAGTCCTGGGTCTGGGGGGTGAGGACCGCGACCGTGGCGGGGTGCTCAGTGAAGGAAAGGCCCTGCTGAAGGGAGCCAACCGCGGCCATATCGCCATGATCAGCACGTCAACGGAAAAGAACAACATGACTTCTGTCACGTTGGAGCGGAATCGTTTGCGTTATTCGAAAGATCTGTCAGAATTTGGGCAATGTCGGACGATCTCGACCTACTCGTCCTTGGTCAGCGGGTCCGCTACGCCCGCCGCCGCAAGGGAGCAACCCTCGCCGATCTCAGCGAGCTGGTGGGGCGGCCGGTTCCCTACCTGTCTCAACTCGAGAACGGGAAGGTCGAGCCCAAGCTCGGCCTGATCGGCGACCTCGCTGCCGCACTCGATACGAGCACCAATGTCCTGCTCGAAAACACCGCTCCCGATCGTCGCTCGGAGTTGGAGATCACCGTCGAACGGGCCCAGGCCGATTCTCGCTACGTATCGCTCGGCCTGCCCCACCTGAAGCCGTCGGCCAAGATCGCCGACGATGTGCTTGAACACATCGTGACCCTCTGGCATGCCCTGATCGAAGCCGAGCAGCCGATTCCGGCCGACGACCTCCATGTCGGCCAACTGGCCCGGGCCGCCAACAACGCTCTGCGCTCCGAGATGCGGCAACGAGACAACTACTTCGCCGACGTGGAGACCACAGCCGCCCGTGCTCTCGATGCCGCCGGCTACTCCGGTTCGGGACCCGTCAGCGAACGGATACTCACCGAACTCGCCGCTTTCTGCGGTTTCCGGATCGAACGCGTGAATCACATGCCCCGATCGGCGCGCAGCATCACCGATCAGCGCGACAAGATCATCTTCATCCCCGACCGAGGTGGCCTCAAGATTCGCCAGGCTCGAAGCGTCGTACTCCAGACGCTCGGCCATTTCGCCCTCGACCACTCAGACACCACCGATTTCGGTGAGTACCTCCGCCAACGCATCGAGTCGAACTACTTCGCTGCTGCGGTGCTCGCTCCCGAAGCTCCTTCGGTGGAGTTTCTGCGCGAAGCCGATGCCGTCAGCGACATCTCGGTGGAGGACCTCAAGGAAGTATTCTACATCTCCTATGAGATGGCAGCTCATCGCTTCACCAACCTGGCCACCCGCCACTTCGACATCCCCTGTCACTTCTTGCGCACCGACCGCGAAGGGGTGATCGACAAGGCCTATCAGAACGACGGCATCGAGTTTCCCACCTCGAGCGACGAAGGCCACGAGGGCGAACGCGTGCCGCGCCAATGGGGCAGCCGCCAGGCGTGGAATGCCACCGGGAGCTTCCTGCTCCACAGCCAGTACACGGTCACCGACAACGATGAGTTCTTCTGCACCACCTACATCGAGACGGAGACCGATCGCACTCCTCATTCGATAACGCTCGGCACCCCCGCCCATGTCGCCCACCGCTTCAGAGGAAGCGACACCCTCCGCCGTGAATACGCCCGAGAGCGTGAGATCCAGCCCGACCCGGTACTGGTCGAGCAGTGGTCCGACCACGCGTGGCCATCGGCCGCCGAGCGCAGCCACGTGCTATCCGCCCTCCCGCCGTCGAAGCGGGAGTTCAGCCCGTTTCCCGGTATCGACCTGCTCGACGTCTACCGCTTTCTGGAACGCCAGAGGCGCTCCCGGCGAGTGTGAGCGTCACCGTCTGAGGATCACGAGGTGGTCGAGTGCCGCCATCGCGACGTTCACGAGTTCACGGCGGGGACCATCGAGTTCGATCGCCGCGATGTCGAAACCGGCTGATCTCAGCTCCCCTCGGAGCTCCTCTTCGCCGACCGCTGCCACCACCGTCGGGCGGTCGGCGGCTAGTTCGGTGAGAGCGTCGGCCAGCATCACCTCAAAGCCGAGGGGCCGGTCGCCGGTCGGCGAGTCGTGGCCCGGTGCCGCCCTTACCGTGGCCAGTCGGCGGACGGGCACGACCACGTCGCCCAGGCGTTCCTCGCGGATGATGACGAAGTCGGCCCCGATCGCTACGGCCCTGCCCCGGCTGCGGTGCCCGCTCGTGGTGGAGACCATCAGGGCTGTGCCGCGTTCGGCTAGATCGGCGAGTACCCCCATCACCGTCGCCTCCTCAGCGGCCTGACGTTCGAGCCATTTCTGGCGGGCCCGGGCGCGCGCCGCGGCATCGACAGATCCTTCCGCGACCCAGCGATTGAGGCCGGCCAAGGGGTCGCCCGCACTGAGGCTCACCGGTCTGCGAGGGGGTTGAGCTGCCATGTCCACGATTCCCAAGGGTAGTGAGGCGTTAAAGACCTGTCGGCAGGGGAGCGCTGGGCGGTACCATCGCGACAGACGATGACCGATTCCAACACCACCATCCGCGTCCCCGGCAACCATCTCATGAGTGTTCTGCTCGGGGAGCACGATCGGCATTTGCGACGTATCGAGGAAGCCTTCCCCGACACCGACATCACGGTGCGCGGCAATGAGATCCACCTCGCCGGCCCCGGCGCGGGCGTGGCGACCACCTTGTTCGAGGAATTGGTGGTGCTGGCCGAGAAGGGTCAGCGCCTCGATCCCCGCACGCTCGACCGCACGATCGACATGGTTCGCGCCGACGAGCGCCCGTCATCGGTGTTCACCCACGAGATCCTGAAAGCCGATGGGGGCAGGGTGATCCGCCCGAAGTCGAGCGGTCAGAAGGCCTACGTCGAGGCGATGGATTCAAACGTCGTCACCTTCGGCATCGGTCCGGCCGGCACCGGGAAGTCGTGGCTCGCGGTAGCGGTGGCGGTGAAAGCTCTGCAAGCCGGAGACGTGCAACGAATCATTCTCACCCGTCCCGCCGTCGAGGCCGGCGAGCGTCTGGGTTTCCTGCCCGGAGACATGATGGCGAAGGTCGACCCCTACCTGCGCCCCCTCTACGACGCCCTGCACGACATGGTCGGCAACGACGGCATGGAACGCCTGTTGGATCGGGGTCTCGTCGAAGTAGCCCCCCTCGCCTTCATGCGGGGCCGCACGCTCAACGAGTCGTTCATCATCCTCGACGAGGCTCAAAACACCACTCCCGAGCAGATGAAGATGTTTCTCACCCGCATCGGCTTCGGTTCGAAGGCCGTGATCACCGGCGACGTCACCCAGGTGGATGTGCCCAACAGTCGCACCGGGCTGGGGGGGCTGGAAACTGTGTTGGGGGCGGTCGACGGAATCGGGTTCGTGCGCCTCACCGGCCGCGATGTTGTGCGCCACCGAATCGTGCAAGACATCGTCGATGCCTACGAAAAGGCCGCCACCGACAACGGTTCTCCCGGGTCGGATCCCAAGCCGTGAGCGCTGGCGCCGGCCCTGTGGTTGTGGCCGTCGATGAGCAAGCAGCTTTGGCGGTCGACCTCCAGCGCTGGTCGGCTCTCGCCGAGGATGCCTTGCGAGCCCAGGGCGCGCTTCGCGGTGAACTCAATCTCTTGTTTGTCGAAGCGGCTGAGATGCAGGACCTCAATCGCACGCACATGGGCAAGGACCGACCCACCGATGTCTTGTCGTTCCCTCTCGACGGGGCGGAGGCATCCGGCGCCACGGCGCTGATAGGTGATGTGGTGATCTGTCCCTTCCAAGCCGCCCAGAATTCCGCTGAGCATGAGGGAATCGACCATCACACCGGAAGCGTCGACGACGAGATTGCTCTCCTGGTGGTGCACGGCATTCTGCATGTTCTCGGCCACGACCACGGTTCCCCCGATGAAGCCGGCCGAATGGAGGCGCGGGAGCAGGAACTCCTCGCGGCGCACTACCGATGAGTGGCAGCCTCGTGCTCGCGGGGAGCGTGGTTCTGCTGCTCACCGTGATCGCCGCGTTCGTCGCCACGGGAGAGACGGCTCTCACCGTCATCAGTCGCACGCGAGCCGAGCGACTTGCTTCCGAGAAACTCCCTGGAGCGGCCTCGCTTCTTGTTGTGCTCGAGGATCGTCAGATGAACCTCGCGCCCCTGCTGTTCGTGCGCTTGGCTTGTCATGTCGGAACCATCGCGGTGGTGGTCACCGTCGTGGCCGACCGTGCCGCGGCGGGCTGGATCGCCGGCTCGGCGGTGGTCGCGGTGTTGGTGATCTACCTGCTCGCGGAGGCTCTGCCGCGCACGTGGGCGCTCCAACACCCCGACCTGGCTGCGCGCAGATCGGCCCCACCGCTGAGAGTGCTGCTCCGCGTGGCTCCGCTTCGCTGGGTGACGCGAGCGCTCAACGGCGTCGCCAACATCCTTCTGCCCGGCCCCGCCCGCGCTCCGGTCGTGTCAGAAGACGAGTTGATGGCCCTCGCCGAAGCCGCCGCGGCCGGCGACGTGATCGACGATGAAGAGCGAGATCTGATCGAGTCGGTATTCGCCCTCGGCGACACGATCGTTCGAGAGGTGATGGTGCCTCGCACCGACATGACCACCGCGGCTGTGAACTCCACCATCACCGAGGTGATGGACCTCGCCGCCGAGAAGGGGTTCAGTCGTCTTCCTGTCTGCGGTGAGGGCATCGACGACATCGTCGGGGTCTGCCTGGTGAAGGATCTGTCGAGAGCCGAGCGGGCGGGCGGAGGCGAGCAGCTGGTCGGGTCTTTGATGCGCCCGGCCCGTTTTGTGCCCGAGACCAAGCATGCCGACGACCTGCTCCGAGAGATGCAGGCGGGTAAACACCACCTGGCCGTCGTCATCGACGAATACGGCGGCACCTCCGGCCTCGTCACCCTCGAGGATCTTGTGGAGGAGTTGGTCGGCGAGATCGTCGACGAGTACGACAACGAGGAACCACTCATGGAACCGGTCGCCGAGGGCGAATTGTTGGTGCACGGCCGGATGCCGGTCGACCAGCTCAACGGCTTGGTGGAGGCAGAACTCGCCGAGGGCGACTGGGACACCGTGGGCGGGCTGATCTTCAATACGCTGGGGCATGTGCCCGAGATAGGTGAGTCGGTCGACAACGGCCGAGTGCGATTGTGTGTGGAACAGATGGACGGCCGGCGTATCACCCGTGTCCGCCTCACGAGGCGTACCGATGGCTGAGTATCGATCGGGTTTCGTCACCCTTGTGGGCCGCCCCAATGCGGGAAAGTCCACCTTGCTCAATCAGATTCTCGGCCAGAAGGTGTCGATCGTCTCCGACAAGCCGCAGACCACCCGCACCCAGGTGAGGGGGGTGCTCACGCGGCCGGATTATCAGCTCGTCTTCGTCGATACTCCTGGAATCCACAAGCCTCGTAGCGCACTCGGGTCGAGTCTCAATGCCACCGCCACCGACGCCACCCGGTCGGTCGATGTGGTCTGCTTCGTGGTCGACGCCACCGCGCCGTACGGACGCGGTGATCAGTTCATCGCCGAATCGCTTCCATCCGACGCGGTCGTGGTTGTCACCAAGGCCGACATCGCCAAACCTCAGCAGGTCCTCGACCAGCTGAAGGCCACGGCGGAGCTCGAAGCCGTGGCCTGGTTTCCGGTGTCGGGTGTGACCGGCGAGGGCACCGACGCACTCATCGAGCACCTTCGCGACCGGATGCCGGAGGGACCCCAGTACTACCCCGACGACATGGTCACCGACGTTCCCGAAGCCTTCTGGGTCGCAGAGTTGGTGCGCGAGCAGCTTCTCGCGGTGGCTCGCCAGGAGCTACCCCACTCGATCGCCACACGCGTCACCGAGTGGGAGTGGCCGCGGATTCGTTGCGAGATTCTCGTTGAACGTGAGTCTCAGAAGGCGATGGTCATCGGCAAGGGCGGGGAAAACCTCAAGAAGGCCGGCATCGCGGTGAGACGCCAACTCCCCGACGGTGCATTCATCGAGCTCTTCGTCAAGGTCGAGAAGAACTGGCAGCGACGCCCCGAGTCGGTGGCCGAACTCGGCTACTGATCTGCTCAGGTTCGGGTTGGGTCGTCGGGTGTTTCTTCGCCGTACCGATCGGCGTAGGCGAGCCACTCGACCAGCCAGGCTGCGTAGGCCGCCTCGTCGGGCTTGCCTGTGACGGGGTCGACGGCTGCTTCGGGGAGCGGCGGCGGGCCACCGACGGGAACGCCGGCGTGGACCGCGGGTTCCGGTTCGGCCGGTACGGAGATGGCTGTGGGAGTGGGTTCGATGGGGCTGAAGGGGTTCTTCCCAGCCCCGAGTGGTGGCAGCTCGGGGAAGTCGAGGTCGTCGATACGTTCTTCCTCTTCGGTTGCCGGACCGAACAGGTCGCCTTCGGATACGACTGGCTGGGGAGCCGGTATCGGTGGCGGGGGTGCGGGCTCGCTTCCGAACGGATCAACACCGGGCTGAAACGCCATGTCGTCGGCTTCCGGCGTAGGAGTGTTGTTGCGGAAGGGGTCGATTGCCTGTCCGTCGAACGGATCGTTGCTGGAGCGATCCAGCCAGCCTCCGAGTTCAGAGGAGTCATTGCCGAGGGGCACCGCGGCGAACGGGTCGGAGGTGAAGGCGGCCTTGGCCGTGACTGCGCCGGCGATGACCGGAGCCGGTTCGTCGAGCCCGGTCGGGGCTGTCGACTCAGCGGCCGGGGCTCGGCGAGGGAGGGTCGATGCCGGCTCGACCGTGAGCTGGGCTGTGGGGGTGGCATCGGGGATTGGAAGGTTCTCGAGGCGGTCCCGCATCTCCTGGAGAATCTCCAGCTCGCTCGGGCGTTCCTCGCCGGGCGGGGTGTCGTCGTTGTCGCGGAGCCTGATCGACACCAGCACGACGACGATGACCGAGCCGAGGCCGGCGACGAGCCAGGTAAGGGGATTGTCGACGTCGGTGCCGCCGAGCCATGCGTGGTAGGCGCCGGCGACCATGGTGACGATCGACAGGATATGGATCGATCGCCACACGAAATCGCTGACGTGCTCGCGTGCGAGGGAGATGAGGTGAACAGCCACCAGCGACCACGCCGCGATGATCCCCCACGAGACTGCTTCCGGCTCCCAGGACGACTCGCCCGGAATGAGAAGCTCGCGCCAACCGAAGCCGGCTGTGGAGTCGATCCAGAGGGTGGCCATGTGGCCGACCAGGAAGACCAGCGACGCACCGCTGAGGAATCGGCGGAATTCACCCAGCCATGGTCCGGATCGGGCACGGATCGACGGGAACAGCAAGGAGACGCCGATAACTACCGACGCGATCGCTGTAGCCAACGTCATCAGCCCCGCCGCTCGGGTCGCGTACCACCAGACTTGATCACTCACGGCGTCTCCAGTCGGCAGCTCACCGAGAAATGAGAGGAATCTGGGGAACTAGTCGCTCAGGTGGTGTCGCGCAGCTGGCGCAGGAGCGCTTCAGCCTCGGAGAGGTCGCGTGTGCGCCGCATCGGGGGGAGGGCCTCGACGAGTTCCCAGCGATAGCTTCGCGCCGTTGCGAGCCTGGGGTCGAGAACGGCTACGACGCCCTGGTCGGTCGTCGACCTGATGAGCCGCCCGGCTCCCTGGGCGAGCATGGTGGCGGCACGAGGAAGATCGATGGTTCGAAATGCGGCCTTTCCTGCTCGGTCCCGGCGAGCCTGCAGCACGGGATCGTTGGGTCGAGGAAACGGAAGTCGGTCGATTATCACCAGACTGCAGGTTGAACCGGGGGCGTCGACACCCTGCCAGAACGACATGGTCGCGAAGAGGGAGTTTTCGTCGCTCTCCACGAACTCCTTGAGAAGAGCGACCTTGGATCCTTCGCCCTGCATGAGGATCGGCCAGGGCAGGCGGGGGGACAGCTGCTCGACTGCCTCGCGCATCGCCGCGTAGCTCGTGAACAGGGCAAGGGTTCGTCCCCCGGCTGCGACCATGAGCGATTCGATCTCGACGTGTTGGGCTTCTCTGAAGCCGTCGGAGCGGGGATCGGGGAGGTGGACCGGGCAGTAGAGGAGGGCGTTCTCCTCATAGTCGAACGGGCTGCCGACATCGAGCGTGGATGAGGTGGGAGGAAGGCCGAGTTGGGATGCGGCGCGAGCGGGCAGGGTTGCTGAGGTGAGAACTCCGGTTCGTCTTTCCCAGAGAGTCTCGGCGAGCAGTTCATCTATGGCGATCGGGGTGGAGCGCAGGCTGGGATTGCTCGTCGGCCCGTCGACCCACAGCACCTCGTCGTCGATCGGCCAACGGATGGCGTCGATGTCGTCGATCAATCCAGTGGCCATCTGGCGAGCCCGAATCGCTTTCGCCTTGGTATCGGCCGGTGCACTGTCCGGCACGGCTCGGAGTGCGCCAAGCAGGGCGTCGACGCGCGTGCGCGTAATGTCGAGGGTGGCGCCCAACTCTTTGGTGGGGCCTTCCAGGAGTCGGTCGCCGATGAGTGCTTCGAGGGCACCATGTAGGGCGGTGGCGGACTCTTCGGCGCCCTGCGGAGCGTCGCGATCGACGAGTACCGCAGCGGTGCTGCGCGCTGTGGCTTGGATTCGAGCCGGGCTGATCTGGCGCCCCGCGGCCTCAGCCATGATGTCTTCCAGTTGGTGGGCTTCGTCGATCACCACCACGTCGTGGTCGGGGAGCACTCCCTCCACCATCACGCTGAGCGCATAGAGGTGGAGGTTCACCACGAGAATGTCGGCTGCTTCGGCCCGTCGGCGCGCCCGCTCGGCGAGGCAGTCGTCGCCGCGAGGACAACGGCCGGCACCCGGACACTCGTCGCGACCCACCGAGACGAGCCTCCAGGTGCGGTCGTCGATGTCGTCGAGTTCGGCCCGGTCGCCGGTGGAATCGGAAGCTGCGAACGCGCGGAGCTTCTTGATGGTGGCGGGATCGAGCGGTTCATCGTCGATCTCGAGCTCGAGTGTGGCGCTGGAGTCGCCGGCGTCGGCCTCATCGAGTCGCTGTAGGCAGAGGTAGTTGGACCTGCCCTTCAACACCGCGAAGTCGAGTTGGAGTCCGGAATGTTCAGCGAGAAAGGGCAGGTCCTTCTTGGCGAGCTGATCCTGGAGCGCCTTGGTGGCGGTGGCTATGATGGTGGGCTGCTGAGAGAGGAGAACCGGTACAAGGTACGCGAGCGACTTGCCTGTGCCGGTTCCCGCTTGGATGAGGGCAT
The DNA here is from genome assembly GCA_029263215.1 of Acidimicrobiales bacterium. Lineage (GTDB taxonomy): Bacteria > Actinomycetota > Acidimicrobiia > Acidimicrobiales > Aldehydirespiratoraceae > OFTM10. The sequence continues at coordinate 28,192 of JAJCXY010000065.1, forward strand.
GACCGTTGTTCGTGATGGCATCAGCCACTGCGAGCGCCATCTCGCGTTGGCCATCGCGTTGTTCACCGCCGCCCGGAAGGGCTGCGGTGACCGTCTCGAGGAGTTCGAGAGTGTTTGAGTCTAGAGACACAGAGCTCCGGGATCGCCGACGAGGGAGCCTATGCGAGGAGCACCACGACCACGACGACTACGACGGTGAGGATCACGGCGGCCAGCAGGGAGCGACGGCGCGTTCGTCTGAGTGATGCTCCATGGAGCCTCGAAAGCTCCTCAGCCCAGTCTTCCCCCTTGCTGATGCTTCGACAATAGCCACGGTCGACCGGATGGTCTAACTCAAGTTACGCCGGATTCACTTGCACAAACGCGGTGGCGCGGACGGTGCGGGCTAGGTTCCAGGGGTGAAGCTCGACGACCTGGATCTTGGCCGCGTTCCTCGCCACATCGCCTGCGTGATGGATGGCAACGGGCGCTGGGCGCAGGCCCAGGGTCTCCCGCGTACCGAAGGTCACAGAGCGGGTGAGACCTCCCTGTTCGAAGTGGTGCAGGGGTGCCTCGATGCCGGTGTGCAATGGCTCACCGTCTACGCGTTCAGCACCGAGAATTGGCGACGCCCAAAAGACGAGGTCCGCTTCCTCATCAACTTCAACGAAGACATCCTGCTCCGTCGTCGCGATGAGCTTCACGCAAAGGGCGTGCGGGTTCGTTTCGTGGGACGTCGTGACTGGCGGGTACCGAAGCGACTCATTCGTCAGATGGACGAATCGACCGAACTCACCCGTCGAAACCGCAAGCTCACCCTCACCATTGCCTTCAACTATGGCGGGAGGGCGGAGATCGTCGATGCGGTGAAGCAGGTGGTCGAATCCGGAGTGCCAGCCGCGAAGGTGACCGAGCGCACCATCGCCAAGCACCTCTACGACCCTGAAATGCCCGATCCCGATCTGGTGATCCGCACATCGGGCGAGTACCGGATCTCCAATTTCTTGTTGTGGGAGCTTGCCTACAGCGAGCTCCTCTTCACCGATACGCCGTGGCCTGAGTTCGGGCGCTGCGCGCTGTTCGACGCAATCGGTGAATACCAGGACCGTGAGCGGCGCTTCGGCGGAGTCGACGGCGGCTGACATGAGCCTCTACCGCGATCAGGCCGTGGTGCTCCGGGCGTGGAAGCTCGGTGAGGCGGATCGCATCATCAGCCTGCACACACTCGATCACGGCAAGGTTCGTGGGGTGGGAAAGGGTGTGCGCCGCACCCGGTCGAAGTTCGGTTCGCGGCTCGAGCCTTTGAGTCATGTGTCGATCCAGCTATATCGCGGGCGTGGTGATCTCGACACGATCACCCAGGTTGAGACGATCGACCGGTTCGGAAGCCTGCGGGCCGATCCCGATCGTTTCGCGCGCGCCGAGGCGATGCTGGAGGCGGTCGAGCAGGTCGCTCAGGATCGCGAGCCGGATCGAGCTCTGCACATGATGCTGGTACGAGCCCTCAGCACCCTCGACCGCAACGACTCGGCCCTGGTGATGGCGGGGTTCTTCTTGAAGCTGCTCGCTCACGAAGGGTTGCAGCCCCAGCTCGATGAATGCGTGTCGTGTGGCGCCGGCGAACCTCTCGAGGCGATCGACTTCAACGAGGGCGGCGTCTTGTGCCGGAACTGTCGCAGCGGGCGGCCGTTGAGTTTCGAAGCGCTCCAACTGCTGCGCCGCATTCTTGGCGGAGATCTGGGTGGTGTGCTGGCCGAGTCGACCGGCCCGGCGACCGGTGAGGTCGACCTCCTCGCCACTGCGATACTCGAGCATCACCTCGAACGACGCCTGCGCTCGGTCGCGGTGATGGACCAGACCCCCGGCTGAGTTTCAGAGGGTCACACCCGGGCACCCGGCCGAGGCGAACTTGGCGAAGTCGGGGTCGTTGATATTCCCGCCGATGCCGTCGGCGAGCATGAAGGTCACCATGCCGTCGAGCACGAAGTACTGGGCCGCGGTTATCTCGAACTCATCGGTCTCGCCGAGTCGGGAACCGGTGTAGACGATGAGGAAGTCGTTGGCACCGTTGGCGTCGATGTCGACGCACTCGAAGCCCGAGACGAAGTTGACACTGGCCCCGGCGGTGAACACCGAGGGCTGGCCGTCGAGGGCGATGCGGTGGATCGTGCAATCGACCACTTCGAACAAGCCGAACTCTGAGGTGCTGGCGCCGGCTCCGACCCGGGCGAAGAATTCATCCTTCCCGTTGCCGTTGATATCGAATCCGTCGAATGGGCGGGCGCCGGCGAGGGAGGTGCCCGGATCGAGGAGTTGTTGGCTGGCGCCTCCGCCGTTGGCGAACGAAACCTGCAGCCACCACGCACCGGCCAATGATGGATCGCCGATGGAGTAGGTGTGGATCGTGTCGATGTCGCCGTCGCCGTTGACATCGCCACCGGCCAGGGAATGGTTTTCAGCCAGCTCAGGGAGTGCACCCGAACCCCCGCACGCCGACTCGGGGACGGTCGTGGTGATGGTCGTGGAAGTGGTGGTGGTCGTGCTTGTGGTGGACGTCGTGGTTGTGCTGGTGGTCGTGGTGGATGTTGTGGTCGTGGAAGTGGTGGTGGTTGATGTTGATGACGGGGATGGAGCGGCACCGCTGTCGCCGGAACACGACGCGGCAAGGAGTGCAACGGCCATCAGGAGGGTTGGTCTCATTGACTGATTGGTATCCATCGACCGGCGGCCTCACTCCACTCCATCCACTGGGTGAGCTCGGGGTCCCACTGGATGTAGGTGTTGCGTGCGGTGTCCCATTGGGGAGCGTCGATCCCGGGCCGGGGTGGAGCCGGCTCCGGTACCACGGGCTCGGGGGCTGGTGGAAGCGGTGGCTCGGCTGGAATCACTGGCATCACAGCGGTTGGTTCATCGGGTTGTGCCGGTGTGGCATCGAGAACGACGGTCGGCTCTTGGGCCTCTCCAACCTCGTCGATAGCGGGCTCCGGCTGGGGCAGGGGCGGGAATACGGGCGGAGCCGCGGTGGGGGGAGGGAAGCTCTCGAGTGGTTGACCCGTCGGCGGGGGCGCATCGAAGGACTCCATCGGAGGTGCTGGTGGGAAGCCGGTCGGAGGGGGTGGCGGCGCGCCACCGACGGGGGTGAGGTTGTTGACCCCGGCCACCGCCATCGGATGGCCCACCAGCGACTTGTCGACCACGAGGGTGCTCGCCACCATGTCGCCGACCCGGCGGTGGCCCTTGCTGGCCAATCCCACTACGAATCCCACGAAGGGAACGATCCAGGGGAAGGAGTCGACCACCCAAAAGAAGCCTCTGCCGATGTTGGGGCCCATGCCCGCGAGCTCGAAGGTGGTGTCGTTGACCACCCTTAGACCCATCACGAGCTTGCCGGGACTCCAACCCGAGAATCCGGGGATGATGATCGTCGTCACGAGCGCGTAGACGAAGGTGACGATCATCATCATGCCGAGGGTGTCCGAGTCGCCGATGTAGACGGTGGAGCCCGCGGCGATACACAGGTCGGGTGATGTGTCGTTCACGATGTCGCACTGGAGCTCAGCGCCCAAGTTGCTGCCGAAGCTGGTGTTGGTGAATGTCGACAGCGCTATCACCAGAAGGATCGTGGCGAGAACGAGGAAGTCGATCAGCCAGGCGACGATGCGTCGACCGACGACGGCTGTGGGGTCTGCGGTGGGGGCCGAAATGTGGGGTTGCACGCTTCCTATCTTGGCGCATGCGCGCCCGTCGCGCCGGTAGCCTTTGGCGCCATGTCCGATGCGTCCCCCGATCCAGCTCTCTTCGACAAGATCGTCAACCTCTCCAAGCGCAGGGGTTTCGTCTTTCAGTCGGCGGAGATCTACGGCGGGTTCCGATCCACCTACGACTACGGACCTCTCGGTGTGCTCCTCTTACGCAATGTGAAGGATGCGTGGTGGCGGTCGATGGTGCAGCTCCGCCACGATGTGGTGGGGCTCGACGCGTCGGTGTTGTCGCCGCCCCAGGTCTGGGAGGCATCAGGGCATCTGGCCAACTTCAGCGACCCTCTGGTCGATTGCACCAACTGCAATTCGCGTCACCGTCTCGACAAGCTCGACGACCCCAACGTGTGCCCCACCTGTGGCACCGAGGGTTCATTTACCGAGGCTCGCGAGTTCAACCTCATGTTCAAGACCCATGCGGGTCCGGTGTCGGAGACCGCGGCCGAGGTCTACCTGAGGCCCGAGACCGCCCAGGGCATGTTCATCAATTTCGCCAACGTGCTCAACACGAGCCGAAAGAAGCCTCCCTTCGGTATCGCTCAGATCGGGAAGTCGTTCCGAAACGAGATCACACCAGGGAACTTCGTGTTCCGCACCCGCGAGTTCGAGCAGATGGAGATGGAGTTCTTCGTGCCGCCGGCCGAGTCGGGTCAGTGGTACGAGTACTGGTGCCAGGAACGGATGAACTGGTATCTCGACCTCGGCATGCCGGTCGACCAGATCAGGTTGCGAGCTCACGACGATGACGAACTGAGCCACTACTCATCGGATACCTCTGATGTTGAGTTCTTGTTCCCGTGGGGTTGGGATGAGTTGGAGGGCATCGCCAACCGAGGCGACTTCGACCTCACCCAGCACGCCACCCACTCCGGCGAGAAGCTCGACTATTTCGACCAGGCCAACAATGAGCGATACACCCCTCATGTGATCGAACCGGCGGCGGGTGCCACCCGCACGGCAATGGCGTTCCTGATGGCGGCCTACGACGAAGAGGTCGTCAACGACGACAAGCGCACCGTGCTGCGTCTCGATCCCCGTCTGGCTCCTTACAAGGTGGCGGTGTTGCCCTTGTCGAAGAAGGACACTCTCACCCCCACCGCTCACGAGATCTTCGACATCGTGAAGGGGCGCTGGATGGCCGACTACGACGAAACCCAATCGATCGGCAAGCGCTACGCCCGCCAAGATGAGATCGGCACTCCTTTCTGTGTCACCGTCGACTTCGACACGCTCGACGATCGAGCCGTAACGGTCCGCGAACGCGACACTCGCGAGCAGGATCGTGTGGCGATCGACCAACTCGAGGTCTACCTGGCTGAGCGCCTCGGCTGAGGTCGGCGCTAGCGTCGGCGCCGATGGGGATCAACGACGAGGACATTGCGAGAGTTAGGTCGACAGCTGACCTCGTTGCCTTGATCGGTGAACACACTGAGATCAAGCGTTCTGGCCGTAGTTGGATGGCTCGGTGTCCTCTTCACGGCGAGCGCACTCCGTCGCTCTCGGTCAGTCCCGAGAAGGGCGTCTATTACTGTTTCGGCTGCCAGCGCAGCGGAGATGCCATCACGTTCGTGCAGGAAATCGACAACCTCGACTTTGTCGGTGCTGTGGAATCGCTGGCTGGTCGCTACGGCATCCAATTGCGCTACACGAGTAGGGATGAGGGAGCGACCCGGGCCCGCAAGCGCACTCTGCTCGACGCGGTGGGCAAGGCGGTGACCTTCTACCACGATCGCCTGCTCACCGGCAGCGACGCGGGCGAAGCGCGTGGCTACCTCCGCTCGCGGGGGTACGACGGCGCCATCGTCAGGCAGTACCAGATCGGTTGGGCTCCCGACGATTGGGACCAGCTGGCCAAGCGTCTGAAGCTGAGTGCCGACGATCTGCGAGATTCGGGACTCGGCTTCGTCAACAAGGCGGGGCGCCAACAAGATGCCTTCCGCGGTCGGGTGATGTTTCCCATCAGCGACGAGCGAGGCGATCCTGTCGGGTTCGGGGGCAGGATCCTGCCCGGCCATGAGGGCTCCAAATACAAGAACACCACCACCGAGGCTTCTGTCTACGACAAGAGCCGTGTCCTCTATGGTCTCCACACCCACCGAGAAGGGATCGTGAAGGCGGGCGAAGCGATCATCTGTGAGGGATACACCGACGTGATCGGCTACGCCTCCGCAGGGATCACGCGAGCGGTAGCCACCTGTGGCACCGCGCTCACCGAGGAACACGTGAAGCTTCTGAAGCGGTTTTCCGCAGATCGGCTGATCCTGTCGTTCGATGCCGATGCGGCCGGCCTTGCCGCCGCCGAACGGGTCTACGCGTGGGAGAAGGAGTACGAACTCGATATCCGGGTAGCGGCCCTCCCCCCCGGCGTCGACCCAGACGACCTGGCTCGTGAGGATCCGGCCGCGCTCGACCGCGCCGTCGAGGAGGCGGTGCCCTTCCTGCGTTTTCGTCTCGGGCGTGTGCTCGATGCCGGCGATTTGTCCACCGTGGAGGGAAGGGCCCGCACGGCCGAGCACGCACTCGAGGTGGTGGCCGAACACCCCGACCCGCTTGTTCGTGACCAGTACGTGGTGGAGATCGCCGACCGTTGCCGCCTGGAGGTGGTCCGCCTACGCGAGTTGATGACTGGCGAACGTCGATCCCTTGCCAGGCGGCCCGTCGAGCAATCCGATGTCCCGTCGGTCGGCCGTCTCACCGCTGAGGACGAGGCGATCAGGTTGGTGATCCATCGCCCCGACGAGGTTCTGGGCCTCCTCGCTCCGGCACTCTTCGGCGATCCCCTGCGCCGTGAAGCGTTCACCGCGCTCACCCACGATGATGGAGTGATCGCGGCAGCCGACCGAGTCGGAGACGAAGCGGCGTCGCTGCTGAGAAGGCTCGCGGTCGAGTCCTCCGACGTGGAGACCGACGACGTCTTGGCCGGCCTCGCTCGGGGCACCGCCGATTGGGTGCTTCGCGATCTCCAGAGAAGTGCCCGCATCGCTGCGGCCGACACCGACCGGCAGGGCTACGCTGCGGCCATCGCTTGGCTCAAGACACAGACCGAACACCTTGCCGAACGATCGACGCGGGAAGCAGCCATCGTTCAGTTGCTACCGTGGCTCACCGAGCATGCTGAAGGGAGGGCGGGATGACTGAAACCGAATCATCTACACCCCTTCCCGAGTTCGCGGCCGCCCAGTTCGAATCGCTACTGCAAGGCGCCCGCGAATCAGGCAGCCTTTCTCTCGACGCGGTCGTTCATGCATTGAAGGATGTTGAGTTCGATCCGGAAGTGATCGCCGGCGTTCGCGAGTCGTGTGAGAAGGCCGGGGTCAGCCTCGACGAGGGGCTCGATTCACCGGTCCCCGATGAGATAGCCGTACCCCAACGCCCCGACGGCGTTGTTGTCGACGTCGACGAGGAGACCGTGTCGCCGGCCGACGCGGCGCGCGTGGCGAGAGCGGCTGCCTTCGCGGCCACGATCGGCGACGATGTGGAGGAACAACCGAGACGGGTCTTCCATTCGCGCACTCGTGCTGGAGAAGGTGCGGGTTCCGATGATCCCGTCCGTCTCTACCTCAAGGAGATCGGTCAGGTGCCCCTGCTCGACGCTCGCCAGGAGGTGCGGGTGGCGGCACGAATCCAGCGCGGCACCGAGGCCGAGGAAAGTCTCGAGAAGTTGGCCGAGTCCGGTGAGCTGGGAGACCTCGAACCCGGTGATGTCGCCCGGTTCAACCGCCTCGTGCGCGACGGAGGAAGGGCCCGCGACGAACTCACCCGAGCCAACCTCCGCCTGGTCGTATCGATCGCCAAGCGGTACGTGGGACGAGGGATGGTGCTGCTCGATCTGGTGCAGGAGGGCAATCTCGGCCTCATGCGCGCCGTCGAGAAGTTCGACCACACGAAGGGCTTCAAGTTCTCGACCTACGCCACCTGGTGGATACGCCAGGCCATAACCCGCGCGATCGCCGATCAGGCCCGCACCATCCGCATTCCGGTTCACATGGTCGAGGCGATGAATCGCGTGAAGCGGGTTCAGCGTCAGATGCACCAGGATCTCAAGCGCGAGCCCACGGTCGAGGAGTTGGCGGCTGAAGTCGACGAGCCGGTGGAGAAGATCCGCGACATCCTTCGAATCTCTCAGGATCCACTGTCACTCGACTCGCCGGTAGGAGAAGAGGACGAATCGAATCTTGGCGACTTCATCGAGGACCAGAACGCGGTTGCTCCGATCGATCAGGCGGCCCGAAATCTGCTGACCACAGCGGTGAGCGACGTGTTGTTCGAACTCTCCGACCGCGAGCAGGAGGTCGTGCGGCTCCGGTTTGGACTCGACGACGGCCGGCCTCGTACCCTCGAAGAGGTGGGCCGCCAGTTCGGTGTCACCCGCGAACGAATCCGCCAGATCGAGGCCAAGACACTGGCCAAGCTTCGCCACCCCCACCGCAGCGACCGCCTGCGCGACTATCTCGAAACTTCCTGATTTCTGCCCCAGCGGGCGTGTCACACCCCTGTCGTAGCTTCGGGACATGGGTAACCGGGGCAAGGTCGTCGAGAGGGCAAGAGCTCGAGAACTGAGAGCGGAGGCATGGACCCTCCAGGAGATCGCCACCGAACTCGGAGTGGCCAAGGGCACTGTCTCGGTCTGGGTTCGAGACGTTGATTTCGAGCCCAAACCGAGACGCAAGGCCCGAAAGCGTGGGCCCAACAAACTTCAACGGGCCAAGGCTGCGGAGATTGAGCGCTGCGGTATCGAAGGCTTGGAGCGCATCGGTCGTCTCAGCGAGCGGGAGTTCCTGATGGCGGGGCTCGGCCTCTATGCGGGTGATGGCACCAAGAAAGGGAATTCGGTACATTTCGCGAACTCAAATCCTGAGCTTGTGCGGTTCTTTTGCGCCTGGTTCAGGCGGTTCTTCGATGTTGATGAAGGGCGTCTTAGGATCAACTTGTACCTCCACGCCGACCTCGATCTCACGGCCGCCGAGAAATATTGGGCTGAGGCCACCGATATCCCGCGAGCCCAGTTCACCAGTGCATATCGGGCGGTGGTCGACGACACGATGCGATCGAATCGGCATTTGTTCGGCTGCTGCCATGTGCGCTATCACTCGGCTGCCCACCTACGGGCTGTGATAGGGCTGATCGACGGTCTCGTACTGGTATCGTCAGTGCCGACATTCCGGGGTAGCTCAGCTGGCAGAGCGTTTGACTGTTAATCAAAATGTCGTGGGTTCGATCCCCACCCCCGGAGCCAGCTGTAAGCGGCCCGCACCAAGGTGCGGGCCGTGTCGCGTTCATGCCGGTAGTGTCCGCCCGGGGCCTGTAGCTCAGTGGTCAGAGCAGGCGACTCATAATCGCTCGGTCGCGGGTTCGATCCCCGCCAGGCCCACCCTTCCGACCTGGGGTTTTAGCCCTCACCGGACTCACCGGACAGCCCGCACAAAGGGTCATCCAACATCCATCCAACATCTTTCTGCCGTCGTGGCTATGGTCATCGACATGGCTGAGAAGCTCAGAAAGGCCCCAGGGATGCGGGAACGCTCGCCTGGAGTGTGGGAGCTGATTGTCGAATCCGGTCGTGATCCGGTGACCGGGCGGCGCCGACAGACGAGCAGAACGTTTCGCGGAAACATGCGCGAAGCGACGAAAGCTCGCGCCCAGTTGTTGGCCGAAGTCACCCGAGGACGCCACACCGGCACGCGGGTTACGGTCGATGTGCTGTTTCACGATTGGATCGCGGAGCTCGAGCGCAAGGGTCGTTCGCCGGCCACGATCCACAACTACGACAAGACCTATCGCCGCAATATCGCACCCACTCTGGCGTCGAAACCGGTCGAGAAGATCACCACGAAGATGCTCACCGACCTCTACGGCGAGCATCAGCGACGCGGCCTGGCCCCTCGAACCGTCTACCAAATCCACGCCACCATGTCGTCGATGTTGACCCAGGCCTGTCGGTGGGGATGGCGCGATAGCAACCCTGCACAGTGGGCCGAGCCTCCGTCGTTTCCCAACAAGGTGCCTGTCGTGCCGACGCCAGACGAGGTGCGAGTGCTGATGACGGCGGCACAGGACTCCCGCCGGCCCGAGTACGCACGGGCCATTTTCGTGGCGGCCACCACCGGGGTGCGGCGCGGAGAGCTGTGTGCGATTCGGAGGCACCGTGAAATCGACTGGGACCGCAGCGTGCTGACCGTCGCCCACAACATCATCGATCTCAACGGGGAGCCCACCCAGGAGGCGCCGAC
>JAJCXY010000066.1 GCA_029263215.1 Acidimicrobiales bacterium
GTGTGGGGTTGTCTTCCATCCGTCCACCCTAGCGCAACTGCGAGGTTGCGCGTCAGGCCAGGAGTCGGCACACTGTCAACGCAATCAAATGGTTGCGCGAGTATCTCGAATACGCCACCAGAACGAAGGAGACACAGTGCAGAACTACCTCGTGCCCACGGTCGTAGAGCAGACCGTGAGAGGGGAGAGAAGCTTCGACCTCTTCTCCCGCCTTCTCGCCGACCGGGTGGTGTTTCTCGGCACCGAGGTCGACGATGCGAGTGCCAACCTGGTGATTGGTCAGCTCCTCCATCTGGAATCCCAGGATGCAGAGCGAGACATCCAGCTCTACATCAACTCACCCGGGGGCTCGGTGACAGCCGGCTTCGGTATCTACGACACGATGCAGTACATCAAGCCCGATGTCTCGACCATCTGCGTGGGTCAGGCCGCGTCGTGGGCGGCGGTGCTGCTTGCGGCCGGAGCCCCCGGCAAGCGCCTCGCCCTGCCCAACGCCCGGGTATTGATCCATCAGCCCCACGGGGGCGCCCAGGGACAGACCTCCGATCTGGTCATCCAGATGGCGGAGATGCAGTTCGCCCGCCAGCGAATCGAGGAACTGCTTTCGACTCACACCGGCCAACCGATCGACCGGGTGGCGGCCGACATCGAACGCGACTACATCGTGCGGGGTGAGGATGCGGTGGCCTATGGATTGGTGGACGAGGTGATCACCCGGCGGGAGCTCGAGAAGGTGGAGGTGATCGGCCCCGGATACCGGTGAAGGCGCGATACTCGACTCGTGTTTGATCCCGATGACCTGGCCACGATCGCCGACGACAACGGCTTCTCCGGAGTTGCGTCGGTGACGGCGGGCGCGGGTGGGGGAGCGGAGCTGGTCCGGGGACTGGCCGATCGATCCCACGCTCTGCCCAACCTGATCGACACCCTCTTCGCCACGGCTAGCGCCACCAAGGGCTTCACCGCCCTCACCGTCGTCTCCCTGATCGAGTCGGGAGAGCTCAGCTTCGACACGACCCTCACCGCCCTGCTGGGAGACGAGCTTCCGGCGGTCGACCCGTCGGTCACGATCGAGCACCTGCTCGGTCATAGGTCTGGCGTCGGTGATTATCTCGACGAGGAACAACTCGGAGATATCGACGATCACATCTTCGAGGTGTCGGCCCACACGCTCCAGACTCCCGACGACTACCTGCCACTCCTCTTTCCTCACCCCCAGGTGACGAAGCCGGGAGCGAAGTTTGCTTACAACAACAGCGGGTTCGTGATGCTTTCGATCGCGATCGAAAGAGCCGGGGGTCGGTCGTTTCACGAGCTGGTTCGAGAGCGGGTGTTCGAGCCCGCAGGAATGACCTCGGCAGCCTTTCTGCGGTCCGATGAGCTGCCCGCTCAGGCGGCTCTCGGCTATCTCGAGAATGGTCGCACCAACGTCTTTCACCTCCCCGTGATCGGTGGTGGCGACGGAGGCGTGTATCTGAGCGTGGCCGATATGGATGCGTTCTGGGAGGCCCTATCGAATGGACGGATCGTTTCTCCGGACGTGGCGGCGGCGATGGCTGAGCCGCGCTCCGAGGTGAAGGAAGGTGTACTGGCTTACGGCCTCGGCTTCTGGCTGAGACGGGGCGGCGAGGTGGTGATGCTCGAGGGCATGGACGCAGGCGTGAGCTTCAGATCTGCATACGACCGTCAGGGTGGGGTGGGCTACACCGTGATGTCGAACACCTCCGGGGGCGTCTGGCCCTTGGTGCGATATCTCGACGCCCAGCTCTGGCCCTGACCCGGCCGCGTGCCGGTGTTTCGATCGGAGGCTGACTACGCTGCGGAAATGGCAGCCCCCGCGAGCATCCCCGTCGATCCCACCCGGCCCAAGCACTACTCCTCGCCACCGCGTCGTGATCGTTCGTGGAGGGCCGATCGTGCGGGTGAGACGCTCGGAGTTGCCCACCCCACCGGGCCGGCACTCGGAAACCAGGGTCCCGATCAGGGCTATGTGCTGAAGCTGGCCAAGCAGTTCTCCGATCGCCTGGTACTCCGCCCCGGTGAGCATGCCGCCGACGCGATCGACGGCGCGTGCTGTGTCGCCCTGCGCCGCGCCTCGCTGTACGGACGGGGTCCCATCGCCGCCGATGTCGAGGTCGGGCTAACGGTGTTCGGTTTCCTCAGTGAGGCTTCCGATGAGTTGGTGGAGCTGCGGCGCGGCCTGTTCGACGAGGTCCACCACACCACGATCCACTACTTCACCGCTCGCCGTATCGCCGACATGGTCAGCGAAGACACTCTTCGAATGGCTCCAGCGGAGGTCACCGAGTCGTGCAGCGGCAACTGGAAGATTCCGTTCGAGAGCTGACCTTCCCGCCGCCGTGCAGTGCGGCCAGCTATGGTCACAATCGGTGGAAACTGTAACGAACGCGACGCTTGGCGCAGCCCGGCGAGGCGAGGTCGAGCACCTCTTCACGGGTGGCCGCGCCGCCGACTTTCGTGCCGCGGGTGTGCTCATGGCCGCCGGCGCTCTGGTGCTTCCCCTCGGCCCTGATATCGATCTTCCCCTGTGCCCGCTACGGGCTGTCACCGGGGTGCCATGTCCGTTCTGCGGCATGACCACCGCCGGGATTGCTGCTGCGCACGGCGATCTCGTCGGGGCAGTGATGGCGAACCCGGCAGCTCTCGTGCTCATAGCAGCCATCGTCGTGTCTTTCGTGCCGGTCATCTACCGAGACAGCCGGGTTCGGGCCGCGGTGGCGCGCCACAAGTTGTGGATCACAAGGTTGCCCTGGCTGGTGCTTCCCCTTGTCTGGCTCTGGCAACTCGACCGTTTCGGTTTCATCTAGTGCGACCCCATCTGAACAAGCCCCGATCTGAACAAGCCCCGATCTGAAGAAGCAAGGAGAATGACGTGAGTGATTCTGGCTTTCCCCCGCCACCCCCACCGCCGCCCGGTGGTGGCTCGATCCCCCCACCGCCGCCTCCGGGAGGGTATGGCGCCCCTGCGGGCGGTGAGCAGGTCGTGCCCGCAGGCTTCGGTAGTCGGCTGGGCGCTTATCTAATCGATTGGCTGGTACTTGGTGTGCCGATGACCATCGCTTTCCTCATTGCGGTTGCGGCGGTGCCCAAGGAACTGGTGCTGTGTCAAAACGACACCGCCATCTGTGAGCAGCCCGATGGCACGGGATTTGCGATCCTGCTCCTGCTCGGCCTGATGTCGCTCGG
>JAJCXY010000067.1 GCA_029263215.1 Acidimicrobiales bacterium
GCCGGGCTCGGGGATGGTCTGGGGGCGTGACGCGAGATCGACCGCTCGCTCCCAACCGGCCAACGCCAGTGCGGTGTCGTCCATCACCTCGGTGAGCTCGGCCGCCGGCACGAGGATCAACTGCACCAGGAACAGAACCGCAACGGTGGTGCCGAAGCCCGGCCCGTCGATGGGGCCGAGCCACACCACGGTGAGGACCACCGCGGCGATGGCGAGGGTGCCGAAAATGTCTGAGACCGTGAAGAGAACCGAACCGAGACGGTTGGCCCCGAGTTGAGATTGGTAGGTGCCGTCGATGTCGCGATGGAGCTCTGCGATGGCCATTTCCTGCTGGCCGAACGAGCGGATCACCTCGGCTCCGGCGATCATCTCGGTGGTATCGGCGAGGAGGTCGCCAGTGCGGCTCCGCACCAGCGCGTACCTGGTTTGCTGGCGGCGCTGGATTGCCCTCAGGATCGGCAGCATCGCGAGCAGGGTGACCGAAGCAACCGCGGCCAACTGCCAGGAGTAGATGAACATGGCGATGATCGCGGTAATGGCGATGCTCGTGTTGACCAGCCAGGCGTAGGCCCCCCAGTCGAGGAAACGGGTGAGCGTTTCGAGGTCGCCGGTGGTGCGCGACACGAGATCGCCCTGACGTTCCTCGGACTGTTCCACCAGGGTGAGATCGACTGCTCGACGAAGCACAGCGACCCTCAGCCGAGACATCGCCCGCTCTGCCACGCGAACCATCATCAGCTGGGTGATCAGCGACAGCACGCTCACCCCCACCACGGCCAGCGCCGTGAACATGGCCAGGCGGGCAAGCACGTCGGAGTCGACCCCCGAGTCGGCGAGTAGACCCTCGTCGATGATGCGTTGGAACAGGATCGGCACCGCGATCCGACCCAATCCCAAGAGGATTCCCGCGCCGATCATGGATCCGATCACGCTGCGGAACTCAGGAGTGAACTCGAGGCCACGCCGCACGATCGCGATGGCCGAGCGATCGTCGGTCATCGGACAACCTCCTCGGCGCGATACGCCTCCACCAGGCGGCGATATTCGTCGTTGTGGAGAAGCTCTTCGTGAGTGCCGATCGCCTCGACTCTGCCCCCGCTCATGAGCGCAACTCGATCGGCAGCACCCATGGCCGCGACGCGATGCGTCACCATCACCACAGTGGTGGGGAGATCCGCCAGCCGAGCCAGGATCCGCTCCTCCAGCACCGGGTCGACGGCCGATGTGGCGTCGTCGAGCAGGATCAGACCGGGCCGACCGGCCAGAGCCCGAGCCAGCGCGATGCGTTGACGCTGGCCGCCGGAGAGGGTCACACCCCGTTCGCCGACGATGGCGTCGAAGCCGGCCGGCAGTTCGTGTTCGAGATCCTCGGCCCCGGCGATGTGAAGAGCATCGATGAGTTCGGAATCGCCGCGCCCGCGGCCGAAATCAGTGTTGCCCTTGATGGTGCCGGTGTAGAGCACGGCTTGCTGGGAGGCGAGGGTGACTCGGCGGCGCAACTCGTCGTCGGCGATGTCGTCGCTCGGAATCCCACCGATCGACACCTCGCCATCGTCGACCGGTCTCAGGCGGGCCAGCACCTCCACGATGGTGGACTTTCCGCTGGCTGTCGACCCCACGATCGCGAGGGTTTCACCGGCCCTGATGTCGAGGCTGAGGCCGCTTATCCGACTGCGATCCTCGGGCCCCACTCGAACACCACTCAAGCGGGCCGCCAGCGGGCCGGAGGGGAGAAGTTCGCGGCCGCTGGTGGCGCGCAGGGGATCATCGGGCTCGGCTCGCACCGAGTCGACCCTGCGCCGACCGACGACGGACACGGGTAGGTCGGTGAGGAAGAAACCGATCACCTGCATGGGGAAAGCCAGTACGCCGAACAGGGCCACGGCTTCCACCAGACCTCCCGGTTCGAGTGCCCCCGCGTTGACCCGCTGGGTACCGACCACCACGATCAGCACCATCGCTACCTGGGGAATGAAAGAGAACGTGTTGTCGATTGCGAGATGGATCGATTGGAGCCGCACCCGCCGCGCCCGGTGTTCGTCGACCACGGCGCCGAAGCGTTGGAGTTCGGCGTCTTCTCGGCCGAGGGTCTTGATCACCTGGCTGCCCGCGACGATCTCGCTGGCTGCTGCGGTGACCGCGGCGTTGGCCGTGCGTTCGGCTTCGGTGGGTGCCTCGAGCAGGGAAGCGGTGGCCCAGCTGAGCATCAACACGATCGGGAGGACCCCGACCGTCGCCAGCATCAAGGGCACATCCAATAGGGCGAGGCTCACCACCGCGAAGCCGAGCATGCTCAACACGCCGATGGTGAACGGCAAGGGATGCACCACCTCGATCGCTGCGTCGGTATCGGCATCGAGGTGGGCGAGGAGTTCGCCGGGGGGCCGTGACCGCACCCGATCGAGAGACATGTCGACGATTCTGCGGGCTACATCCTGTTGGAGGTCGCGCTTGACCCGTGCTGAGGTCATCCCTGCGAAGTAGCGGCGCACGATCACCCCGGCCGATCGCAGGACCATCACGCCCACGAGAAGACCAACCGCAATCCACTCCCGCGGATCGCCACCCTCGAACAGGGGCACGAGGACCTCGTCGGTCGCCCAACCCAGAGCCAGGGCTGAACCGACCGACCCGGCTGCATAAACCACCGAACCCGTTACCGCGATCCACAAGGGAACCGGGTGGGCCCGGGCGTAGCCCCGCACGAGGCGTAGGCCGTCGGCGAGGGGGGCGCTTCCGGGCATTGGACGACCCTAGATGCTCGGGCTTCGGAAGCGGTCGCCTTTTCGGGTCAGGTGAAACGGTCTCGCAGGTCGCGCTTGACGAATTTCCCGTTGGCGTTCTGGGGCAGAGGTTCAGTGACGAAGAAGACCGCTTCGGGGTGCTTGAACCTGGCGATCCGCCCCTCGAGGTGAGCGGCGAGACCCGCCTCGTCGAGATCAGAGCCGTCGACGCGCAGGAGGGCCACCGCAACCTTCTCGCCGAGTCGATCATCGTGGAGTCCGAAGACGGCCGCTTCGGCTACGTCGGGGTGTTCGTAGATGGCGGACTCGACCTCACCGCAGTAGACGTTTTCGCCGCCTCGGATCACCATGTCCTTGGCCCGGTCGACGATGTAGACGAAGTTGTCGTCGTCGACCCGA
>JAJCXY010000068.1 GCA_029263215.1 Acidimicrobiales bacterium
CCCAAAGCCTTGCCGTCGAGCTCGATACCAAGCCGATCGGCCTTCATCTCAAGAGTCGACCGGCCCGCCATCTCCGACACCAACACCCTGGTGCCGTTGCCCACCGACTCCGGATCGACATGCTCATAAGCATCGCTCGCCCTGCTCAACGCAGAAGTGTGGAGCCCGGCCTTGTGGGCGAAGGCGGTGGCGCCCACGTAGGGCTGCTGAGGATCAACCGTGAAATTCACGAGCTCAGCCACATGGTGGGCCACAGAACTCAGATTCGCGAGGCGCCCCTCGGGCAGGCAGGTGATGCCCATCTTCAGCTCGAGGTTGGCCACGATCGGCACCAGATCGCAGTTGCCGACCCGCTCGCCGTAACCATTGATCGTTCCCTGTACCTGGGTGGCGCCGGCTCGCACCGCCGCCAGGGCGTTCGCCACACCACACCCGGTGTCGTTGTGGAGATGGATACCCACCCCACAATCAACATGGCTCACCACATCACTGACCGCCGACTCGATATCGGGCGGGAGCGAACCACCATTGGTGTCGCACAACACCACAGCCTCAGCACCGGCCATCGCCGCGGCCTCCACCACCCTCAGGCTGAACTCGGGGTTGCGCTTGTAGCCGTCGAAGAAATGCTCAGCGTCGAAGAACACCCTCTTGCCCTGGCCCACCAGATACTCGACCGAGTCGGCCACCATCGCCACACCCTCATCGAGGGTGGTCTTCAACGCCTCGGTGACGTGATAGTCCCAGCACTTGCCCACGATGCACACCACACCAGTGCCCGCACTCACCAGATTGGCCAGGGTCTGATCGGAATCGACCTTCCCCTTGGCCCGCCGAGTGGAGCCGAACGCCACGAACTCCGAAGTAGAGAGCTTCAGCTCGGTGCGGGCCCGCTCGAAGAACTCGTCGTCCTTCGGGTTGGAGCCCGGCCAGCCACCCTCGATGAACGCCACCCCCAGTAGATCGAGCTGCTCGGCAACCCGGAGCTTGTCGTCGACGGTGAGCGAGATCCCCTCCAACTGGCTCCCATCACGCAAGGTGGTGTCGTAGATGTCGACCTTGCCGGGCCAGCTCGGATCATGAACCGCCGACCGGTCGATATTGGTCATGTGGCCTGCTCGTTCCACGACCTGTACTTCGGGTTCTTGCCCCGGACGACCTCGGCGTACCCGGTGGCGATGGCCTGGGTGCGCTCACCCGGGCACCGAATCTCACGATCATCGACAGAGTTGACTGCGCTCACCTCCGCGGCAGTGCCCACAACAAAGATCTCGTCGGCGGTGTAGAGATCGCTGCGAGCCATGTCGCCCACCTCGATGTTGATACCGAGATCCTCGGCCAGAGCCATCACCGTGTGCTGGGTGATGCCGGGCAGCGCGCCCGATGATGTGGGAGGCGTGAGCAAGGTGTCGCCCTTCGCCACGAAAAGATTCTCACCGGAGCACTCACTCACCAAACCGGCACCATTGAGCATGATCGCCTCGTCGTAGCCGGCGTTGAGCGCCTCCATCTTGGCCAGCGTGGAGTTGGCGTAGTTGCCGGTGGTCTTCGATGCCGGCGGCATGATGTTGTGGTCGTGGCGGGTCCACGACGAGATCTTCATCCGCACACCCTTGCTGACGGCGTCGTCGCCGAGATACGCGCCCCACGGCCAAGCGGCGATGGCGATATCAACCGTGCAAGCCGCTGTGGCCAGACCCATCTCGCCGTAGCCGTAGTAGGCGATCGGCCTCAGGTAACACTCCCTCAGCCCCGAATCGGCAACCACGTCCTTGGAGGCCTGAACTAACTCTGGCACCGAGTAGGGCATCGGCATCCCCATGATCTTCGCCGAATTGTAAAGCCGCTCGATGTGCTCGGTGAGCCTGAAAATGGCAGGGCCATCGTCGGTCTCGTAGGCACGAATGCCCTCGAAGACGCCCGTGCCGTAGTGAAGGGTGTGGGTGAGGACGTGAATCTGGGCGTCGTCCCACGGCACCATCTCGCCGTTCATCCAGATGTTGGCGGTGGGTGTGATCGGCATCTTGAAGCTCCTTGAATTCGAGCAGTTTGTGAGAAGGGGTCAGAGGGTTAGAGGGTCGAAGGGGGTTAGAGGCGCGCCACGATGGCGTCGCCGATCTCGCTGGTGGACCCAGACAGGGACTCGGGATCCGAGCAGGCCTTGCGGATGCGATCAGCAGCAGCGTCCTCGCCCAGATGATCCAACATCATCGCGCCGGAAAGTACCGCGGCGATCGGGTTGGCCTTACCCGTGCCGACGATGTCGGGCGCCGAACCGTGCACCGGCTCGAACATCGACACGCCATCAGGGTTGAGGTTGGCGGTGGGCGCAAGCCCGATCCCGCCGGAAACGGCACCACCGAGATCGGTGAGGATGTCGCCGAAGAGATTGTCGGTGACCAGCACGTCGTAGCGCTGAGGATCATCGACGAAGTAGATGCAGGCCGCATCGACATGGTTGTAGGCGGTGGTGACCTCGGGGTAGTCGACCGCCACCTCATTGAAGGTGCGCTCCCACAGATCACCGGAGAAGGTGAGCACGTTGGTCTTGTGGACCAGGGTGACGTGCTTGCGGCGGGACATGGCCAGATCGAAGGCGTATCGGACGGCACGCTCCACCCCGTGACGGGTATTGACCGACCCCTGGGTGGCGATCTCGTCGGCGGTGTTCTTGCGCAGGAAGCCACCCTCGCCGGCGTAGGTGCCCTCGGTATTTTCACGGATGACCACAAAATCATGGCCGTCACGATCGGCATTGCCCGGGAACTTGAACGGCCTCAAATTGATGTAGAGATCGAGTTCGAAGCGCATCCGGAGCAGCAATCCCCGCTCGATCACCCCCGGCGGCACACCCGGCGAACCCACTGCACCGGCGTAGATCGCATCGAGCTCACTCCACTCGGCGACTATCTCATCGGTGAGCACCACACCATCGCGGAGGTAGCGCTCACCGCCCAGGTCGTAGGAAACGGTGTCGAGTTCGACCCCGGCCGCGGCGATCACCTTGAGGCCCTCGGCCACGACTTCGGGGCCGATGCCATCGCCACCCATGATTGCCACTCGGTATGTCATCTGGATGTCTCGCTGTCGTTGTGGATCGGAGCTTCTGTGGGGCCAGGAAGTAGAAAGCCGCCCACCTGAGTGGACGGCCGAAGACGCACGCCGGAAATCGGCGTGCGCTAGGAAATGATGATGATCGAGTTCGTCATCATGACGAGCAGTGTACCGGGGCCGGTAGATTCCTGCCCATGGCAGAAATCCATCAGCTCTCCCAGGCTGCCTTCGACCGCCTGAAGACCGAATTCGACGATCTCACCACCCGCGGCCGTATCGACATCGCCCGCAAGATCGAAACGGCTCGCGAACTCGGCGACCTCTCCGAGAACGGCGACTATCACGCCGCCAAGGAAGAGAAGGGGAAGATGGAGGGCCGCATCATGCATCTGGTCCGGATCATCGAGAACTGCGAGATCGTCACCGAATCCGGTGGCACCGATTCTGTTCGCGTGGGCGCGATCGTGTCGGTCATCTACGACGGCGACGACGAGGCCGAGAAGTATCTGGTGGGAAGCATCGAGGAACGCGGCGGCGACATCCTGGTGGTGTCGCCCGAATCACCCATGGGAGCCGCCCTGCTCGGCTCGTCGGTAGGCGACGTGGTGGACTACGAGGCACCCACCGGAGCGATGCTCAAGGTCAAGGTCACCGAGATCGAGTAGGCCCCGATGAGCGACCCCGTCACCGATCAGGCTCGCGCCTCGAACACCTCCTTCGAACCGGGAGACGCCACCATCGGCCGTCCGCGCCTTCCCGCCGGCCGATCTGTCGACCTTCCCGGTCGGGGCACCACCTTCATCCGCGAGGTGGCCGGTCCTCCCGGCGCTCCTGTGGTGTTTCTCCTGCACGGCTGGACGGTGTCGGCCGCGCTCAACTGGTTCACCGTCTATGAGCCTCTCGCCGAGTTCAGTCGGGTGATCAGCATCGATCATCGCGGCCACGGACGCGGAATCCGTACCCGCGAGCGTTTCCGGCTCGTCGACGCGGCCGACGACGTGGTGGCGCTGGCCGACGTCCTCGGCATCGACCGGTTCGTGGTGGCCGGCTATTCGATGGGCGGCCCGATCGCCCAACTCGTGGCCAACCGTCACCCCAGCCGGGTGTGCGGCATGGTGCTGTCGGCCACCTGGGCCAACCATCCCCGTCGCCAACTCCAGACCCGCATGCTCCGTGCCGCCGGTCCGGTGGGGCGAGGCTCTCGTGTGCTGTCGCCCCAACGTCAGCATGCGATGTTTCGATGGGGCTACATGAGAGCGAGCGGGCGTGAAGCCGACGCCGGACCCCAGTGGTTCTCCGATGAGGTCGGGGCAGGGTCGATACCCATGATTCTGGAAGCCGGCGGCGAGATAGCTCGCTTCGACAGTCGGCGTTGGCTCACCGATGTCGACGTGCCCACCGGCATCGCGATCACCACCCGCGACTCCCTCGTGGGCGCCGATCTCCAGCACCGCCTGGCGGCGCTCATTCCCCACGCTGAGCTGAGAGCGGTCCCGATCGACCACGACGGGTGCATCACCCAGCCCCGGGTGTTCGTTCCCCCGTTCCTGGATCTGGTGCGCCACGCGGCCGGCGTTCGCTGACCACTCGATTCCGGGCGGGTCGCTGAGTCAGAGCCACGGCATGGCGTCGATGGCGAACCACACCACCACCACGGTGACCGCGATGGTTAGGCCACGGAGAAACCAGAG